>JBEKMY010000048.1:0-22844 GCA_049523355.1 Smithella sp. | reverse complement strand
TAGGATCCGTCTAACTTCGGATACTTTAGAAATAAAGATGCGAAGGAGAGAGTTGGAATTAGACATTTTGAAGCACATAGGTTAGCCACCAGTACTTTAGGGTCTTGGTGGCTTTTTTATTTCTGTCATCGTGCTGATTCGACTTTTGAAAATTTATGAAAGGAGGATTATAGCTATGTCAGAAGGTAAAGTAAAATGGTTCAACGAAAGCAAAGGCTTCGGGTTCATTGAGAATGCTGAAGGCGGGGACGTATTTGTTCACTTTAGCGCGATTCAGGCCAGCGGCTTCAAGACACTGCAGGAAGGCGCGAGCGTCAGTTTCGATATTGAGCAGGGATCAAAAGGCCCGTCGGCAGTTAACGTGAAAGCACTGTAATCAAATTATGTTAACATAAAGAGGCGCTCCATCAGCTTAAGTCTCATGGAGCGCCTTTCTATTTTTAACCTGTTTGGCAGCGCACGTAAGAAAGGCAAAAGGCATTTAAAAATGGGAAAACCCATGTACAATTTTGGCAAGACCGCCAACTTGAAAGCACAACAGCAGAAGCAAATAGATAAAGCTTCAAAGCGCCAGATAGCAAAGCTTAGTAAGGCTAACGCAAAGTTGAGCAAACCGAAAGAAGACCCGGCTACAGCAAAATAGAGCCTGATGGCGGAAATCACCGCTGCTTTGATTCTATATCGATTCTAGAAATGGAATCGCAAACGATTTATAACGGGAGGTAAATTAAAATGTGGGAAGTCGTAACAACTATGGGTGGCGATATTAAAAGTGACCGGCATGAAGTCCTCGGAGGATGGATTGTCAGAACATTTAAAACAGATGAATACGGCAGCGGGGTGGAACAAAATTTTGTGAGTGACCCATATCACAAATGGAAGGTGTATAAGGAACCACTTAAAACAAAAAAGAAAGTCCTTTTAAAAATGGAGAGCCGGTGAAACTGCTATAACGGTAAAAGGGTGTAAGGGTATAAGGTCAAAACAATACTTAACACAATCCTGTTTCATCGATAGATTCAATAAAGAGGTAGTGAGGTATGGAAGTAAAAGAGCAGGAACAAAGGGAAGGCCCCAGAAGGGTGATGGTTAACTCTGATGAGGATTTGATAGAGGCTCTAAAAGCAATAAATGAAACACTCAAAGTAAAAAGAAAGATTATTTATAAAACAGGAAATGGAAAATGAACAATGGGCGAGATGGTCAAATTAGCGGGACTTTGGAAACAGAAAGATAAGTCCGGTCAAATCTTTTTATCTTGAACATTACTCTCTTTCCGTAATCATCAATTCGAATAACTGCCCGCCACTGAAACTTTGTAGGTAAAGTACGCACTTCCATCATTTTAAATATTTTAAAAAATCAGGGATGGGTGTCTTTTATTTGTTCATTCCTGAAGGTCGCAAAATGTCTATCTTGAAAATTATACTTACTTTCAAATCCGTAATAAAAAAATTGCGTCTTGTATTTTGTAGCTAATATTTAGTTGACATAAAAGGCTGACAATTTTATAAATTATTTATAAACGTTCCAAGTCTTATCAAATTTCTCTTTAACAGTGAATGGAATGGGGGGATATTATGCGCTTTAAGATTACGGGAATTTTGTTCGTTTTTCTTATCATTTTAACTTTGGGTTGTACTCAAACCATATGGCTGCCTAAATCTGATGTAAAAAGGCAAAACTTGGAAAAAATAGTATTAAAAAAAGTTACGGAACTAGCCGAAAAGGACAATTATTTTCCATCATCTTTGATAATGAAATATGTTGATGGAGTAATGAACTCACTGAACAAAAATAATGGAAACGCATTAATTATTGCTCATGATGGCCGGCGTTTTACTAAGTTGACGTTTATTTTAAATAATGAAAATATCAGACTGAACACTACCACATATTCAAAAGATTTTTTTGCAATGTTTAAAGAAGATGAAATCGATCAAAGCGATTGGCCTAAACTGATATATCAATTTAACACATTGGGCTATGCAACTGCCGTAGGCGATGGAAAAATCAAATACAGTTATGATTTTGAAAAGAGCACCTTTTTAATAAACCGTAAAAGAACCGTTCCGGCAAACAACAACCTGTACATTACAGTTCCACATTGAAGAAGATTTGAGGGCAGCAAGCATTTCTTCCTGTAACATAGCATACGGCAATTTTGGCAGGCATGCTTCATTTTTAAATTTTTATTTTTATGCTGGATTATAAAGGTCATCGTTAAATAATCTTTCTTCATTAAAAATATGTAAGGTATTTCATTACAGGATACTAAGGGAGGGCGTCATGCGGAAATGGATCATTGGGATATTGATAGCGCTGGTAGCTGTGGGCAGTATATTCTGGGTGGCGGCTGACAAGGATATGCGCCGCCTGATTCTCAACATGCCGACCAATAAGGATGTCCTATTCTGGTCAATCCCGCAGCGTGATGCTGCTTTTCGCACAATGGACAGGGTTCCTCTGGTTGTAAAATCCCGGATCATTTCTACTGGTAAAAACGTCTATCCCTTGCCGAAAGGTGCGCCACTTGATGTTGGTATCGATGTCGAGGCCTATATGAAGGACCAGCGCACAGCCGGATTGGTGATCATTCAAGACGGCAAAATCCGCCTCGAGAAATATGGACTCGATTTCAGTGGTGATGGACGCTGGACCAGCTTCTCGGTTGCGAAATCATTCACTTCGACATTGGTTGGCGCTGCAATCAAGGACGGCTATATCAAGAGCATCGATGACAAAGTGTCGGACTACATTCCCGACCTCAAAGGGTCGGTCTATGATGATGTCACGATCAGGCAGCTGCTGACAATGACATCAGGTGTGAAGTGGAATGAGGATTATGCCGACCCCAAATCGGACGTCGCTTTGTTCAACGCGCACAAGGCTGAGCCGGGGGTCGATGTGACTGTCAGCTATATGCGCAAATTGAAGCGTGAAGTGCCTCCTGGCACGAAATGGGTTTACAAGACCGGCGAGACCAATTTGATCGGGGTGCTGGTCAGTTCGGCGACAAAGAAGAACTTGTCCGACTATCTGTCGGAGAAGATATGGCGACCTTTTGGCATGGAGCAAAATGCAAGTTGGCTATTGGGACCCACCGGCCATGAAATCAGCGGCTGCTGCGTGCAGGCATCAACCCGCGACTTTGCCCGCTTTGGCCTGTTCATGCTGGGCGGAGGCATGGCAGAAGGCAAGGCGGTGTTGCCCGACGGTTGGATAGCTGCGGCAACGACGAAGCATGCTGATACCAGTCAGGCCGAATTTGGATATGGCTATCAATGGTGGACCATGAATGATGGCAGCTATACAGCGAGGGGGATTTTCGGTCAGGGCATCTTCATCGACCCCAGGCGGAAACTGATCATCGCGTCAAATAGCAACTGGCCGCATGCCACTGACGGGCAGGGTGGCGATCAGGCTGAGAAGCGCCTTATGTTCTACAAGCAAGTTCAGCTTGCGATTGATAACGAGGCGAAAGCCATAAAATAGGTGTGGCGAGTCGCAGACGGGTGATGCCTTACCGCGCCCATGACCTTTGTCTGTCACTCTCTTTCATCCTGTAAATAACAATATTTACAAAGATTCATTACTGGCACTTCGTAGATGTAAGAAATAATTCTGACGGTTCGTTTTCGGATATTTTTCTTCCTGTAATTCTCAATTTTCATATTTTCGTTTTTGTGCTAAATTAGCCAATAATTGTAAATCAATCATTCTTCATTAAAGCTGTCGGGAGAAAAAATGATGAAAATAGCTTCAAAGATTTCAATGCTGGTTCTGCTGGTACTTAGCTTTTCGTTGTCAATAGCAGACATGGCACATGCGATGGCTCAGATCACAATGGTCAACAAGTCTCAGGTGACGTTGAACCTCTACATCGATGGAAATTTTGGCTGCGGCCCGGTGCCGGGTGTCGGCCATTTCACGAACAGCCCCGGCCAGTTCTGCACGTCCAGCGTCACGCCGGGTCCTCACTCGTTGGAAGCGAGAAAAGGTCAGGATGTTGTGCCGGTGGCGCACGAAGAGGGTGTCAACATCGGAGACGGAACATCTCCCACCTGGACGGTAAATTATGAAGAACCTGCGACTGTTGAAGGAGTATGGGAGGCTGTAAATTCCAGTGATCGATCATTAACAGGTTCAAGGCTGACCATCTTGAAAAAGAGAGATGGTTATTACGAGGTTCGAACTACTTATGGCAGCAATATGTATTCAGGTAACGCAATGCGCATTACAGATTCATATCAAAAACCTTTACGTGATGTAATCGCGGAAGATGGAACGTTTCCGCCTGCCCTGATTCCGCTAGTCGCCGGGATAAATGTTCCCCTGAATGTTTCACTTACATTATCCGATGACGGAAATACTTTGCAGCGGGAAGCTGACCGTGTCGGAGTTGCCTATAGGGCAAACCCGGTAATTTACGACCATTATGAGGTATTTCCGGGCTACACTAAAACAACTTATAAGCGTATCTCCGGACCAGTTTTTTAAATCCAGGCTGTAAGCAAAACCTTTGCTTACAGACGTCAATAAAGCGTCACAGCGGCAGGCATTCAACCGCCGATCCGGCATGTTATTGCTCAGGCATTTCAAATACAAATCTTCAAAATATTACATTCACCATACTTGCTCATCAGGATATGCATTAAAGAATTCTTAAAAACTGGAAAGGAGTATTTTAAATCATTTTTCATTTGATCCTTCCTTAAGTGAGCATTTAGGATTTTTCATGGATATGCTTTCTTTCAATCAGTAATAATTATTTCATTGACATACAACGCCATTCTTCGTATCTTTTTACTGTAGCGAAAACGGAATCATCTGATTGGTTTAACAGAAGGCATCTATGCATGAGTCTGCAGACAAATTATTGAATAATGAATATCGATCCCGTCTGAATCGTACAATCGATTATATACTCAATCATTATGATGAGGATTTGAATCTGACGAAACTCGCTGAGGTTGCCTGTTTTTCCAAATTTCATTTTCATCGAATATTTCGCGCCATGGTTGGAGAGACGCTCAATGATTTTGTCCAGCGTATTCGTCTGGAAAAATCGGTTCAAATGCTGATAACCGACCTGAATAAATCCATTACAGAAATCGCCCTGGATTGCGGATTTTCCAGTTCGCAAAATTTCGCCAAGATATTCAAAGCACATTACGGCATTACACCTTCATTTACCCGTAATGAATTTCATTGGGATAATTGGAAAACGAAGATGAACAATTTGAAGGGAAAAGATAAAAGTACGTTGCAACCAATAGAAGCTCTTCTTTATGATGTCTATTGCAACAAGAGGAAATTGCCCATCGATAAGATACTGGATAAACGATGTGTTCTACAGGTAAAGATAGATAATCTGCCTGATTTACGGGTTGCCTACATTAGAAGCCGAGGACCTTACAATTATAAAACAATCAATCCGGTCTTTAGACAACTATCGCGATGGGCAAACCCCAGAGGACTGATCGAAAATGGCTCAATGTTTTTGGGTGTTGGTTGGAGCAATCCCGTGATCACGCCGGAAGATAAGTTGATCTATGATGCTTGCATTACCGTGCCTGAATCCATCAAGGCGGACAGATGGGTGGATATTCAAGTTCTTCCGGGAGGTAAATTTGCCATTCATCATTGTGAAATAGATATCGTTCACGCTGAAGAGGCCTGGATGAGCTTTGTTATAAATTGGTTGATATCCAGTGATTATCAGCTGGATGATCGCCCCCTTTATGAAATCTATTACAACGATTCTGAAACACATCCCCTCAAGCATCATATTCTTGATCTTTGTTTGCCAATCAAGCCGCTGTGTGAATAACCTTTTTTTAATTCTTTACAATTTATTTAACAATACAAAAAAGCAATAATGGAAACATTAAAAGCAAGAACTGCCAAGACGGTAAGCTTCAATAGGTTTATATTGTCATACATTCAAGCACCGTGCATGATAAAAATAAGGCTTACATCTTCTTTTACTTGCTTTTTGGGCCATGCTCTTGGGTGCAGTGGGAACTGTTGCGGTTATTATGGATATTATCCACTTTAGCCCTCACATTTCCCTTTCCATCACCTTATCAGGCTTTTAGTCTCTGGAAGGTTTACAATATCCGGCGATTATGTAAGCAGTGAAAGCAATGATGGATCAGTATCTCGGATTCTTGAAAGGAGCGTCTATATGGCTTTAATTGAGATGAAAAGCATTACTAAAGATTACCATCTTGGGAAAACGGTGGTAAGCGCGTTGAGGGGCGTTGATCTGCAAATTGATAAAAAAGAGTTTTTGGCGATATGGGGTCCATCCGGTTCCGGCAAGACCACCCTCCTGAATCTGATCTGTGCCACTGATGAACCAACCACCGGGGAACTGACAATTACCGGTAAAGATTTCCGATCTTTGACGTATACCCAAAAAAACGAATATCGTATTAAAACAATAGGGTTCATCTCTCAAGGATTTAGCCTGGTGCCGGTTCTATCCGCGTTGGGGAATGTGATGCTGCCTTTGCTCATGAATGGGGTATCGGAGGCAGAAGCCGAAAAGCAGGCGATGAGACGCTTAGAGGAATTCGGTTTGAGAGATATTATTTATAATCGCCCGGCAAAAATGACGGAGAGGCAGCAACAAATGGTATCTATTGTGCGGGCGTTGGTGAATAGCCCATCTCTGGTGATTGCCGATGAACCGACAGCTAATCTTGATTCTGAAACCGCCCGGATGATCATCGACCTCATGTGTGAATTAAATGAAAGACAGCAAACCACTTTTATTTTTTCCACGCATGATCAAAAGCTACTGGACCGTGTCAAGCGATTAGTGCGCCTGGAGGATGGGAAAACTTATGGCAATATTGCATCAAGAGACGCGGGAGAAAAATTCTGGATCAAAGCTGGAGGGCAAAATCAGATGGCATAATAACTTTGATAAAAAGACTCCGGCTATGGTTTACTTCAACACACTATCGCAGAAACAGGATGCGGCATGAATCTTAACACAGGACAACTTCTCACTTATAAATCCCTGTTCCCTGTGCAAAGAACCCGGACCACCTGTATAAGGCTCCTTAAAAATCACATAATTTCACTTAATCTTTATTGAAATGTAACACTAGCCTGTTAATGAAAAGGTGTTGATCATAAGAGTCTGGGAAAAACTTTTCAGGAGGTAAAAAGATATTATGAACGAAGAACTGATATTAGCTTCCGGGGATGGTAATTTTAATATTGTGAGTGAACTTTTGAACAAGGGTGCTTATGTCAATACAAAAAATAATTCAGGTGAAACGGCTTTGATAAAGGCGTCTGAGAAAGGCCATAAGGATTTAGTGGATCTACTGCTCAATAGGGGAGCCGATTGTAATGCTTCGACATATGACGACGGTTACACTCCGTTACACTCTGCGGCGAGTAGCGGCCATAAGGATATAGTTAATCTATTACTTTCCAGGGGAGCGTCTGTCGAAACCCGGGACTTTTATAGCAGGACACCTTTGCATTACGCAGCGGCTGGTGGTCAAAGAGAAATAGTGGAATTGTTGCTGACTAAGTATTCAGGGAATTTAAATGCCCCTGACTACTACGATAAAACGCCCTTATATTATGCGGCGAAAAACGGCCACATGGATGTGGTGAAATTGCTGTGCCAGTGGCGCGCGAAGAGGGTGTCAACATCGGAGACGGAACATCTCCGACCTGGACTGTAAATTAGGAAAATAAAGGGGACGGTTCGTTTTCGGATTTTTATTTTTTTCTTTCTGTAACAAATAAATCGGTAACATAAAAGCGGATGCTATATTTCAATCCGTTATCAATGAAGCGGTGTATTTATTATTCTGAAAAGATCAGGCGCTATAGAGCATAAAAAAATCGGGCATTCACTTAAAAAGTGAACACCCGATTAATCTGTCTACTGATTTATTGCGAAGCAATTATTTTGCAGGTGCAGGTGCAGGTGCGGGTGCAGGCACTGCAGTAGCTGCGGGTGCCGGCTGAGCAACAGGCGCTTCAACTTTAGGAGCTTCTGCTGGCGCTGTTTCTTCGGCTTTTTTGCAACCTGCGACTGCAAGAGACAAAGAAGCTACAAATAGCATAGCGACAAAAATAGCAAATATTTTTTTCATTATTGACTTACCTCCTTTCAAAGATTTTGGAACCTGGTTTTACTTTCTAATCTTTTGTATGGGCTTTCCTTCATTGTTCATTCTCTCTGGTAAAAAAATACGAGACCCTCATATGCCGTCTCGTCTTTTAACTGGAGTCCATCATTCTAAAGCTTGGTCTTTTACGGGTGATAATCACCACAAAGACTCTGTGACTTCTTTTTTGTTAACTTCCAGTAGAATAAACTTAAATACGGTCATCGCAGTATCTCGCATTTATAATATGGTGATGCTCATCATCAATGTCAATGGCCATGCCGATGTTTATTTGGACTGAGCTGTATTTATTACGAATTAAAGTCTTGAAATTCAGTTGCGGTTGACGATTTGCGACGAATAGGAAGAAAGGGTGAAATGGATGAGGCATCTGAAAAGCGACTCAATGATCATTAAAAGTCTAGACATCCAGACCATCTCTTTACTTAAATTAAAAATATTATGGAAAATATTTTTAAATGATATATGCAATTGACGTGTTATTTATGCAAGCACCTCTTCCTCCAATCCTCAATTTTCATATTTTCGTTTTTATGCTATGTCACAATATGTGTTTGTTGTTTCATAATAAAAATTTAACCGACAGATCAACCTATGAGTAAAAAATATAAAAATTTAATTGTTATATTTTTAATTGTTGCTTCTTTTGTTGTTTATGCCAGGATTTTAGATAACGGTTTTATTAATTTTGACGACAACGAATACATTACCGATAACAATCATATTAAATCAGGTATTAATCCGGAAAGCATTAAATGGGCGTTTAGCGCGGTTGTCTGTAGCAACTGGCATCCCTTGACATTACTTTCTCATATTTTGGACTGGAGCCTGTTCGGAGCAAACGCTTCCGGTCATCATCTCATTAATTTGCTACTGCATATCGGCAGCGTTTTATTTTTATTCTTCTTTTTAAACAGGATGACAAAGAATCTTTGGCCCTCTGCTTTTGTCGCGGCTCTTCTTGCCCTGCATCCCCTGCGGGTGGAATCTGTAGCCTGGGCCGCGGAGCGCAAAGACGTTTTAAGCATGTTTTTTGGTTTGGCAAGCATTTACGCTTATGCGTGTTATGTAGAAAGTTATAAACTTTCCAGATATTTTCTTTGTTTAATATTATTTGCTTTGAGTTTAATGTCTAAACCCATGTTGGTCACCCTGCCTTTCATCCTATTGCTTCTTGATTATTGGCCGCTGGGCCGGTGGCAAAAAGTTCCGGCTTCAGTTAATGATGCAACAGTATTTGTTAATAAAAAAGCGGGCAAGGACAAAAATAAACAACGCAAAGCAGATTCTATCAAATCCAAAAACATATCCGCATCTCTGACCAACCGATCTTCAATAATTTATTTTCTATTATGGGAAAAAGCGCCTTTTGTGATCTTAACAATCTTATCAAGTATTGTGACTATCCGGGCTCAAAATAAAGGCGGCGCGGTTGCTTCCATGACACAGATGTCCTTTCCTGCGCGTGTTTCCAACGCTATCGTTTCTTATGTTTCCTATCTGGGGAAAATTTTCTGGCCGGTTGATCTGGCAGTGTTTTATCCCTATAAACATTTTTTTTTGTTCGTGCAAATCATAATCTATTGCTTCGTCTTGATAGGAATTACTATCGTTGTTATTTATGCCGTTAAGAAACAGCCTTTTTTATTCGTGGGCTGGTTTTGGTATTTGGGAACTCTGATTCCTGTAATAGGGTTTGTACAGGTCGGCATACAAGCGATGGCCGATCGCTATACATATCTGCCTTCTATCGGCATTGCCATTATGCTGGCCTGGGGAATTTCATCTTTGATGAAGAGTAAAGAAATACGAAAAAAGATTTTATTTCCGGCCCAAATGGCTGTCATTATTATCCTGGCAGTTTTAACGTGGGAACAATGCGGTTACTGGAAAAACAGTATTGAGCTTTTCAACCATGCTTTGCAGGTTACAAAGGATAACGATCTGGCGCATAACAATCGTGGATCCGCTTATGTTGATCTCGGTCAATATCAGCTGGCCATCAAAGATTTTAATAAGGCCATCGACCTGAACCATAAATATATAAAAGCCTACAATAACAGAGGGATTGTTTATGGTGAACTCGGTCAATATCAGATGGCTATTGAGGACTTCGATAAGGCCATCATTCTGAAACCGGATTATGTCGATGCCTATTACAACAGGGGAACTATTTACGGCGAACTTGGCCAATACCGGCAGGCGATTGAAGACTATGACAAAGTCATCAACTTGAATCAAGATTGTGCTGCCGCCTACAATAACAGGGGGAATGCTTATTTAATGCAGGGCAACTATACGCTCGGCTGCGATGATGCGCAAAAAGCATGTGTATTGGGAGGCTGCAAAGAATTGGAATGGGCTAAAAGCAAGGGGCTTTGCCGTTGATATTTTAACATTACTATTTTTCAAATTGTATTTCTTCATTTTTTGCGGCTATTATTCCATTGACACAAAAGACCTATTCCCCTAAAGTTAATGTCACCGGATGGAGGTGTTTATCATGCGCTTATTTCCAAAAGAAAAAATCTTTTTTAATTATTTTGACGAGCTGGCTGAAAAAATTGAAGAAGGCAGTAAACTATTTCTGGAAATGGCTCAAACCAGCGATTATTCAGATGTGAAAGTCGCCAGGCTCAAAGAAATTGAACACGAAGCCGATAACATTACCCATAAAACATATGAAAGAATGCATAAGACTTTCCTTATGCCGATAGACCGTGAAGATATTTACGCACTTGTCAACAACATGGACAGTATTATTGATTGCATTGAATCCACCGCTGTTCTTATCAGTCTTTATAAAATCAAAAAATCATCTGATGAAATCATAAAGCAGGCTCAAATATTAGATGATACTACAAGAAAAGGAAAAGGCATTATCAATGCCCTGCGTGATATGAAAAACTCCGAAAAGATTCTTGCCGGTTGCGTGGAAATTCACTCGCTGGAAAATGCCGGTGATATTGTTTTAAGAACCGCTATAGCCAATCTTTTTGAGTGCGAGAAAGACGCCATTGAACTTGTAAAACGCAAAGAGATCATCGAACATCTTGAAGAAGCAATAGACGCCTGCGAAAAGGTATCCAACATCGTGGAAGGGATTGTCCTGAAAAATGCTTAGCCTGAAAAATACTTTGATAAGAGGGCTATTTTTTAAATCAGAAAACTTTTTTTTGTCGCTATTATTTACTTCTTCATGAAGTAAACAAATCTCTGTCCTTGCTGAATATGCCTGTTTTTAATCAGTAATAAACACAATTTACGTCTTATAAACAGCAGCTATTGCATTAATGATGAGTCGTGCTTATATTATAAGTACGAGATGCTGCGATGCCCGTATTTGAGTCTATTCTACTGGACGTTAACAAAAAAGAAATCACAGAGTCTTTGTGGTGATTATCACCCGTAAAAAGACCAAGAATTTAATAATGGACTCCAGTTCAAAGATGAGACGGCATATGCGGGTCTCGGTTTTTTTTGCCAAAGGAATCATAAATGGAAAAGAAAGCAGAATATCAACTCACGACATCTGTGAATGATGGAATGTTTGAAATTATAATGACTGGCAAAATAACAGGGGGCAGTATTGAAAAGCTGCATGATGAAGTTGCTGCTGTTATTAAAGCAACCGGCATAGAGAATCTGTTAGTGGATGTCAGCGCGGTAGATGGACGTTTCAGGATTGCAGAAACCTATCTGTATATCATACGTTCCTTTCCCGATAAACCGAAAGTGAATAATGCCGTTGTAGATATCCCTGATAATGCGAACTATCTGTCGTTTTATGATGATACAGCAATCAATGCCGGTTTGTCAGTCAAAGGATTCACCAATATAGATGCCGCCAGAGATTGGCTAAAGAGCAGAGAACCGGCAGGTAACAAAAAATCCCTGACATTCGTACCTTTAAATCCGTAATCAACATATCCTTAATAAATACAATTCACGCCAGAGGGCAAACATCTGGCGGCAAACATCCGGTTGGACTATCCACATTCCGTTACGATAACCCTCAATATATTGAGGGTCCACCGTACATGTTGAGGCCAAACGAATCATTTCATACATTCCATAAATCTTTATTATTTCTCTAACCGCATACTATTAATGGATGAATTAGACCTTCTGATTATTTCCGGCTGGTTGGCAGGCTAATTGCACCTGAAACAGGAGGCAGGTCATTATTTAAATGCATGTCATCACTGAAAGGGGCGCGGAGGTGAGAATATGTTAGTTGTTCGTAACGACAACCATTATGATTGCGTCAATGATACGATGCTGGATAGCCTGATTAAATCCAGAGAGATTGTCAAATTCAAACGTAATACAGAATGGGTAAAGGTAGGGGCTGCCCCGATAAGGGATAACCTACAGTACAGGGTATATAACGACAATAATAAATTAGCGGTTAATGATTCAATATTTATTCGGGCAGACCGCAATGCTAATAAGTGAGGGTGTCCGGCAGCAGCGACAAAATTCTATGGGGATTTCCCCTTTACGTTTAGTTTTACAGATAAATGAAGGCCATAAAAATGACAAGACAGGAACTTCTAAAGGAAAAAGAAAGAATATTATATATGATATTGGGAATCATTCAAGGAAAGCATGATTTTAGCCAGCTCACAGGTTTATTGGCACGACAGGCATGGTTAAGTTCAGAAATCAAAGAAGAATGTAAAGAGATGACCTGCCCGCGATACTTGTATCATATGTTAAGTTAGAACCTGGCCATTTTTTATTTCCCGGTTTACGTATGCCTTGGGCGCGCAAGGGAGGTAATTTAAAAAAATATAAGAAAGTTATTACCAAAAAATATCTTCATGAAAGAGAGATCAAATGAAAATAAATTCTAAGCTGATCGGTACGATTTCAAAAGACAAAGTTGATAAAAATATTAAACAAGGAGGCAAATAGTGGAAGATATCAGAAGAATACTTGCCGTGAGCTGGATGACTCAATATTGTCAAAGGACAGTTCATTACGCGGTTTCACTGGCCGCAAAATATAACACTGAGCTTTTTGTAATTCATGTAGTTGATACTTTATGGTCGCAGGATTGGAATTTGCCCACAATGTCGCAGGAGGAATCCAGAGCCAAGGAGATGGAAAGAATTCAGTCGGAACTGGATAATGTTATAGGCAAGGAAACAAAAGGGAACGTAAAGATCAAAAAGATTATTAAGGAGGGTGATCCCGTTGAAGAAATTATGAAGGTGATTGAGGAAGAAAAGATTGACCTGGTCATCTTGCGCGCCCATGAAGAAAGCCGTATCGAACGCTTTCTGGTGGGCGGCAGTAACGATGCGATAATCCGGAAGATGCCCTGCTCAGTTTTTTTGGTAAACATTGTGTAATCGTTGGAATAATCTAATATTTAATCTGAAAAAAAGGAGAAAATTATGAAAAAAGTATGGATGTTAATGATTGTGATAATGCTGTTGGCCGTTGTCACGGCAGTTCAGGCAGAAGTCAGACCCGGTGGTTTACCTCCCTTAAATGAGAATGAAAGGATTCCCAGCTGTAACTGTAAAACTGACGCCTCCACCTGTCCTCAGCCGGCAGCTGAGCCAATGATGGTTTCAGAACCTGCTCCGGTCGTAGCTCCCCCTCCTCCTCCTCCTCCTCCGCCGCCGCCGCCGGCTCCCAAGCCCGTCATTATTGAAAAAGGCAGACAGACACTTAATGTCGAATTCGATTTTGATAAATCAACCATTAAGAAAGGTTACGACAAAGACATAAATGATCTGGCTAAAGTGATGAAAGATTATCCCGATCTTAACGTCGTCATCGAAGGACATACGGATAATGTGGGTACCGCTGCGTACAATAAAAAACTTTCCCAGAGACGCGCTGAGGCTGTGAAGCAATACATGGTCGAACAGGACGGTATTAATGCAAATCGTATAACCGCGGAAGGTTTCGCTTTCGACCGGCCTATTGCTTCCAATGATACTGACGAAGGACGGCAGCAGAATCGTCGCGTAGAAGCGGCCGTCGATTATCAAATCGAGAAGTAAATTTTCAGTTTCAAGTAACTTGACAACAATGAAGAACCCTGCAGCTTACCGCGGGGTTCTTTTTTTTACGCATATTCCCACCGGTAATCGTTAATTTATTGTGCCGGCCGGAGTTCAGGATAGTCCGTAGACAAAAGAACCGGTAAATGAGCAGCCTGAACTTTCCCGGCGCATCCCTCAACATGTTGAGGCTCCGCCAAATATTGAGGCCAAACGAATCAGTTCCCGCGATATATTGTTTTCTTCCATTCATCTAATCCCATATTATTAAAAGATGAATTCAAATTTATGATTCTTCTCTGGCTATTGGCAGGCTATTTGCAAATGCTATTCTACGGTCAGGTTTCTTGTAATAATACGAATAAATATGCATTTTTAACAAGAAAGGAAATGTCTTATGAATATGTTAATTGTCTATTATTCGATGTACGGTCACATCCGCAGCATGGCGGAGGCCGTGAAGGAAGGCGCAAGCTCCGTGAGAGGCGCTTCAGTCAGGATTTGCCGTGTTCCGGAAACTCTCCCGGAAGAAGTTCTGCAAAAGATGGGCGCCATGGAAACACAAAAAGCGCAGGCTAATGTGCCTGTCTGCAAATTGGAAGATCTGGCCTCGGCGGATGCAATTATATTCGGCACACCCACTCGTTTCGGCAATATGTGCGGTCAGATGCGCCAGTTTCTTGATTCAACCGGCGGCCTCTGGTCAAAAGACGCACTTGTCGGCAAAGTGGGGAGCGTTTTCACCTCCAGCGGGACACAACATGGCGGACAGGAATCGACGATCCTTTCTTTTCATATCACTCTTTTGCATTTGGGCATGATCATCGTCGGACTCCCTTATAGCTTTGAAGGGCAGATGCGGATCGACGAGATGACGGGGAATTCGCCCTACGGGGCTTCGACAATCGCCGGAGGCGACGGTAAACGGATGCCAAGCAAAAACGAACTCGATACAGCCCGCTTCCAGGGCAAACACGTTGCAGAAATAGCGGCCAAACTGTTTTGAAGTGAGGGCAAAAACCCGGACATATTTGTAACCTTGTTTCGTCATAAAATATTTATCATCTTTGTTTTAGAAAAGGAGATTGTTATGGAATACGATGATGTTGATGTAGCAAAACCGCTGGACAGGCTTTTTGAAGACCAGATCAGGGAATTTGAAAGCGGGAGTGATAGAATCTCCGACAGGGAGTTGAAAAAAATGATGCGGGATCTCGGCGATTACGAGACGGGGTACCAAACCGGACGACGAAGAAATAGGGAATGAAAAACCGACGAGCGCGTGATCTGCGATCGCCCGTACAACGATATCCAGCCCTGGCATTATCATAAACTCGTGGACGTATTCGGAGGAGGGCTGGGGCTTGATGTCCGCACGGAAGGAGAACTCGAAGAAGCCCTCGGCAAGGCTGCCAAAGCGGACGGCCTCGTATTTATCGAAATCCACACCGGACGTTTGGATTGTCCCGAAGCCCTGCGCGGCGCCGGCCGGTCGATGGCAAAAGCAAATCAGCTTGACTAAAAGAAACGCGCTATTTGACACAAGCATTTCAATCCATCATGAACACCATTCATGCCCGTAAAATATCCCGTAAAATATCATTGACATACAAAACCGCTTTTCCTATACTTTTTTTGGCAAAAGAAAGTCCTTGTCAAACCATGTTAAAAGGCGGCAATCATTCATGATCCTTCTCACCGGCGGAGCCGGCTATATCGGTTCCCACGCCAATAAAATCCTCAGTAAAAGAGGCTGCAACAAAAATGGATATTGATATACTTATTGCAGGCGCAGGTGTCGTTGGCAGTGTTGTTGCGGAGCGGGCCGCAAACATGGGCTACAAGGTTTTGATTGTCGAAAAAAGAAATCATATCGCCGGTAATTGTTATGACGAAATTTTCAAAAACGGGGTGCTTGTCCACAAGTACGGGCCTCATTACTTCCGGACAAATGATGAGAAGCTGCTTAGCTACCTCTCGAAATTTACAGACTGGATTCCCGGAAACTATTTTGTCAAAAGTTACATAGACGGGCGCCTTTATCCATTTCCGATCAATTTGACAACGCTTGAAAACTTCTTTCATCTGCCTTCGTTGACTCCCGAAGATGCCGAGCATCTTTTGTCAACAAAGCGAATAAAAAATAAAACCCCGAAGAACTCGGAAGAATTTGTTTTATCCCGTATAGGCGATGAACTCTATAGAGCATTTTATTTGGGCTATACATTGAAGCAATGGAACAAACATCCCAAAGAACTTGATGCCAGCGTGTGCGGCAGGATACCTGTTCGTTTTAACCGTGATGAACGGTATGTGGATCATAAATATCAATTAATGCCCAAAGAGGGCTATACAAAGATGTTTGAAAGGATGCTTGAACATCAAAATATTCGCGTATTGACCGAAACGCCGTATCAAAAAATAAAAAATACATTGAAACCGAAAGTGGCGACCATATATTGCGGTCCGCTCGATGAGTATTTTGAATTTTGCTTCGGCAAACTCCCATGGAGATCCCTGAGGTTTGAATTTAAAATAGAAAGGCAGGCTTTCGTTTTGCCATGCGTGCAAATTAATTATCCTAACGAAAATGCCTATACAAGAACAGTTGAGATTAAGCATGTCACCGGACAGAACCATCCTCAGACTGTCGTCAGTTATGAATATCCTGTTGATGGCGAAGAACCATACTATCCGGTACCTGCTTGTGATAAAGATTTAATTCTTAAGTACGAAAATTTGGCAAGACAGGAAACTGTTGAGAAAAAAGTATATTTTGCAGGCAGATTGGCAAGATATAAATATATCAATATGGATGAGGCGTTTATTGAAGGATTGCAGCTTATTGATCGCATCGGGAACGAGACGCACAATTAATGAACATGGCGAAGAAATCCGTAATCAATGATGCCATGTATTTTTCTTTTTGAAAAAATAATGTATGCCGAATCGAAGCGGGGCTTATCATAAAAATATAAAAACAGGATATTAAGTGTTTAATAATAATTTAAGTAAAGAAAAAATTGAAAATGGCGATGTAGCCGTCTACATCGTTACACACGGACCTGAGTGTCGCTGTATTCCCGATTATTGTCTGCCGATAGAAGTCGGGGCGGAATCGCGTAATAATTTTCATTATGAATTAAGGGATAATTCAAACGATGACAACATCTCAGAAAAGAATAAATTATACGGTGAAATGACAGGATTGTACTGGATATGGAAAAATGCTGACCATAAATATACCGGATTATATCATTATCGAAGGATATTGAATCTCAATCATAAAAGCATCATCAGGTATTTAAAAAAATACGATTTTATTTTGCCCAAAAAGATAACAATAGATCGTAAAATAGAGGAGCATTATAAAATTTGCCATGTCAAAAATGACTGGGAAATTATGATGAACGCGTTAAAAGATATATATCCTGAATATTATGCAACGTCCCTGAAAATTTTTCAGCAAAACAGTTTATACTGTTACAATATATTTATAACAAAAAAAGAGGAATTAGATAAATACTGTAGCTGGTTGTTTCCTTTGTTGGGACGGATTGAAAATAGACTGGATTTACGCCAAAGGGATGCATACCAAAGCAGAGCGATTGGTTTTATTTGTGAAAGATTATTAAATTTATACGTAATGCATAATAATTTTAAGATTAAAGAAGTTAAATCTTTGCTTTTTGGAGATATTGCCTAACCTGCCTCTTTTTATTTCCTTCTTCCTGTAAGTCTCAATTTTCAAAACTGTAATTTTGTGCTAGATTGCAGACGGTAATCATAAAAATATTTTCATTAGCTTTATCAGGAGATATATTAAAATGATGAAACGAAGTATATTTTTATGTGTGGCTTTTTCCCTTGTTCTTATTAGCTTGTTATCCTTTGCAGAGGAGAAATCTCCCGACGGCAAGCATGTGGCTTATGTTGCTAAATCAGGCAGTAAGCAGTTTGTAGTTGTCGATGGGAAAGAGGGAAAGCATTACGATGGTATCGAAGAAATCAAATGCGACTTATGTAGAGACTCTCTTATTTTCAGCCTAGACAGCAAACATCTGGCCTATCAGGCTAAATTAGGCAATAAGGTATTTGTAGTTATTGATGGGAAGGAGGAAAAACAATACGATAATATTGACTATGACTCTCTTGTTTTCAGTCCGGATAGCAAACGTCTGGCGTATCAGGCTAAATCAGGAAATAAATGGCTTATAGTTGTTGATGGGAAAGAGAAAAAAGCATACGATCTTGTTGCCCCTCCTATTTTCAGTCCAGACAGTAAACATGTGAAATATGGTGCTAAAGCAGGCAATAAATGGTTTGTAGTTGTTGATGAGAAAGAGAAAAAACGATACGATGGCATTGGTACTTTTATTTTCAGCCGAAACAGCAAACATCTGGCGTACGAGGCTAAATCAAGTGATAGATGGTTTGTAGTCGTTGATGGGAAGGAGGGAAAGCAATATGATCATTTTGCGTATGATACTCTTATTTTCAGTCCAGATAGCAAGCGTATAGCGTATGTTGTTTCAGGTCTTAAATCGTTTGTAGTTGCTGATGAGAAAGAGGGAAAGCAATATGATGATATTGCTGAAAAGCCATATGAGGGTTATAAGGGAGACGTTCTTATTTTCAGCCCGGACAGCAATCATCTGGTGTATAAGGCTAAAGCAGGTGACAAATGGTTTGTCGTTATTGATGGGAGAGAGGGAAAACAATACGATGATATTTTGGAAGGTACTCCTATTTTCAGTCCGGACAGTAAACATTTGACGTATTATGCTCTGTCAGGAAAGAAATGGTTTGTAGTCATTGATGGGAAAGAGAGGGAGGAGAGACCTCACAAGATCAGGAAAACAGGTCACATCGACCGCTAAATTAATATTAAAAATATTTTACAAATCACATGGAGTGAAGATATATGTATGCTGACATCCCAATGATCAAGAAGATGCTGCTGCCCGCAATAATCATTGTTGCCGGATTTCTTGCAGGTGTCATCTTTGAAAAATTAATTCTCAGGAAAATCAAAAAGCTGTCTTCAAAAACAAACTGGGAAAGTAATGAAATATTTATTAATGCGCTTCACGGAACGACCACGATTTTATTCCTTGTTGCCAGTATTTCCCTTGCGCTGGAAAGCACAGAGTTAAGTCCTCATATCTTAAATCTTATTCACAAGGTATTGCTTGTACTTGTCATCTTCTTCGTGACAGTGGTTTTATCAAAAATCTCAGTCGGTTTTGTTAATGTGTACAGCAAAAAAGTCGATGGGGCTTTTACCTCGACATCCATATTCACCAACATAACGAGAATCCTGGTTTTTGTAATTGGCATTCTCATAATATTCCAGTATCTTGGAATATCTACGGTACATATACTCACCGTACTGGGGGTCGGCGGACTTGCCGTTGCCCTTGCCCTTCAGGACACCCTCAGCAATTTATTTGCCGGTATTCAGGTGCTTGCATCGGGCCAGTTAAAACCGGGGCATTATCTGCGGCTGACAAGCGGCGAAGAGGGCCATATTACAGATATAACATGGCGATACACGACTATTATATCGTTGCAGAACAACACTGTAATTGTTCCGAACTCTAAACTGGCATCCGCAATTGTTACGGATTTTAGTATACCGGGCGAGGTAATATCAACGTCCATTGAAGTGGGCGTGAGCTACGACAGCGACCTTGAAAAGGTTGAAAAAGTGACAACTGAGGTTGCCAGAGAAGTATTGAAAGAAACAGGGGCGGGCGTCCCGGAATTTGAACCTTCCGTTACTTACAAAAAGTTTGGCGATTCAGGCATTAACATGGATGTGAATTTTCGTGTAAAAAAGTTTGTTGATCAATATACTGTTAAACATGAGTTTATCAAGAGGCTGCATAAACGTTACAGGGAAGAAGGGATTGAAATTCCCTTTCCTGTCAGAACAGTTTACATAAAGGATAAGATTTAAGTGAATCACATGGAAAAGTATTATTATATACCAACACAAAATAAGGCAAATCCGGAACGCCGCCCTCGCAGCATTCATGACAAAATTCTTTTTCACTTTGACTTTCGTAGTCCCGGCGCTTTTTCTTGCGCAACCACAACCTGTTAACCGGCTCCAAAACGAGGGCTGAAGCCCGTGCGCAAGCAGAAGAGTTACTTTCTTTTAATCCGTTTCATTGATGTTCTTTCCTGAATAACTATGATAACCAAGTATTTAATATAAACGGAGGTAATATGCGCAAAATTACAATGGCCATCTTTCTTGCTTTAATTTTTCTTTGTTCGTGCTCGGATTTGCACAATGCTGTTCAACCGAAACCGGATAATGCGGTTAACTTGAAAAGTGATGATGCCATTGCCCACAGCAACAAAGGGATTGCCTTTGCTAGCCGCGGCCAATATCGGAGCGCCATCGAAGAATATAATGAGGCCATCCGCCTGCAACCTGATTTAGCCAAGGTTTACAGCAACCGGGGGATTGCTTACGCCAGACTCGGCCAATATCAGCATGCCATTGATGATTATAACGAGGCCGCACGCCTGCAGCCGGATTTGGCTGAGATATACAGTAACCGGGGGATTGCTTACGCTAAACTCGGCCAGTATCAGCGTGCCATTGATGATTATAACGAGGCCATCCGCCTGCAACCGGATTTAGCCGAAGCCTACAACAATAAGGGAAATGCCTACAATAGCCTTCATCAGTATCAGCAAGCCATCGATGATTTCAATAAAGCCATCAGCCTGAAACCGGATGATGCCAAACTCTACTACAACCGGGGGATCGCTTACGATAACCTGGGCAAGCTGCAGCGTGCCATCAAGGATTTTAATGAGGCCATCCGCCTGAAGCCGGATGATGCCTTGTCTTACACAAACCGGGCGGGCGCTTATTTTATGCAGGGCAATACAAAGCTTTTCTGCCGTGATGTGCAAAAAGCCTGTTCACTGGGAGAATGCAAATTGTTTGAAATGGCTAAAGGCAAGAAATATTGCCCTTGATTCAGAGGGCGCTGTAAAACTGATCAAGTAGTAATCTTCAATTTTAGAAATCCAAATCCGGATTTCCGCCGCCAATATAGATGCCTTAAGAGATTGGCTAAAGATCAAGGCGTAAGATATAATCGGATCAAATAGCCGGTCAGTTTATTCGCTAAGATATTCTGCTTCATCTTTCAATCGGAAAAAACACTATTCACGTTAGGAAGTCATTACGACCGACCATTATATTTTTGGTTAAGAGTCACTCAGTTTAAGCTGAAAACAAAAATTATTATCACCTGAGGCGATGCTTCTAACCTTGGTCGCAACCGTTTTCTTCCTGAAGGCTTTGAGCGCCTGCTGGTTGAAACCCATAACAAGGTCCTCGAAGAAACCATATTTAACCTGAAATCCGGTAATTATGATATGAGCGACGTTGTTTTCAAACTTCGCCGCAAACGTACCTCCATCAAAATAGGTTGACCAGATTCGGGGCATATTTAACTCGACAAACTGTTTTGTATCATGCGCAAGCAAATAAGATTTATATGGACCTGTTGGCGATAGAACAAATTTAGCGCCTGACTTCCCGAACATCGCGTACTGCGTTTTGTCGTTGTTGAAAAATTCCCTGCACATTTCGTCAAAAAAAATGATTATTTTGTCCACAGGAATGGGCGTAACAGACATAATCATATTGCTGAAAAACTTGTCCTTCTCTATCACTTTGGCGTTAAATGAATTCCAGCGTTCTTCTCCGAAAGTATCGCTAATAATGGTTTTTGTCGTAACATAAGAGATTCCTTTAATATTCATCTTTATACCCTCCTGATGAAAAATAATTTTTATATGAAAATAAAATATTTACTATTAAGGCGCCATAACGGCCATGGGCACAAAACATTTTGCTATTAAGTAACATCTGTCATAATTCGGCGCTTTTGCTGTTCACTTTAAATTTTTCATAAAGAAATACAAAAATATTGAACAGAAAAAGAATTACAGGCTTATTCATTTCATTTTGATACGGGGGCATTAAGAGGAGAGACACAATTACTCTCTCTATTACACAGAGAGTAACTATCCTGCCTGGTAGTTCTGCCGCCGTATCCCCTCCCGGAGAATTAGGCCGTCAACTTTGCGTCCCGCTTTTTCAATGCGGTTTGCCTTTTTCAAGCTTGTTTTCTTCATAAGCGAAATCATATGAAAAGTCAAGATTATTTCCCCACTCAACAGTCAATCAGAAGATGGAATTTTCTGAAATCCCAAGACACCATGCCAGTTTTTTGCGGTGAAAATCAGGGGAAGGATAAAAACCGGTCTGGTATCTCCGGATTTTCCGTATTCAAAAATCCCTCTTTCGAGGGATTGATAATCATTTATCTTATTGATACGCAATCTCAAATCCTATGGAATAAATTGTGCTATTATACAATTAATCGAGGCAGCGATGTTTGTATATTGATTGCTATGCTTAGGAGGGGAAAATGGACCAAGATATATTAAGAGGTTTGATGCAGGTGGTTCCCGTAGTGGTTACTCCATTTATCGTTTGGGCTCTAAGTCGATTCGGTATACCAAGCGACGAAGCACGGATGTCCAAACTCTCGAAGCGTCTAGACTTGATCTCCAGATTACATCAAATGCAGTCCGAGATCAATGATCCTGCCCT
>JBEKMY010000047.1:0-35952 GCA_049523355.1 Smithella sp. | reverse complement strand
CGTACGGTCTTTGTTGCTACTGATCATCCGGTGCGCCGACAACCGGGAGATGTGCTGGGCGTGACCTACAAGATTGTGTCGCTGAGTCCGGAAAAGTTTTTCGGTATCGGGAAGGACTGGATAGACGAGAGTCCTTTCAGCGTCACCGACCGGGAAAAGACAATCATCGACGGACTGGATCTTCCTCAATACGTAGGTGGCGTGAATGAAATCGCTAAGGCATTGACTGGTTCCTGGAAAGCGCTGGACGAGAAGAAGTTGAGAAAATACGCAGCCAAAATCGGTAACTCCGCTGTTGGCAAACGTCTCGGGTTCATGATGGAAACATTGGGGGTGGGAGATGTCGAAGCTTTACGCAAAGCGATACTCCGTGCCCCCGGTTTTTCTCCCCTCGATCCAACCATGCCGAAGCACGGTAAATACAATAGAAGGTGGGGCCTTCTGATAAACGCGGAGATACAACAATGATTACGACGGCCCAACTGCATCATATAGCCGAAAAGGAAGGTCTCCGTTTTGATCAGGCCGAAAAGGACTACGTCATCCTCTGGCTTCTTTCGGGATTAGCGCATTCAGGAGCGAAAAAGCACGGCTGGGTCTTCAAGGGCGGGACGTGTTTGAGGCATTGCTATTATGAGGGCTACCGATTTTCCGAGGACATTGATTTCAGTTGCAGGCCCGGCGGAGACAATCTTGATACATCTATCCGCCTGCTCGATACTGTTAACGCATGGGTATTGCAAGAATCGGGCGTTCGCTTGTCCATGCGTGATCCTTTGACGGCGCCGGGTGATTTTCAGATTGAGATTCCCATGGAGTACAACCGAGGCGGGGCAAGAAGGCAAGGGTTGCCGCAGGTGAAAGTGCATCTGACCTTTGATGAGCCCATTCTTGATAAAGCGGTTGATCGTTCAGTTACGCCAGACTATCCCGATCTTTCGCCATTAGTAATCACGGCCTATTCCAAAAAAGAAATCCTTGCGGAAAAACTAAGATCGCTGTTGCAGCAGCAGAAGAAGTGGCCGCGTCCGAGAGATTTGTATGATCTCTGGTATATCCTGTGCAAATCAGGAGAATCTTTTTCGTGGAAAGAACTGAAACCTCTTTTTGATGAGAAATGCCGTGTCCGGGGTGTGCAGCCGGATATTGCAGGTTTAATTTCGGACACGCTGCGGGAGTGGAACGAAAACGCATGGCGAGATCGATTGGGGCCGATGCTGCAAGACGTGCCGGATTTTGACCGCGTGTGGAAAGAATGGGTCAAGACCTTTCACGGATTGGTAAAGAATACAAAATAAGAATTCACTAAATGAAGACCCGATGTAGGAAATGACTTCAAAATTCATCTTTTTAGCGCATCAGCAACGAATCTCGACTTCAATAAATTATATGAATCTATTTCCCGCCCTGCTTTAGGAAGGTATCGTCATTTTTGAGGTGATTTATGAATGTGCCTTTTTCAAATCCCGATAGAAATTTTCGTGTACCCCAAGGGCAAGTAAAAACAAAGTTTCTTTATCGTACTCGTATGCCAGAAGAAATTGCTGATCTTGCACCCGGAATTTGTGGACCAATACTCCAGCAAGATCGCATTTTTTTTCTTCTCCGCATTGCGGATCGGATAGTATGTACCGAATCGCATCATTTACCAGCTTGAGCTGGTTGGCATGAAGCTTCTTATAGCTATTTCTAAAGTATCGCGTCTGAACGATGTTCATTCCGCACCAAACTCGAAGGGCGTATAGTCACCTTGTTTTCTTGCTACCAGTATATCCCGTATAAACTCAATTGGAAGATCCGGGTTATCAAGAGCGGCTCTCCCTATCTTGGCCCAATAAATTACTTGTAAAGGCACTGTGCGGCACTCCGCCTCGGCACTCTTTTTTGCTTCTTTATATAATTCATCATCAATTCGTATTGCTACACTCATATTACACCTCCTGCTACAATTGTAGCATATTGTAACAAATAATCAAGCTTATTTTCATGATTGGGGCCAATGAAAACATAGCTGTGTTTTTGTCCTGTAGAAATTCCTCTTTTAAAAATGGCACTGGAAGTCAATGGTTAAAGACTTTATTTTTTTACTTGGTGAATCTCACGCGACGTATCGTGATTATCACAATTGGCAGAAGAACTTCACCATAAAAAGGAAATTCATCCCCTTTATATATCAGAAAGACATTCTAATTTAACTATTTCCCGCCCTGCTTGAGGTTGGGATAGCCGTGATAAGGCTGTACCCACATTTGTGATTTTATTCGCTGAAAAAGTGTGCCGCTTATTTCGCTATCGCTCTGGGCTTGCAGCACGTCGCTTTCTGCTTCTTAAGCAATACATCTATTCAGCTAATCACAAATACAGCCATTTCACGCCTATCCCGTCTATTGTTCCCACCCGTGTTTTTTTATTGCTAGGGAAGGTATTTTAAGGGGATTGTAATCCCCGTTAATTCTTCCCTGCACCCATCAAAATATCTCCTAATGTTTTATTATTTATCTTTTTCAAAACCAACTAGCGGTGCCTTCTGCACGAAAGTTCTATTCCATGCCTTCGGCAATAAAGATTTTGTTGTTTATTTTTTGATTCTTTTTTTTCTTCGGTGAAAATCTTTATCGTTACATAAATATTCTTCTAAAAAGCTCGAACAATATTTTTGCAATACCCTCTGTGCATGGCATAGAAGCGCCTTCGGCTCTTTCGTGCTCTTTGCACCGCCTTTTTGTGAAGTTGGTTTTTCAAAATGTTTTTAGAGAGAAAACCATTTAACGAAAGGAGAAAAAAGAAAATGAATAACAAAATTTTAGGAAGAGCAATTGAGCTAGCAAGGAGAATAGCCAAAGTTTACGGACGCAATGTTTATGTTGCAACAGGCATGAAGGGTTTTGAAGTTTATGAGAAAAAACCTCAATTCTGCAAAAGATTTTATGTTGTCGGGGAATCGGGCATTGTTAGTTTGGTAAATAATACGCTCGGGCGAAGATAATAAATTCTTATTGCTGACCTATCGGCATGACGGGGAGAAAGAAGGAAATTATGAAATTAATGACAAAAGAAATAACTCATAAAGCGCAAGAACAATATCCTTTGGGTAGTGATATGGATAATCAATTTATTGTTGCAAAGTTCTTTGACCCGTGCGGGACATGGACTTGGTATTTAATGAATCAAGACCCGGATGATTCTGATTATTTGTGGGGCATTGTAAAAGGTAACGAAATAGAAGTCGGGAGTTTCAGTTTATCAGAACTGCAAAATTATAAAGGTTCTCTTGGAATAGGTATTGAAAGAGATTTGTATTTTATGCCGATCAATGCAACTGAATTATGGAACAAACTCTTAAAAGGAGAGTACATATAATTTAATGCCCTGAGTATGGCGTTAAACTGCTCAACAAGTATTCCATTATACCCCTCTGCCGGCGATCCCGGCCGGCACGGCTATTTAACCTTCGGGATTCTCACGACCTTCGGTTTTATAGCCGGTAATACACTTGTGGTTATTATTTTTTATAATTATTTGTTTATTCACTCACTATCTGCCTGGCAAATAATACGCTCGGGCGTAGATAATAAATTCTTATTGCTGGCCTATCGGCATGACGGGGGAAAGGAAAATTGTATGGCAAAGTATAACCCAAGAATAATAGTAGAGGTAAGGGGAGGGGTAGTACAAGCAGTATATTCTGATACGGTCGGTGTTAGCGTCGCAGTTCTGGATTACGACGAGATTGCAACAGAGGATGCTACTCCTGAATTCGTAAAACTGGAAGCCGAAACGAAAGGAATGCTGGAAATCATTTAGCAGCTGGCAAACAGCAAGAAAAAAATGATATATGTCGATCACGTTACATATTAGTTTTGTTTTTTTAAGGTGAAAGGTTGGAAATAGGGTTGGAAAATACTTTTTAGGGGCAATAAAAAAGGGGTTATATTTTCACATAACCCCTTGATTTTACTTTGGTAGCGGGGAGAGGATTCGAACCTCTGACCTTTGGGTTATGAGCCCAACGAGCTACCGGACTGCTCCACCCCGCGATATTAAAACCGGTGACTTTACAACATTATCTCCTGTATTTGTCAAGGAGTTCTTTTTGCAAAGTATTCAAAACTTGTTATTACGACTCCGGGTAAGGTTTGGTCTTAAGTTTCTGCTTTAGGTTATGTATCCCATGAAACGGTAAATAAGTTTAGCCGCCATGAAATCAGGAGCAACGATGCCGGAAATCGGTGCCAGTTCTACCACATCAAATCCGCGAATTTTACATGAATTTGAAACCGATTTTAGTAAGTGTAAGACATCCCTCCAATGCAGACCGCCCGGTTCCGGCGTGCCAGTTGAAGGCATTATGGAAGGATCAAAAACATCCAGATCGATCGTTACAAACAGATCGCCTTTTAAATTTTTACAAATTTTTTCACACCAATCTTTGTTTTCTAAAACAAAATCGGCGCTATAGGATTTAACCTTGCTTTGCGGTAAAAAATCACCTTCTTCTTTGCTCATGCTTCTGATACCCACCTGAGTTAACGGGCATATCTCCGAAATTCTTCTGGCCACGGAAGCATGGCTGTAAGCGCTTTCCTGATAGCTTGCCCGTAAATCGGCGTGGGCGTCCAATTGCAAAACGGAAAGTTTGGGATATTTTTCTTTAAGCGCCTGCACGGCGCCAAAGGTTATACTGTGTTCTCCGCCCAGCATGACAGGTATTTTATTCGCGGCGGCGATTTTGGAAATTTTTTTACGCACAATGTTAATCATGTTTTTGGGTCCGCGGGCGTCAATAGTGACCTGCGGGGTCGTATGAATTCCTGCCAAATAGGTTTCCTTCTTTAATTCTTCATCATAGAGTTCCATATTGGTCGAGGCCTCGATGATGGCTACAGGTCCTCTTCGGCTTCCGGGCTGATAAGTGGAAGTCAGGTCGTATGGAACGGGAACGACCGCGAATAATGAATCGCGCAGTAAATGCGCCGGATAAAATCCTCCAAAGTTCATAAGTAAATCCTCACTTATAATTAATGTTATACCATTTCTAAATCAAAGCGCTATTTTTGTTGGCGTCGTTGTCGGCTTCCTCGACGTATGTACAATACGCCTCGTCGCCTCCGCCTAGCCGCCTCAATATCATCTTTGATTTAGAAATGGTATTAGTAAATCCTTGCATGTTTTTAAAATTACTGCCGGTAATACCGGAGAAAAAAATGATCATCCTCATAGTATAAAAAAGAACAATGGTTGATCCAGTCACCCAGTGTAATAAAAGTTCTTTTCTTGCCCGCGACAGTATAATTGTTTAAACTGGGCACATGACTATGTCCGAGAATAACAGCGTCATAACCTTCCTGAAATTTTGTGAAAGCGAAAGAGGCCAGTTTTTTTACCAGCGCTTCGCCGTCCTCTATAGTCATTTCTTTGCTTACTGTGGACGTAAGTCCGGCTAATGTCCAGCGGATTGATGCCGGAACAAAGCGCTGGAAATTATAAAAAGCCCGGCTGCGTAAAAATTTACGAAGCAGAATGTATCTAATATTAGTTCTGTCCGCGGTGTCGCCGTGCGCAATCAGGATACGCGAATTATCCAGCCTCGCATCCTCCATTTCTTCGAACACGTCCATTCCCAAAACATCGCGAAAGTATTCTCCCATGAAGAAATCATGGTTTCCTTCTCCCAGATGAATGCGGATTCCCGCTTTTTGCAATTCAATTAATTTATCGATTACCGGTTTAAATTCCGGATGAATTTCTTCTTTGCGGCAAAACCAGAAATCAAACAAATCGCCGGCAAAAAAAAGATCATCAATATAATCCGGTTTTGTACCGGCCCCGTCAGGATTGACCAGAGTATGGACACTTCCTTCTTTAATGATATTGAAGAAATTTATCAGTTTTTCGTATCTTTCATCACCTGATTTCCTCAAATGTGCATCGGAAATGAAAATTGCTTTCATATTTTAATCCTATAGATTTATTGCAAATATGCTTTAGCAGATACGTTACGCCAGGTCAATAAGCACGTGCAAAGCGGCTGAAAATAGTATCTTATTAACGCGAACTTTTCGATGGACAAACATTTGTTCCTAATTAGGGCAGATAATTGATTCTTGTTTTGTCTGATATTTTTTGCTAGTTTCAATTTACCGGACTGGAAAACTATGAAAAGTCACAATATATGTAAAAGGCAAAATAAATGATAAAAAAACAAAATATAATTAAGCGGGCCAAAGATGTATTAAGAATAGAAGCGGAGAGTATTTTGCAGTTGATTGATAAAATCGACAGTAACTTTTCCCGCGCCGTTAATTTGATCTGCAAATCCAAAGGCAGGGTGATTATTACGGGAATCGGTAAATCCGGCTTGATTGGACGAAAAATAGTAGCCACTTTAACCAGCACGGGTACACCGGCTCTTTTTCTCCATCCTGTTGAAGGCCTCCATGGAGATTTGGGAATTGTCACTAAAGAAGACATATTGCTGGCCATTTCCAACAGCGGCGAAACCAGAGAACTTATACCCGTCATAAATTCTGTTCGTCATATCGGCGCTCCCATTATCGCCTTTACAGGCGGACTATCGTCAACGCTTGCCCGAACAAGCGACATTATCGTTGACGTTTCCGTGGAAAAAGAAGCCTGTCCCTTTGGTCTTGTCCCTACTTCCAGTTCCACGGCTACTTTGGCGATTGGCGACGCTCTGGCTATTGCCCTGCTGGCTGAGAAACAATTTAAGGAAAAAGATTTCTACAAATTTCATCCGGGAGGAAATCTGGGTGTTAGATTAAGGGAAACGGTGGGAGACGCCATGATTGTCGGGAAAAAAATTCCCAAAGTGCTCACTGGAGCATCAGCCCAAAAAGCGATTGAAGAAATTAATCGTAAAAATGTCGGATTTGTTTTAATCACCGACAAGAAAAATAAATTGCTGGGAATTTTAACTGACGGCGATGTGCGACGCATGATCAGCAAGGGAATATCTTTTGAAGGGAAAATTATAAACGATATCATGACCCGCGATCCCAAGACGATCAATGAAAATATTTTTCTGGCTCAAGCCATGGAACTGATGCAAAAAGACGAGATAACGTCTTTTGCCGTGGTTAATGAGAAAAAGGAACTCAAGGGATATGTGCATCTGCATGATATTTTAGGCAGGGGCGGATCGGTCAGTATTTCTCTGGATCAATAATTGTACGGAAGGAAATCGTTATGGCGCTTTATGAAATTGATGGCAAAAGACCTCGGGTGCCGGATGATTCCTTTGTTCATCCTCATGCCGTCTTAACAGGCGATATAGAAGTCGGCCATGAATGTTTAATCGCACCCGGTGTTTCCATTCGCGCTGATTTTGGGCCGGTTGTTATCGGCAATCGATCCAATGTTCAGGATAATGCCGTTATTCATGTTTATCCCGGTTCGAAGGTAATCATTGAAGAAGAGGTTACTATTGCTCATGGCGTAATCCTTCATGATGTGCACATCAAATCCAGATGCGTGATCGGCATAGGCGCTATTGTGCTTTTTAATGTAGTATGTGAAGAAGACGTTTTTGTTTCAATAGGTTCGGTTGTATCCAAAGGAATGCAAATTCCCGCCGGTAAAATCGTTGCGGGCAATCCGGCAAAAATTACTCATGATGTTACCGACGCCCAGAAGGTAATGGCCAAAGAAGGCATTGACGTCTATTGCGATCTTTGCAGGAAGTATATTGCCACAATGAAGCCCTTAATGTCGGCGGATTTTAAAGATTGAAGATTCTCTGCGGCAAACCACTGAGAGCTTCAATCTTATTTTTTTCTTTCAGAAACACAGGCCAGCATATCTTTTAATGTTATTTCAGGATGGTGATAGCGTTTTTTCTTTGCGGTGCTCCTGCCGTATTGAATAGCTTCTTCAGGGCACCACTGGAGGCAGGCAAAACATTGTTCGCAATGATGCTGCCATACCGGTTTCCCGTCGATTAACAGTATATTCAGCGCGGGACAGATTTTTTCGCAGATTCCGCAGCCGGTGCATTTCTCATCTGCCGAAAACGATTTATCCATTTGAGGAACATGAGATCTGGATAAGCGATACATCGCTGAAAAGAAAATATTCTGCCATGCGGGTCCTTTTTCAGGCGCTTTTTCTTCTTTAGCGCGGATAGATGAGGCAATACGGCCGATTTTATCCAGCGCTTCATTGAATTTTTTCTGTTGCTCCTCCCGCGCTATCGCGCCGCCCCAGGGGATATAGTTGCTGGGCATACAGACAGAAAATCCTGAAGATAGTTTTATGTTCTTTTCCTGCAGGAGATTTTTCAATTGAATCAAAGTAGCGGCAACCTGACCGGCGTTAACGGCAACCGCGAAATAGTATTTCGTGGAGTCAGCTTCCAGCCGATTTAAAAAATCAACAACCCGTGAAGGTATTCCCCAAATGTGAACAGGGAAGATAAAACCAACGTTTTGTGAATCAGGATGAATCCTGTCCTTGCCGGAGGATGCCACCGGTATGAGCCCTGTATTTTTAAGGGCTTCGGATAGTTTATTTGCCGTCCACAGAGAATTCCCCGTTCCCGTATAGTAATAGATTGCAGTTTCCATATATATAAATCAGGGATTTTGTTTCAATACTTTGTTATAAAGACTTTCCGTGAATCCAAATACTTGATTTTTATTGATGATAGCAAAAGGAACATCTTCACTATCATCTATTTTTTTTCTTTGGACGGCCGCGTTCTTATCCACATCCATATTGTATTCGGTAAAGGGGACATTTTTGGATTTTAAATATTCCCGTGCCTTGTCGCAATCCCTGCAATCGTTCTTTGTATAGAGAACAACCTCTTTTTCTTTGTCGGCTTTATCTTTCGACGATGATTTCTGATTGGCATCATTTTGCGAATTTATAAGATCTTCTGACGGGGCTTTATAAATCTGGACATTTTTTATATTTTTGTTCTCCGGAGGCGGATAATCTGTAATCTGGAGTTCTCCTTTTTCATCTGTCCACTTATAAAGATCGGCCATTGCCGTTTGACAAAGAAAGGCCGATAACAATACAAATAATACAAGATACTTTTTCATGATTGTCTCCTCAGAATAAATATTTAAAAAATATTTATATTTCTTTGTTTTGTGTGCGAAAAACTTTATAAAGCAATAATAACATGAATTATATAAAGGATCAAATTCTTTCCCTCTCGTGAATATACATTTTTTCCGGCGGGAAATTGAGAAACTTATCAAAAATTGGATGTAAGTAACTTAAAATCTTAATGATCGTAAAATGTTTTCTCAATATGTCATACTTTTTATTTTAGTAAACTTTCTTTACATAATTTGTTATTGAAATCATTGATTTTTATTATGCAATGCTTATAATATAATAAAAATCAGTTATCAGGAGAATTTATGTTTGGCCGGACAGCAAGTCTTTTTAAAGTATTTGGATTTGAAATAAAAATTGACATAAGCTGGCTGCTTCTGGCGGCTTTATTAACCTGGACACTGGCTCGCGGCCTTTTTCCTGAATATTATAAAAACCTTTCCCCTGAAGCTTATTGGTGGATGGGCGCGGCAGGCGCGGCCGGACTTTTTTCATCCATTATTATTCATGAATTGTCTCATTCTCTGATGGCCAGACATTACGGGCTATCCATAAAAGGAATAACGCTCTTTATTTTTGGCGGTGTTGCTCAGATGGAAAACGAGCCTCCTCATCCCAGAGCTGAATTTATGATTGCGATTGTCGGTCCGCTTGCCAGCTGTATCCTCGGTATTTTCTTTTTTTTACTATACAATGTTGGAGAAAAAAGCGGCTGGCCGCTGGCTGTCAATGGTGCTTTAGATTATTTGAGCTGGTCAAACATTATTCTGGCGGTTTTTAACTTGATTCCGGCTTTTCCTCTGGATGGCGGAAGAATATTGCGGTCGGCGTTGTGGAAATGGAAAAAAGATTTACGCTGGTCAACTAATGTTTCAGCGCAGATGGGTTCCGGTTTTGGGCTTCTATTAATTATTATGGGAATCATTTATATAGTCAGAGGAAATTTTGTGAATGGTTTATGGTGGTTTTTAATAGGCCTGTTTGTTCGCTCGGCAGCGCAGATTTCCTACAAGCAGCTTTTAGTTCACAGTCTTTTTAATACAAAAAAAGTAAAAGATCTGATGGTTAAAAATCCTGTGACCGTGCCGCGTTCCATATCACTGGAAGAATTTATCAGTGACTATGTGTATAAACACCATTTTCAGGCGTATCCTGTGCTTTCTTTTGGAAGGTTAACGGGCTGCATTTTTGTAAAACAGATAGCATCAATTCCCCGGGAAGAATGGTCGCGAAATACGGTAGGAGCTGTTGCTCTGCCTTGTAATGAAGAAACAACCATTGGACCGGAGGAAGATGCCAATAAAGCATTGGAGATCATGAATCGCACAGGTAATAGCCGTTTGCTGGTCGTTAATGGGGATCTGTTAGAGGGCATTATTTCTTTGAAGGACATGCTCGCGCTATTGTCCCTGAAAATGGAATTAAATGATTTAGAAAAAAAATAGCGGAGCCTCCACATCGCCGTCGCATTATTCTTTGAAGGCCGTCTGGTATCATTAAAAAAAGAATATGGAAAATATATTAAACAATTACTTTTCCCCGATAGATATTCATTTCGGAAATTTTATTTCATCTTTCAGTCGGGAGAACAGGGAAGAATTGTTTCTGGCGGCTTCGCTGGTCAGCAGATGCGTAAGACAAGGACATATCTTTCTGGATTTGAACGATCATGCCGGGAAAATCGTATTCAGAAGTGAAGATGGGGAAAACATCATAGAATGTCCGCAGTTGCAGTCATGGCTTGCCTCTCTGAGATCATCTCCCTGTGTGGGAGAGCCAGGTGATTTTAAACCTTTAATCCTGGACGAAAACGGACGCCTTTATTTGCCGCGCTACTGGCAATATGAAAAAGACGTCGCTGAATATATTACGCTTAGCATTTCCGGCAATAATGAAATAAAATCGGATAAATCCGAACTTCAAAGAAAATTGCAGCTGTATTTTAATGAAAATTCCAAAGGGAAGACCAACTGGCAGAAAGTTGCCGCCATTGCCGCACTGTTGAAAAATTTTCTTGTGATCAGCGGCAGTCCGGGGACAGGAAAAACAACGGCAATCACAAAAATTATGGCTTTGGTTCTGGATGCCGGCGGCAGACCTTTGCGGATCGCTCTGGCCGCGCCCACCGGAAAGGCTGCCGCGCGCCTGCAGGAATCGGTCAATAAAATGAAGGAAAAATTAAATTGTTCCGCGTCAGTCAAAGAGATGATACCCCATACGGCGCAAACCATTCATCGGCTTTTGGGTTCTATCAGTAATTCGCCTTATTTCCGGTTCAATAGAAAAAATCATTTGCCTTATGATCTCGTTGTAATTGATGAGGCTTCGATGGTGGATTTGCCTCTTCTGGCAAAATTGATTACCGCGTTGCCTTCGGGGGCCTGTTTAATTTTACTGGGAGATAAAGATCAGTTAGCGTCGGTTGAAGCCGGAGTCGTTTTAGGAGATATTTGCTCTGCAGGCGCTCCCGGCATTTTTTCTCCTGAATTTGCCCGGCAGGTTGCTTCTTTATCCGGTGAAGAGGTCCAGTCCGGTAAATTATCCGCCGGAATTCAGGATCATATTATTTATTTGCAAAAAAATTACCGCTTTCCGGAGAATGGCGGCATTGGCCTTTTGAGTCAGGATGTTAAAAACGGCAAGCCTCAGGAAACCCTGGAATTGCTGTGCTCGGGAAAATATACGGATATTCATTGGACCGAAATAAACGAAAGCGTAAAATTATTGAAACATTTTGGCGAAGTAATTGTTGAAAATTATAAAGAATACATGGAAGCGGCGACTTCCGGTGAAGTTATGCCTGAAAATATTTTTAATATTTTCGAAAAATTCCGTATTCTATGCGCTTTGCGCGTGGGAAGCTGGGGTACGGAAAGAATAAATTTTTATGTGGAGAAAGTTCTTTGGGAGGCCGGACTCATTAAATCGCGGGAAAATTTTTATTCGGGAATGCCGGTTATGATTTTGCAAAATGATTACCGGTTGCGTTTATTTAACGGCGATGTAGGCATTGTTCTGGAGGATCCTGAAGAAAATAATCAGCTGCGGGTATTTTTCCTTGACGAGCAAAATACGGTGAGAAAATATTTACCGTCAGGCTTGCCTCAATATGAAACAGCCTGGGCTATGACTGTCCATAAAAGTCAGGGATCGGAATTTAAAAAAGTCCTGCTTGTTTTATCCGGCCGCGATGTCCCGTTTATAACGAGAGAACTTATTTACACAGGAATTACGCGTGCCGGCGAAGATGTGGATATATGGGCCTGTGAAGATTTGTTGAATAAGGCGATAACCAGACGCATTTCCCGTCAATCGGGACTCACCGATGCTTTGCGGATTGCGCCCGACGTATGACAGACGTATGACAAAAAAAGACGCATTCCCGCGTCAATCACAGGCGGCCGGCCCGATTTCCTTCATGAGAAAAGCCGCAACAAAGGCCACACAGAAAAGCACGGTGATCAACGTCATATTGAAGCAAAGCGGCCAGATAAGAGACATTCCCATCGTGCTTTGCATAAACGCCGGTATTTCCTCAATGCCGCCGCGGAAATTTTCGCCAGCGATGGATTTAACGCTTGTCGCCGGGATTTCGATTGTAAAGTATGCATGAATACATCCGTCAACAGCGGACACCAAATATTTCAAGCCTCCGCCTGCACGTGAACCCCGGCGATAAATGTTTTAATACAGCAGGTTGCAGAAAATGAACTGCCCGAAAATTAATTTAAATAATCTTTCCATAAATCTTGACAATTAAGTTGCAATCCATTAGCTTACCTACTTAAATTTGAAGGCAGAGGCAAGGGCGGCATAATTGCCACAAATGCGTTTAAAGGGGGAGGGAAACAATGATAGGTACGCTTATTACTACGCATGGCAATCTGGGAAATGAATTGATAAAATCCGCAGAGCTGATTAAGGGACCTTTGGAAGATACGTTGTATATTTGCATCGACCAGACAAAAGATGTTGAAGATGTAAAAAAAGAAATCTGCACTGCCATTAAAAAACTGGATAAGGGTAAAGGCGTTTTGATTTTGACCGATCTTTTTGGCGGGACGCCTTCCAACATTTCACTTTCTTTCATAAAAGAAGGAAAAGTTGAAGTTCTTACCGGCGTTAATTTACCCATGGTGCTCAAGTTATCGGAAGCTAATAAAGATATAACTTTGAAGGAATTTGCCAGCCTTATTAAAAATTACGGCGAAAAAAATATTATGTTAGCCAGCGAAATTTTAAACAAGAAAGCTAATAGGTAATTACTTGGCAAAAGATTTAAATATAGTATTAGTTCGGGTTGACAGCAGACTTGTCCATGGTCAAATATTGGAAGCATGGGTGCCCTTTGTTAAGGCGAAATGCATTATTGTTGTTAACGACAAAGTTGCCGCCGATTCTTTCTTTGAAACGGTAATCAGAATGGCCGTGCCCAGCGAGATCGATGTAATTATCAGCTCGGTGGAGGATTTTGTCCAGAATTATACTTACACTCACGGCAGTGGAAAGAAAACGATAGTGTTGTTCAGCAGTGTCGCCGATGCCTGCGATGCTTTCAGGCGGGGATTTCGTTTTGATAGATTAAATATAGGCAATATTTATAATAATGAATACAAGATTTGTTGTTCCACTTCTGTTTTTTTATGTAATGAAGAAATTAAAAATCTTGAAGACCTGCTGAAAGAAACAGGCGTTTTTGTTGAACTGCAGACGGTGCCGAAAGGAAGGGCTGTCAACATTAAAGAAGCCCTTAAGGATTACTGGAAGATAGAAAAATGCACATGACCGCGAAAATTTCATCGTCAAATCCTGCGCGTCTTGTCCCTTCAAATTGTATTCCTTGCGGATTGCTTTGCGGCGTGAGTTTAGAACGAATCGTTTTGCTAAATCATCAAGGTTTATATTAAATTGTTTACTGACATTATTTTAGTATCTTTTTTTGGCAGCCTGCTGTGTCTGGATCGTGTCTTTATTCAAGCCATGATCTCCAGACCTGTTGTAATCGCTCCGATTATAGGACTGTTTTTACATAATCTTTATGCGGGATTGATCATCGGTGCGCTTATTGAACTCATTTGGATTGATCGCCTGCCGATAGGAACTTATATTCCTCCCAACGATTCCCTGGTGGCTGTTTTGGCGACTTCGACTGCCATCATCGCGGGCTCAAAATTGGGAGGCGTATCGCCTCAATTAATTTCACTTTCTGTGCTCATGGCCATTCCCTGCGGCGTTTTAGCCAGGCAGATGGATGTTTTCATTATTAAATCCAATGATGTTTTTTCCGACAGAGCTTTGGAAGACGCGAAAGAAAATAACATCCGGGCCATAGAACGAAAAACTTATTCAGGGTTAATTAAAGTATTTTTATTTTATATCGTTTTCCTTTTAGCCTTTCAGGCGATCTTTATTCCTTCTGTAATCTGGGCGTATCATAAATTTGACGCGACGATCCTGAAGGCTCTTTCTGTTACATATTATTTTCTGCCATTGTTGGGGATTGCGGTGGCCATTAATATGCTGAAACTCCGGAGAGCGATTCCTGTTTTTTGCGCGATATTTTTAGTCGCGGCCGTATTTTTGGAAATTTTCCATGTCTTCTGAAAAAGTTTTCCCGCAGGTGACAATTGATCTGATGGATAAAGCCGACCTGCCTGAGATAATGGCAATTGAGAGGGAATCATTTGCGTCGCCCTGGACGGCAGGCATGTTTGCAAAAGAAATTGACAGCGCGCATTCCATGTGTCTTTGCGTGCGGATAAATTCGGAAGATAAAAGCATTGTCGGCGCGTACATTATCTTCTGGCTTGTTGCCGATGAAGCTCATCTGCACAATCTGGCCGTAAAAAAAGAATATAGAAGCCAGGGCCTTGCTTTCGGGCTTATGGAAGCCATGAACCAAATCGCAGGTGTTAATAAGATTACATCACAGACATTGGAAGTCAGGGAATCAAACACCGAAGCAATAAAGCTTTACCAAAAATGCGGTTTTGTAGTAAAAGGAGTACGGCCTCTTTATTACACAGACACCTGTGAAGATGCCTTAATCATGTGGGCGGATGTTAAAAAGTGATTTTTTATCGTGCCGTAGCGGGGAGCGCAAAGCCCTGGGCGGCAATCTGATTAAATAAAAATATATTCAGCGGATTAAAAATGTCGGCAAATATTTACATCGGGGAAATTCTGGAAAACGAAGAGATTCAGGAAGATTGCTTTCTGATGAAAGTGAAGACGGCCCCGTCCTTTCAAAATCCGCTGCCGGGACAGTTTGTCATGATTCGCATTGCCGGATTGAATGATCCGTTTCTGTCCCGTCCCATCAGCATTTATTCCTTTTCCCGCAACGAAAATTATTGCGTCATTGAGTTGCTCTACCGTGTCGCAGGCTCGGGAACGCGGATCATGGCGGGGTTGATTGAAGATTCTCAAGTGGAAATCAATGGGCCGCTTGGCAATGGATTCGACGTGCAGTCTGTTAAAGAAAATATTGTTATTATCGCCGGAGGAATCGGCATCGCTCCCCTGTCGATGCTTACTGAAAATTTGCTCCGGACGCACCCCTCATCAACCATGATGGTATACAAGGGATTCCAGAGCGCCTCTGCCGTTGTAGGCCTTGATAAAATGCAAAAACTTTGCCGCAATATCAGTGTTTGTACCGATGATGGAACTCTGGGCGAAAAAGGTTTTGTAACGCGGATTTTTCAAAGGGACATGAAGCAATTCCCGCCGGAGCGCACTTCCATTTATGCCTGCGGGCCGGGGGCAATGCTCAAGTCGCTTGCAAAAATATTAAATAAAAGTAAATTCAGCGCTCAGGTGTCGCTGGAAGAGCGGATGGCTTGCGGCGTTGGCGCCTGCCTGGGCTGCGCGGTGACTATAAAGGATAAAAATGGCGCTTTGGCTTACAGGCGGGTATGTGCTGATGGCCCGGTATTTAATCTGCGGGATATTATCTGGGAATAATTTGGAGACACAATGAAATCAAAAACATCTCCGCAAATGGCCGTGAAACTTGGACGGTTAAAATTGAATAATCCGGTGATGAGCGCCTCAGGCACTTTCGGTTACGGAGAAGAATATGCCGGTTATGTCGATTTAAACCGGCTTGGCGCTGTTGTTGTCAAAGGGTTATCGCTAAAGCTGCGGCTGGGAAATCCGCCGCCGCGCATCATGGAAACGGCATCCGGCATGCTAAATTCCATAGGCCTGCAGAATATCGGAGTGGACGCGTTTATCGAGGAAAAACTTCCCTTTCTGCGTAAATATGACACGGCGGTTATTGCCAATATCTACGGCGAGACCTACGATGAATTTAAAAAAGTGGCTAAGAAACTGAGTTCGGCCAAAGGCGTGCACGCCCTGGAAGTGAATATTTCCTGCCCCAATGTCAAGAAGGGCGGAGTGAGTTTCGGCACCGATCCGAAAATTGCCGCCAGAGTTACAAGTACAGTAAAGGATGAAACAGGACTGCCCGTTATCGTCAAGCTTACTCCCAATGTAACGGATATCGCGGCAATCGCGCAGGCTGTGGAAAAAGCGGGCGCGGATATCATATCCCTGATCAACACCCTGACCGGAATGTCCGTTGATCTGAAAACACACAGGCCGCATCTGAAAAATATTACCGGCGGCTTATCCGGCCCGGCGATAAAACCGGTGGCGCTGCGCATGGTCTGGCAGGTCATCCAGAAGGTTTCCATTCCTGTGATCGGCATCGGCGGCATAATGACGGCCGAGGACGCGCTGGAATTTTTAATCCTGGGAGCTAAAGCAGTGCAAATCGGCACGGCCAATTTTGTCAATCCTCACGCAACGCTTAACGTGATCGAAGGAATAAAAAATTATCTCATCGATAATAAGATAAGAGATATTAACGATATCATCGGCACATTCCGCTTCTAAATGGAAGTTTCCGCCGTACCGGCGAAAATTCTCGGTAATGTGAGATATAGTTTATTATGCGCTTCCCTACGGGAATGCGCTTCCGATTAAGCGCTATCTTTGTTGGCTTCGTCGTCGGCTTCCTCGACGTATTAACATATACGCCTCCGGAGCCTCCTCCTCGCCGCCTCGATATCATCTTTAATTTAGAAGCGGCATGAATATTATTGAGATTACATAAAGTTTTTGTAGTTCGGGACGTTCGTCCCGTTGTAAAAAACATTGACAAATAAACCTGTTTATAGCACTATTAATAGCACTATAAAAAGGATTATAAAAATGGCACAAACAATCACGGCAAATGAATTAAAAACAAAGGGGGTTTCCATACTTAACGATGAAACCGCGGACGGAACGGAAGTTATCATTACCGTTCGCGGGAAGAACAAGTTTGTCGTTCTGCCTATTAAAAAATATAATTATTTGAGAGAATGCGAACTGGAAGCGGCCCTGCTGGAATCAAAAAGAGACATTAAAGAAGGAAAGTTTGTTAAAGAGTCAGTAGAAAAACACATCAAGAGAATATCTCGTGGCTGAAATTCTATATACGGACAGTTATTTAAAAAGGGCCAGAAAATTTATAAAAAAACATCCCGATTTGATATCTCAATATGAGAAAACATTAAAAATACTGGAGATCAATCCATTTCATCCTTCATTACGATTACATAAACTGCAAGGCAGACTATCCCAGCTGTATTCAGTTTCAATAAACATTTCTTACCGCATGACCATTATTTTCATGATCGAGGATGATAAGATAATTCCGATCGATTTAGGCAGTCATGAAGAAGTTTATTAAAATTTTCGTAGTCCGGGCCTTTATGTCCGTATTTTAATATAAGGATTACTCTCATGCGGATAAATACTGAGGAAATAATCAAAGGTGTATATTTAATCGGCGGCCCCGGTATAACATCAGTCGATGACGCGGCGGTTTATCTGCTGGATTTTTCGGGAGATCTGGTTTTGATTGACGCGGGAGCAGGTAGAAGCTCATCTCAGATTGTCCGCAATATTGAAATGCTCGGCCTGAATCCAGCCAATATTTCCCATTTGATATTAACGCATTGCCATATAGACCATATCGGTTCGGCGCCTTTCTTTAAAAAGCAGTACGGTACAAAAATACTGATTCACGAATTGGACGCCGGAGCCGTGGAGAGCGGCGATACCTTTAAGACAGCGGCAAACTGGTACGGCACAACTTTCCCGCCGATGGCGGTGGATCAAAAACTAAAAGGACGGCAGGAAACATTGAAATTCGGTCAGGAAGAACTGCATTGCCTGCATACACCCGGCCACACGCCCGGTTCGATTTCACTTTATCTGGACAGGGAAGGCAAGCGGGTTCTTTTCGGGCAGGACATTCACGGGCCGTTTAACGCGGCTTTCGGCTCCGATATTAAAGCGTGGAGAAAATCCATGCAGATTTTGCTTGATCTGGACGCCGATATCCTTTGCGAAGGTCATTTCGGAATTTTTCAGCCCAAAGAGAAGGTAAGAAAATATATAGAGCGGTATCTGGAAGAGTACGAGTAATACCTTTGCATTTAAACGCTAACATTGTTGGCTGCGTCGTCGGCTTCCTCGACGTATTAACATATACGCCTCCGGAGCCTCCTTCTTGCCGCCGCGTTATCCTTTAAATGCAATTAGGTATTATTGCAATCAGTTGTGATTATAGTTCCTTTTGAAAAATAAACCCTTTCATTGACGCCAGCCGAAATCAAGATTCATATCACTGGGCGCTTCCAGCTCAATGTTATTCTGTATTATTTTTTTCTGGCCTGCGGGCACATCCAGAAGCCAGACAAATTTGGCGTGGTCTTTTTCCGCGGGTTCCGGATTCTGCTTGATATCCAACTTTACTCTTTTGTCACGCGCCTGAGGCACCGGTTCTTCGATACGCAGTTTAATATCGGCAGCGCCGGAATTTTTTGCTTCAATCAGCCATTGCCAGCTTCTGGTTTGTTTGTCCTGTAAAAATGTTTTTTCATCGGATTTGTCGGCTATCGTCGAACTGGTGACGGTAATCAGAGGGCTTGTTCCGAAAAAAAGCGTTCCCTCGGTACCGGCAAAGGAAAATTCGCGTTTGCCCAATACCGCTCCGTCAATAACAAAGATTGCCTGCCCCGAAGGTATTTCAGCAGGCTTATCCAGTTTAACCGAAGCGCGGACAAAAGCCTGCGGATTTATAGCGGGACGCGCCATAAAAAGAAATTCGGCAGGCCATGATTCATCCTTGATTTTCAGGCGCTGATGGCTTCCGGCCGCGACATTCTTTTTGCCCAGCGACCAGATAGCATAAGTTGTGTTTCTGGTTTCAGCGGGTGCCTCGGCCAGAGATTCATCTTCGCCTGAATCTTGTTTTGAAGCTTCCTTCTTCATTAAATCCATCGCGGCCATGTTAGCAGTTGGCATTTTTCTAGCAAGTTTACGTGGCCTGATAATCCAATCCGGCATTTCGGGCGGATTAACGTTTATTAACGGCTGTAATGTGGCTAAATTTAATTGCACCTGTTTCCAGTCATCACCGGAAGATTGCCAGACATCCGCCTCCCAGGAAAAAGAAACGATTTTGTCCGCGGGCAGAGCCTCAACGCGATAAAGGGGAAGCCAGCCGCAGCCCGCAAGCGAGTATGTATAGGAGAATGATATTTCGTTTTGATTGGATCCCGATATCGTTAAAGTTATTTCCCACGCTGTTTCTTTGCGTCCCGCGGCCTGATTTAATTCTTCCTGAAGTTTTTTAAGGTTTTTTTCGATTTTTTCCAACTGAGTTTCGGCGGCGAATTTTTCCTGATGAGCTTTGTGGACATTCCGCCCGATTGCATCGGCTAGTTTATAGGAATCGGCGACTGTTTTTGTTTTTGCCTTTGTTTGCGCCTGCCAGAATTGAAGCTGTGCTTCGAGGGCATCCAATTTTGCCTGTGTCTCTTTTTTCTCGCCTTCGGCTCCGGCTATCTGTTTGCGCAATTCGGCAATTCCGGCCTCGTCCTGGGCCTGGATGGGTTTTGCCTGCAAATCTTCTATTTTTACGTGGCTAAGCGGCGGAAGTGAAACAACAAGCGATTCCGGATCGGCCTGCGGGGGCAGCGTAATAACAGCCCTGCATTTGTCGGAACATTGAGGATGAATTTTTGTTATTTCCGAAATTTTGGCGGAATCGGGGAAAAGAGTGACTTCCTTCACGGCCGCTATGGAACATACAGGAAGCAGCAAAATTAAGACAATAATCAACTTATAGTGGATATAATAATCGCGGGCTTTCATAAATTTTCACATCTCCTTATGGCAGATTATATCATGATCAAAATTATTTAATCACTTGTTTTATTTATCCCCCGCAGGCGAAAGGGTCAGGGGATGGAAATATTATTGCCAAATCCACCTTAAGTCACTGGGGCGACACCTCCGCCTGCGGAGGCTATCCAAAGAGTGATATCGTCTTTAAATCCTTAAGCTTTGCTTTATCTTCACAGCAATTTCGCGAACCTTGTGCATCACTTCCTCTTCGTTAATCGTCAAAAGCTTACGATTTTCCATGACGATTTTTCCGTTAATTAAAACGGTATCGATATCGGCGCCGCTCATCGCGTAAACCAGATGCGAATACTCACTGTAAAGCGGCGTCAAATGAGGTTTGTTCAGGCCGATAACAATAATATCGGCTTTTTTGCCGGCCTCCAGAGAACCGATTTTCTTTTCCATTCCGAGAACTTTCGCGCCTTCGATAGTGGCCATGCGCACGACTGTTTGAGCATCCATCACCGTCGGATCAAGCCGGGCGACTTTATGGAGCCTGGCGGCCAGGGACATTTCCTTGATGATGTCCAGATTGTTGTTGCTGGCGCAGCCGTCGGTTCCCAGACCGACGGTAATTCCGGCCTTGAGCATATCCGGCACCGGAGCCACGCCGCTCGCGAGTTTCATATTACTGGACGGATTGTGGGACATTTTACAACGGTGATCCGCAAATAAATCGATATCTTCCCGGGTAAAACTGACACAGTGAAACGCGATCAGGTGTTCATCAAGATAGCCGATGTCTTTAAGAAATGAGACCGCGCTTTTCCCGAACTTAACTTCTAGCTGTTTTTTTTCGGCGGCGTTTTCCAGAAGATGAATTCCTATCGGCAGATGATAATCATCAGCAAGCCTTTTGGCTTTGGCAAGCTCTTTGACCTCTTCAAGCAGCGGCGTGGAACAGGTGTAAAGCGCGTGCGGCTCGATAATTATATTGACCAGAGGATCATTGTGCCATTTTTCGATAAGCATTTTTGTGTAGGCAATGCCTTCGGCTACAGTTTTGAAATTGGGGGAGGGAAAATCAAAGAGCACTTCGCCGATAAGACAGCGGATGCCTGCGGCTTTGGCCGCGCGGGCTGTTTCATCTTCGAAAATATACATATCGCAGAAAGTGGTGGTGCCGGATTTGATCATTTCGGCGGCGGCAAGAAGCGATCCCCAGTAGGCCAGCTCTTTATTCACATTTTTGGCCTCAGCCGGAAAAATGTAATTATTGAGCCAATCCATCAGTTCCAGATCATCGGCCATGCCGCGGAAACACGTCATTGCCGCGTGCGTGTGACAGTTGACAAATCCGGGCATAATCAGAGAATCTTCGGCTGTAATGGTTTTTTTAGCCTGAAATTGTTTTGTTATAATATCCGAGTGACCGACAGCCACTATATCGCCCGCATTTACCGCTATGGCGGCGTGGTCAAGACACGTGTTTTGGGAATCGAGCAGCAGCGCTTTTGAGCCGGTGATAATTAAATCAATTTCTTGCACGTCTGGTTTCCTTATCAAAGATAAATTACGCTTATCATATAAGTTATCAAATCTTCAAGAAAAACGTGGTGCGCGTTTTTAGATCAGTATCGTGGCGCGGGTCTTTAGACCCGCTAAACGCGGCCAAAGCTACGCACTACATGATTCTTTTATCCATCTTCAAGAAACAAAAATATCATGGAAAAAAGTTAATCAGTAAGCCCTTGACAGTACAATGCAAAAATAATATAAGCCCAATGCTTCTCGTATTTTTAATTCTCATGCCTGGGTGGCGGAATTGGTAGACGCAAGGGACTTAAAATCCCTCGGTCCTTGAGGCTGTGCGGGTTCAATTCCCGCCCCAGGCACCAAGACATAATCCGGTAAAGTCCGGAGAAATGCAAAAACCCGTTAGAAATAGCGGGTTTTTTGTTGCTTTTAGTCCAAAGACGTGCTATGATGATTTACAAAATACACACACTTTGGGTATACGTAAATGGGTAAAATACACCCAAGCATTTTCAGATACACCCAAAAAGGAGAATGCCAATGCCGAAGCGAATTGTTCCATTATCCGACATGAAGGTTCAAAAAGCAAAATCAAAAGATAAAAATGTCACACTATTTGACGGTGGAGGTTTATTCCTTTTGGTCACACCTTCTGGTGGTAAGCTATGGCGTTTTAAATACCGATATAATGGTAAAGAAAAACTTTTGGCTTTTGGCAGTTACCCAGAAATAAGCCTTTTTGATGCGCGTCGTAGTCGTGACGATGCGCGAAGACTGTTGGCAAATAATATTGACCCCGGTGCTGTTCGCAAAGCTCAGAAGCAAGCAAAGACGGAATTAACTGAAACCTTCGAGATCATAGCCAGAGAATGGCACGCCAGATATGCACCGACTTGGAAACCGCGCCACGCCGAAGGTCTTATAACAAGATTACAGCGCGACGTTTTTCCTTATCTTGGGGCGAGACCGATTAAGGAAATAAAGGCTCCTGAATTACTCACAGTGTTAAGACGTATAGAATCAAGGGGCGCATTGGAAACTGCACATAGAGCAAGGTCTGTTTGCGGTCAAATATTTAGATATGCACTTGCAACCGGGCGCACTGAACGTGACCCGGTAGCTGATTTAAAGGGTGCATTGCCACCAGTGCAAACAATCAACAGGGCGGCTATTACCGAACCGACAAAAGTAGGAAAACTACTTAGAGCTATTGATGGCTATCAGGGAAGCTTTGTTGTTCAATGTGCTTTGAAATTTGCACCTTTAGTTTTTGTTCGTCCTGGTGAGCTTCGTCATGCTGAATGGGAAGAAATAAATTTTGAAAACGCTGAATGGAATATTCCTGCTGGTAAGATGAAAATGAAAGATCCGCACCTTGTGCCATTATCAAAACAGGCAATTGAAATATTGACGGAACTTAAAAAGCTCACAGGTACCGGACGCTATGTATTCCCCGGAAGAACTTCTGAACGTCCAATGAGCGATAACGCTATATTGGCAGCTTTGCGAAATATGGGCTATACGAAAGAAGAAATGTCCGGTCATGGATTTCGGGCAATGGCGCGGACTATCCTTGATGAAGTTTTACAAATCAGACCGGATTTTATTGAACACCAGCTTGCCCACGCTGTCAGAGACCCGAACGGACGCGCTTATAATCGGACATCTCACCTTGATGAAAGACGGAAGATGATGCAAACATGGGCGGATTATCTTGATGAACTAAAGCGAGGCGCAAAGGTTTTACCGTTTAGAAAGACGACTAAATAATAATCATTTACAATTCACTCTAGATTTTTTAAACAATTGCAATATCATTGTTTAACTGTTTTTGACGAACAATCAAAACATTCCCTATTCAGTTTGCGGCTTCTTGCCAAGCTTAACAGGTTGCGGGAATCTCCCCTCTTTTACTCCAGCCCACCAACTTGATCTAGAAATAGGAATAATTGCCGGCGTTGTTTCATTGCCGACAATTTGATTCAATCTTAAAAAGCCTTCCTTTGGCAAATCATGCATTTTTCAACTCCCCTTTGTTACTTGTAAATAGTGTGACATATGCTAAATTTTCTTGGTTAAATATATTAAGAAACTTCTTTCAACGTAAAAGGTCTCTTGCCCATGGGATTGTTGTTCCTTCTACAGCCCTCTAACCGCTTATCAATTTCTTCCAGACGGAATCTGATTAGCCCGCCAATGCGGTAATGCGGAATATCCGTTGACGCTGTCATCGCGTATAGAGTTTTGACTTTGATCTGTAAATATTCCGCTAGTTCTTCAATTTTTAAAAATCCAGTTTCCATACACAGTGATATTGCATACCCAGACCTTAAATAAAATTATTTTCGTTATTACTCATAAATATAATTGATTAACATTATGCGTAATGATATATTTAAAATGTAATGTAAAGAATATGTTTCTATATTTAGTAGGATTTGGGGGATTTTATAAAATGCGATTCACTAACGAGCATAATAATTTCAAAGATGCGATGAAGATAATTTTCGATTTGGAAAAACATCTTAATAAAATTAAAGAATCATCGTATTACACTGATAATCATACAATTCTTCTGGTAGCAAAACTATGTCACAAAACCATTCCTAATTTTTCACCCTCTGTATATTATCCCGGCGCATTTCGTTACAGAGATAGAATGGAAACTATTATTTTACAGGGTAGTCGTAATCATGAAGATGAGCGTTCATTTTTAAAAGATTTTGTTCATATCATGTGTGCTCTGCGCGAGGATATTAAAAAAAGGTCATATAATTTATTATCCATTGATGAAATTATCCGGCAAACTCGTGGCTATAATTATTTGAAGGACTCAGGATACAAAGAATGGATAAAAAATGCCGGCTCCAACAAAAATATTAAAGATTATGACTGGATGAAATATGAGCGCTATATGGCAAGTAAATATAAGCGAGAATATATTGACAACAACCCAATTTGTGAAATTCGAGAATCTTTACCTAAAGGTGATATACAGGCAGCATGGAGGGGATACGATTTTTTTACAAACAAGATTTTAAATGAACCACCTTTTCTGCACGAATCATTTAAGATAACGTATAAAACTGGTTCTAATTTTTATAAATCATTGGGAATGGAATCTCCGCAGGAGGAAATTTCATCACCAGGATATTCTAATAGCCAAGTGTACTTTATCGAAGTGTTTAAATACATACTAGTACCGTGTAACGTTTATAAATTCGGATAAAGGCGTTTCAGCTTAATCCGTGCATCCGATGTTTTAAATTGCCATGATATTTTTTTCACGCGGTTATTACGTTCCTTTTCCCATGAGGCCACTTGAGTTTGCATGGTAGTCATGTCAGGAATGCGACCACTCAGACACTGTCCTTTTAGAACACTGAGCTCGATTTCCGCCATATTCAACCAACTGCCGTGCTTCGGCGTGTAATGAATATCAAGACGTTTTACCAGACGTCTGGCTTCTGCCGGTTCAAATGCTTCATAAAGCGAGGAAATATTGTGCGTATTCAAATTATCCATAACCAATCGAACCTGGATTGCATTTGCATAGCGTCTATCGAGCATCTGCTTAATTTGCAATGCCCAATCTTTTTTGGTGCGATGTTCAGTAATCGTCACATGTCTTTTGCCTGCAAGAGGTTCCACTTCCATGAATATTTCCGCTACCCCATTCCTGACATACTCGTCGTCAATCCGCACGGGCTGACCCGGTTTGCAAGGTATTGGATTGCGAACCTCTCCAACCATCTGTTTGCAGGATTCATCCATGCAGACCACCGGATAGTCCGGATCGTACGGCAAATGATAGACATCAAGAACGTCTTCCATATCGGCTACAAAGGCCGCGCTCCCCTTCGGTGGGATTTTCCAGTATTTGCTGAGGTGAGGTTTAAGTTCGTTTTTTTTAAAACCCGCTGCACAGTCATATGCGATACGGATTCTGCAAAACGTAGCTCAACGACTTTATCCGCCAGCAATCGGACCGTCCATCGCTGGTGTCCCGCCGGAGCTTCTGAACAGGCCAATGTTATCAAGCGCGCCTCAAATGCACCGTCGAATCTCACTTCCCTTGGGGGCTTTTCCAAAGATTTGCGTTCAAGAGCCGCTTCCAGTCCTTCTTCAACAAATCGTTTCTTGAGATGCTCAATCGACCGGCTACTGACTCCAAGGGCTGTTGCAACATCAGCAACATTCCACGCCGGGCCATCAACACCGGCATCACACAGCAATAAAGCTCTGGCATAGATAAATCTTCTGGCGTGCATTTTCCCACGTCGGGTTATGTCTTCAAGTTCTCTTCGTTCCTCCTTTGTTAAAGTGACTCGATATCTTGGCGACATGGCAACCTCCATCTGTGATTTGATGCCAAGATATCATATTTATCGTAAATACGAAAGTTATAATGTTACATGGTACTAGATTACAAACATCAATTGTTGGCATTTGCAATATTAGTATCGATTCATATAAACAATTTTAGATTTTCAGACCGATCAAATAGAAAGGGAATTATGGTAAAGAATAAGGTTGATAAAGGTTTTTGTTTTTCTTACTGGCGATTATCCTATAGACGCAAATTCATTAGAACAATCTGGATAATGCCATTATCTTTCTGACTCTTATTTATATCACAACGATTCTCACTATTTGGTATTCCAGGTTATGCATGGACTCTTCTTGTTCTAATTACTGGTCTCATACAAGCTGTGTATACTTATACTAAATGGAAAAGTGGGGTTTGATAAAAAATGCCGAAAAGAAACGTTTTATGCTTCTATGTAAAAAAGCAAGTCTTTTTTTAAAAGAGACATGATCAATATTCTTTTATAAAATATCGGGTGCATAGCAATCTTTAAAATCAATCTTCTATCAGCAGACAGGCCGTTAAAAAGTCGCTGCATTTCCTTGGTCAGGTTTTAAAGGGTGGGCACGCAGTCTAGGTTAAGCAGACTAAATGGCAAGCTGCAGCATAAAATAAGCGTTGCCCACGGATTTATGATTATCAAATTGCCCCAAACACCCCCTGTTTGTTAATAATTAAACAACCGCCGGAACATATTCTTGCCGATTTTTAAGAACGAATCGGATACGGTTTAAAAGCTTCCGGGCAATATGCACAACGGCTTTTGTCTTTTTCATTCTTGTAGATAGTTTATTGAAAGCCATCGTCAATGCCGGGTCTTTGCGCACGGCGATCCAGGAAGATTCAATGAGTAACGCCCTAAGGGCGGCATTGCGCCGGAATGTGATGCCGGAACCGGGAAAGATCGGCAAGCTCGGTCAGCAAAATCATGGCCGTCAGAGTGCTGATGCCCGGCACGGATTTCAAAAGAAGGACATCCGCCCGATATTCTTCAGCTCTCGATAAACTTAATATGGCCTTGTTGAGGTTTGCGATAATCTGTCGCAGGTGTTTCAACTCCTCAAGATGTGCCTTGAGGGCAAAATCACCACTGGCCCTTTCCATACGGATAGATTCGATCCAATTGATAAATCGCCTGGACCAACGGCCATCTTCAGGAATCACGATGCCGTAGAAAAATAAGATCGACGTGATCTGGTTCTTACACCGTGTTTGTTTTCTCACCATGCTCTGACGGGTGCGCATCAAGGTGCGATCTTCCACTTTCACTCTTGGGGGAACGTAGATGCCTTTGATTTCACCATTACGAAGACCGCGAGCAAGTTTCCGGCAATCTACCCGATCTGTTTTACCAGCTCTTTCCTTATCTTTTGTCGGAACATCGGCAGGATTGACGACCATGCAATCGATTCCTAAACAGTATGATACGTGGCTCCTGGAAATGTTCTTTCCAAATAATACGTCAGTTTCTCAACCTCCGGCGGTTGTGTAAAGGTCTTATGCTCAAACTGTTCGGTATGTATACTCACGCTCCAACTCTTCTTGTGGACATCCATGCCCACGTAAATGTGTTGACCTCCAAAGTCAAGTTTGTTCTTCTTTTCCATGGCAAGCCTCCTTTAGGTATTTATGTTTTACGGACTAAATATATCATCACAAAGTTGATGACTTGCCTTTGTATTTTTTTAACATAAGGTCTGGAGGTCTTACTATCTTCCAGGACAGGCTCAAGGGAAACCTGTTTACTGCTTGAGCGGCATCCGGCATAAAGGTAGCGTGAACCTGATTCAGGCTCTTGTGGGGAACGTGGGAACCTGTCGTTCCGATGTTAAGGGAGAAATTCAAGTGGAGGAAACCACAAGAATGAGAGTACCGATGCGGAGCACGGGGGCGGATCAACTCGTAGTAGTGTTGAAGTTCCTGTAATGGGGATGGAGCGAAGGGGTTGAATCATCCGGTCTTATTGTTTGGTCAACCAGAGATGGGAGGAGCCGGATGATAAGGTAAAACCGCCAAGTTTAGTTTGGTGGTGGGATGATAAGAGCCGTATGACGGGAGACTGTCACGTACGGATCCGTGGGAGCGTGGGGGTGAAATTCCCCTGTGCCACCCGACTAATTTAAAAATGGCTGAATTCTAACTGAACATGTGGTACAAGAATTGTGGTAAGTAAGATCAATTAAACGTAATTTAAGCATACTCATCATAAAGTTTAGCGGAGGTTGAATGTCAATGGCAGTCAAACCGGACGCAGTACGCAAACCTGAGAAGAAGAAAAACAAACAGGACGATTTATCCCATCTGGCAAAAGCCGTTATAGCAAATGCCGGAGTTGGAATATATATCGTCCAGCATGGTAAATTTGTTTATGTCAGTGAGTTGTATCAGAAACTCACAGGCTATTTGGAAGCCGAACTTCTCGGCACATATTCCCTCAACAATATCTATTCTGATGATAGAGAAATGGTAAGGGAGGAAGCGATAAAGTGTTTGAAAGGGAAACGCTTTGAACCTTATGAATACAGGTTTGTCAAGAAGAACAATGAGGTAATGTGGGTTTTGGAGACAATAACCCCCATCGTATACAAAAGAGAACAGGCCACGCTGGGAAGTTTTATGGATATTACCGAACGCAAGCAGTCGGAAGAAAAAATACGAAGAAGTGAGGAGAAATATCGAAGTATTATTGAAAATATGCATGAAGCATATTATGAGATTGACCTGAAGGGAAATTTTACCTTCGTAAATGATGCGACGTGCAAACGTTTAGGATATTCCAGAGAGGAATTGATCGGAAGAAAACTCGAAAGAGATGAGGCAGATAAAGAAAGCGGAGAAAGAGTCTATCAGGCCTATAATAGAATCTACAGAACCGGTGAACCGGACAATGAAATTGAGGAGGTATACACCAGAAAAGACGGGACGAAAGGATTTGCCGAACTTTCAGCATCTCTTATCAGGGATGCTGAAGGAAAACCGATCGGATTCCAGACTTTTTCTCACGACATCACTGAGCGCAAGCAGGCGCAAGATACTCTGCGTCAGAGCGAAGAGAAATACCGGACCTTTATCGAAACTATTCAGGATGGTTATTATGAGATTGATCTTAACGGTAAATATACTTTTGTTAATGATGTGATTTGCGAACATCTCCAACATTCCAGAGAGGAATTAATCGGACAAGACAACCGTCTGTATCAAACTAAAGAAAACGCTAAAAAAGTTTACCTTGCCTTTAAAGAAGTCTATCTAACAGGCAAGTCGGTTAAAGCATTTGAAATGGAAGTTATTAGAAAAGATGGCACTATACAGATTGCCGAAGTTTCGATATCACTAATAAGAAATACTAAAGGCACACCAATATCATTCCGGGGCACTTCTCGAGATATTACTGGACGCAAGCAAATGGAAGAAGCACTTCGTCAAAGTGAGGGAAAATATCGAAGTATTCTTGAAACCATTCAGGAAGGTTATTTTGAGGTTGATCTTGCCGGCAGCTTTACCTTCTGCAACGATTCGATGTTTCGACTTTATGGCTACTCCAAAGAGGAATTGATGGGCATGAATAACCGTCAATATACAGACAAAGAGAACTCAAAAAAAGTTTTTCAAACGTTTAATAAAGTTTACAGCACAGGGGAACCCGCCGAAGGATTCGATTGGCAGATTATAAGAAAAAATGGGGATAAAAGATATATTGAAGCATCCGTATCGTTAAAAAAAGATTCATCAGGTAAACCCATAGGGTTTAGAGGAATTGTACGTGACGTCACCGAGCGTAAAAAGGCGGAGCAACAACTCAATCATATGGCTACCCACGATGCCCTGACGGGACTGCCCAACCGTTCGATGTCCAGTCAGCTGCTGAACCACGCAATTCAGTCTGCACAGCGTCATAAACGGCAGTTAGCAGTTTTCTTCATCGATCTTGACCGTTTCAAAACTATCAATGACTCCCTAGGACACGAGGCAGGAGATCAACTACTTCAAGAAATTGCCAGGCGGTTTAGACAATCTTTGCGGGCAGTTGATGTCGTCGCTCGTCTGGGAGGTGACGAATTCATTATTCTTATTGAGGAAGTGGGCGACTTGACTCAAGTCGCAAACGTAGCCCACAAGATACTTACCACCGCGATCAAACCGATGGTTCTTCTGGGTGAAGAATGCCGCGTAACAGCCAGCATCGGCATCAGCATATACCCCAGGGATGGAGAGGACGAACAATCCCTGATGAAAAATGCGGATATGGCCATGTATTTTTCCAAAGAAGAAGGCAGGAATAACTATCAGTTCTACTCCAAAGATATTCAGTCACAATCAAAAGAACGCTTCAGTATAGAAACAAATCTGCGTCTTGCGTTGGAACGAAAAGAATTCTCTCTGGAATATCAGGCACGGCTTGATTTCAAAACAGGGACGATCACGGGTGTTGAAGCCCTGCTGCGCTGGAATAATCCTTATCTTGGTTCAGTTACCCCCACTCAATTTATTCCTGTAGCCGAAGAAACAGGGCTGATACTGCCCATCGGCAGGTGGGTTATGAAAACAGCCTGCGCCCAAAATATCGCTTGGCAACGCCAGGGTCTGCCCGCTATCTGCATGGCGGTAAATTTATCGCTTCGTCAACTGATGGATGATAACTTATTAGAAGATATCAAAGCCACATTGAAGGAATCCGGAATGGCGCCAAACCTTTTGGAACTGGAAATAACCGAAAGCATGGTAATGAACAATCCCACGCGCCTGATTGCGGTGTTGACCAAAATTAAAGAATTGGGCCTTCGGCTCGCTATTGATGACTTCGGAACAGCTTATTCTTCTTTGGCTCAGATAAAGCATTTCCCCATTGACACTCTCAAGGTGGACAGATCATTCATTCGCAATCTCCCGCAAGATTACGAGGACAAGGCAATCACTGAAGCGATTATTAGCATGGGCAAGACTCTAAGTCTTACTGTCGTAGCGGAAGGTGTGGAAACCAAGGAACAGGAGGATTTCCTGCGGGAACAGGTCTGCGACGAGATGCAGGGTTTTTATTTCAGCAAGCCTATTGCTCCTGATCAGTTTGCCGATCTGCTGCGTAAGCACAGTGCCCCTTCATAAAATAAATTATTCCGTATGAGCAAGAAGCTGATTAAGCCTTGGCATGAATTTTCACACCAATCATCGTGATGCCATATTTGAAAATTTTCTTAATGATAGTTGCGAAAATAACAATTAATTTATCCGCAGGGATTAGGGAAATTATAAAAAATGAGTTACTCTCTTTCCATCCGTAATCATCAATTTTGACAACTGATAATAACTAAACCTTAGGTAGGTGTAACAAAGTATAGGCCATACCTGCATTTTCGCGATTTCATCTTAACGAATACCAGTTGAAAGATTGCATGTCGTCGAGAAGAACGAATTACCCTATAAGAAAACTCTTAGTAAAACGTAGGGGGATATTTTGAAGGGTGCAGGGAAGAATTAACGGGGATTACAATCCCCTTAAATACCTTCCCTGCGGCGGCGCTAGGGCTTGTATAGCCTCATTAACGTTAAGTATGCCCGTTTAGCCGATAGCTCAGCTTTTGAATTAGTAATTATTGATTTACTCTTAAAATATAATCCGCGGCTTTTTGCGCCTGTGCTGCTGCCATAATGACAAGCTTTTTGTCGTCTTTAAGAGCTTTCAGCCAACCTTGAATATAGGCAGCGCTATTATTAAGCGTTATGTTTTCAATTCCAACAAAGCCGCAAAGAAAAGCGGCGCCCATTTCCGCCACAAGCTCTTCTTTGGAATATTCTTCATTGCCAAAACTGCTGATGTTGTTGTTAATCCTGTTTAAGCGGCCCTGATGACCTGTCGAGTGGATTTGCTCATGGTATAAGGTGGCGTAAAAATTTTCGGCAGTGTCGAAGCTGTTAAAGCGGGGCATGCTTATGATATCGCTCAGGGGATTGTAAGACGCTCTTTGTTTCCCCTGTTGAATTTCCGGGCAATTAGGCATGTTAGCAATAATAGCCTCGCATTCCGCAATATGATCAAAATCATTATGAACTACAGGAATAGAAGGGATTTTACTTTCATCAATGTTTTCATATTGGGAAACATTATAAACAGTGTAATATCTCATAAAGGGAACATTTTTTTCTTTTTCTTCATCGTCAATTTGATTTATCCAATTCCAAAAAATAACAGGCGTGCCCTTTTCATCTTTCTTTACATTGCCTCCTAATTCTTGGGCTTGTTTAAAAGATAACCAGTAAGGGCTTTCATATCCCTGAACCGCAAGCATAAAAACATTTATTCCCCGATATTCTTTTTTAGAAATCAAGTTTTTCGGCATACCTTCAACAGATTGCCAAGGCTTATGCCAAGGAATGATCCCCGCCTCCAACTTTTCAATAATCCTGTTTGTAATAATTTCGTAAACTTTCATTTTTCTTTTCTCCTTTCGTTAAATGGTTTTCCCTCTAAAAACATTTTGAAAAACGAACTTCACAAAAAGGCGGTGCAAAGAGCACGAAAGAGCCGAAGGCATTTCTATGCCATGCCCGGAGGGTATTGCGAAAATATTGTTCGAGCTTTTTAGAAGAATATTTTTGTAACGATAAAGATTTTCACCAAAGAAAAATAAAAGAATAAAAAAACAAATATCAAAATCTTTATTGCCGAAGGCATGGAATAGAACTTTCGTGTAGAAGGCACCGCTAGTTGGTTTTGAAAAAAAAGAAATAATAAAACATAAGGAGATATTTTGAAGGGTGCAGGGAAGAATTAATGGGGGTTACAATCCCCTTAAAATACCTTCCCTGCAATAAAAAATAACAGGGTGGGAACAATAAGACGGGATAGGCGTGAAATGGCTGTATTTGTGATTAGCTGAATATGTGTGTTGATTATGCAGCGGCAAGCGACGTGCTGCAAGTCCAGAGCGATAGTGGAATAAGCGGCACACTTTTTCAGCGGATAAAATCACAAATGCGTGTACAGCCTTATCACGGCTATCCCAACCTCAAGCAGGGCGGGAAATAGATTGTGCATTCGTATAAAAAAGCAGAATGATCTTCATCGAATGCGCGTCTGAGCCTTGAACGTGTGCGAAGTGACTGCGCGCGGAGAGACCAAGCACTAACTGACAAGCAGTAAGCATTTTCTTGCGCTCGACTCCAGATGATCCCGCCTCATCATGTTCGAAATACCAAAGCAGGGCGTCCACCGCATCGCATTCCAAACTATAAAGACCAGGGCTGGCAATGATGTCTTTTCCCCATAGGAATGAATATGTAGATCGACGCTATGGAATCGCGCTCCATTATCAATTAGGCTAATATCTTTGAAGAGAACCATGTCCATCACCTTCATGTTCTTTCGGGATTTGCAATTTTTCGAAAATCAACAAAAATATAACATGATACATCATCATTGTTAATATAATTATCCGGTTTGAATACTGATAACAGCTTTTGTATTTCCGGGAGACCTAAGAAATCTATAGTTTTTTCCGCAGGGGTCATCTATTGCTTTCTTCATGAATGTTCAGTGGTGAAATAATAATATTCTATCGACTGAATAATTTAGAAAAAAACCTCTTCTTTGGTTTTTCCTCTGTTTTTTCTTTAAGAACTCCCGAAATTGAACCAGTCGAATACCCAAGTTCCTGTTCCGAATCTATTAAACGTTGCGTTAACTCTTTACGTTTTCTTTCGTGGGGATTCCCAAACTTTTCCTCTAAGGTTATTAAATATCGTCTATCTGCTTGCTCAACTGGTTTGGCATTTGGGTGAATTTCACGACTAATACCGGAAAATACCATTGGCCATAAATCTATGACCCATTTTGCAAGGTCTTGTCGACTTCCGACAGTTAAAAATGTTGTATGTTCACCACAAACATTTTTGTGAGTCCAATACTTATCCTTGTTTCGTTTTCTGGCATTCACTATTGCACTTTCTGCGTCAGAGAGCTTACAAATCGCGATACTTTGCTTTTCCATTTCAATTTCCTTTTGCTGCGAATAACGGTCGGACCGTGCCGTAAAATTAACCAACTTTAATTGAATGATCTTTGGCTAAGATAAGGCCAGGGCGCATTTTCTGAACAATAGAAATCGCATCATTCAAATTTTTGGCTTCAACTTCTTCGTTGAAGCCAACTAAATCACCATGAAGCTTTTCCCCTTTTGAGTTAATCTTAACTCCATGATCCCAGAAGTCTCGGTAATCTTTTTCACGCCCTTTTCGAATGACGGCAATGCTATAAGTACTCTTTGTCATGTTACTCTCTTTTTTTATTACAGACGATTTCTAAAAAACATAACATCTGCTTTTATGACTGAATTTAATATTTCTTTAGAATCACCATATATAGTTTTAGCTGACTTTTTTAACATAAAGTGGTTTAATTTTTGAACTACTTTTTCATCTATTGTACTCGATAATCCATTATATTCTGACGAATTATTTATCATGTATGCATAACGAGGAGATAGGGGGAAATAAAGATCCAAGTATTCCGGTGCTACTCCTTTTTCTAATGTTTTCAATGAAGAATGAATATTTATTAATGGATTATCACTTGTTATAAATGGCGTGCTGGTGTCGTTTAAAATAAAAATATGATTATCTTTATCTTTCGTATTATATAAATCACACCCCAAATTTATTCCCAACATGAAGCTGATAAACCACCATTTTTTTCCATTAATTTGACCACGTCTTGATGTTCAATGGCTAATGGATTCTTTTTTATTGCTGCTAACGATGTCTCTTTAAATGCCTTGGTCCTCGTAAATTGATGCCCCATATATGAACACAAAGCCATCATGTTTTTGTTGGATAGAAGTGTATTTGAATCCCCTTTACAAAGACTTTCAATTACAGGTAATACACAAGACTCTGTATCGGAATACAAGTCTTCCAGGCTATTATATTGTATTGCTCGACCTATTAATTCGACTTCTTCTGTTTTTATGCTTAAATCACTAATTGTGTGTAAAACGTGAGAGCGTGAAATAAAATTTCTGAGAAAAGACATGTGTATATTTTGGAGATATTCTGGAGATTTTTTAGACCAGCACTTTATAAAGTCTACATCTACTTTATTCAAAGGTTTTATTTTATAAAATCCTGATTCACGCGATAGCCCTTTTACGCTATCATATGCGACTTTCCCTTTTTTCGTGACATAATAAATATCGTTGCTACTAGCCCATTGTTTGAGATAGAACGACCAAACATAATGATGATTTTGCTTTATTTGTAGATATTTGTTCATAATCGTCACCTATGTTAATTTGTGTAACTCTGTCACATAACATAGGCATATTATTTCTTCGGCCTATAATCTCTCATATCAAGACAACGGTCATATAGTTCCCGGTCGATCTTGATCCAGTCGGTTTTATCAATCCCTCTATCGTTTTTATTGCCTTGGCCAAAGGGAAAAGCGCAAGCAACCTTAATCCAGCGGTTTTGTTCTTTGGCTATAGCTCTTACTTCTTCGGCTGCTTCAGACAGGTCTTGATCTTGGCTGAAAATTAAAGCCACATCATAAACTTGTTTATGAGCCAGGCGGATAACGTCAATGGCGATCCGGACATCAATCCCTTTTTCTTCACCGATCAACAGAGTTTCAGTTTTGCCGGTTGGCAAGGTAATGGTCCGCGGACGATAGCGGAGCGGACGGGAAAAAACAAAGACATTTTTTTGCCTCTTTAAAACACCTAATTTAATCGTCCAAAAATGATTCCAAAAGGCATTATCTTTTGAATCAGGTA
>JBEKMY010000046.1:0-24178 GCA_049523355.1 Smithella sp. | reverse complement strand
CGTCTCAGTTTTCGAAAGAATTCCGCTTTATCAACTATTTACAAGAACTAATTACAAAACGGAAAACCCTATGTCCTGTAACCAACTAAATTTATTTGACCAAATATCCGGACAGTAGTGATCTAATATATTGAAGCATAGAATTACATCAGAACAATAATATTTATGGGCTGCATCTCGTCCCGGTTTATCGGCCAAGACGAGATGCAGCCAGGTGGTTGTCAGGATCGTTTTAAATATTTAGACAAACTTGCCACTTAAATATCATCAGTCTTAACCATCTTTGATTCCTTGGTTTTCAGAATGATAAATACATTTATTATCATAAGTGCCAGGAAAACGAGCATCGCGGGAGTTTTTGAAGCGCCGGACGGTGTCAGGATGTCCATACCGAAGATAAAAATGATTCCTGAAATCTGACCCACGAGCATAAGCAATCCCTGCGAGGTGGCTTCAGGCGCGGGATAGGTTATTTCAGCGCAGTACTGGTAGCATACAGGCGCGCCCGCCATAAGGAAGAAGCCGAATAATGTGCATGAAGCAAGAAGCAGTCCGTAATTAGCGGCATAAGTCATTCCGGCAAGTCCGGGAATAGCGCCGATACAGGCGATAACTATAAACAGCTTTCTTTTACGCATTTTGTCGGAAAGAACCGGCAGGATCGAAGCACCGACGATGCCGCCGATCATCATTAGCGCACCTGCGATTCCAGCCTGATCGGTGGTAAAGCCGCGTGGACTGATGATCTGTTCAATCCAGGTCGTTACCGCGTTAAAAATTCCCAGCGCCGCAAAGAAGAAGATGAGCAGATAGATCATATCCTTTTGACTGAAGATGTGTCTCAAGCCGGCGAATACCGCAATACGATCGTCATGACCGGGAGGACAGGGTGGTGTCGGCGGTTGCTCTTTGTTAAATATTAAAAAAATGATGGCACCAGCCAGTGTAGCGATACCATAAATCATCAGCATCTTTTCGATACCATAAGCTTTTAAGAGAAAGGGCGTAAGCGCCATCGCGATAATAATTCCCACGAATTGAGCCAAAACGCTTATGCCTGCCTGGGTAGCCCGCTCATGCAGAGGAAACCAACGGGCCCCGACCTTGGTAACAGAATTCAAGACGAAGGGCTGTCCGACGGCAATTCCGATTTGAGCGAGGATAACCATGTTGTAGTTTGCGCCGTAGAATCCTTTCATAAATCCGAATATACCCATCAATGCGGCACCGATACCGATACCCAGTCGTATACCCCAGGTGTCTATTATATAAGATGCCGGAAAGGAGACGAAAATATAGACAACCATAAAGATGATTGAAAGGAGGTCAATTTGTATGGCAGGTACTTTGTAAAAAGCAACCGCTTCGCTTGTGATAGGCGCAAAGGCGATCCATTGTATCTGCATCAATGCGTTGATGATAAAGTATACAAAAAGAACTACCCATCTATAACTGTAGACCTTAATATCTTGTTCCATTCGCCAAACCCCCCAATTTTTATTTGCACGTTTGAAAATACTTGCTTTTTTTAGAAAAGCTGATATAAATATTAATTGAATGACATTAAATTAATATAGTTAAATTATAAAGTCAATTAATTTTTTATATAAATTAATCGTAATATGAATTTAAGGTGAGGGAGCGGAGATGACACTACTCACTCTATGCTTATTCAGACGTTAACAAATTTTTTTTAACAACACACTTTCACGGGAGGATAAACATTTATGAAGAAAATTCTATTTAGTATAATGATTTGCATGTTTTTCGTTTTATTTTTCGGCGCTGTCGTTAAAGCGGAGGAACCCATTGTAGGAACATGGGTGACGGTCGCTGATGAAGGAAAGGACAAGGGAAAACAGACATCCTATATTGAAATGTTCGAGAAGGATGGCCTCTTCTTTGGCAAGATCACAAAACTTTTGCTTCCTCCTGAACCGGATAACCCTAAAGACCTCTGTATTAAATGCTCCGGAGATTTAAAAAATAAACCGATGATCGGCATGGTCATTGTAAAAAACATGAAAAAAACCGGGAAAATAGATCCGAAGTTAGGTGCGGAATATAGTGGTGGAACGATCTTGGATCCAGACGAAGGCTCAACATACAAGTGTCTGATGTGGGTCAAGGGCGATGTTTTAACCGCAAGGGGCTTTATCGGTTTTAGTCTTTTGGGTAGATCCCAGGAATGGTCCAGACTGAAGAAATAATGCTCATTTAATAATCCCTGCCGTTTACTGCGGCAGGGATTATTAACAAGTGCCTCGAGAGATAATATCAGGCAATAACTTTCCGGATTCTTCTTTCTTTATTGAGTTCAATACGGAAATCATTTTTAAGAATTCTGTCCACTTCTGCCACATTTTTTATGTGCCGCTTCAATAATCTTACCGAAATTATTGCTGATAATATTCACTTTTTTTCAGACACAGGAAATGTTCAACTAAAATAAATAATTGATCTAAAAGAAGTTCACTAAGGATAGTTGTATACCACTTATTGTAGTAATATTTAAAATAACCACCATATATTGATTTTTTTCTTGATTTTTTTGTAATTACATAATAAAATAACTAAAATTAAATAAAAAAACCTTTTGGTTGAAAGATCAATATTTCGGTTAGATGGGCCCGTAAAAGGCGTGGTTGCTTTAAGTTATTTAAGACAGAAGAAAAAAGTATTATAGCAATGCCAAAGCTGATTGATGTCGGAACTGAAGAGCCGCTTCTAATGGAAAAGTAGGGGATACAGAGGCAAGAAAAATTATATCGCAAACGCCAGGCGAAGCGGTTAAAATGGTTAACTAAAATTTAAACCATTAGAGAAAAGGCGGATCATCAATGATCCGCCTTTTTTTATTTCATAGTGCGCCATAAGGGAGTTGAATCATCAGCCTACATCCGGTTCGCCTGGCACACGCCTGGCACACGCAATTTACGGCATCAGGTGCAAACGATAATCATGGATGCCATTCCTTTGATTTGTCATTCGTGAACAGAAATCCCGGGTAGTTGAGAAGAAAAATTAGAAGTTGACTACCCTCTTAAGCGGCACGGGCGGGTAAATCTGGCCGTGATTCGGAGGCATGGAATTATAGACCCAGTCAATATCAAGAGTACCTAAGTTTATGCCCCGGTGGCGGGAGTAACCGTTGAATTTGCCTCTCACCAGAACATCTTCCATCTGCATAGTCATGCAAAAGACGGCTACTTTCATTCCCGGTTTGAGAGCTTTCAACTCCGTTCCGAAAGCGCCGGGATTAAACGCGAGGCGGCTGTTGCCTGCGGTCTGACATTGAAGAACGGGAATGATTGCCGGGAAACCGTCATGGTCTATAAATGATAAAAATTTTATGGAATCAAGTTTGTTGAAAATATTTTCTCCAAAATGCGAAAGCACTTGTTCAGGATTGCCCTTGGCAGCGCTGCTTTTTGCCAGTTTTGTCAAAAGCGCCGATTTGATAATGGAAAAAAGCGGCAAAGAATTACCGGCAGAAGTTTCAATTAGGTCAAAATAATGCACGGTGTTGATGCCAAAATATGTATTGTAGCGGAACATGGGCTGCTTGTTGTATATCTCATATTCCCGGCCTTCTTTTTTTAAATGCGTCCAAAGTGCTTTGCCGAGCCGGAGTTCTTTATCCATCGTCAAAACGGCAAAGCCGATCTTTCTGGTATGCTGCATATATTCTTTGCTTTTACCTTTGCAGAATTCCCCGACGATAAGTTGATGGGGGGTGGCCGCCATAACGGATGTAAGAAGTGAAATGTGGGGCAATCCTTCAGGTGTTACGGTGGCGATGATTCCGATTTTCTCTGTGGGTTCAAGAGCCTTAATGTCTGCTTCAGAAAAACTGTTTATGGTCATGATTTATTCCTTTTTGTAATTTTCAGCATCCGGAAATTGACGAGTTTTGTTTTACCGTCACTTTGTTGTTTAAATCGGCTTCGAGTTTTGTCGCTCCGCTCCAGCAGACAATTGAAGGATTCACCACACTTTTTGCGATCATACAGAGTTCTTCCATCCGTTCTTTTTCCTGCAATTCCGTCTGGGCATAGGGCCAATCAATTTCCAGCCTTCTGTACTTGTCGCGGCATAGATTGTTAAAGGCGCATAGTTCCCATCTGCTGACTGTCTTATGCAGGTGTGAATTAATAAAATCGCCGATGCCCCTGATATTTTCTGGTGTGTCCGTAGTTTGCGGAATAACCGGTGTCCGTATCCAGAATGTTTTCCGGGGAATGTGATTTTTTATGTAATCCGCCGCGAAAATAATATTGTCCAGAATCTTTTCATTGCCGGAGCCGGTAAATTGTTTGTGCTTTGCCGTATCAATCTCTTTAAGATCGTATAGTAGAATATCAACATAAGGCAGAACCTCCGCAAGGGAAGTCCGGGGTATCTGTCCGCAGGTATCGAGTGCTGTCTGAATCCCCCTGCTTTTGAGTTCTTTCAAAAGCGCGAGGCAGAAATCGTTTTGCAGGGCGGCCTCTCCGCCGGAGAGGGTAACTCCGCCGCCTGATTGTTCGAAATATACGCGGTCTTTAACCAGTTCATCGGCAAGCTCTGTCGAGCTCCATTTCTTCCCCAGAAGTTCCATCGCTGTTGTGGGACATTCTCCGGCGCATGCGCCGCAGCCGTTGCAGACAGAACGTTTTATGATGATGCCTTTTTCAGTTTTTTCCAGCGCCTTCTCGGGGCAGGTCTTCACGCAGATACCGCAGCCGATACAGTTTGTTCCCAGCCATTGAATCTGAGGTTTCAGGCTGATGCTTTCCGGGTTGTGGCACCAGGCGCAATTGAGCGAACAGCCCTTGAAGAAGACGGTTGTTCTGAGGCCCGGCCCGTCCTCCGTGGACATGCGGAGTATCTCCAGAATGGTTCCTTTTCCCTTGTCTAAAATAGCATCTGTTATAACACCTGTCATCAAACAACATCCTTAAAATTTGCTGTGGCTCAATCGTTCGATAACTTCGTTCTGCAACTCTCTTCCAACGGTGGTGAAGTAGGCGTTATAGCCGGTAATGCGTACCAGCAGATGACGGTAGTTCTGCGGATGCTGCTGCGCGTCCTTGAGCATGCCGGGATCGAGCATATTGATTTGCAGGGCTGTGCCGCCGTTTTCGGCATACCCCTTAAGGAATGCTTTGAATTTGTCCTTATGCTCCGGGCTTCGCAAAATGGAAGGATTAAAGGTTATTGTGTGGCTTGCGCCATTGGGCAGAATATTGAAGTAATCCATCCAATCTCCGTGGGAATCTTTCGCTTTGCCGCCCAACACTTTGCCTACGGAATTCGCGTTTGCCGTCGGCCCCTTGCTGTCCGCTCCGTTGGAAGGGCAGATGGCATTGGAAAGAAACTGGCCTTTCGTCCTGCCGTCGGCGCTTGCCGCCATGATATATCCATCGCCCGCCCAGTAGTTCCAGCTTAACATTCCCGGACGATATTTACGTCCTGTGGATTTTGTGGAGTGTTTCCATGTCTCGCTGCACCACAGCTCCATCACTCTGCGGGCCATCGCATCGGCGTCGTTGTCGTCACGGCCGTATTTGGGAGCGCGGTTCTTTGCCCGGGCCTGCAGAATTTCATGCCCGTGCCAGTTGGCCGTGAGCGCGGTGATCAATTCGTGCATGGTGCAGTGTTTTTCATCGAAGACAAGATATTTTATTGCCAGAAGCGAATCCACTGTTGTGGCATAGGTCACGGCTTCCATCGTCGTGAAGTTTATTTCCGCTCCGCCCTGCGTAACGTCCTTACACTTTTCCGCACAGCCTTTAACCATGCAGGAAAGATACGGTGTGGGGAAAAAACGGGAGCGTATCGATTCTGAGACTTCGTATAGATCAACGCATTTTTGAATAATGTATCGCGTCTGCCGGGCGTAAGCTTCCCAGAATTCTTCCCATGTTTGGAAAGCCGTGGAATCTCCGGTTTGCGGACCATCCTGTTTGATGGTTTCAGTTTTACCCGTCATGGGATCGGTGTAAGGGAGCAGGTCCTTGCCGCCCGTCAGCGCCAGTTCCACCGCCTTGAGCAGGTTGATATTGTTATCCACGGTTCCTGAACGGTCATTGCCGACCATCGTGTTTTCCAGACAGCCGACCGGCGCGTATTCATGAACATTGCTTTCGTTGATAAGATTTGTCAACCCCGCCTTCTTTGCCTCAAGCATCATACCGGCCATGGAACGTTCATCGAAGTTAAGCAGGAAAGGAGCGCCCTGACTGGTTTCGATCATATCCACAACTTTATCATACAGCACATCCGGACTGTTGCGATGCAGCCTCACATTGGGCTTGGGTTCCAGAATGGGCGACATTTCATCAATGACTTCTAGAATGACATAGGTAAGATCGTTGGTCATATCCTTGCCGTCAATGCCCAGACCGGACAATGTAATAAGCTGGCCGAAACCGGCGGTGATTCCCTGATTGCCATTACGGATCATCGCGTCGTAGGCGGTGTTGGCGTGAATCCAGAAACATTTCATGATTTCTTTGGCAAACTCCCTGTCCATGCCGTCAATGATGGAACGTTGATAATAAGGCCATAGATACTGGTCAACCCTGCCGAAGGAAACTCCCGCGCCGGGATAATTTTCATCGGTCATGACAAGCATGTGATTGATCCACAGCGCCTGCACGGCTTCCCAGAATGTCGTCGGCGGCTCCCAGGGAACTTTGCTTAAGCTCTGAGCCATAATCAACAGTTCGTTTTTCCGCGTATTATCTTTTTCATCCTGCGCAAGTTCAAGACAGAGTTCCTTGTATTTTAAAGCCAGATCACGCGCCATTGTGGATGCCGTAATCATGGCGTGAAGCTGAGCGCCTTTTTCGCCTTGCCGTTCGTTATTATCCAGCGCGTTATAAAGTGAAAGGAGTTCGCCGTATACGCCTTTCCAACCGGTTTTCAGCAGCCGTTCATGCCCCGGAACAAGATGGCCGCTCGTAGCGCCGGCATTGCCGTAACCGTGATCGTGAAAGCGTTTCATTTTAGCCCTGGCGCCGTTTTTGCCCTTCACCTCGCGCAGCCACTGATCGCTTTCCTTTTTTGTGAAACACATGGATGTCTGAATATTGAACCTGGCTCCCGCCAGCAGATCGCCAGGCAGAATTTCCTGCGGCACGTAATTGACGATGGCTTCGCGGACAAACCATGCACGCCGCTGAACCCGCGGCCATTTCCAGAAATCCTGATGCAGCAAGACCTGCCTTGCCGCCTGAAGATAGGATGCGCCCAGAGTGTTGATAAGCGTGTATGTTTCCGGCACAATATAAAAGGTTAGTTCGTTAAAGACGATGTCCCAGGGAGTGCCTGTTGTCCATGACGTATATTCATTGTTCCAGGCCCGATCATTGCCGCTGAAATAATAGTCGCGCAGCCACTGGATGCGGTCCGACAACCCCTTCGGTTCTTTCATTAAATTTTGCTCAGTTGAAACTTTTTCCATATCAACCTTCCCTTCCGGAAACCGTTTATTATAAGATTAAGATAAGCTCAACGTGACAGTTTTTCAAGGTAAAAGAAGCTAAATTCGTAAGCAACTGAATATACAGTAATATTCTCCCTTAAAGATCGGCTGTTTTCGTGGCTTAATGCCGGGAGCCTCCATTTCTACTATTGTGTTATCGGTTCGACTCCGACGCGGCTTGCCAATAGAGAGAATAGTGGACAAGAAGAAAGGTGGATATTATTGCAATAATTCATGAGGTCAAGGAATGCATAATTCCTGCTTCTCCACACTATCATGGAAGAAATAAAGTTTAGAATTATGCTTTAAAATCTGCGTATTACAACCAATTATTGTTAATTTGTGAAAATATAATCCTTCCTGTTCGCGCTGTACCGGAAAGATAATTTTAAATGCAAATTTTGCTCGTTGTTGCTGATACCTGCGAAATTTCTACAGAAATATTTCCTTGAATATGATAACTTTTCCCCCCCCCGAAAATGCACATCTGAACAGTGATTCGTTCCAACAACCGTGACAGATTTCATTTTGTTCCCAAAAAACAGCGGGCCAATATGATGGACTTGCGTTAAAGCAACTCTTGCAGCAGAAATATTAGACCCATCAGTCCAAGAATGCCGCTGCCATACCAAAGCCATTTTCTTCTGGTTAAAACAGCTATTGCTGAAACTGCAATTGCTATCTGAAAGACGGTGACTGCTCTGGCCAATATGTTGTGAGCCGCGAGATGATTAGAAGAAGACTTCTCCTTTTCTCTTGCCCGCTCTTCAATTTCCTTTTGATCTTTTTTATAAAGATTAACTTTTTCTTCGTCTTTTGCAGATATCTGCTTACCTAACGCCTGTAGTGTTTCAATTTTGCTTTCGAGAACCGCTGATTTTATTCCCTTTGCCTGATAATATGCCCATTGATCTGATGATTGGATCTGCTCAATCAGCGCTTCATTTGCATGATGGCCCGCCATCAGTGAACACAAGGCGGCAAATACGGCAAGGATGGCCGTGCTTAGAGCCACCAGGAACACCCACTTTTCCTCTGTTTTTTCGGCTACTTCTTGAATAGCTTCGTGTAACTTTTCTGTTGGAACTTCGATTTCTTCAGGCATGATATCTCCTTTAATCGCATTTTTTATTTAAAACTGATTCGTATTTCTTGTTCCGTCGGGCGGAAACATTTTCTCATGGAGATAGAAGTTAACAATCCTTTCACATCGAAGAGCAGGATTATATTTGATAATGTATCACCTCTATGAGCAAGAAATATAAGGATGTTTATCTTGTATGTCAATGTAATTCAGATAACAAAAATTGAGATATAAATATTTGCATTCGGTCAGAATATTCATGTCCCTTTTTATGCGGATTTCGGATTGGATATCATGAAGTAGCGTGAATCAATGGAGAAGTTTTTGAATCTGACAGCCGATATTCTCTACTAAGGCTATTTGGGGATATACTCATTATAGACAGAGTTTCAGCCGGGGATATCCAGGCGATATAAGCATAAATAAAAAAGTGTCTGGCAAAGGCAAGCCAGACACTTTTTTGATAAATAGGGAATGTGCCAGAGGTTTTCTTAAAGCACTCTAACAGCCACGATCCCATCGATTGCGTAAATTTTCTTTACCAGATCAGTGTTGATATCTCCTTCCAGGTCGATAATGTTGTAGGCCAGATTCCCTTTACTCTTGTTGATCATATCCGCTATGTTAAGCTTGTTGTCGGCAAAGAGATGCGTGATTTTCTCGATCATACCCGGCGTGTTCTTGTTTGAAATGGTGATTCTCTTCTTGTCCGACCTGTCGAGGGAGCACTCGGGGAAATTGACTGAGTTCTTAATGTTACCGTTCTCCAGAAAATCCATTAGCTGCATGGTAGCCATGATAGCGCAGTTTTCCTCAGATTCCTCGGTGGATGCCCCCAGGTGCGGAATGGCGATGACCTTGTCTGTCTTGATGACTTCTTCGTCCGGGAAGTCAGTCACGTAGCAGCTCACGATCCCGTCGGCAATAGCCTTCTTCAGGGATGGAGTATCCACCAACCCTCCTCTGGCGAAATTGAGGAGCACGGCGCCTTTCTTCATAAGTGCAAACTTGTCGGAGTTGATGAAGCCCTTGGTGTCCTTATTCTGGGGGACGTGCAGCGTTATAAAATCGGACTCTGCCAGAAGCCGCTCCAGGCTTGAAGCCTTCTTGATGGTGCGGGATAGCTTCCAGGCCGCCTCGATGGACAGGAACGGATCATATCCCATGACTTCCATGCCCAGGGATTCGGCCGTATTGGCCAACATGGTACCTATGGCACCCAGACCCACGACGCCCAGGGTCTTGCCCAGGATTTCGGTGCCACCAAACTTGGATTTGCCCTTCTCAATGAGGTCGGGCACTTTGTCCCCTTCGCCCACGAGTCCCTTGGCCCAAGCGATGCCTTCGGTCACTTTCCGCGAAGAGAGCAGCATGCCCAAGATGACAAGTTCCTTGACACCGTTAGCGTTGGCTCCCGGGGTATTGAAGACGACAATGCCTTTTTCCGAGCATTTGTCGATGGGAATATTGTTGACTCCGGCGCCGGCGCGAGCAATTGCTTTCAGATTTGACGGCAGGCTCATTTCTTTCATTTCCTTGCTTCTGACCAAGATGCCGTCAGGATCGGAAATATCAGCACGATACTCATACTTTTCAGTAAAAAGGCTGAGCCCTTTTTCCGAAATTTTGTTTAACAGATCAATACGATACATAAGAAACCTCCTATTCCTTTCCATACTTTTTTATTAGTGAGTACTCTGATAACATTGAATACTTTTTTGTGCCAATATTGTTCAAAACAAATTGTCCTTATTGTGTTTTTTAATAAAAACTTCCATTTTGCTCAATGAAATATAGAATGGACGTATCTATGTGTCAAGGAAATCTTGGTCACAAAATGTGGGTGTGCATGGATGTCAAAAAAAGGTTCCCTCGCTGGAACCTTTTTTGTATCTTGGTGGTGCTGGTAGTCTGTTGTGAACCAGTCTCTGTACCCAAATTCGATATTCAACCAAAAATCTCGTAAAAACGAGAAATAAACGTGATTTTTGTGAAGGATGGATATTCCGATCACTAAAGAGGTTACACCTCATTTGTACATGCTGCTGAGCCGAACTCTAACTGACTTGAGCCTTTCTACCTCTGCCGCCAAGTGTTATTACCATCGCACTCGTCCGTTTGCACAGAACAAAAAGCCCCTCCGCACCCCAGATGAAAAAGGAGCGCTGGAGAAGAATGGTTCTTATCCGTCTGGGCATACCGCAATCGGTTGGGGTTGGGCGTTTATTCTTTCTGAGATTTCACCCGAGCAGACTGATGCAATTCTCGCACGGGGCCGTGCCTTTGGAGAAAGCCGCATTGTATGTAATGTGCATTGGTACAGCGACGTTGTTCAGAGCCGTCTAATAGCTGCCGGCACCGTGGCGCGACTTCACGACGATCCTGCGTTTCTTGCTGATCTCGAGGCAGCCAAGGCCAAGCTTGCTACAGTCCGCAACAAAGGCTTAAAGCCCACGCGCAATTGCCATGCAGAAGAAGCGGCACTAGCCATAAAACCGTTAGTGGCCCAATAAACAGTTATTGAGTCTTTTCTGCAGACCAGATACCCTTGACAAAAGTATCTGGCGGGTTTTAACAGCTGTAACTTTGAAATAAGTGCAAATGTATATGTCAATGGAATATTTACTTCCGGCATGGTTTTCAATTTAGTATGATTAACGAATTTTGAGAATCATACAAGAGTCCAAGCAGTAATACCCGAAGTACTGTAGTACCTGTGGGGAACCAATCAGCTGACGGGGAAAACAAAATTTGATCTGTGGCATCCGAAGAAACCGGTACTATGTTTCATAAACATATCATACGACCGCAACAAGATTTTAATATCCATCTGCTATAAAATTACATTGAGGGAAAATGCTATTAATAATGATCATAAAAAAATATCGCACTATTATCACAATTGCGTTGTCGCTCATTGGTATCGGATTGATGATGTATTACGACTATTGCGATACGGCATGCAGATATCTCAAAGGAGATATATGGGGGATTAATCTCAAATGGGTCGGCATTGCTTATATGCTTGTCATAATTATATTTGCCGCCCTTAGGTTATTGCCATTTGTGCGGGCGCTTTTGGCCGCCGGTCTCGGTGTTGAAGTGTATTTATATGCTTTCCAAGTACAAAATGATGTCTATTGTCCGTTCTGTCTGGCATTTTCGGCAATGGTTATTTTGTCGTTTATATTTAATTATGAAGTGCCGTCCGTCTGGCGCAAAAAGAGTCCTTGGATATGGCTCTATTTACTTGGGGATGTTGATTTTCCTATAATCAGGATTCACAATTTGCCATTATTGATTTTTAGTCTGTTGGGATATCTAACTGTTTTGTTGACTTTTTCGGGTTTCGTCGCACCGACCTACGGATAAGAAACTGTCCGAAACATTCCAACTCAGATCAGCGGAATAAATCTATAATATCAATTCCTTAACCTTAATTAACAAAAACATCATTATCCCGTCATTAAAACGCAATACAAAACATCTATATAAGCCATGCCTTAATAGAAAAGCCAGATCTATGGGAAATGAACATTAAATTATGAATCGGATAGATAAAAAAAACGGCTTCACTATCATCGAACTTCTTATTGTTATTATTCTCGTGGGGATGGTGTTGTCAGTTGCCCTGCCGGTTTCATACGGCATGTATGAAACTTATAAAGCATCTCTGCGCGCTCAGGAAGTCATGACCTATGTTTCTGGATTGCGACGGGATGCTTTCCTTTACAGTGAACGTAAGGTTCTTTCATCGCAGGATAGCACTATTACTGTGGATGGGAGCAAGAAAATATTTAACGGGATAAAAATAAATATATCTGAACCTATAGTATTTTTCCGGAATGGAACATCGTCCGGGGGCGTCATTGAATTGAGCGTGGGAGACGTGGTCCAAAACCTTGTGGTTAAAACCCCGCTGGGTGATCTTTCCCTTGAAAGAAGTGGGACATGAGAGGAAAAAATTCACGGGGATTTCTTGTATTGGAGGTATTAATTGCCGGCCTCATCCTGACAGCGAGCATTGCATCCGCCATGTATCTCTTCAGAATGGGATTCGATCATATGGAGAGAGTGAACAATGTCAATCTTCTTTCGGCAAAATTGTTGCAGGCGGGAAGCCTCCTGAAGATTATGGAACTGGAAAGACAATCAGGAGCAGAAGACCTGGGAGATGGCGTGATGATGAAATGGGAAGCGCACCTAATTGCCCGAAATAATCAGAATGAGCCGGGAACCAATTCTTTTAGCGGCGTTGCGGTCAAAAGAAATTCTTCACATGATCTGTTTTTATATAGGGTCGATTTTCTTTTGGAATTTAAAGGGTCGATGAGGGAGTATCATATAAATGTTTTTCGTTCTCGTCCGTTATACTGGAGGTAGGAAGCGCACCCTTTCAGGTTTTACTCTGATAGAGGTCATTGTGGCCATGGCGATTTGTTCGGCAATGCTTCTATTAGGAGGAATGGCCTTGAATCAAGGATTGAAACAATATCAAGGACTAATTGAGAAGGGACTCTGTTTCTGGGATTACGCCCAGAATATCTGGACAGATAAAAGTTTTCATTCAACCATTGATTATTATGTGAATACGAACACAAGTGGCTGGTTTCCCTATTTCAGAGGAAATCAGGAGGGAGTCTCATTTGTGACCTTGGCGCCTTTTGCCGGGGATCTGCCCGTTGTGGTTTGGATAAGAAAAGAAAGCACGGAAGACGGAAAAGAAAGGCTTGTTTATTATGAACTGCCCGTTTACGCCAAATCTTACCGCGAACTAGAAGATGATTTTACTTCGGGCGCTTATAAAAAAGGCCGGTCGATTAGAATTTTAGAAGGCATTGACAGAGTTCAATTCGAATTTTACGGCTATGATATTCGTGATGAAAAACATAAATGGCGCAAGATTTTTGAAGGAGCGGAGACAAAGCAGCTTCCCTTGTTGGTGCGCATTGAATATGTGAAGGGTGATGAAAAAAGAATGATGACTTATGCAATTCATGTGAACTCTCAGTTGAAGCGGGGATATGCGGGCAAATATGGAAAATGAAAGAGGGTCCGTGACGATTCTGATCGCGCTTTTGGCAGCGGTGATCCTTGCTTTGGGCTTAAGTTTCAACTGGCTGGTCAAAGAGCATATCAGATCTTCCGAGAGTATTCGGGAAAAGGCCGAGGCCATTATAAAAACCCGTTCAGCTTATGATACGCTCATTTATCTTATGCTTACAGGACAGGTTACCGAGAATAAAATTATGATTAGTCAGAGCGGCATCACTAATTTGAAATCAATACCTCTTGACGGGTCGGAAGTAATGATCGAAGAGGACGTTTTTGTACAGGCGCAAGACAGCAACGGGCGGCTGTCTCTTACAACGCTCAATCAGGATGCATTGAAAAAGTTGGTCAGTAATGAAACAGATCCTGCGACGGCGGCAATATTTATTGATAGTTTTCAGGACTGGATTGACCGGGGTGATCTTGCCCGGATAAACGGGGCGAAAGCTCCATATTACAGAAACCATGGATTCGCTTACACACCGCGGAATTATGATCTTCAATATTTGGAAGAGCTATCTCTAATCAGAGGCGTTGATGCTGACCTTTACAAAAAAATTTATCCATCTCTGACGATTTTGCCTAATACAGGCTTTAATCCTAATACGGCCAATGATTCCGTTTTGAAGGCGTTTTTGAATATCGATGACAGCAAGGTGGCGAAGATCAAATCTTATGCCGCAAAAAAAGTAATAACAACCATGCCGGAACTTATCGCCTTAACCGGTAAAATGTTTTATCTTGAACAACCGGAGGGGTGGTTTATACCTTCATCATATCTGGATATTATAGTTCGCACTGGCAGTCCCCGGAGCTTCTATAAAATCAGCACCGGTCTGTCGATAGGATCTGGTATTTTCTATCCCTATTTTATTCAATACTGGCGAGAGGAATAATTTGGTGTCTAAATTGCAAGCCGCATATTTAGGGGAGAAAGGAGTGGAGATTTACCAGATGGCCGGTCAGGGTAAAGCCGGACTTCTTTACTCCGGTTCTCTCGATGGTCTGAAGTCCATCTCCGGCGGCATTCAGCGGCGTGTTCTTGTTTTAGGAAGAAATAAAGTAATACGTATAAGGAAGCAATATCCTCCGATGAAGATGGATAAGCTCCTGCGAGCAGTGGAGATGGAAGCACCGGCCCTTTTTCCCATGGTTAATTGCTCCGTTCACTGTAAAATTGTGGAGACATATCCCACGCACGTCATCTTGGATATATGGGCATGGGAACGGGAGCCTCTTGAACGTTTAAGTAAATATTTTGCCTTCGGTTATATCATTCCCGAAGATCTGGCTTTTCTTTCTTCCCCATCCGGGATTTACATCTACCGATGCGGATCAATGATCCAGGTTATTGCCTGTGGAGATGGAAAATTCATGGATGCAGCCTCATACCCGGCCGCCGATTTTTCTAAAGCAGACCTGGAGCGATTCCTGATGGGTCTCACTGATAGCGCTTCCTCAATCAAGGAAATCAGGTTCTATGACGAGACGGTGGTAGATGTGCCGTCGGCATTCATTTCCTGCGTGAAGAATATTCAGAGATTCGATAGTCCGCCATTTCTGCAAGCGGTTGAGGGGTCTTCTATCAAACCATTCCGCTTGAAAAACGGAATATGGCCTCTAAACATCAATAGAGAAGTCTTGCTTCGCTTTGCCATTTATACTGTTCTTGCCTATGGACTAATGCTTTATTTAACTCTTCATAATTATGACAAAACTCTGACGGATTTGAAAAATAAAGTCATAATGACCGACAAAGAGATAAATAATTTAACCAACGGCAACACATTGCAGGGAGACCGGAAAACAATAAACGAGTTCGAGGCAAAAATGAAGGAAACAGTTTCGCCACTGAAAATACTGGATGTTTTGGCTACGGCGCTTCCGGAGGAAAGCTATTTAAAAAGTCTGGTTCTCAATAATGGTATACTGGAAATGACAGTTTCGGCTCGTGATCCTCTTATGGTCATTAAGAAACTCAGCCACAGCGAAAAAATAGGAAAGGTGAACCTGAAAGGATCGCCAATGAAAGAGACCTCTTCGGGAATATACAACTTTGCTGTATCGGTGGAGATAAAGCCATGAAGGAATTAATCGCGAAGGGCGATAACCATTGGGTAAAAACCACAGGTGTTTACATCATTATAATTTTGGCCCTGCTGCGCTTCCTTATCTATCCTCTTTATGCATCACTCAAGGACAGACGGGCGATTTATGCTGATCAGCAAGAGACTTATTTACTGAAATCACGGCTTCTTCAACAGGCGCGGCAGATGCGCGATGCAGGGGATGTGAAAGATCCAGATAAAATGATCGACTCTCTTTATCCTCATGATGCACGTGTTTCGGATATCCAGACAGAATTGCTGGCTTCCCTGGCGAAATACGCCGAAAAAAATAGTTTAAATGTTTTGGGATTCGAAATGCCGGAGGTTGTAAGCAGTGAAAAAATAAGCGAAGTGCCGGTTGTGATCAGACTTTCAGGCAATGCGGAATCTTTTGTCAAATTGTTAAAAAGCATTCAGGAAAATAAAAAGACCCTTCAAGTCAAGGCCATGGATATTTCCATAAGCGGTGAGAGCATGACTTTTCTTGTGACGGTGAACGCTTTTCGGATGGAAGTATGATGAATCGCTATCTTTCGGATATGGTTTTTATGGTTATGGCAGCTATTGCCGCTTTTTTTCTGGCGGGAATGCCCAAGTATCAGAATGCGCCTGTGCCCCGTCCGGTGCCAATGTTGGCAGAAGTAAGAACACCGCCGGAGGTGAAATTAATGGAAGCCGCACCCGAACTAAGCGGCAAGGCTATAGGTAAAAGAAATATCTTTGTTTCATCCGGCAGCTATAAAGATCCCGTTAAGACTGCTGCCAGACCTGATAATCCTTATATCCTGCTCGGCATCGTACAGGAAGGATCAGTGATGAAGGCGATCTTTCGTGAATACACAGGCTCTGTCACAAAGACAGCAGCGGGACAGCGAATGATTGACGGATTCCGAGTTACCACGGTGCAAAACCGGCAAGTCATGCTTAAGAAAGGAAACGAAAGAAAAGTGTTCAGTGTTTATGGAGCTTCTCTCTCATCCGAATCCGGGCAAGGTGATAAGAAGAATTTCTCCGACCGGACTTTCTTACTCGTCGGCATTCTGGAAGGCGCGGATAAAAAGGCTATTTTTAAAGATAATGCCGGTAATTTTACCATTCTGGAAACGGGCCGGTCTCTTCCTGATGGTTCTGTTATTGCCCATATTGATTCCAGTTCTGTAATATTAAGAAACGGAAAGGATAAAAAAGATTTGACACTTTATGCGCAGGCATTTCCAAAAGAGCCGGTTGAGACTGTTAAATTTCTTCCTCAGGACAAATCATCTCCATCACCGCTTCCGGTAAGAAGGAGACCTAATCCCCCGAGACACAAAGTGGATGAGCAGGGTCAGGGAGGCAGCCAATGATAAAGTTTATCTCGCGGCTGGTTATGCTGGTCTGTTTTTTGGAAGTGTTGCCGGCGTCTTTTCCGCTTTTTGCCGCCGATGTCTACACCTTTCATGATGAAGAGGGGACAAGATATTATACAAACACACCGGGTCTTGGATGCACAAAAGTACGATTTCCCCTGGTGATGAAAAAAAACGGATCTTCGGTTCAGGCGCACTTTAATAATTTGAAAATGCGCGACTATGAACCGCTGATCGTTCAGGCCAGCACAAAATATTCCGTTGATCCGGACATCGTGCGGGCCGTGATTAAAGTCGAATCGAATTTTAACAACCACGCCGTTTCTCCCAAAGGGGCGCAGGGATTAATGCAGCTCATGCCGCAAACGGCAAGGGAATTGGGCGTTGTCGACCCTTTTGAGCCGGAGTCGAATATCCACGGCGGCGTCCTTTACCTTAGCAGACTTCTTGATACACTCAACGGCGATCTTGCTTTGAGTCTGGCTGCTTATAACGCCGGATTGGAAAGAGTGATTGCCAGAAAAGAAATTCCGGCAATTTCTGAAACAAGAAATTATGTGAAGCAGGTGATGAGTCAATACTCAAAGTTAAAAGGTTATTAAGCAAGCCCGATGCACGGTAAAAAAAGTAAGCAGCACAAATGCCGGCAGGGAATCGAAGAAATTAAAAATATGAAAGATTTGAAAGCGGGAGATACATGAAAAGATACGTTCTGAAAATATTGTGGATTATTATTTTTCTAATGCTTTTCGGTTGTGCAACAGCCCCTTTTTCCTATAAGCCCGTCACGATTGATAAGCAGAGAATAAACTCTGTGGAAGAGGCTGCGGCATCCAATAATTTGGATAATGCAAACCTTGTGGAAACAATCAAAACAGAAACTTACGATCAGAAAGCCGCTGTAAGACAGCGTCCTCCAAGGCAACCTTTAAACGCGCAGAAATTGAAAGCGGTGGAAGGGCCGGTATCGATCAATGTCAATCGCATGCTACTGCCGGAATTCGTGATTTATGTCATTGGTGAAACTTTAAAGATTCCTTTTGTCATGGATCAGGCCATGATGGAAGACAAGCGGGTTGTCACGTTTTCCACATCTCAGCCTATCTCTGCGGATAAGGCTCTGGAGATGGTGACAGGGGTGCTAGAAAAATATGATCTTTTTGTGGAAGAAAAGGCAGGCGCCCTTCATGTGATGCAGAAACCATCTACGCCCAAACCGACTTTGGAAATTCAGTCCGGCCGCGAGACATCGGAAGGAAGGGGTGATGTTTTACAAATTGTACCGCTCCGCTTTCTAAAAGCGGCGGATATTCAATCTCTGATAACCGATCTGTCCAGAGGGAGTGTCCAGATCAAACCCTATACACGGGAGAATGTTTTAATTCTTCAAGGAAACAGCGTCAATATTCAACAGATCATTGATTTTATCAACTACTTTGATGTTCCTTCTTTACAGGAGAAAAAAATTCTTTTTGTCCGTCTTATCTATTGGGAACCGGAAGAATTCATCAGTCAATTGACAAAAATGCTGGAAGGCATGGGAATCGCCGCGTCTAAAACACCGAAAGAACCCGGTCCGATTTTCATAGCTGTCCGGCAGATGAATGCTGTTCTCGTCATTGCTCCGGATGAGAAAACCATGAAATATATTCTCGATTGGAAAAACAGACTCGATACGGTGGAAGCGGCGGGATCGGATGAAAAGGCCTACACGTTTGCCCCGCAGTTTTCCCGGGCTTCGGACATTGTCAATTCGGTGCTGGCGCTCTATGGTATAGCTCCCCGTTCCGATAATGCCGCTTCGGGTAAGGATGCATCATCAAATCCATCTTCGGCGTCATCGTCTGTCGGGTATCAGACGACAGGCCAGGGCTTCCAGACACCGTCCGCCAATTCCGGGACAGCGAGCACATCGGGAGGCTCAACCGGTCAGCCTGGTTCAGGAAAGACAGCTTCTTCCGGTTCAACTTTCAATGCGGCCTCACTGCCTAATCTGAAAATTGCCGCCGACAACAATAAGAATATCGTCATCATGATATGTTCACCCACCGTTTACCGACAGCACCTGGGGCTCCTGCGTCAACTCGATACCCAGCCCAAGCAAGTCCTGATCGAAGCAACCATAGCCGAACTCACTCTCACGGATGAACTGCAATACGGCATTGAGTGGTATCTTAGCAATACCTTTCAGAACGGTCCGATTACGGGGGGCACATTAGGAAACCTCGGACTTTCCCCCCCCCTGGGAACTCTGGGGATGGCTTTTAGCTATGTCACTTCCACAGGGAATTTCAAGGCGATGTTGAATGCCCTGGCTACGAAGAATAAGGCCAACATTCTTTCGACCCCTCGTCTGACCGTTCTCGATAACCATGAGGCGATCATCCAGATCGGTCAGGATGTGCCCGTGGCTACAGGTCAGCAAACCACAGCCTCTTCCACTACTACAAACCCGACTATCATACAGTCCATCGATTATCGGAGCCTGGGCATCATTTTAAAGGTAAAACCGACGATCAATACGGAAGGATTGCTCACCCTGGAACTGACCCAGGAGGTTTCGGATATGTCGTCGACCACAGGGGTCGGCAATTCTCCAATCTTTAACATGCGACGGATCAATACATCCATTGTGGCCGCTCATGGACAAACAGTGGCATTGGGTGGACTGATAAAAGAACAGAAGACGGTCGGAGAGACAAAAGTGCCTTTATTGGGTGATATTCCTTTGATCGGCAATCTCTTCAAGGTCACCAATAAGGGAACAGACAGGACAGAGTTGCTCATCCTGGTGACACCGACAATCCTGACGAAAACAGATGATGCCACAAAGATTACGGATGAACTTAAGAAGGAAATCAAATGGATGAAGTTTTAGGCAGTCTGCTCAAAAAAGGCTCATATGCTGCGCAGCGCTTCGTTCCGTAAATGCTCACGTACGCAAAAAGTACGCTCCGCTTCCCGGTCCTTGCGCGCCTTGCCTCTAAGCCTTTTTCAACAGACTGCCAAAGGTTGAGCATAATAACAATTAGACTTTTGTAAAAAAGGACAAATTATGAAGGATAGAAAATTGCACAATAGAAGACTGATAAACAGCGCAGGATTTACACTGATCGAAATTTTGGTCGTCGTGATCATCATCGGCTTTATCGCCTCTCTCATCGCGCCCAATATCATGGGGCGGTTTGAGCGTTCCAAGGAAGAAATTGCCAAGGCTCAGGTCGACATGCTCTCATCGGGAGTCATGTCCTTTAAAGTCGATATGAACCGCTACCCGGCAAATCTGGGGGAATTAATACAGTCGAAAGAAGCTAAATGGCGGGGGCCTTACCTTTCCAAGCAGACTCTGCCTAAGGACCCCTGGGATCGGGATTACGTGTATAAAGCGCCAGGCGAGCACGGAGCATTCGACCTTTACTCTCTCGGCCCGGATGGAATATTAGGGGAAAAATCAATCAAAAATTGGTGAACAAATAAATGCTGGAACAACTACTCAAAGAACATTGTGCAATCAAGCCGGAGATTCTCGCCAAGGCGCGCGAGTTTCATAAAGAACACGGCGGCGGCATCGGCCATGTCCTGGTGCGACTGGGCGCCATTAACGAAACGCAGCTGATTTCCGCCCTTGCCGCCGGTTTGAATTTGTCCATTTATAAGAATGAAGAAATTCAGGATAACGAACTATTGCCTCTGCTGGAGGAGAAGCTCGATATCAACTTTATCTTCAGTCACCAGATTTTTCCCCTGAGAGCAGACAAAGAGCGCAGCATTCTTTATGCCGTTACCGATGACCCTTTTCAGCACAGCGTCTTTGATTATGTCATGGACAGAACAGGCTTTAAGATCGTCCCTGTTCTCGCGCCGGAAGGAACCGTCAAAGAACTGATCCGTGGATACAGGGGCGAACAGGGAAGAGATTTTGTTTCACTTGAAGGCGAACAGGACACGGCAAAGTTAAAAGAAATGGCGTTTGAAGCGCCGGTCGTCCAGTTTCTCAATCATCTTCTGGGCCGGGCTGTCGAACTACGGGCATCTGATATCCATATCGAATCTTCGGAAAACCGTTACCGGGTCAGGCTACGGATCGACGGCATTCTTCATGAAAAGGACGTTCTGGAAGAACAATTTTATCTGGCGGCCGTATCCCGCGTCAAGCTTCTGGCGGGTCTGGATATTGCGGAAAAGCGTCTCCCCCAAGACGGCAAATTTTCCACGAGGATTGCATCCCATCTGCTCGATATTCGTGTGTCGACGATTCCCACGGTCAGCGGTGAAGGCGTTGTCCTGCGTCTTCTTTACCGGGAAAAACTCAGCTTCGATCTGGAAAATCTTGGGATGGAAGCGGATCACAGGCGCATGATCACCGACGTGATCCGGCGTCCCCACGGCATGCTGCTGGTTACCGGACCGACAGGTTCAGGAAAAACAACAACGCTTTATTCCATGCTAACCCGTTTAAACAGCGAAGAAAGGAAGATCATCACCACAGAGGACCCCGTAGAATATCAACTTCAAGGCATTAATCAGATTCAGGTTAAAAGCGAAATCGGGCTGACATTTGCGGGAGCCCTGCGTTCTATCCTGCGCCACGACCCCGATGTAATCATGGTCGGGGAAATCCGGGATAAGGAAACGGCGGAGATATCCATTCAATCGGCGCTGACCGGGCATTTTGTTCTTTCCACTCTTCATACCAACGATGCCGCCAGCAGCCTTTTCCGCCTCATGGAGATGGATATAGAAGGATACCTCATCAACGCCGCAGTAACGGGTCTCATTGCCCAGCGGATCGCCAGGCGCAACTGTCCGTTTTGCAGCCGTCCCGATGCGCCTCCCGAATATCTTCTGCAGGAATACGGCGTATTCGAAATCATGAAACGCTTTGCCGAACTTATTCCCGGCGGCCCGGCCTACATGAAAGGCGCGGGCTGTCCGCAATGCGCCGGCACCGGGTACCGTGGGCGGACAGCCCTCTTTGAACTCTTCGATTATACGGATGACTTAAGAGAAGTATTCCTGAAAACAATGTCGCTGGAGGCCTTGCGGCAGGCGGTGTGCGTCAATCCACGTTTTCGCCTTCTTCGGGAGGACGGCATGATCAAGGTGATGAAAGGATTGACCACCATCGAGGAGGTACTGCGGGTTTGTTAAACGATTTTGCTTATGTCGCAATTGATCAAGCGGGGAAGGAAGGCAGGGGAGTTATCGCCGCCGCCAACCGCAATGATGCGCTTGCCCGCCTCAAAGAAAGAAGCCTCACCGTCATCGAACTCAAAGAAAAAAAAACGGGCGGGCAGATAACCTTCGCCCGCAGGCGGCGGATCAACAATCAGGACAACTACTACATGGCAAGGGAACTTGCCACCCTCCTGCGTTCGGGGATGCAGATCGACAAGGCCGTGGAAATCCTGATGCAATCGGCGGATAAGCAGGAAATGAAGGAAATCCTTTCTTTCATTCTCAAGCATATCCGGTCGGGCAAGAGCGTTACCGCGGCATTTCAGGAAACAGGCAAGTTCAGCCAGTTTCTTGTCAACATGATTCACAACAATGAAGAGATCGGACGGCTTCCCGATGCATTCGAGAGCATTGCCCGGTATCTGCGTTTTCAGATTCAGTTCCGGGGGGAAATCAGGGACGCCATGGTCTATCCGGCTTTTCTGATCGTCACCAGTCTGGTGACCTTCTTTATTATCTTTCAGTTCATCGTGCCCCGGTTCCTGGGGATTTTCGGCGCCTCTGCGGACAATCTGCCGGCGGCTGCAAAGCTTCTGTTCACTCTCAGCAAATGGCTGAGCCTGCAGAACATGCTCATTGCCGGATTGATTTTCCCGGCCATCTATATTCTGATCAGATTATATCCGGCAAAGTTCCGGCTTGAAGGCCTGCAGGAAAAATTGATCCGTGTGCCTCTGATAGGCAATCTCATCCTGAATCTGGAGTTGTCGCAGTTTTCCTATTCCATGCACGCCATGCTGGAAGCGGGAGTCGAATTCATCAAATCCCTGCGTCTTTCGACAGGCCTCATCCGCAACGCGGGCCTGCGGGAATCTTTGGAGGCTGCGGCGGCGCAAATCAGAGAAGGCAAAAAAATAGCCGATTCATTTTCTCAGGTAACATTTTTGCCGCCCATGATTCCGAATATGATTCGTGTCGGCGAGGAGAGCGGCAATCTGAAGGAAATATTTTTTGAAATCTATCAGATATTTGACGAAAGATTCAAAACCAGCGTTAAGCGGGCGTTGACCCTGCTGGAGCCGGCCATTATCATCGTTATGGGAATGCTCGTGGGGTTTATCGTGCTCACCCTGATCCAGACAGTCATGAGCGTGGGCAATCTAAAATTTTGAAGCAGGCGGGAAACTTCTCTATAAAAACATAAACAAATCTTAACAAAAACGTAACAATTTTCATGTAAATATAAAAAGTAGTAAAGAATTCATGTATTCTATCCAGAGGACAAACCGGTTGCATCCATTGAAAAACAAAAAGCCGGAATCGCAAGTGTTTAATTCTTATGATGACAGGCTTTTTATTTTGCACTGACGGAAATGAAAGTGAAAATGGACAACTTGGAAAATGAAAAAATAGTTTTCACTCCAATCTCAGGGATCAGTGTTTTAACAACAAACATTTCCGCAATCATGATGGCAAGTATCATACTGGCTTTTGCCGTGTGGGGTTATTCGGTTGCGGGTTTAATTCGGGGAGAAGATGCCGAAAAATCATTGAGCAGTAAGGCTTCTTCCCATGACGACGAGTGGAGCTATTTTAATTTGCTGAATTTTGGCATCCTGAGAAGAGCTGACGGCACCTATTACGTCAATAGACCAGGCCTTATTACGGAATATTCCTATGCATCGGTTGATGCTGCGCAAAAGGCCGGCGGGACTCTTGTAAAGAATTTTGGGTCGCCAGCAGATGATGCGGTGAAAAATATTGGCGCTCCGGCGGGAACATACGGCGTAGAGGATGTCAGACGTTTCGTGCAGTTCAACGATTACAACAGCGGCAATTTTAACAGTTCCACAATTCCAGAGTACGGCCCATTTGTGAATGAAGGCAGCTCTTCTACCGTATCGGGTGTTTCGATATATTTTTATCCGTCTAACGG
>JBEKMY010000045.1:0-24892 GCA_049523355.1 Smithella sp. | reverse complement strand
TTGAGTTCAGCAGCAAAACTCCTTCGGTGCTTCATGGCAAGTTCCTTTCTCCCATTTTAAGGGACTTTGGTTCCTGCCAACTACTCTAACATATTTTGTCCAACTTCGGGGGTGCAGTCCAACAGCAGTCAAATAAAATACAGCAGCTATTAATGCAACATCCCCACCAAACGGCATGCGAAAGGGCATATATTGAGAATCGACATAACCTGCGATTGCTAACGATATGATACAGAGAAGCAGTAAGGACGTCTTTTTCGAAATCCTGGTAAGGACAAATGCAAGCAACTCAGTTACAAACAAACATGGCAAAAACCAGAGAAGAATATTATATATAAGCCACTGATCTGTTCCACTACCGTAAAGCAGCCCTATTATCATATCAATAGGGCTGATGAAACCTTCCGGAAGCGATATATTGCTCGTGTAGCCAATTAACCATTTTATTATCCGAGGCGCTATCCAGAGCAAATAAGTAATTAATCCAAATGAAATGTATGGTACAAGTCTTGTTCTTACCTTCTTAAGAAAGAAATGCCGGAAATTCATGTTCTCCCGAGTCGCCGAGGCGACAAGTCCTGATAAGAAAAAGAATAGTGGCATGTGAAAAGAATATATATAAATTTTTAAGCCAGCATCTATTTTTTCATGCCCAAGGAACACGAGGATAATTCCAATTCCTCTAAGCTTATCTATCCAGTCAATTCTAATGTCATATTCGCTTTTCAAGGTCATTTCACTCATTGTAAATACATCTCTCCTGAACACAGGTGCCGAGCGCTGAGATGAAACTTCCTACAGTATTCCGAAGCGCTTATCCTATACTTCGGTAGAAATACAACGTGATATATCTTGACAATTGCTTTATTAGTCATACCCTAGAGATATGCCGCACTTCCTAATATGCTCGTACATTTCCTTTAAAATTCTCTCGGCGGTAATAGTTTTATTATCCGCATCTTTTTTATAACTGCAATAATCTTCCGATAATGAGATCAATTTAACTCCCGTTCCGAATGTGCCGATTTCTGCTGCCGATGTTGACGTAAAAAAGCTCAAATTTTTAACTCTCTGCGATATGGCAAGGTGCAACGCCAGACTATCGCTGGTTATCAGATAATCGCAATGTTTTATTATCGCAGCAAATTCCAGAAGAGAATTATCATTTCCCGGATCGATGACCCTGTTGGAATTTATTTCCTTTTTCAGCAAGGCATGCCTTTCAACTTCATTTTTGCCGCCTAATACATAGATACGGGTTTGTTTATTTTTTATTTTTGATGATAACAGGGACATCATCAGGGAGATCGTTTCTTCCAAAAGAAGCTGCTTGGAGAACCATCTTGAATCCGCCCCGCTGTTTATACCGATATTAAAATATTCATTATCAAAGAGCTTCGTTGTTTTTCTTTCAATTATGTAAGAATTAAAAAAACTAGGCTCCTTAATCGTGATTCCAAGTAATGAGGCAAATATATCATTATGCTGATATGTATTGAGCTTCTTCAGTTCATCCGCTCTATTTTTACCGAATCGTGATATCAAACCCATATCGAACCATGGGGCAGACTGCCCGTCATACGCCGGCTTGCCGCCATCAAGAAAAGCCCCGATAATTTTATTTGTTCTAATATTTTTCAACAGTTCCAATGTTTGTATCTCGTCGTCAAATGATAACGTCAAATCAAATTCTTTCGAAAGCAAACTTTCAAAATTGAAACCAGGGGTCACTATTTCGTGAATAAAGGGATTATATCTGAGCAAATTAGCCGAGACATTCGATGTCAACCAATATATTTTGGCGTCCTGATATTTCTCAAGAAGTCCCGGGAGAATGTAAGCTGTTCTTACGACATCGCCGAGTGCTCCGAACTTTACAATAAGTATAGATTCCATTAAATTCTTTCTTTTGACCAGGATATTCCTTCTTTAACCACACGTGCCGGATTGCCCGCGATAATAGTACCCGTTTGTAAGAATTTCTTGGTAACAACTGAGCCGGTGGCAAGAACTGATTCATCTGCAATGCAAGTGCCCTTTAAAATGATGCAATGCGCAGCTATCCAAACATGATTTCCGATAGATACATCTTTCGCATAATTGATTCGCTCATTCTTATTTGTGTCAATAATCGAATGCGAATCTCCAGTACGAATATCAATATCATATGCAAACATACAGTCGCGGCCGATTTTTATTACTGAGCCCTGTTCAGTCACCGCTATATGAACATCTTCAAAAGTGCTCCTGTCACCAATCTCTAAAATGCCAAAGGAATCTTCAAACCAAATGTTTCCCCCTCTATTAAACCTGCATCCCTCTCCAATAGAAACTGAATGGTTATTCCCCCTTATATAGAATGTTACAGACTTAAGAAAACAAGAGTTCTTTATTTCAATTTTATTATTATTTCCAACAATGTCGAAGACAACAGAAGAAAGTATTGAACCATCATAATTAATGACAGTGTTCTTTCCTTTAATTTTTTTCTGGACATTATTAAAAGGCTTCCAATAATACAAACGCCATAATAAAGACCTGAGTGCGGGATGTTTTTGATTGATCGCCTTGTAAATTATTTTAAGTCTTTCTTTCATATCTTAAACCTGCATGATTTTTCATGACATCGTTGTTTTTTCTATACCCTGATAAAATACGTTTTCAACAAGCCGCTTTATTTTTTGTTTATTTATCTTGAACGAATAGTTTTTATCGAAAATTTTATAGGCATTTTCGACCAACGTATCCCTGAGATTACTGTCCTCTATTATCAGATTAATTCGATCAGCAAAGTCAGGGATAGAATCCGCAATCAAGATACTTTCTCCATCGACAAATGGTAGGCCTTTTACCCCGATCGATGTACTTACGACAGGGGTTCTGCAGGCAGCGCTCTCAATTATTTTTGTTCTGATTCCGCTACCGCTAAAAATCGGAACAACTGACAGCAAGGCGGCCTTGACATAAGGGACGCCATCGTCAACCTGCCCTTCAAGGACAATACCGGGTGCTGATTCTCGGATCGTATTTTCCAATTCTTTCATTTTTAATGAGTCTTCGGGCAACGCACCGATCAGATAAAGCAATAGGTCGTTATGAACGCCTTTCACGATCGGCCAAATATTTTTGATGAAAAATATTGCTCCATTATAATTCTGGAAACCGTTTAAGCCGCCGATCATGCAAATATAGTTGCTATTGATATTCTTTCTGGGTGCTCGTTCGATGTCTTGTTCCATTTGAAAGTTCGGCAAAACGTCAATTTTTTCTTTTGAGATGAACTTCATGTAATAGCATTTATCATTTTCCGTAATAGCAATCAACCTGTCCGCGGTATTCAAAAAAAGACGCTCTTGCATAAAATTCGCGATAACAAAGGGCAATTCAAATAACTTTCTGGAACTGAGCCGCATATCCATCCATTTATCTAGATATAATTTTGCCTGGGCATTATGTGTTACAAATATTACGGGTAGATTGTATTTCTTAATAAAAGGGATATGCTGCCCGATAAATCCATATTCCAGCCATACAACATCCGGCTGTATTTCATTAATAATAGAATTTAATCCGCGTCTGATTTTCTTGAATAAAAATATTCTTCCACAAGTAGCCCAGCGATAACTATTGATCATTCTGATATATTTATTATTATCATCAGTAGCTTTTATGAACCGGAGATCATAATCGGTCTCCCGGGATATTTTCCTGTCAGACCCTTCTGTTTCATTACGAATAATACAAACGCACGTTACAGAGAATAATTCCGATAGACATCTCAGGACATTATTGATCTTGATGTTTACGCCGTTATTTTTTGAAAACGGCTTTGTTTCAGTTATAAACAATATTTTTATTTTACGATTCATGAATTCTCCTGACCGTCAATTTCATGTAATTAAAAAGGCCTTGCATGAAAACAGCTTTTGTCATCGCTATACCAATCTTGCGAAATGGACGATATAAGAGAGAGAAAAAATAATCTGCAAAGGCGTATGCAACAACCGTCGCAATAGCTGCGCCAATCTCAGCGTAACGGGGGATGAGGACGAGATTCAACAGAACATTAATAATCGCTCCACAGGAGGTCGTTAAGAGTGCCGACTTCGTGAAACCTTCGTTTATAATCCACACCTGCCGCGCAACTCCGAGAAAAACAAAAAGCCCTGCCCAAATATGAATAGCTAAGACGGGCCCGGCTGCCGCATACTTTACTCCGTATAAAGTAACTGTAATCCAGCCGGACAACAACGTTATCGGCAGTGCAATAACATAGAAAAGGCCTGCCATAAAATTAAAAAGCTTCTGCATCCGTTCGTAATAAAGGGTTTCATTGTGCTTAACCGCAATGATCGAAGGCGTTAACGATGAAACGATTACAACGGGAATAAAATACCAGATTTCAGAAATCCGCACGGCAGCCGAATAAATTCCAACTGAAGCAGCACCCGACATGTCTCCCAGCATGACCTGGTCTATCTTCATATAGATCATTATAGCCATTTGCGAAAGAATGAGCGGCCAGCTGACCCGAAGTAACCGGACTGCATGCCGATAATCGAATTGCCAGGCCCTGAATCGTTCACCGGTTTTGTGATAGAAATAGGCAAACCCTACGGCATGAAGAGCGATTTCAACGACTATTGCCCACACAAACGCAATCAGCGGAGCACGGTATAAAATAAGACCGATTTTACCCAGGGAAACTAAAATAAACGGAATATTACGGGCATAAACGGTATATTTCGACTTAACCTGGGATTGGAACCAGAAGTCGATAACATAAAAGGACGAGAAGATGTTCGCCACGGCAAATACTGCAACCAACGATGCCATAGTTTTATCGCCGGGTCTTAAAAGAAAGACTGCGGCCATCACCATGAAGAACATTACAAAGGAACCGATTAATTTAATAAGAAAGGCAGATCCAAGAACAGCATTCTTATTGGCAGGTTTATTGACTATATCTCGAACTACGATTCCGTCGAGTCCAAGAGTCGACAAAATGGAAAAAAGCGCCACAAAGGCGCCGGCATAATTGAACAATCCGAATTGTTCCGGCCCAAGGTAGCGGGCTATCCAAACGCCTACAAAAAGCGCGCCCCCCATGCGGAATATTTTGTCGGCGAAAAGCCAACTGATATTTTCAATAATTTTTCGTAAGCTTGCACTGCCTTCAAGTTTGGTCTGAATGAAGGACGGCAAAATTCTACTCAAAACAGAATGGATGGACATCTTACCGGATTTTACCCCCTTCCGCTGTCTTTCGAGGAAGCATTCTTACAGTATTCCAGAGTTTTGGATCATTAACTGGAAGAATCCAATCATAGTAGTCAGAACCGCCTACACCCGCAAGTGTATAGACCAGTATGCCGTCTACATTTTCATCCAACGCAATATTGACCATATCATTAAACTGTGTCGGTGTGACTATCTGGTACCAATCTTTGACCTTGGGGATTCGCGGTATTAATTCAAAGCCATGCAGAACAACCCATACCGGCTTTTCTTCTTTCATTTTTCTCAGATCGCCTCTGATCTTTCGCAACCAATCTCTGACCTTGTCAATAGTGTCAGACTTGCCTGTGGCAGGGTTTCTTTTCAGTAAATAAGGATCAACGCTAATGATATCGAAATACGGCAGATAACTTTCCCACTTTTCGGGAGCATCAAAAACAGTAAAGATCGGCCTGCTCGGGTCAAGTGATTTGATCAGTTTTATTACTTCCTGAATTTTAGCAATCGGAATTCCCTGACCATCGGGTTCGTCCACCGGATACCAGGCAAAAACTGCGGGATTATCTTTAAATTGAAGCACTATTTTTTCAAGCTTTCTCAAATATTCCTTCCATTGCACGTCATCCTGTATTGTTTTTTTTGTGAACTTGAAATCGATAATGCACTTCAATCCTTGGGTCCGTACTTTTTCTATTCTATTCTTATTCCCATCAATAATAACGATGTCGAATCCATTGTCTTTAATAAGTTTTAGGCCTTCATCCCAGGGAGAGTAAGCCCAAAGGCCGAATATACCGGTATGAATTTTGTTTCCGGCATAAGTATCATGTGGAATTGTTAAACTGACAACAAGTATGCACATAATTAATACAGATGTTTTTATGCAATTTTTTTTGATACGTTTCTGATGAGTTATGAGATCAATGAAATCCATTTTGGTATTATCCTTTCACTTAGCATCAGGTTTTGAAAAACCATCTATTTAATTTTCCAAAAGTCTTCGCTGTAATAGCGATTGCGTATCACGACGTCCATCAACAATCAGCAAGATGTAAACTTTGTCGCCTATAATCCGGTAAATCAATCGGTAGGGTTTGAAAAAGACCTCGCGATATGCGCGTAAGTGCGTATTCCGCTTTTCCCGGCGCATCGTGCCGGACAACGTGAGCCTCCAGGTAGCTGATCTGTTTGATCTGACTTGATAATTTCATAAATCACCTCTTCTCGCATATAAAAAATAATTATAGTCCATAAACTGGTTAATTGTCAATACGATTAAGATCAAGATTTAAGCTCTAAGATTTAATGCTTAGCCCTAAATCTTCTAATCTTTTATCGAGATATTTAATCCCGTCGCGAGAATGGAGGTCGGTGCCGAAATGCGTATAAACTTCCATTTTTTGCAGACTGTTGGCTGTCATTTGCGCCTGAGGGCCGTAGATGCCGAGGAAACTGCCAAGGTTCCCCTGAAAGGAACAGTCAAGACTAATCAGGTAATCTAATAATTTCATACTTTCAGTTTTCCTATCTGAGTTTAAAAAATTAAACCTGTCCTTTGTGTGGTTGCCGGTAACGACAAAAATATTTCCACGTTCAGGATGGGCAATCATGGGCGTGAAGCCGCTGCGCTTGATTCTGAAACAGGTTTCTTTGATTAATTTGAGCTGTATGTTTCCGGGAATCTCCAGCAGGATAAAGTTTGTTTCGCCCAGCGGTAACGGATTTATTAGATAATCAAAAAGAAACTCATCGAGGTAATACTCCCGGCCACAAATAAGTTGGAGGTCGATATTTTCATTATTCAATCTTGTCTGTAAGACATCAAGTGATATTTTAACTTCTTCATTGTTTGCCTCGTAGATGCTTTTGATCAGGTGCGGCGTACAGTAAATAGTGGTGTATCCGGCTTTTCGCAGGGCTGCGGCCATTTCTACCGCCTCATTAATGGTGGCAGGTCCGTCGTCAAGACCAGGAAGGAGATGGCAGTGAAAATCGATCATATAAAATTAAGTTTTAAGTAATTGAGATCTTGGAATTAGGGATTTTATTAAAGTCTGAAGCATGGACGATATTTCTTTTAGTTCGTTAACCAGTTCTGTGGCTTGGGTGTTGTGGTAAATGCCGATTTGTTGGGCAATGTAAACTTGCGTGCGCAATTCAGCGGCTGACCCCTTCGCAATGTGCAAAAAACGAATATATTCTGTCCTGCTATTTCTTTCTGCCCCCTCAGCAATATTGGAAGCTATGGAGACAACCGACCGGGTCATCTGATCCTTCAATCCATAGTCACGACAATTCCGCAAATTTTCATATATTCCTACGGCTAAACTACACGCCCGCTTCCAAACATCCAACTCTTCAAAAGAATTATACCCCATCTCCAACCTTCAATCTTAATACTTAACTACTTAACCCTTAAAACTTTTTTAATTTTACTTCGCCATTTATCAGTAATGAATTTTTCCCACCAATATACTTTCCCATGGGATTTTGATTCTTCATCGGAATAATATCCATATCCATAACGTTTGCCTCTGCCGTAGCCATAGTAACGACCACCATAATAGCCATAGCTTTCGCCTTTGCCGGTCTTGTCGTTCATTATCAGACCGGCAAAAGAGGCCGGCAGGGTGGCAAGGGTCTCGCGCATATGCTGTGCCGCTTTGACGGGAACGCGACCTGCCTCCATAATCAAAATGACTATGTCCGAAATCATGGCCAAAACAGGAGCATCGGTGACGGCCAGAACCGGCGGAGCATCTATTAATATATAGTCATAGTTTCCCCGCTGGGTCCGCAGTAATTGACTCATCGCCTCTGAACCAAGAAGCTCCGAAGGGTTGGGCGGTGTCGTTCCGGCGGTGATCAAGTCGAGACCTTGAATTCCGGTGTTATGTTTGGCTTCGGCAAAGGTGATGTCTCCGGTTAAAATTTCGCTCAGACCCGGTGTTTTACTGTGGCCGAATTTTTCATGCAGGGATGAACGGCGCAGATCGCAATCAATAATGAGCACTTTCGCTCCGGTCTGGGAGATGATAACCGCTTCGTTGGAAGTGATGAGGCTCTTTCCCTCACGCGGGAATGTGCTCGTGAAGAGCATTGTCTTCTTTTCTTTGTTTATGGCGGTAAAATGCAGGTTGGTGCGCAACGAGCGAAACGCCTCAGCAACCGCCGATTTCGGCTCGGTATGTGTTATCAGCGGTAATTCATTAAGCACGCTTCCATTGAACCTGGGTTCACCGCCGGGAACGTGTGGAATAACTCCGAGCAGAGGTAGACCCATGACCCTCTTCGCTTCATCGGCATCTTTGATGGTATCGTCAAGGTATTCCTGAAAGAAGACGAGACCGATGCCCAACATGCAACCTAAAAGTAAGCCGAGAATAAGATAAAGTGCCGTTATGGGCTTGATCGGTTTGCCGGGGGCTATGGCCGGATCGACAATATCGATGTTGCTGATTGTGGATGCCTTGGCGACACGTGCCTCTTCTTCTTTCTGGAGGAGTAAGGTATAGATGGCGGCATTGACAGTGGAGACACGGGTAAGACGCGCAAGATTGCGCTCTTCTTCGGGAAGAGTCCGCATTTTTTTCTCATAAAGGGATAGTTGATTGGCAATATCGTTCTGTTGTTTGGTCAGGTTGGTCAGGCTAGTCTCGTAGGTGGAACGGATTTTTTTCTGAGTCTCTTCGATCTGCTCCTGGATAGCCTTCACAGCCGTATGTTTTTCGGTGTAGTCGGTGAGCAAAGCCCGTTTCTGCACCTCCAGATCGGAGAGCTTCGCCGCCATTCCGACCATGAGCGGGTCGTCGCGTATTATCGCCGGAGAATAGACGGTCCCCTTCCGCATCGCACTCTTCAGAGAATCAAGGGCAAACTCCACCTGCTTTTTCTGGAGAGAAACATCAGCTTGAGCCTTTTCCATCTCCGAAATCTTTTCAATTAGCGCCTCAGCCTCGTTATCGAGACTGATCACGCCGGACGAGCTCTTGTATGCCTGCAGATCTTTTTCCGAACTGTCCAACTCTTTGCTCAGTCCCTGAATCTGGTCTTCGATGAAGTCAACTGTCCGGTGTGCTTCTTCCGCCTTGAAGAAAACATTCTGTTCCAAGTATGACATGATGAGGGTGTTGACAATATCCCGCGCCAGAATGGGATCCGTGTTCGTGTAAGAGGCTTCGATGATGCTTGTCTCCTTTCCCACCTCGACCGCTTTGATCTTTTTGCGCAACGCTATAACCACATCATCGAACGGCAGGAGGCTCAGACGGAAGCTGTCGCCTTTTTCTCCTTTCAGGTCGTTCAGAAGAAGGGCAAAATCTTTTATCTGCATGAGGTGGCCGGATTTACCCTCACCGACCAGTTTTCCATCATCATCCTTAACAATAAAAGTATCGGCGCCGGTCAGTTCGATTCGATAGGCCGGTTCTTTTGCGGTAGAAGAGAATTTTATGAGCTTGAAGTTGAGCCCTTCGGACTTTTTGGCTACTTCCCAGTCGAGGTGGAGACGTTTCACCACCTGTTCCGCGTTGGTCCGAGATTTAAGTATTTCCAGTTCGGCATTGACGGGGTTGGATGTGTTGAGCGATAACATCTCTTTCAGTTCCCCGACTTTCTCCTCTTTCTCTTCCTTCACGTGGAGGAGGGCAGAGGCCTCGTAAACCGGCTTCATAATAAAGGTGTATAGAGCAACGCTGATGAAGACGGCCAGGAAGATCAGGATAAAAGTTTTTCTGCGCCGCAGGATGATGGACAGATATTCGTGGAAATCTACATCCTGGGAACGCAGGGGATCATTTGGGGTCATTGGAATGTTAGAATTCATGAAGTTCCTCTTTAGTAATTTTTTAAGTATTGGATTTGAACAAAGGGCTGAAGAATAGCACCGACTGCCTGAAGCGACGGGAGGAGTTCGTTGATGGCGTCGTTCCAATTCCCAAAACCGCTTTTAGGAACAAAAACTACATCGCCCTGCCGGAGCATCAAGGACATGGCCTTGCCGTGCAGGATCTTATCGAAATCAACCACCATCAGCTCGCCACTGGTGGCTGAAAGAGAGCGAATGATACGGATGTAGCGGAAGTCATCACCTGTATCGAGTAATTGCGCAGTCGCGATTGCCTGAGAGAGCGTTAGTCCGCCCGGTGGTATCGGTATCGGACCAAACGTTTTGACAGCGCCAAAGACGAAGACAAACTGATTCCTGGTGTCAGGAATATAAATTGTGTCACCTGATTTCAGCCAAACGTTTTGTCGCTGATCGCCTTTGGTGAGCAGGTCATTAATATCTACCGGCACTGTTTTTTTATCCCGGATGAGCCTGGCCGAACTTAGATCGGCTCCTACTTTATCGACTCCTGTTTTAGTGTCGTATCCACCTCCCAGAGCGATTCCCTGAAGAAGGTTCATTGGTCGATCCATGTAAAAGACACCGGGATTCATGAACTCTCCCAGCAGGTAGAGGGGATGACTCTTGTAGTCACCGACTTCCACGATAACCCAGGGATCTTTGATGTATTTCACAACGCTTTCGCGAATCTGGTTCTGTATCTGCGGCAGGGTCATGCCCCCGACATGGATTGTTCCCAAAAAAGGCATTTGAATATTGCCCTCTCCATCCACCCGGCTTCCTGTCGGCTGCTGAATGCCACCCGATCCTGTCGGCTGCTGAATGCCACCCGGTTTCGTGTTATAAGTTGAAAATGCACCTAAGCTGGAGAACTCCGGCTTGCCGCTGACATTGATAAACAGGACATCATTGGGGCCAACGATGTAATCAGGTACAGGAGGTGGCTCTTCCAACGGAAGAACAATCACGGTTTGTTCATCGACAATGGGGCTATTGGCGTTGGGCGCACTTTTTGTATTCGCTTCCTGAATGGGAATTTGCTTGACGGTACCGGGAGATATGTCCCGGTACATGGCGCATCCTGTTAGCATCAGGAATATAATGGAAAGAAAAAATATTACGGTAAAAATTATTAGTTTACTGCGAGTCATTCTGATACCTCTATAGTTTTATTCGTCATTGCGGGCTCATGGTCGGCATCGTAAAAATTTAATAAAGGTTTAAGTAGTTAAGGTTTAAGGGTATAGGTGATAATACTTAATTACTTAACACTTCCATTTTTTCAACTCCGCCTTCTCAGTTGCAAAAAAACAACTGACAGAAACTGACAATGATTCAATATCATTATATTAAATAAAAAAAATAATTAATACTCCTTACATAATCGGTTGTCAATGAATAATCTTACTAAATCTTATAGAATTATTAATGAATATCAACTTTTTTGATTTTCGCTTCTTAAAATTATAGGAGGGGAAACAGGGCCCATATCCTTCTTAATAACCTCTTCTAAATTGTCTTCTTGAACTATCTTTTTTAATTCTTTATTCTTTTTTTCTTAGGCTAAAAAATCGAATATGCTCCCATTATCCGGCCAAGAATGTATCTGTCTTTAGCGCTCCTGGCAATCCCGACTGATCAGGTTCAACTCAAAACGGACATCACTTATCCCGTCCTAACTCCTCCTCAGTGCAAAATCATCACAAATACCCAATTGAAACGCCATAGCTCACAACACGCGGCTTAGTTTTTCATGCGTCAATCCAAAATTGAATCAACACCTCGAACTCGAATCTCCTCGTTTGCTAACTCAACTTTGGATTGACGCTTATTCGAAAGGTGCAATGAGAAAAATCAGCTGTGAGTTTCACGAGTCGGATTTTTCCCTTGACAATCCATCGTTTTTTAATTAATTTTCTTCCCGGAGGAAGAAGACGATAACCAATTACTCCAATTAAATTTTTCCAGCAAGGAGAAGCGTATGACAAAGAAAGCCAAAGTATTAATCCTGGTAACATCTGTAACAATTCTCTTACTCGTCCTGATAAGTCTTCCCGTAAGCATTCCTATGGGGGGTTCGGCCATCTCACTCGTACCTAATGCGCAAGCCAGGACAGCCACTGCCCCTGAACCCTCGTCGCTGGCCGTGCTAGGTTTGGTCGGATTATATTTTGGAATACGCAAAAGGAACAATCGCACAAAATAAGACTGAGTGAATTTCTATTTCGGCGGGGGCTCTGATTAACGACCCTTTTCCACGCCACCTTGTTACCTACGATCGTAGGGTATCTGAGGGTGTTTTTGTCTTTGGCACGGATACTTCCTGCATCCATTCATAGCTTACAACCAATATCGCAATCACCATAAAGGCATAAATGAAGATGCTTACCCGCGAGTGAAAGAGATCAACGGCTAATCCGGAACCATAGAAGTGTCCAATCAAGATCAGAATATAGATCCTCAGGATATTGGTCAGATACATGATCAATGTTCCAACATAAGCAACGACAACGGAATGAATTAGGTTGATTCTTTTTAGGTTGACCAGGACAACAGCAAAGAAAGCTATGAGGAAAGTGCTAATTCCCTCCAGACCGGAGCAAGGAGGTGCGATACTCACTTTGAACATATCTGTCCCGAGAATCGGATAGGTGTTAAGTGGGAGGTACAGGTAGGCCTTAAAACCTGTCAGCTTGATCAGGAAGAAAACGACCTTAGTCACATTGGGAAGAATCCACTGATATAAATAGTTCAATTGATGTAAATGGCGAAATAATTTCCACAGTAGAAAGCCGGGAAAGATGAGGGCAATCGATAACAGATAGAGCGGGTAAATTTTTTTATGGTCAAAAGCGGACATGATAAGCGTATAGTGTAGGCCCGCAATCAGGAAGAGGAGTGGAATTCCGAACCTGATGGTCAATTCGGAGAAGGAAATATTCCAGGACTGCAAAAATTCAAAGAGGAACTCACCGGGTTTGAAGGATTGAAAAGAGTGATGACCCATCCAGAGAAAGCACAAAATCAATAGGAAGAAGGTGAATAAGTGAATGGAAACATAGAAAGGCTGGACTCTATGTCGAAATAAGAAGGTCGTTTTATTTGAGGTAATAAAAATGAGCAATTCGTTAAACAGCAGAAACCAGATATAATACCAGCTCAACAACCATGTGACATTGATCCATACATGTTTGAGGGGATCGTAAAGCAACCCTGGAAAAAGAAGATAGGAGGAAATGAAAATTTCTAAGTAGACTATGAGAGATATGAGGACGTAGTATATTAAATTGGTTTTTGCGTCACCGTGCGATCCGCTGGTTGACATCCTTGGTCTCCTTTTCATATGGCGATACTTTAGTTGGATTAAGTTTAGAAAAATAGGTCTTGTATGTCAATGAAATCTTGACCATAAAATATAACGTGCGATGTCAATTATTGTCGGGCGTGAATTGTGTTTATTATGGGTTGAAAGCTAATATGTATCAAGGTTAACAATTTGAGGACTACAGGAAGAAGTTAATATAACGATATGCCACCCAATGGGACACAGTAACCTCGATTTCTGATCAAATATGTTGACCGACGAAAACACCGAGCAAAGAAATGAGAGGATATTATTGCATTGACGTGTTTAAGGCTGGTTTCTCCGGTCAACTCATTCGGTAGGAAGTGCGCCAACTGTGCCCTTCTGAGCGCAGTTGGCAGAAAGATACTCCAGAGAGTAAATTTCATGGTGGCAAGAAAGAAATTGAACTGCCGACAACTGCGTTTTCAGCTATCCAATTTTATTTCTTTCACAAAGAAACAATTATCAGGTTTAAAACAATTGAGGATTGCAGATAAAAAGAGAGTAACGTCACAATTGACTGAATTGAAATGGGAAGTACGAAATGATGATGTTTTTGATCGTTTTAAAGATTTTATCACACATCAGCTTATTAGAGATTGGACAAAGTATGACACAAACAAGGCGAAGGAGATGTTAAAACCAGTTCGCAATATGCTTGAAAATTCAGAAGCATTTAAAATTAATATTTTCCCCCTGAATTATGATTTGATTTTTGAAGAAATATTTAATTCATCTACTTCAAAAATCCTTGACAATGGTTTTTCAGAAAAAAATATTTCTGATGCCGTTCACAACGGAGGCTGCCTGTTTATTGACAGAGGTTTGTTTTTCCTCGGCTGTTGCCGGAGTTATAATAAAGGCTAAACCTAAGATGGCCGCCATTGTAAAATTAAGGATTATCTTTTGAGGCATGATCTTTCCTTCTTTAAGCAATTTTTTTCTGAACATGCAATTCCCAAAGCGAACTTCAACGTATACCGTGTGAAGTGCATCGGAATCGGCTATCTAACTTGTTGAATTACTAAAATTCTTATTACAAAGGTTGCAGGGAGTAATCAGAAACGTACTGTTTGCGGGTCTGCTTCCAAAACTTGATTATGTAAAATTTGTCTATAGTAATGATTTAAAAGAACTCGTACTTTTCTTATAAAATAAAATTATATTTTGCTGCTTTTAGGGAGCAAAGTCAAGAGTTTAATGCATTTTTTTCTTACTTTTTTTATTATATCAACTTTTAGCTGCCGGATAAAATAAAAAACATGATATCAAAAAATAGTTTCAGTCTTTTATAGTAACCTTCAATATTTTGTGAGCATAAACAGCAAACCGCATAAAGCTTGCCCCGGTGTATTAAATTGTATAAATTATTATTGATTTTGTTATATTTTTCGCCCCGGTATGCTCATTGAGGCGGTAATGCCGCCATCCACCGGCAACGCCTGGCCAGTGATGTAACTTGCTTCGTCACTGGCCAGAAAAAGTATCGCCCAGGCAACCTCTTCGGGAGCGGCGGCACGCTTTAATTCGCAGTATTTGCCCAACTGGTTTTCCTTGCCGACACTGCGGGCAAGTTCAAAGAAGGGCTGGGTCATGCCGGTTTCAATAAAACCAGGGCAGATGGCGTTAATGCGCACATTGTGTGATCCGACCTCGCTGGCCGAAGTTCTGGTGAAGTTGATTAAAGCCGCCTTGCTGGCGCTATAGGCATTGCCACCCGCGCCGGAGAGGATGCCGGCAACGGAGGCGATATTGATAATAGAGCCTTTGCGGCGCTTCTTCATATGTGCAATTATATGTTTGGTGGCATAGACCGGTCCCATAACGTTTACTTCATATACCTGATGCCATTCTTCAGAACGCTGATCTTCCAGATTGTCCAGTCCGCCGGAAATGCCGGCGTTATTTACCAGAATGTCAATATTAGTAAATTTGTCCAGAGCAAGACTAATCAGGGTTTTGATTTCCTCCTCCGATGAAACATCCGTCTTGCGTGTGATGACGGCGCCACCCATATTCGCGATCTCATCTTGCACCAGGCAAAGATTAGTTTCGTTTATATCGGCCAGCACCAGATTGGCTCCTTCACGGGCAAAAAGCAGGGCCGACGCTCGACCGATACCGCTAGATGCTCCAGTTATTATTGCACTTTTTCCATTTAAACGTCCCGACATTTTTTACTCCTGAGTTTTTAATGTTTTGATAAGTACTTGCTTCCAGTACCAAAGGATCATAGGTAAATTACAATTATATGTCAACGAAAAAGCGAATATTTGTGCCGCCGCGGAAATTCCCCGATTTCCGGCAACGCGCAAATACATGCGCAAAATCAGCAAGCCGTTTTTCTCAGTCTTCTTTTGGCAAAGCAGTGCGTGTTCAAGCAGGGGTTTTGCTCCGTAAATGCAGCCCGTGGCGTATGGATTAAATCCCGGGATTTGCGCGGTTTGGAGACAGAAATGAAAAGTTGATAACACTGAATTAATTCAAATTCTTTGCGCCTAATATTTTATTCACGGCGATCAGGGCTGAAGAAAAACTGATGTCGCCGGAGCAGCCATCGCCCTTAACTGTATCACCGATAAAATAGAAGCCTTTGATTGCCGGGCATGCGATGTCAGGCCGGTGAGGTTTTGAGTGGTCTGGAGTAAGAACGTTGCCGTTCATTACATGCGCAACGGTCTTTCTTTCTTCGACGACCATAGACATAAAATCCGGGAAGATTTCCGAGATTGTTTTTTTAAGAGTTTTTTCTGCCTGTTCGACGGCTTTCATATCGCCGTCAAAGTGCCGCGGAAGCATGATCCCCCAGGTCGAGATATATCTCCCCCGAGGCGTGAATGAATCATCGGTATTGGATTGGAAGCGCGCCCATACAGGTACATCAACGCCTAAGATTCCTGCGCGAATGTCTGTAACCGGTTTGTTTGTGATGAAATCGATGGTGAGGCCGGAACTGTTTTCGATATTTTTTATGTAATCGAGCGTTTCACCCGGCAGGAGAAGGTTATCCATCAGGTCGAGTACCAGAGGCAGTCTTGCGGCAAAAATTATGTTCGGGCTAAAGTATGTTGTCTTTTCTGTTTCAACGCGGCTTGCCCCGCCATTTTCAATAATTATCTTTTTAACCTTTTCGTTTAGATGTATTTCGCCATTTTGTTCGATGTGTTTCTTCAGCCGGGAAAATATCTGGGCGGAACCGCCCCTAGGTTCGCCGACACCAATTCCCGCCTTCAATGTTCTTTGTAAAAAGTCAATGACCTCACCGGCGCTTGCTTTATCGGGTTGTGGGCACATGATTGTCATGCCGAAAAACGGAAGAAATGCCTCAACTTCGTCATTCTGAAATGATGTTTTATAAAAATCGAGCAATGTTTTATCATACCATTTTAAAGGATCGGCCTTTTTAATTTTTATCATGAAAGCAAGAAGCGTAAACCTTGCCCCAAAAGACAACATGGGTGTTTTCAGAAAACCCACAGGGCCTTTGGGCCTTTCCCATAGCTTGCCTTTAAATATGAGTTTAGCGTCTTTTGCCTCGGGCAGGAAATCAATTTCATCGCCAAGCTTTTTGAATACTTCATTGGCAATACCTTTATAAGCGAGTCTGTGCAAATGCGCTCCATATTCCCGGAGATAGCCTTTCTCGTCCCTGAAAGAGCACGCTCTGCCGCCGATCAGGTCTGATTCTTCCAGGACGATAACTTTCCGGCCGGCGTGTGCCAAGAGCGCCGCGGCGCTCATTCCTGCGTAACCTGCTCCAATGATTATTGCATCCGTCATAAATTATCCCATTAATGGATCAATAAATATTTGAATGTTAAAATTTTAACATCTTTTATAGACAGAATAAAGGCGAAGTTAGTCGAGATTTCTTCCCGTTGCAGGTTGTTAGGCAGAAAGCTGCCTTGACGGGTTAAAAACAGTATGGTAAAAAATTGCAGTGGTAATCCATAGAGGATTGCTGCAAAAAGCCGTTTATTGTCTTCAATTCATATGGCAATCATTAATATTATTTCAAAAGGAGATCATGAAATGAAAGTATTATTGATTAATGGAAGTCCAAACAAAAAAGGATGCACATGCACTGCTCTTTGTGAAGTGGAAAAGGAATTGAATAAGTATAATATTGAAACAGAAATATTTTACATCGGTAAAAAACCTATCAGGGGATGTACGGCATGTGGAAAGTGTCTGGAGACAGGGAAATGCGTTTTTGATGATGACGCCGTAAACGTCGCGCTTGCTAAAGCTGATAAATCGAACGGTTTTATTTTTGGTTCTCCTGTCCACTACGCCGGACCTTCCGGTTTTATAAAATCGTTTTTAGACCGCTGCTTTTTCTCAGGCAGTGACGTGTTTGCATACAAGCCGGGTGCGGCGATCGTCAGTTGCCGCAGGGCCGGGACCACCGCCGCACTTGAACAACTGAATAAATATTTTACTATTAATAATATGCCTGTTGTTTCATCTCAGTACTGGAATATGGTACATGGCAACACACCGGATGAAGTGCTGCAAGATAAAGAAGGATTGCAGACGATGCGGACGCTGGGCAGGAATATGGCATGGCTTTTAAAATCAATCGAGGCGGGCAAAAAAGCTGGAATAGCTCTGCCGGAGAATGAAGAGCGGGTGTGGACAAATTTTATTAGATAATAAATAATTGAAATATCTTTGATCAAATATGGGAGCAATTATGGCAAGACAGCAAGATCAGCGCCCATTTTTACAAGAAGTTCCTTATGTGGTTGAGTTCGAGCACCGTGCCGGTTATCTGTATGCGCATGCGCAGGCCCAGAAGGACAGCCTTGAATATCGGTTGGCTATTGGACTGACATAGCAATTTACTGCAAAGAGAACGGTTTCTCCATGTTGCTTGTTGAGAGGGATGTCGGTACAGCTAAATCGCTGGGCGACACTTACGAGGTCGTTTCTAAAGTGCATGAAGTAGGTTTGACCAACGTAAAAATAGCATTTGTTGATCGCCGCCCCGAACACATCGACTCTGATCTGTTCGGTGAAACGATCGCTCTTAACCGCGGTATAACTTGCAAAGTTCTTAAGAATACTACGGAAGCTGAAGCATGGCTCCTTTCTATCTAATCTAACACAGCTCTCATGTCAAATCGCATGCAATCCCCGGCCTGACAGTGGTCAGTTTCTAAGTAAGGCAAATATTAATTGACATAAACGCTCTATTCTTATATTTCTTCATAACGGAATCAATATCTTATCAAATAAAAATTAGTTAAATAATTTCAAGATGTCAAACCTGAAATGTAATAAGAAAAATGCAAAAGTCGGATATTAAGTATATAATCTTTTGCCAGGATAATCTTATTTGATGAGAGTTGCAGAATACATTGTCATGTCCAGGCAATTGAAGGAACTTACAAAAGAAGCTGGCCGTTCACTCAACAGGTCATTAAGTGTTGAAGTTCTAATAGCATATTATAATAAATTCTTTGGGGGGAACAATGGGTAAAATTAATTCTAAAACAATATTACGAAATGTGTTGGGCTTCCTAAATTTCGGCAATATGATAAAGATGACCATGTGGTGGCTTTGGTTCAGGCGTAATCGCGTATTTTTCATATTTGAAGGTCATGAATATACTTATCGGGAAGTTTATCTGCAATCCCGGCGTTACGAGAATTTCTTCCTGAACGTAAGAAAAAAACTGGTGGACAATGGCAAACTGGACAAAGATAAGAGACTGGCTTTTGGCGTCTATATGGATAATACGCCCGAATTTCTCTACGCCTCTTTTGGCGCCGGTCTCAGCAATTCTATCATGTTCGCTATTAATTCGGGATTTCGGGGCGACACTTTGTCCAAGGTTATGGAGCAGGCCGGCATTAAGTTTCTGATTATCAATGCCAGCACTTTGAAAGAAGTAGAATGTGTAATAAAGAATGTACCGATGCTCGGTCCGGAAAATGTTTACTACGTAGGGGATAAAGATGCCTTTCAATCAACCGGATTTAAATCACTGGAAAAGGCGGTTGAAGAAGCGGGGCACGTAACTGTGCCGGCAGACTATCGGGTCAAGGTAGACAATTTCAGCCCGGTTATTGTGATCTATACTTCGGGTACATCAGGATTGCCCAAAGGAGTACCATGCACTCATATCAAGTTGGTAGGAGCGGGCTTTATGGTGCAATCGGCTGTTCATCTTAATAAAAATGACCGTGGTTACATTTCGATGCCTTTGTTTCATTCCAACGCCTGGTATATCGGAATATTGCCGCAGATGGTTGTGGGCGGCAGTTTTGTATTGAAAAGGCGTTTTTCCGCGAGCGCATTTGAAGAAGATATGCTCACTTACGGCGTCACTTTTCTAAACTATGTTGGCCAGCCTCTTCATTATATTATAGACGCTCTGGAGAGAAAATACGGCAGCAGCGAAGCTGTGGAGAAGGCTCTTGCCAAACATCCGCGCAACAAATTCCGCAAAGCTTATGGCAACGGCGCCTCCGTCAATGACCGCATAAAACTCAAACGCTATCTGGGCATGGATCATATTTTTGAGATCTACGGTTCCACCGAGGCAGTTATTACCACGGCCAACCGTCCCGGAGACCCTGTTGATTCGGTAGGCCGTGTGGATTCCTCCATCCATATATTGGATGAAGCAGGACGCGAATGTGCCCCCGGTATGACTGACGCCAGCGGCGCGCTCACAAACTATGATAAAGCCGTTGGCGAAATCTGCCGAAAGGTAGGTGATAATAATATCAGGTTCGAAGGGTATTTCGGAAATGAGGGAGCGACCAATCAGAAATTCCGCGAAGGCTGGTATCATTCAGGGGATTTAGGACACGTCAGGATCGTAAACGGTAAACGTTACATGTTCTTCAACGGCCGCACCGATGACTGGATTCGTAAGGACGGAGAGAATTTTTCAGCCGAGAGCGTTCTTGGGTTTGCCCAGAATGTTCCGTGCGTGGATTGCGCCATTGCCTATGGCGCACCCTGTGAAGTGGCCGATGAGAAGGTCATGATTACTGTCCAGCTTAAAGATGGCGCAGTGTTTGATCCCGATGAAGTATATGCCTGGTTTATCAAACAGCAGAAAGAAGGAGGGATGGATCCCAAGTGGATGCCGGATTATATACGCACCGTTGAGAAGTTTCCTGTTACCGATACCCAGAAAGTTATTGTGCGGCCTTTCAAACGCGAGAATTTCAATATTGAAAACAATCCCCGGATGCAGATTTATTTCAGGAAGCGCGGTGATAATACTTATCGCAGACTCACTCCGGATGAGTTCGACAAAATAAAGGAAGACTTCAAAGTCAACGGCCGCGAGGCAATTCTATCGGAATGAAATTAAATTTGGCCAATGGCGCAAACACCTTCTCTTGCCGCGGGATAAGCGCGCTATTATAGAATTATATAATTTCTTAAGACGGGATGCCCTGTTGTTTGGCGGGGAAGTGTCTATAAAACCATTTTTATTGTCCGATGGGCTTTCAGTGCTTCATAAATAATTTTCCTGTCGGATTCGTTCTCTACGGTAATCTCCACATTAAGACAATGGTATTTAGAGGTTTCGCTACTGCGGGAAAGAGTTACCAGGCAGGCACGATCATGAATAATTTCGAGAACCGCAGACTTCATGTCATCTTGATCAATGCCAATAATTTTATACACCCATGTGCAGGGATATTTTAGATGAAGATTATTTTCCTTATTCTCGTCCATCCTGCTTCCGTTGATGAGATTATTTTTTCAATTAAATTATCCTGCAAATTTAATAGGGCTATTCCCAATATTGTTTTATATCGATATTTGCAGCGTGATGATCGATGGTGCCGGTAACATCGCGTTTGAATTTACCTTCCGTTGTTTCAAGAAGACTAATTTCTTCACCGGATTCTTCCTCCGAACCGTCGAATTTAGTTAATAGCAGAACACGGGGTCGCATGAGATCACCGGTCTGATGTACGACAAGCCCAACTTCGCTGCTTGAAAGATTCATGACTGTGCCGATGGGGAAAATACCGATCATATTGATAAAGGCCTTCATGAGAACTGAGTTGAAATCGTTTTCCCGCTTTTTTGCCAGAATACTGATTACCTGGTCAGGCGGTATTTGTATGTTATAGTAAATCCGTAACGCCGTAAGCACGTCATAGGCATCCACAAGAGAAATAATCTGTGAGAATGGATGTTGTCCAATATACCCGTCTATATGGGGATAACCGTTAACGCCGCCATGCTGATGGTGCTCAAAGGTGGTTACCATAGCTATTTTTTTTATCCCCGGAATGTCCGATATAATCAGCGCCCCTTCGATCGGATGGCGCGAGAAAGCTTCCCGTTCCTCATCAGTAATATCTCCGGTTTTGTTGATGATTTCGGGAGGAATGCGCATTTTACCGATATCGTGCATCATTGCGGCAATTCCCAGCGCGGCAATCTGAGATTTTTCTAAAGACATAAGAGCTGCCAGGGAAATGGAAAGAATGGCTGTGTTCACACAATGGGCATATGTGTATTCGTCATGCATCTTCAGGTTGGTCAGGGCAATAAGTGCATCCCGGTTATCGAGGATATTATCTACCATATCCTGGACGACCTTGTTTACTCTGCGCATGTTGACTGCTTGACCGAGATGCACGTTTCTGACCATTTCTTTTATTGCTGTAATCGCTTCCAGAAACAGTTTTACCGCTCTTTTTTTATCTTCTTCCATGGCGCCGCCGCTGTTCTTTTTATCGACAAGCAAAACGCTGTGGAGATTGATGTGGGGAAAATTTTCGCGGGAAACTATATTGATAATACCGCCTTCTGCGGCGAGTGCCGAAGGTTCAGTGTTCATCAGGACGGCTAATCTTACGAATTCCTCATCAGTAATGCCGGGCTTAAATACGATTCCGCCTATATCCCTGCTGGTAAATTGTTCAACCAGTGTGGCAATACTGGAATCTATAGGCATGGAGTGAGTTTCAAAAAATAACTCCCCACTTACGAAATAGAACGCAACTTCCTTCCTGTCCATCAGCAGCCCGTCGATCGTAAGCGTCAGTTTTTCGACTAGTGACAGCAGGAAAGGGTGAGATTCCGGATAGATGTTTACATTTTTAAGAAGGCCCGACAATTGCTGGAACGTTATCTTAGCCGTGTCAAGTAAACGTTGCTTTGCAAAAAATGATTGTCTTGCTTCGCTGCCGCTATGGCTTTGCTGATCCACCAATGCCCTGCCTCCTTTTGATTTTTTCAATGGCCTTCAGCGCCGCTTCTTTTCGCTCGACTTGAAGTTTACGAGACCTCCACCAGCGAACTTTTGTGTACCCTTTTAATAAGTCCTCTGCCGCAGGACCGCCTGCTTTTTCCAGCGCTTTTATAGCCTCTAACGTAAGCGCCTGCTCCTTTTTGTTAAGAGGACGATCCGAGAGGAATGTCATAAGAGGTTTCGCATCTTCAGCGCTTATTCTCTTGATTTCTGTAAAGCCGCGAATTGCCATCAACTGAACCGTGCTGTCCTCATCTTTCAAGAACTTTCCCAGGAGACCGGCGGCCTTTTTTCCCCCGATGGGAATTAATCCCTTGATCACTTCCTGCCGTATCTTGATGTTCTTATTGTCTACGGCCTTTTGGAGAATAAAAACGGCCTGGTCGCTTTTGGTTTCGCTCAGTATATTTATGATATCGCGGACAAAAGACAAACTGCTATCGGAAAGGTGCTCGCCCAGCACTGAGAGCTGGTTTTTAGCGAAGTCTTTGAGTAAATCGAGAATAGCTGATCTCGACTTATTATCAGTTTCCTTTGCCAGCATTTCCAGCAGGGCTTCAGTTGTCTCCCGTTCCATGGCTGATAAATAGGAATAGGCAGAGACGTATTCAAAAGAACCCTTGGTATAATTCTGCAAGTCGGCAATTGTGGAGATAATGACATTTTTGGAAGAAGTCTTTCTCAATGCCTCCAGCATCCTGGGTTTAAAAGCGGGATCCACAGGAGTATTAAAGGCCATAGTGATAAGTGAAACGCGGTCATAATCTTTGTTCTGTAAAAGATAATTTAAGATATCTTCCAACTGGTGGATAATACCGGTAAAAGAGGCGATTTCCTTTTCATCAGGGACCGAATGATGAGGAGACTTAACCAGAGGTATCAGGGCAATAAGTGTGCGCATCGTGGCATCAATAATATCCCGCTCCGTACCCAAGCTACTTATGGATTTAAGAGATTGGGTCTCTTCCTCTGAGTACCCGGCCATTTCTTCTGCAATTCCTTTTATATCGGATGAGAGCGATATTGCGGAAAAAGCGACGGACGAAGAAGACGGCGGTGTTATTTCTTTTGTTGTCAGCTTTTTTAAAAGATCTGCCACCTGTTTAACTGTCCATGAATCCAAAAAGCGTCCGGTCATAATTTCATGAAATACGCTCGGCACTCGTTCTTCAGTTTCGGTTTTTCGTTCTTCTGTGTTTTCCGAATCTAAACCGCCATACAGTTTCCCGGCAATTAATGCTTCGCGGTAGGGCTGTTCGAGAGACATGGCGGATTGTGCAAGTGCCTCAAAGAGAGCATCTTTCTGGTCCGGATTTTCTTTCAGAATCTTATTGCCGGCTTCCTGATACACTGCAAGTAGGCGGTCCTCAACGGTTTCATGCTCACCTCGCGTCTCTTTTGCAAGCGCTACCATTGCCGCGCCGAAGCTTTCCTGGTCCGTCAAGAGATTGTCCAAAACCAGTGTATGGCCGATAAATGCTTCGGCTTTAGATATGGAAGAACCGTGGGAATGGGCATTCTTCTTTTCTATTCTTGAATCTGATGTAATAATCTCGTCGAGCCCCGCTTCAGTGACCTTGATATTAGACGTGCCTTTTTCCCAAAGGATTGATGCAACCCCGTTTTGCATACCTATATCTTTTGCCTGCAGGGCAAGCGCCTGGAAAAGATCCATCATTTCTTTGGCAGTAACACCCTTTAAAAGGATAATGTTTCGAATGCCCTTCGTAAACAGATCATGGGCGATAACTCTATACGCTTCAGTGTCTTTTCCGACAGGAGTTTGCTGATATGTAAGAAATGTTTTTTGCACTCCGACGTAACATTCCGGTGTCTCCTCCAGAAGAAGGGAAAGTGCATCATGCGCGTCCTTTACTGATTGGGAGTATACGGGATTGTTTGGAGGATAAAGTTTCACTATCCTAATGGCAGTGACGAGAGTGCGCATTAAGTCATTGACTTCGGGAGACAGAGTGCTCGATTGTTTTGTTTCTTCCGCCATACTTTTTATAAAATACCAATAATTTCGATTAAAAGTATATAAAGAATGATCTTGTATGTCAATGACAGATTTATCTTAACTGTAGAATTCCAACTTAACGTGTGGTATATATTTTCGGGAGAAAATCATTGATTATTATTTGCAATTGAACCGATTATTTGAGTACGATAAGAGCAACACAACATCGATAGAAAGGAGGATTTATTCATGCAGAA
>JBEKMY010000044.1:0-25320 GCA_049523355.1 Smithella sp. | reverse complement strand
GGCAATGTCCGGGAACTGGAAAGTATTATCGAACGTGCTGTGATCTTGTGCCCCGGGCCGGATCTGCATCTGGCGGATAAACTGGAGATTTCATCACCCGCAATTTCATCCGTCATGAGGACGCTGGAGGATACTGCACGAAATCAAATTCTAAAAATCTTGACAGAAACCAAATGGCGCATCGAGGGAAAGGACGGGGCCGCGGCGATCCTGGGCATCCATCCGAGCACCTTAAGAGCGAGACTGCACAAACTGGAAATAGACCGGCCGGAGACAAAAGATTCAGATGAAGATAGATTTTGATTTTTATTTGCCTGTCAAAGTATAAGAAAGGCAATTTAGTATCTCAAGAAAACATTAACTATAAAGGGGCATAATAAATACGTGTTGAAAATGACGATAAGGGACTTACACGGGGGCATATGACTGCTTTGCGATTATTAAATTTAGGGCGGTAATCAAATGCAATTTGATTACCGCCCAGGCAGAGCAAAACCAGAAAGTGTGTGCCGGGATAACTGTTAAAATTGTAACCGAACAGGGATACAATATTTCAGAAGCGGCACAGAATCCGGATCTTTATGAGGATCCACTCATCGTTAAAGCGGTTATGTCAGTAAGGTCTTCATACACGATCAGTTCAGGTTTTTCATAATCTTGTTTCACCATGTTTTCCCCCTCATGAAATAAAATTATAGTTATCACTACAGCAACAAAACATAAGAGTCAAATATTTTTTTACGATCTTAAAACGACGGTCTTATGAATTGATTATTCTGAAGACTGCAAAATACTGCGGACAAGGCGGCTCCCGCGGTTTTCTTTCTGAAGTTGTCAGTCTTGATATTTATTCAAACTTTCAAGTAGAAAGCGTTAATTATAAAAACATTAACCAAAGTAAGTCTAAACCAACCATCAAAGTAGCCCTCAATATGCTGAGGCCCCACCGTATGTTGAGGCCAAACGAGTCATTTCATACTTATCTGAGGGTCTCTCCTATTAACCCAACCAACTGTCATTAAAGGAGGAATTCAAATCTCTGAATCATCTTCGGCTATTGGCCTGCTATTTGCTATTTAATCATTATAATTATTATTCTTGCCTTAAAGCGAGTTCTTATTATTTTTCGAGGAAGGGGTTTATAACTTAATAAAGGTTACGAAAAATATTTTGGGAGAGAAAAATAAGCAGCAGAAGGTTAATAAAAAACAATTATGAAGATAATATTTTGAAGGGAGATTATATGAAAAGATTTAAGGCTCTGCAAGTTAGTCTTGTATTTATTGTATTAATTTTGAGTATTTATTTAATTACAGGATGCAGTGGAAGTGGAGGAGGAAACGGAAATTCAGGTACCACCGCGCCCGTGGTGAGTTCTGTAGTCCCTCTAAATAATGCCGGCAGTGTAGCAATCAACACAAAAATCGCCGTAACTTTCAGTGAAGCGATGGATCAGGCAACGATTACCGGAACAACCTTTACAGTGGTGAACACAACAGCCGGCGGAACTGCCGTTACAGGCACAGTGACCAGCGTTGGCCAGAATGCGATTTTCACACCGGCCGCAGATCTTGCAGCCAGCACACTCTATACCGTCACGATTACCACCGGGGCCAAGGACAAGGCCGGCAACGCGCTGGCCAGTAACTTTGTCTGGAGCTTTACCACAGGTACGGCCGAAGAGACCACCGCGCCAACCGTAACTCTCACAGCTCCTGCCGATACCAGCACCAGTGTAGCGACCAACACAAAGATTGCCGCAACCTTCAGTGACGCGATGGACCCGTTAACGATCACAGGAACAACCTTCACGGTGGTAAACACAACAGCCGGCGGAACTGCCGTAGCCGGAACAGTAGCATACATCGGCAAAACGGCGACCTTCACCCCAACAAGCAATCTCCCGGCCAGTTCTCTGTTTACGGCCACGATTACAACCGGGGTCACAGACCTGGAAGGCGTCGCAATAGCCAGTAACTATGTCTGGACATTTACCACAGGCACGACCACAGATACCACCGCGCCAACAGTTACTCTTACAGACCCTCTGAATGGCGCCATTGGCGTGGCTCTCAGTAAGAGCGTTAAGGCAACCTTCAGTAAGGCGATGGACCCCTTGACGATCACCGCGACAACCTTTACCTTAGAGCAAGGGACAACACCTGTTCCCGGCACGGTCACCTACGTTGGCCTGGTTGCGACCTTCATGCCATTGAGTGATCTCACAGTCAATACCACATATACGGCCACGATTACCACCGGGGTCAAGGACATCGATGGCAATGCGCTGATCAGTAATCAAGTGTGGAGCTTTACAACAATTACAGCGTTAGCGGCAGGTCCGCAGCCGGTAGACCTTGGAACAGCCGGCAATTTCGTGATTCTATCAGAAACAGGAATCACAGAAGCTACGCCTGCCTCAACCCACATTACTGGAAATATTGGAACGAGTCCAATCACCGGTGCAGCGATTACAGTAGCTTGTTCAGAAATGGTGACAGGGGGGAATATATACACGGTCGATGCGGCTGGTCCTGCATGCAGGGTGGTAGACCCGGTCGGGCTGACCGCGGCTATAAGCGACATGGAAACCGCATACACCGATGCCGCCGGACGGACAACACCGGATTTTACCAACCTGTACGCTGGAATACTTGACGGGCGAACCCTTGTACCCGGACTCTATAAATACACTACTGGCGTTACAATAGGTTCAACTCCAGGCGCAAATGTTACTCTCTCGGGCGGCGCCAACGATGTCTGGATATTCCAGATATCGGGAGATCTCACTCTGGCCAACGGCAGCAGCATTATGTTGACAGGCGGTGCACTGGCCAAGAACGTCTTTTGGCAAGTTGGCGGTCCGACCGGCGCGATCCTTGGCACTACCTCTTCATTTGAGGGAAATATATTGAGCGCCAAGCAGGTTACCATAGCAAGCGGCGCAGTACTGAATGGCAGAGCGCTTGCACAGACTCAGGTTACATTAAACGGCAATACCATTACTGTGCCGGCTCCGTAAGGCATGAGACAGTGCGAAAGTAAGATAGGATTATAGGATTAAGGGAACAGGTTGTTTTTAATAATTCAGCCTGTTCCCTTAAGAAATTTACGCCAAAGCAGCAAAGGCAAACATAGGAGTTCTTTTGAAATCGTCGTTGCACCTTACAACATCATCAATTCTGAAGACTGCAAAATACTGCGGACAGGGCGGCTCTCGCGGTTTTCTTCCTGTTATCCGCAAAAATCAACTCTTAATGAATGTGCAATTTTTCAATCGGTAATAAACAGATTTAAAATCAGATGATAAACATCGACATCACGTATTTCGTATTTTTATATTTCTTGATTTTAATCATATTTAATCTATAATGTAATTCAAGTCTTGAGAGGGGCAAACCACCTGAAAGAGTGGAGGGTTATTGAAATACCCCATATTGGGGGGCTGTTCAAAAATGTTCAGATGCGAGGCGCGCAAAAAACCGAAGCGCGAGGCGTATATAGATATACGTTGAGCGGTGCGGTTTGCAGCGCAACACAGCAGATGAGCGTTTTTCAACAGCCCCATGGAACGCAAAGTTCCCGGTCCAGTTCTTCGTAAAGAGATACTTTAGCAGAACCGTTGGGATACTTAAGAGTCGTCGCGTAAGCAATTCTACTATTAAACCAAAATTACAAATTTAAAAGATAGATTGGAAATGATTCTATTTTTTTAAACAATCTATCTTTTATTTTCGGAGATGCCCCGGTGATACAATGGCAAGTTATTGAAATCGCGTTTCTGAAAAGAGAGAGGGGTTTTATCTTTCAATCGGCGCTTCTAAACCGGGCATTAACATTTTTTTGGGGAGGCGCTGGCTGTAAAATCATCGCCAACCCAAAGAACAGGCAAATAAGGTGAATATCATAATAATGTGTTGTTAAATTTTCAGCAAAAAAATAGGAGAGGCCTCAAGTGAAACTATTAAAAACTATTAAGAAAGATTTTTTTGAACTTCTCCCGCCGACGATTTTTTTCCTCATTGCCTTCCTCCTTATCCTGTTCACCAAACTGATGATTCTGAGCGAGTATGGCATCTCCTGGACAGGATTTGGCGCTGCTGTGGTTGGCGCGACGCTTGTCGGCAAAGTGGTGCTGATGGTTGACAAACTGCCATTTGTCAACAAATTTCCCGCCCGGCCGCTGGTCTATAATACGCTATGGAAAAGCTCTATTTATTTTCTGGCCGCGCTTTTAGTCCGCTATCTGATGCATGTCATTCCGCTGATTAGAAAGCACGAAAGCTTCATGGAAGCAAACCGTCATTTAGCGACCGATGTCGTGTGGCCGCATTTCTGGATTCTGCAGATGTGGCTGGCTGTGCTCTTCCTGATCTTCTGCGCCATGCGGGAACTGATCCGTGTCATCGGTAGAGATAAATTTATCCACATCTTTTTCGGCGGTCACGTCAATAGAACAGAAGGAGGAATTTTATGAAACTATCTGATGAATGCAAAAAGATCTGTTTAGTCTTTTTAATGAGCATGCTGATTTTTTCTTTGGCAGGATGCTCAGGTAGCGGCAACGGCGTAAAAAACCCAAACCCCACCGACAACAATTTCAACGTGGTTGTTTTTTCGGATGTTCACTTCGATCCTTTTTATGACAAAACTCTTTACACGCAACTTGCCGCCAAGGACGCCGATCAGTGGGCGGGTATTTTCCAGACATCGCTCATAACGGCGCCTTCGGCATGGGGTTACGATACCAACTACCCCTTGCTTGTGCTGGCGCTCTCCGGCATACAGCAGAATTTGGGAGCCAGTCCGCTTATTATTTTTACCGGCGACATTCTCGGGCATAACTTTCCGACAACGTTTTTTCAACTGTATTACGGGAATGTCGACTATCCGGTTCCGGACGATGCAGCTGTTGCAGCCATGGAGGCCTTTGCCGACAAGACGGTTGCCTTTTTCATGGGGCAGGTAAGGTTAAAAGTCGGAGCCATTCCCGTCATGTTCGCTGTCGGGAATGCCGATTCATATTTAGGGGCTCTACCGGAGCCCAGTTATCTTACCAATAACGTTGAACTATACTACACACAGTTTTTAAACAGCACTGTAGATCATCAGACATTTATTAATACTTTCACCAAAGGAGGATATTATTCCGCGGAGCCGGCTGGAACGGACTTAATGGTGATAGGACTCAATTCGGTCATGTTTAACTATGATTTTGGCGATATCTTGCAGACCGACGTAGACGCCCAACTGACCTGGTTTGATTCACAACTCGCGCAAGCCAAAGCTGAAGGCAAAAAAGTGTGGCTCTTAATGCACATACCTCCCGGAGCGGATAAATATTCAACGGCTCAAAATAATCTCGATGCCAACGGTCACCTTACGACTGCCACAATGATGTGGATCCAGGATTATCAGACAAGATTTCTACAAATACTCTCGCATTATCCCGGCACCATAGCTTTGACGCTTGGCGCGCATACTCATATGGATGAATACCGTATTATGTCGCCGGACAATGTGCTTGAAATAACGCCCGGCATAACGCCGTACTTCGGCAATAACCCTGCCTTCAGGGTTATGACATTTTCCCGTTACACATTGAAAGCCACCGATTATAGTACCCTGAACTGCGACCTCTCTGCCAGCGCCCCACAGTTCAATAGCTATTATACCTTTTCGACAGCGTATGTCTTGCAGGGTTTACTGAGCAATTCTTTGTTGCAACTCTATCCTCAGCTCGCCGCGGACAATGCAAAACAACAGCTTTACAGAGAACATTATTTTTCTGGACATAATTATACGGTACCCGTCGGCAACGAGTTTTATCCCATTACCGATAAGACCTGGCCTGTTTACTGGTGCGGCATAGGTCATATGGACGAACAGGGTTTAATCGATTGTGTGAACTCCTATTAATGTTTATAAACGAGGGGGATTATGAATATGAAAAGAATTTCCGTTATCCGGCCATTGTTTCTGATTCTTGCTCTGATTCTTGCCCTTATGGTGCTTGCCCCTATGCTGTTTACAGGATGCGCAGGCAGTTCCGGTTCCAATACAAGTGCTGCGCTTAGCTCCGGCAATATCAACCTGATCTTTGTGGTAAGCCCGGATTTGGCTTACCAGACACCCGGTGATATCAATCCCGACACGGCAAACCTCACCGATCAAGGACTTCGACGCTCGCTCCTCATGGCTCCGTATCTGAAAAATAATGTGCTGGGGACAAACAATGTAAACGGTATTTACACGCTTGCACCGATGACGCATTTGCAAACCGCGAATAATTACCCTGATATGGCGGCAATAGGGTTCATTCAGCAGTTTGCGCTTCTTAATCAGATCACGGTACAAGGCACAACCGCCAACAGCTACCCGATCAATACAGCGTACGCTCCGGGGGACGTGCCCGGCGGAGTTGTTGTACCGAGTCCGTACATCACCGGCGCCCAGGGGTTGGCTTTCAACGACGCGCACAGCAACAATGTTGCCCTGGTAACGCGTATCATCAACGCAAACATCCCCGGCTTTTATGTCTTCTCGGCGCCCTGGGAGACTATCAGCGCACTAATGACCAATATCAACAATCAACAGGTTTATAACCTGAATCTTCCGGCAGGCTTTCAGGGGTCAAACGTAGTTTTTGCGATTTCCATCACGCCATTGGGAGTCGCCAGACTGGTTACATTCAACAGCCATCTGTACCCGCCCGCCACATACCCTGTACTGCCGGTAGCCGGCGCTTCCTGCACGCAGCAGACTTATTTCAGCTACACACTGACCGATGGGGTTAACGGCGTCGTCATTCCGCCGGGAACCAACACCAACGAAACGGTTTACCTGATCCGGCACGCGGAGGCTCATCCGACGAGCAGTTTTGAAGACGGCAACTATGTGGCTGCGGGGCAATGGCGCGCGCTGTCCCTTCCTAACTTCATGCCCTATGCTCTGCGGGGCCAAGCCAGTCCTACCGTGGTTTATTCCATCGATCCCGCGCAGTCATTCTCTCTGGCGGCTGACTTCAGTGTTTCCTATGTCAGGCCGTCATTAACGGTACTGCCTTATGCAATCGCCAATAATTTGCCTTATTATCTGGTCGCGGGCTTCTCTATAGGGGGTGCTACGACCGACCCGGCCGTAGCCCAGGCCACCAGCGACTTTTTATTTACGAACCTGGCCGGCGCCAATCTCTCCAATCAAACCGTGCTGCTGGCGTGGGAGCACGAACACTATCCGCCGCTGATAAGTTATCTCCTTTCGAGCTACGGCCTCAGCATCCCGGCCGCGGCGATCCCCTGGCCGCAGACCGACTACGATACCATCTGGAGAGTGAAGCTGGATGCTCATGGTAATCTGACTGTCGACAACGCGTTGTGCGAAGGCATCGATTCGACATTGCTGCCGGACACGGCTCCTCCATTCTGATTATCACAGCGCTCCCGTCTGTAGCCGGAGCTATGACCAGACCTGTAGCCAGATCTGAGGCCAGACAAAAGATCAGGCGGGCAAAGGTTCTTTTTACAAAATATGCGATAACACTTTTAGACCGTGACCATCATCAGCTTCAAAGAGATTGAAGCTCTCCCAAGGCAAGCCACGGAGAAGCTTCGATTCTTAAAGTAAATTATAATTCTGTATTCGCTCGCTTACCCCGCAACAAACTACGGGGAATGCGCTCGCTACCGAATTCAAGGAGGAAACATGAAAACTCTACGTCTGAAATCATCTTCATGGCAGGCCTTTGTAGTAATCATCTTTTTTGCTGTTTTGTGCCTGGCCCTCACCTCTTGCGGTGGAAGCAGCTCCGCCCAGATAGACCCGCAGGCCGAATATAACGCGGCGGTCCAGGACGCGAAGACCTTGACGGTCGCAAAGATTTCGAAACATCTGACTGCCATTGTCCCTGAAAATTCAGACCTCATATGGGAGAATAATGCGCCCGGCACGCGGGTGCTTGTTGCTACCTGGATTGGCAGTCAAGCGGCCTGTCAGAGTTATACCGACCCGAATTTGCCGGGCTGTAAAGCAGGGCAGGAGTGTCAAAACTATGGGTATAATTCCTGGGTTTCTATTGCCCCGGAGTTGAAGAATCTTCTGGGCAATGTCCCAACCCTTCTTCGGGTTTCCCAGGCTCTCGGTTTGCCTCCTCCCGCCTCAACACAGACACTCGAAAACACGTGCGTACTCGAACTGTATGTATCGCCAGCCAACCTTTTCCGGCCATCGGCAGACCCGGAAGTAACCGATCATGAGGCGGAGTTAACCTTTCCCGCTGACGGTTTCCGGAAATATGACGACACGCTGCTGGTTTATTCGGAGATGCCCTGCGACCCAAACTACTGTGACAATTGCACAGCATCCGGAAAGTGCGGGATGACCTCATACCGGAAATGGTACAGCAACCGCAGGACCTACGTCTATTCACAGACGTCCGTTAACAGCCCCTACCCCTGGACGGCTCTCGGCTACACTTATGATTGGGGCAATCCCATTTTCCCACACTTCGGGTTGAGTGAATTTGTAATTAATAGCGGAACAACGGGCATAGATGTCTTTATCAAGTCCTGCAAGTGGACAGGAGACTATTTCAACAACTGAAAAAATAGCGGCTGATTGCCAAAAAAAGCCGGACGACATCCGCGTCAATGCGTCAGCGGTGCTGCGTGGAAACCGGGGCCACGTTTTCGCCCTTTTCGCTCTTGTCCCCGTCATCGCCGAAGGCTATGGAAAAGACAGCAAAGATGCTGAGGGCAGGGGAGTCGCTGGTGGTGCCGAAGAGCGCCGCAACGTCGAGCCGCGTGAGCTTGGAAGGCTTCCATGTGAAACTCGGGCCGATGTCGAATTCGTATTCCGGTCTGGACTGGGGGTCCCCATCCGTCCGGTAAATGAATTGCGATTCCAGGCCGACCTTCAAATATTCATCGTGGATGGAGTAGACCAACGCCTGGTTGAATCCTGTTTCCCGTTCGAGTTCGCCGCCCATGTCAAACTCGTGGTAAATGTTGAATGCCCATTGGTAGTTCCTGCCGAACTGCCCGCCCATTAATAAACGCAACTCGATGGAGTCGGGGATGCGCTGCACAGTGTCGCTAACGTCATCCGCGTCACCGCTGTCGTCATTGGCCGTGCTGTAATCCTTGCCGACGCCGAAATGATATTCGGCAAAGAGCGTCGGATTGAGCGGAAGCTTGCCCCAATCGGCCAGAGCATAGCGGCCCTCAATGGTTTGCTCCGTGAACTGCGAGTGATCTTTTTCCAGAACAAAGTTGTTCTCGTAGGCGATCTGGAAACGATACGGCAGTCCCAGCTCAAATTCCTGCGTGAAAAGGTTCTGCGTCTGGCCGTGCCTGGGGATGGTCCCCGTGTAATCGAGATCGATATTGAACTCATAAGGCGGTAGCACATAGACATCGGTAGTCGACGAGAATCGGCCGCGAGCCGCCCAACGGGGCTGGTTATAAGGCCCGATCAACTCGTCGCTCGGGCGGACCCCATTCACTGTCACTTCCGGCATCACGGTCGTCTGCTGCGGCTCCTCGGCCAGCGCCGGAAGCGCACCGCAGCCCAGAATCAGCGCAAGCAACAGGGCCTGCAATAAAGCGCTGCCGGGCAGTCTGCTGAGCCCTTCATCATGATTTTCGCCTTGAATCTTTTTTTGACGCGCCCGCATCCGGATCGAAATAATTATCGCTCCGCTTTGCGTCACTTCCTTTAATCTTGAGAAGAATATCCTTTGCAAAAGAATCGGCGTGAACATGTAACCGTACCTCCAATCCATTTTCATTTTCAATTACGCATGTCAATGTTGGCAACGGCAGGCAGAAATGTTTCCCGGTAATTCCATTTGCATTCAAGCGGCACCTTTGTCGGCTGCGTCGTCGGCAACTCGGAGTACGTAAAATGTACACCTGCGTTGCCCTCCTGCTTGCCTTCGGGGTGTCATCTTGAATGCGAAATGGAATAAGAACTTTTTTTATTTACGGGAGTATAAGAAACGTTCCGGTTTGTGTCAATCATATTTTGCCTCAGGATACGGAGTGAAGCGCTGATGACTGTTTTTTAGTATGCGTTGTGCTATCTTTCTCATGTAAACATCATCTTGACTTTTGGGTGAATGAAGCTCATATTGAAACATAGTTAAATAAAGCATTGTCAATCTATTAACAACTCATTTGAACATTTTTTCAGGAAGGTATTGTTTCGATGTCATCATCAAAATTTGAGGGGGATTTTATGAAACAATCGCATGAATGCAAAAAGTTCAGTTTAGTCTTCTTTAAAACGATTACAATCATCACACTGGCGGCTTTATGTGCTGTCTTTTTCGCCGGATGCAGTTCTTCCGGGAACTCCGCTTCATCAGCCTCCAACATCCTGGTTAATGGCAGGAGGATTACACCGGCGGGCACAACCAGTGGTCCGGTCGGGAATATGCCGTTGAACATAGTCATCAGCCCCGATGGCAAGTACGCCATCACAACGTCCAGTTGCCTCAATGCGTTTCTGTCCACATTGAGGGTAAGTGACGGCGCTGTCGTAAGTTCGCTTGCCTTTTCCGCGGACGATCCCAACGTCCCCAATGGCGGTCTCTTTTATGGACTCGTATTCGATCCGACACCGCATAACAACACCTATACGCTCTATGCGGCCCAGGGAGCCTACGGCACCGTCGCCGTGGTTACGCTGGCCGCCGATGGAACCCTCACGCTGACAGGCACCATTCCCGGCAAGCCTTCGCCGGTTAGTATTCTCTCTTACCTGCCTCTTGATCAGCCGGCGGGTATTGCCTTTGCCAACGGAACCATCTTCATGGCAAATTACTTTTCCATCAATCTGTTGGTCAACTATGAACCGGCATCCACGCTCTCAATGTATCGTGCAAGCGACGGCACAAGGCTTGGAGGCTACACTTTCAACGACGCGGCAGGCACGAACACGCCATCCTTCCCCTATGCCGTAGTCGCAAAATCCGACGGAACCAGAGCCTACGTCGCCAGTCAGCGGGACGGCTGCGTCTATGTTTTGGATACTACTAACCCAGGCAGCATACAGTTGGTCTCAACAATCCCGAACCTCACCGGGCCTTCAGCTCTTCTTCTAAATCAGGCACAGACCCTTTTGTACATAGCCAATGCCGGGAGCGATACGATATCGGTGGTTAACGTCGTCAATGATCAACTTAATGTTACAGCCACGGTGCTGCTGCGACCGTCCAATGTCAGCAGTCTTCCCGGCGTCTCGCCTTCAGGCCTTGCGCTCTCTCCTGATGAGAAGACCCTGTACGCGTCGCTCGGCGACTTCAACGCGGTCGGCGTCATCGATACGGGGACGAACCAGTTGAGCGGCTACATTCCGGTGGGATGGTATCCCACGGCCCTTGCCGCCACTCCGGATGGTAAGGCGCTGCTGGTCGTCAACGGATGGGGAACGGCGGCCATGAACCCCAATCCCCAGCTTGACTATCTCAATCCTGACGTTGTGGCATTCAACACTAAAGCCACTCCCGTCCCGGCATGGGTGGGGCCTCCGGGTCCGGGCTATGTTCTGAATTCCATTCCGGGGAACGTCTCCCGAATCGATTTGACCCAGGCTCTACCTTCGCTTGTTCAATCGACGGCTCAAGTGATCCGGAACAACCAGAACACACCGGCAATGGGGAGTTCTGCCGATAGAATTCTGGCCGGAATCGGCATCAAATCGGGCAGGATTAAGCATGTGATTTACATCATAAAGGAAAACCGCGGCTACGATCAGGTTCTCGGCGACATGCCCCGGGGTAATGGGGACCCCTCTCTGACCATCTACGGGCGGGAGATTACCCCGAACCAGCACGCTCTGGCAGAGCGCTTCATCCTTCTGGATAATTTTTACAACAATGCCCCGGTGAGCGGGGAGGGCTGGGTATGGTGCACTCAAAGTGTGGCAAACGCTTTCACCATTAAAAGCATTCCTTATATATACCAGCTATCTCTTGCCACGTACGAAATCAATTATGCTTTCGAGGGACAGGTTAACGGTTATATCACAGGCGGTTACCCGGCCACGGATCAGGATGGGAACTGCCTCTCCAGCTCTTGCCAGCCCGCATCGTCCATCCCGGATGTTGCCGAAGCGCCGGGCGGATATATCTGGGACGGCGTCAAAGCGGCCGGGCTCACCTACCGCAACTACGGCTTCTTCCTGTCGACGGGAGCCGCAGCAAAGACGAAGTCGCCTCCGCCACCTTACAACTTACAATCGATACCGGACAATTATCCGAATAAGCCCAATCTCTCGCCTCCCGGACACATCCCTACCCCCACCGGTAAGGTTGCGGGCTTGAGCGACTATGACTACCGCAAGTTTGACTTCAGCTATGCCGATAGCGACGCCTGGGTAAAATACGGTTTCCAGGCCGCGGACCTCGGACTAACGACCGGGACACTGCCTTGCCCCAATGGGAATCCAAGCACAGGCTGCTACGCATCCCTGAATTCGCCCATAGCAGTGCAAGGGCAAGCGCAGCCAAGCCGTTTCTCGGAGTGGAACCGCGAGTTCCAGGAGATGTTGAAGCAGGACCCCACGGGCAACAGCGTTCCGGCTTTCATGATGGTGCGATTCATGCGGGATCACACCATGGGGCTGAATGCGGGGTTTAACTCTCCGAGGGCGATGATGGCCGACAATGATTACGCCGTGGGTGAACTTGTGCAAGCCGTGAGCAATAGCCCCATTTGGAAAAGCACCGTGATCTTTGTCATAGAAGACGACGCGCAGTTCAGCGACGATCATGTCGACACCCATCGTTCTTTCTGCCAGGTCATCAGTCCCTGGATCAGAAGGGGAACCGTGGATTCCCGTTTCTACGACACGAACAGCGTGTTGAAGAGTATAGAGCTTCTGCTCGGCTTATCTCCCATGAGCCAGTACGACCACTTCTCCAACCCCATCATGGGCGGCTGGGACGCCGCTCCGGACAACATTTTGCCATACACTGCCATACTGCCGCCGCAGGAAATCATTGGCGAAGTAAATCCCAGTACCTCGGCGTATAATTCCAGGGATCCCCGTTTACGGCTGGCCGTGCTCTCAAGCAAGATGAACTGGAAAGTTGCCGATGCCGCTCCGTACCGGATTCTCAATGAGATACTCTGGAGGGATGCCAAGGGACCAAACGCAAAGATGCCTAAGCTCCGGGTCAGCGCATTTGCCATGTTTGACAAGAACAAGGCGCTCAACTTCCGGCATGACGGCGACGATGACTAAGAGGATGCCAAGGTTATTAATAACTTCCTCCTTGTTTTTCAAATCTGCAATTTTATGCTACCTTATAAATGGTAATCAATAAAATGAAAACAGACAACTTTAAGATAATTATCGTCGGAGTGCTTCTAGCAATAGGCATATTTTATTTTTTTCCTTTAATACATACAATACTTTATTTCATGCAAATTAGACTAGAAAAACCTTTAGGTGCTTATTTTAGGATGATGGTTTATTTACCTCTGATAGTAGCAGGGATATATGTTGGTTTTTCAAAAGCAGAGCAAAATGTGCTTCATGGAGCACTTGTAGTGCATAATATATTATCTAATTTTATGGTTAATAATTAATGTGTTTTGGCCAGCTCCATATTTTGATCATTCGTTTAAGCCTTTGATTTTTAGCTATGGAATTGTGCGTGATGGACTTATATGCGCCATAGTCGCATGGCTAACCAATACTATTCTTAAAAGAAGAAGACAGTAAATAAATTAATGTTAAATTCTACACACCAGTAATGCTTAATTCAGACAGCTGTCCAATTCTAAGCATTAGGAGGTGGACAAGAGCATATGCCATATAACATTTTTTGTAATAAATATTTGTTGATTCATGATTATAAGGTGCGATGCTGGATTTAATGTTTTCCGGTCTTTCAAACCTGTAGAAAACTTCCTGAAGTTAAGCATCCGGTAATTTTATGAGACATCCAACATTTCAAACAGAAATTAGTATCTGATGTCGTACTTCCCAAACGTACCATTTGCAATAAAAGAGCGAATGCACTAATATTAAAACTATGAATATAAACTGATTTATACAGAAAGCAATGGTCTGCTCAAGTACGCAGGAGGCGTCCTAATGAATGATCAATCCAAGACAAAGCAGGACTTGATTCAAGAAATGGCTTCATTAAGACAACGGATTGAGGAACTTGAACAATCGGAATCTGAGTGGATGGAGGAGAAGGAAGGGTTAAAAAAGAGTGAGGCCCGCTTCCGCAGTTATTTCAATTTGCCTATGCACGGCATTATCATAATCTCTCTTGAGAAAGAGTGGATTGCGGTTAATGACCGCATCTGTTCAATGAGTGGCTATTCCAGGGACGAAATCACTCGCATGACATGGTTGGAAATGATACACCCCGATGATCTTGCCGCAAACCTCGAACAATTTAATCGTGTTCTATCCGGTCAAATTGGTCATTATAGTATGGATAGGCGTTTTATCCGCAAGGATGGACAGGTTGTCTGGACCAATCTCTCTGTGGGGTGTGTTCAAAGATCCGATGGTAGCGTGGATCATATAATTGCTGTGGTTGAAGACATTACTGATCACAAGCAAATGGAGGAGGCTCTTAGGAAGAGCGAAAATAAATATCGTATAATTGCGGAAAACACGGCGGACCTGATAGGGATCCTAGATATGAATTTGCGTCTTACTTATGTCAGTCCGAACATCATGCGTCTTCGCGGGTTAACCGTTGATGAGGCCATGGCTCAGACCCTTGAACAGGTCTTGACCCCTGAATCCCTGCGGCTCGGCAGAACTGTCTTTGAAGAAGAGATGCAACTGGAAGCCAGTGCAAAGGCTGATCCCGATAGAACGCGTATCTTGGAGTTGGAAGCATACAAAAAGGATGGCTTTACTATCTGGGTGGAAGTCAGCTTCTCCTTTTTGCGCGATAATGATCGCAAGCCTGTCGAAATTATCACTGTATCCCGAGATATTACCGAGCGCAAGCAGGCGGAGAAAGAGCTGAAGCTTTTCGCCGAAAATCTTGAAGATGCCAACATAGCACTGCGTGTATTAATGAATCGCAGGGATAAAGATGAAAAGGAATTTGAGGAAAAATTGCAGGTCAACATCAATGATCTGGTTATTCCTTATTTGAAAAAGCTGAAGATGGGGAATCTAGATGATCGTAATAAAAATTATGTGAGTGTTTTGGAAAAAAATCTTAGCGATGTCTTATCTCCATTTATGAGAGACATTCTATCTTCACATAAGAATCTAACACCTCAAGAAATTCAGATTATCGACCTGATCAGGCAAGGAAAGAATACAAAAGAAATCGCTAATATGCTCAACGCATCGGCAAACACTATTGCGACCCACAGAGATAATATCCGGAAAAAAATGAACTTAATAAATTCTAAAATCAATCTTCGCTCACATATCCTATCCCTCAAATAACCAGTATTTTATATAGGCGATTTATCCTCAATAATTCATCGATCATAACTATTGCAAGATGAAAAAATAATAGTATAACTTACACAGCCGTTTTTTATTAATGTTAATAAATATCACATTAATAATATGAACGCTGACGGAGTTGAATACATATATTTTGCATTATGGTTTAGCAGTGACACCGCAGAGCCTCGCCAGTTTTAAAACTTTCAGAGAAACCCGGAATCATCCTAAAACCGCAAAAATTCATAATGAACTGTTAAAGGAATATCCGTCTATTTCTATTATGAAGGTTTGTTATAAGTATAGCCCGTCAGTGACTAAATATAACGTAATCAATATAGGAGGCAAAAGAATGTACAACGCGACTGCAGTTAAGGAAGATCAGTCCATCATGGTTGATCCCCGGGCCGGTAAATATCTGACCTTTTTCCTAGCCAGCGAGGAATACGGAGTGGAGATCCTCAAAGTACAGGAGATCATCGGACGGATGCCGATCACACCGGTGCCGTTGACATCAAAGTATATCCGGGGAGTCATCAACCTTCGGGGGAAGATCCATCCCATCATGGATCTAAAAGTCAAATTTGGTATGGATCAGACGCAGATCACCGACGAGACCGGCATCATCGTCATCAAAACTTCCACCTTAATGATGGGGATTCTGGTGGACAAGGTTTCGGAGGTGGTGACTGTGGCTTCCGGGGACATCGAAGACACTCCGTCTTTCGGGGCGGATGTTAACCCGGAATATATTTTGGGCATAGGCAAAACAGGAGGACGTATCCGCTTGCTGCTGGACATTGAAAAGGTGATAACGGCTTATGATGTCATCCATCTGAAAAAGGCTACTGATGTTGTAAGTGAGGAAACCAAGTCCGAATCGAAAGAATTAAAAACTAAAATAAATAACTAAAGCAACAATAAAAAGGAGATAGGAAATGTTTGACAATATGAAAGTCGGAACCAAGCTTATCGGGAGCATTTTATCGGCGGTCGTCTTACTTGCGGCGATAGCTCTGATTGGTCACGTCAATATAAGATCAATAGCCGCCCGGAGCGAGGTGATGTACAGCCAGAATACCGCGGCCATTGAAGATATGGGCGCTATCAATGCCAGCCTCGAAACAATGCGGGGAGACATCTACCGGTATTTTGACGTACCGGCCGACCGGGAGAAAATGGGAAAGAGCATAGATGATACCATTAGTTTTGTGAATAAAACTATGCAGACTTATAAAAGCAGAAATATAGGAGCAGACGAAAAGAAGATTATCGCTGATTTCGACACCGCCTGGCCCGAAATGCAGCGCGGCTATAAAGAAGGAATGAAGGCAAAGGATGAAGGCAAAGATGATGAAGTTGCCCGCCTGTTGGGCGCCGGAAGCTATGGGGTCCAAGCCCGGATGAAAACCTTTGCTGCCATCCATGACCTTAATGAAATCAACCGCAAGAACGCCGAGGCAGCCGACAAGTCTATCAGCAACGCAGCCTCAACGGCATCCATTGTTCTTTTAATTGCCACTATATTGGTAGCGGCTATAGCCCTGACAGTTGGTCTGATGCTGAACGCCTCGATAACAAAACCCCTGAACAAGGCAGTGATAATGATTCGGGATTTTGGGAAAGGTCATCTCTCCGAACGACTTAATCTGGATAGGAGGGATGAGATAGGTATCTTAGCAAAAACAGTGGATCAGGTTGCTGATGATCTTCAAAAATATGTAGTAAAGGGGATGCAACAAATATCGGAAGGCAATATCAATATCGAGACCCCGATGATGGATGAAAGAGATGAAATCGGCCCGGCAATAAAAAGAATGGTGGAAACCCTGCAGAAGCTGGGTAATGAACTGAAAGAATTGACCCAATCGGCAATGGAAGGCAAACTGGCTGTTCGCGGTGATGAGCAGGCTTTCAAGGGTGTCTATCAGGATGTAGTTATGGGCATTAATAAGACACTGGATGCGGTGATGGGTCCGATCAATGAGGCCTCAGGTGTTTTGGTTCAGGTAGCCAACAAGGACATGACGGCCCGTGTCAAAGGAGATTACAAAGGCGACCATGCCAAGATCAAAGAGTCTCTTAATCTGGCGGTGGAGAATCTGGACAAAGCGCTGCAACAGGTGGCCATTGGCGCTGAGCAGGTGGCCTCGGCCAGCATTCAGGTGAGCACAGGCGGGCAGTCGTTGTCGCAAGGAGCCAGCGAGCAAGCCAGTTCTCTGGAGGAAGTGTCCAGTAATTTGCAAGAGATGTCGTCCATGACAAAACAAAACGCTATAAACGCCAAAGAAGCCAAAGGCATAGCGGATCAGGCCAGGGGCAGCGCCGACAAGGGCGTGGAAAGCATGAACCTGATGTCTTCGGCCATCAACAAGATCAAAACATCATCTGATTCCACAGCCAAGATAGTCAAGACCATAGACGAGATCGCGTTCCAAACGAACCTTTTGGCTTTAAACGCCGCGGTGGAAGCAGCTCGTGCCGGAGATGCCGGCAAGGGATTTGCGGTTGTGGCCGAGGAGGTAAGAAATCTGGCCATGCGAAGTGCGGAAGCGGCCAAGAACACGGCCAATTTGATTGAAGAAGCGGTCAAGAACTCAGAAAACGGTGTTGCCATCAATGCCGAAGTATTGAAGAACTTCCAGGAAATCACCGAGAAAACCAACAAAGTCAGTCAGGTAGTGGCGGAGATCGCGGCGGCTTCGGATCAGCAGGATCAGGGAATAGGCGAAGTAAACAAGGCAGTAGAACAATTGAATCAGGTAACCCAGCAGAACGCGGCCAATGCCGAGGAATCAGCCAGTGCTGCGGAAGAGATGTCCTCACAGTCCGAGGAAATGCGGAGTATGGTCGCCGGTTTTAAGCTTACCGGTTCAGGAGAATACACACAGTCCCCGCGGTCAGGCAAACCATTGGGGCATCTGTTGCACAATAATCCGGCTCAACAGAAAAAAGGCTTCAAAGCTGCGGCCGGTCTTCAACCCGATCCCCGCAAGGTGATACCGATGGATTATAATGACAGCAGCGTATTAAGCACTTTCTAACTCTACCAAAGGGTGATGTGGAAAGTTCCTTTCTCTCCTTCTTCATCGGGAGAGAAAGGAACTCTCAAAAAATACAATGGATGTGGAATTAAGAAACCTTACGACTATAAATTAAAACTATATTACATAAAATAAGATCGTTTTTAAATGTGAGAAAAAACAGAGATAAAACCAATGTATGTAGAAAATCTAAGAATGCATAAACCAATTGAATTGAAAGTAAAAGAAAAACTGCGGGAAAAAGAAGAGCTTCATAGAACTATATTTGAAAATACAGGTATGGCAACTGTTATATTCGAAGAAGACGCAACTATATCTCTGGCTAATGCGAAATTTGCGGGACTAGCTGGTTACACAATAGATGAAATCGAAAACAAGAAAAAATGGACAGAGTTCGTTGTAGAAGAGGATCTGGAAACGATGCATCGTCTGCATAGAATTGATCCATATGTCACTCCGAAAAGTTATGAATTCCGTTTCATCGATAGATATGGTGAAATAAGAAATATATTTTTAAACATCGATATAATCTCTGACACAAAACAACGCATCGCATCTCTTCTGGATATTACCGAAAACAAACGGGCAGAGGAAGCGCTTCGATTAAACGAAGAAAAATATCGAACCGTTCTTGAAGACATCCATGAAGGTTATTTTGAGGTTGATTTGGCCGGCAACTTTACTTTTTTCAACGATTCATTACGCCGTTTCCTTGGCTATTCCCAAGAGATATTGATGGGTATGAATTATCGTCAATATATAGACAAGAAGAACGCAAAAGAACTTTTTCAAACGTTTAACAAGGTTTACAGCACAGGGAAACCTACTGAAGGATTTGATTGGCAGGTTATAAAAAAAGACGGGACTAAAAAATACGTTGAAGCATCTGTATCGTTACAAAAAGATTCATCAGGCAAACCAATAGGGTTTAGAGGAATTGTACGCGATGTTACTGAACGAAAAATAACGGAAGAAGAACTTAAAAAAACACAGTTGTTCAATACAGCTATTCTAGATAGCATTCCGGGCATCCTTTACCTCTATGATGACACCGGCTATTTAGTTCAATGGAACAAACAAAATGAAGAGGTAACAGGTTATTCCAGCGAAGAACTCAAAGGCATGTATGTGCTTGACTGGTTCGGCAGTGTAGAACCCGATACATCAAATATTATAAATAATGTAGCAAATGTGATGAAGAATGGGTACGCTATGACCGAGGCCCATATTATAACCAAGAGCGGACAAGCTATTCCCATGATTTTGACCGGAGTCAAACTTGCCATTGCCGGCAAGGATTACCTTCTTGGCATAGGCATTGATATAACCAAGCGCAAGAAGGCGGAGGAGGCGCTAAAGAATAGCGAATTAAAATACCGCAACATCTTTGAAAATGCTATTGAAGGCATTTACCAGTCGACGAGAGAGGGTAAGTTTATTACGGCCAATGCTGCTTTAGCCCGAATGGCCGGATATGAATCACCTGAGGAATTAATTGAGTCGATCAAAGATATAGGAACCCAGCTTTATGTTCATCCCAAAGACCGGAAAAGATTCCTGGAAATCAGGGACGCAGAAGGCTTTGTCGAAGGTTTTGAGGTTGAATTTTATAAAAAGGACAGAAGCAAATTCTGGGTCGTCATCAATGCCCGAGCGGTCAAGGATGAACAGGGGGAAATCATCTACATTGAAGGACTGATAGAAGACATCACTATTCGTAAGCATGCCGAAGAACAACTTCACCAGACCCTTGACAGACTCAAGAAAGCAGTTCGCACGACTATTGGGGTCTTGGTGTCCGCCGTAGAGTCCAGAGATCCCTATACGGCCGGTCATCAGGTCAGGGTTGCGCACCTTGCCAGAGCCATTGCCACGGAGATGGGATTACCCCAGGATAAAATTGACGGAATCCGGCTGGCCGGTTCCATCCATGATATCGGAAAATTATCCATCCCGGCGGAAATATTGTCCAAGCCTACCAAGCTGACAAACATCGAATATTCTTTGATAAAAGAACACTCTCGTGTTGGATACGAGATGCTCAAGGATTTTGAATCTCCCTGGCCGCTGGCGGAGATAATTTACCAACACCATGAATGTATGAATGGTTCAGGCTACCCAAGAAATCTGAAAAGAGATGACATTCTTATAGAGTCGCAGATACTGGCTGTCGCTGACGTGGTGGAATCTATGGCTTCCCATCGTCCCTATCGTTCGGCTCTGGGTATTGAGGCAGCCCTCGAAGAGATCGAGAAAAACAAGGGAATTCTTTATGACGGTCTTGTCGCAGATGCCTGCCTGAAATTATTTCGGGAGAAAGGCTATCAGCTTACATAAAATAGAGAAACCAATCCCGTAGAAAAAATATGATTGCAACCAGTAATCCTCAGTTTTGACGACTGCCAAATATTGTGGATTCGTAGGTGTAACAAATAATTCTGCTGATTCGGGATTCGGAATTTTATTTCTTTCTTCCTTTTCAGTTTATCAATTTCTGATTTTATCCCAGGTTACACCTGTAATCGTTATGAATTTCTTGACAATTAAATTAATCCTTTATATGAGAATATCTAAGAATCAATTTTTGTCAGAGGAGGCAAACATTGAAAAAATTATCAATTTTTTATACTAGAGTACTGTTGATCATTGGCAGTATTGCCATGTTGTCAACAATACTTGTTGTTGAGACATCGGCTGGCCAGCTCGACTCGATAGCAATCGATCCGGGAGCAACCACGCTTCATTCTGAAGAAACTGTTATGGTTCCCGCTAACGGCGCTGTCGGATCCAACATCTATGTAGCCGGCCGGGCATTTCTTTCTATAGATTTTGCCGTGCAGCCGGGCAAACAGGTGACGTTGCTTGTTATAACGGACGCGCAAAAGCAGGACATGGACGCTGGAAGACCGATTACGGGACGTCCGCGGGTTCGCGCACCCATCGATGGAACTGCAAGTCAGTCAATAACTATAACTCAGGGAGGTAACTATTATGTCGCAATTCTCAATTCGGACCCGGAGTCCGTATCCGTCACGTACAGAGTCTGTGCCCGTGCATACTGATGTCCAACGCCGCAAGTCTTTTAAAATTAGTCTGGCTGTTTTAGCCGTTATCTGCGGATTTATTTTTGCCGCCAGCCGCGTGACCGCAGCTGCAGAGCAGGTGCTTCTCGACCAGAGCTTAACCCTTTCAGCAAGCGGTTATGCCTCGAACTTATATATTCCTCAGCAGGCAACGGTTTTCTTTGACTATACTATTCAACCCGGGAAAAATGTGCTTTTGGTGGTTATTACAGAAGAACAGTGGCAAGCTGTCAGCGCCGGTGAAAAGGCGACCGGTTTGCCGCTTCTCCGCACGACTGTCAGCGGAAGCGGAACCGAATCCGTAAGCCTGCCGAAGGGGACATACACAGTTGCCCTGATTCCCCAGGACGGTGCAGCCCAGGCAACCATCAGGGCACGCTGCAGTTACTAGGAAATGGCCATGTATATAGTCACAGGTAATGCCGGACAAAGCAGCAGCGGTAAATGGCGAAACTGTGGATGGAATGCAATTACAGCGGCATGTAAGGCAATCTTTCTTATTTCTGCCGTCATGATAAGCGCTACCGACGCCCTGGCTGTAGGCGGGTCAGCCGTAAGCGCCCAGTGCTGGGTAAACGGCATTCTGCAAGGAGGGTATCCTCTGGATAAACCCTGTCCCGGAACAACCGGCGGTGGAGGTGGAGGAACTGTCATCATTATGGGCCCGCCGGTAATCGTTTGGCGTCATCCGAGCGCGGAAGGCTCTCAGATGCCGGGGCTGTCTCCGGTGGACAACAGACTGGCCAGTCAACTAAACTCCATAGCTGATACAGCCATAACTCTGAGGCAAAAAGGCGAATTCGCCATGAGAAACGGCGATTACGCGAAGGCGAAACTTTATTTCGATGAGGCCGGCAGAAGAGACCCAAATGATCCGGAACTTCAACAGGACTTCGATAAACTCCGTGGCCTGTTCGACGCGGGCACGCAGGAAATAAAGGCGCCGCACCTGCAATTGCCGAAGCAGGAATTTCTGAAACCTGTGCCGGACGAAAAAGTCAGCAAATATATGACAAATCCGGAAGTAAAGAAACTGCGCGAGGCAGAGATTATTACTTATAATAAACTGGCCAACGCTGATGCCGCGCTCAATACCGTGACAGAAAGCGAAAAGAACGGCACGGCGTCAAAGAGCGACGTCGATCAGGCGCAAACGACACTAAATAAGGCCGTCGAGAATTTTCAGCAGGCCCACAAAAAACTGGAAGAAAAAATATATGTGCTGGATTAACAGATGAAACGGTCACATTTCTTACTGTTAGGCGTCATGGTAATGCTTGCCGCAACCATGCAAAGTCAAAACGTTTATGGCGAATGTCCGCCGAACTCCGCGCCCGTTTCCGAGAAAGACAATGTTGTTCATTGCCGTTGCATCCAAGGATTTGAAAATAAGGGCGGCGTTTGTTTGCCGGTAACGAAACCGGAAACCAAAAACGATAAGCTGCGAAAGGCCTGGCAGAAAGCGCTTAGCTGTGCGATGGAACAGGTATATGCGCGTGCCGAGTCGCTTGGAGGGACTGGAAAAAACTTTTCGCAGGAACTGCGTAATGAAATGACAAGGGTTTTTAATGAGGCGGGAAAACCGGTCAAAAACAGCAATGAAGATCAGGTCGTCACATTGGATCTGGATCGACAGGAATCGTTAAGCGTCTCCGCGGACCGGCAATTTATAGTAAACGTTGCCGTACACTCTCTTTACGATGACAATATACATGTGGATGTACAGAGCTACTTTTCCAGTTCCGGCAATAATGTAAAAGACCGGCAGGAATATCTTGAGAACCTGATCCAGATTAACAAATTCGGGGAAATAATGGCGGACAAGGAATCTGCGGCGGTCAAAGCCTGTCTGGCAAAATGACCCGTATAGAATCCTTTTAAGGAATATAAGAGATCATTACCTGGTTATCAATGTCTGATACCACGTTATAACCCGTAATAAATACAATTCACGCCCGGCAATAATCGACACCGCACATTATATTTTGTGATCAAGAGTCCTTTAGTTCATACTGGAAATAAATATCATCATCGCCCGATGCAATACTCCTGATCTTTTTCACAACAGATTTTTTTCCGAACGTTTTGAGCGCCTGCTGATTGTAACCCATAATAAGTTGCTCGAAGTACAAATTTTTTATATTAATCCCGGTGATTTTGAGATGAACGATGTTGTTCTCTAACTTTGTGATGACTGTGCCTCCATCATAAAACGCCGTCCAAAGCTTAGGCATGTAAGTCTCGACGAACTGCTTTATATCCTTTGTGAGCATAAAAGCTTTGTACGGGCCTTCCGGCGACAGGGCATATTTAGCGCCTACTCTCCCAAACATCAGGTATGACATTCTGTCATTGTTGAAGAATTCCGCACACATCTCGTCAAAAAAAACGATTAATTTTTCCACTGGAATGAGAGTAACGGACATAATCATATTTTTGAAATATTTGTCTTTCTCTGCCAGCCTGGTCATAAAGGAATTCCAGCGTTCCTGGCCGAAAGCTGTGGTCATCGCCGTCTTTGTCAAAACATAAAAAGTGCCTTTTACGTTCATATCGGAACCTCCTATTTAGAATTAGTATATTATAAATTTCTAGAAACGCAACCCCCACTTTCGTGGGATATTGAAAAATGTTATTAACTTTATTGAATCAATATTTTCTAAAGTGAATATTAAATTATTCCACGTTGAAGAAGATTTGAGGGCGGCAAGCATTTCTTCCTGTAAGTGTTAAGTAGAATAATTTTAGTGCTATTATTGATTTCAAATGAAAATCTTGATAATAAGAACTTGAAAATGCATTTGAATTAAGTTTCATCGCAAAAAGGAGGTGTATGATGGGTTTGTTTGATTTATTCAAGAAGCATGATGCAAAGAAAGTTCTGTGGATTGTTGGATGCTTGATCGTTCTCGCTAGTCTTGGTTGCAGCGGTTCATTAAGCAGGGACAAGGCCAAGAGTATCATCCAAGAGAGTCGCGACTTCGCTCCACAAAAAATAAAATTCGTGTTGACAGCCCAAGAACTTCAAGACGGCGCAACGAAAGGGTACTGGCAATACCGAACCATTGCGTCGGGTTTCGGAGGCACCGCCACGATGTTCTCACTGACCTCTGTTGGGATGAAAGTATTTCGGTTGGATGACGAGGATCATCAGGTACTGGCCTTCACCGGAGGCGACATTTCGGTGACCACGCGTGAGGCCATCCCTAAAAAAATCATAGAAGTGACAGGTATTGCAGACGGAGCAGTTGGCCAGAACGGGACAAGCAAGGTCGTGGAATTTGTCTGGCAGTTGGATCTTAAGACTCTTCCGACTGATGTCAGTGAGTTTCTTCCTAATCCAAAGAAATCGCAGTCTGTGGTTCTCCGCCTATTCGATGACGGCTGGCGGGTTGGCCAATAACAGACGAGCCCCAGAAAACCGGGCGGAAAACCGCGGAGTTCCGGAGAGTTCGGGACAGTATACTTAATTAATAGAAATATAGAAATGTGGTGAGCCCATAACGACGAAGGGCATTTTCGCCTAACCCTTCGCGCCAGCCGATAGCAGCCCGATGGGCCGCTCCGGCTGAGCTTTGCGTTGCACCTTTCAAATGGTTATCCTTAATTATGACGAATGCCCACTATTGAACAGTAGTAGGGTATGCCGTGTAAAACGTATGACTAGTCGGTTAAAGTCCGACGATGGGAGTTCGGTAGTTCGCCCATGTAGCTAGAGGGAGGTGTTAAGGGTAACCTGAAGCATTAAG
>JBEKMY010000043.1:0-26471 GCA_049523355.1 Smithella sp. | reverse complement strand
AGCAATTCATCAAGCAAACCGATTAAGCGGGGATAGGTAAAGCGGACACAATTACGCAAAGCGTTATAAACAACAAAAGGATGCTGGCCAAAGATAAGGCCTTCACGTTTTACCGCGGATGTGTTTAATTCATTAATAGCGGGATAAAGGGTTTTCTGGAACCAGCCATATTCAAGACTTTGGTTGAATTTCGGCAATTTCCCCGAATCCACTAAAACCCTGGCCTGCAGCAAAAATCTTATTTCCCTGACCATCATGGTCAGGATTATCAGATGATGAATCCCCTGATCCAGAAGATTTTTCAAAGCCTCCAGCGCCGCGAGTTGATTTTTCTCGCTCAAAGCGTTTGTTAAAGCAAAGATTTCATCTTCCTTTGTTTTGCCGACGGCTTGCTCGACATCCTCTTTTTCCACAATGGAGCGCTCTCCGATAAAAGAAATCAGTTTATCGAGTTCCGACATGGAGCGTCTTAATTCAAATCCCGTTTTTTTACCCAAAGCAATCCATGCCGCAGGCGACAATTTTTTCCCATAACGATCAAGTAATTTTTGAGCCTCTTTCTGGAGCATCCCTTTTTGGGCCGCCTCACCCTTGACCTCGGCAAAATGAAGGACAACGCCCAGCTCTTCAATGATCTTGTAGAGTTTTTTCCTTTTATCCACGACCTCAGCCGTAAATATCAGGCAATTCCCCGCGGGCAGGCCGTTTTTTAAAATTTCTTCCAAACGCCCTGTTCCATCAGCGCCTGCGGCATCCGTCAGGCTTAAGCCTAAACAAATCTCCAGAATACGGGGGAGCCATTTGGAGCGGTCATCTCCTGCGTCCCCCTTCACAATACGGCTCCACTCGTCATCGGTTATTTTTTGCCAACCGGAATTCTGTAAATCCTCGATAGAAAAACCGGCTGTTTTCAGGAAAGTTAGAAAATATTTTGCCGCTTTGGCTGGATTTCCATCCATATTGCCGCGTATTTTTTGAACCAGTTTGGCTAAATCTTCACGGGAAGAAAAAATAGCGGTGTCCTTCACCACGATCACTTTTCTATCGCCCAAAAGCGAAGGGGTCAGTATATGTTCAATCAGGCTGTCAATATCCGTGTTTTCGCCGTCAAGATAAAACAGGCCGAAATCCCGGTCTGACGGCGGGATAATTATATCTAAAATTTTAGTGAGGTTTTCACTTACGAGATATTCTTCTTCACCATAAAGAAGGTAGCAAGGCGCAATGATACCTTTTTTCAAATTAGCGAAGATTTTTTCCATGGCTTATAAAGAACTGCTTTTTGAGGATTAAACGATAACGTATTTTTTTATGAGCTTAACAACTTCTTCCGGCTCATCAACGATTTGAATCAGGTCCATATCGGCAGGACTAATTTTGTCTTCCTGCAGCATGGTATTTTTCAACCACTCTATTAAACCATGCCAATATTCGCTCCCCATCAGAATCAGGGGGAAGGACTTTATTTTCTTGGTCTGAATTAAAGTAAGCGCTTCAAAAAATTCATCCATCGTGCCAAAGCCGCCCGGCATGATAACATACGCGACGGCATATTTAACAAACATCACCTTGCGGACAAAGAAATACTTATAATCAATATGAATATTCGCGTAGGGATTTGGCTTTTGTTCAAAGGGCAGGCGAATATTCAATCCCACTGATTTTCCGCCGGCTTCACTGGCGCCTTTATTAGCCGCCTCCATAACTCCGGGTCCGCCGCCGGTAATCAGATTAAATCCATTCTTAACCAGAAGCCGGGCCAGATTTTCGGTTTTCTGATAGTAAATGTTATCGGGCTTAATTCTGGCTGAACCGAAAATAGTAACGGCATTCTCAACTTGAGAGAGAGTTTCAATGCCCTCGACAAATTCAGCCATAATGCGAAACACCCGCCACGATTCATTAATGGATAGCGCATCAACTACGTATTGCTTTTCCTCCATAAGGCGATACTCCCCCTAAACTACTATGAAAAATTACCGCGATAACCGTGTCAACTTAAAACTTGCGGCGTCTTTGAACTTTAGCCAGCCGGCGCTGCGCTTCAATTGTTTTTCTTTTCTGCTTCACTGAAGGCTTTTCATAAGCACGGCGGACTTTCAATTCCTTAAACAAACCGCTTTTCGAAAGTTTGTTCTTCAGGATTTTCAGAGCTTTCTCAACATCATTGTCAAATACCTTTACTTCCAAGTTAATTCCTCCTTTTTTTCTTTATTAATTATGATTGTTGGTTACATTTTAAAACTTTTAAAATAAAAAAGGGCAGTACGGCAAAGCAAAATAATTTCTCTGCCGTAAACTACCCTGTCATGTTCAATTAATTTTAAATCACGCTCCTTACTTTGGAGTAACGCTTTTTAACGCCTTCAGAAATGTTTCGTTTTCTTTTTTATTTCCTACGGTAACTCTCATACAATTAGGTATCAGCGGCGGTATATTTAAATTTTTCACAATAATACCCTCCGCAACGAGTTTGCTATATATGCGATTGGAATCAAAAGAGCAACTAAAAAAAATAAAATTCGCCCGGGAGGGGTATGGCTTTATTCCGGCTATTTCCTTTAATCCCAGATAAAGCTCTTCACGTCTTTTGGTTATCTCTTTGATTTGTTTAGAGAATTCGTCCTGGTAATCCAGAAAAAAATTGGCGGCTGTTTGTGATAACGAATTGATATTATAAGGCAATCTTACCTTGTCTAATTGGGCGATAATATCTTTATTACCGATTAAGAAACCCAGGCGAATGGAGGCCATCCCCAATTTGGACAACGTGTTTAAGAAAATAACATTATCGTATTTTTTTACTAAAGAAAGCATGCTCCGGCCTGAAAAACTGGCATAAGCTTCATCAATAACAACCACTCCCGGTGTTTTATTGATGATGGATTCTATTTTTTTCCGGCTGAAAAAGTTGCCGGTGGGACTATTGGGAAAACTCAAAAAAACCACAGCAGGGAAATTGTCCTTTATCTTGCCGGTGATTGCGTCAATATCGAGATCAAAATCCTTATCCAAAGGAACTTCGACAACTTTATTACCCGTATTAACCGCAATAATTTTATACATGGAGAAAGTGGGAACGGGAACCAGCACACCTTTTATTTTACCTTTCAGCGTCATACAAAGAATTTGAATCAGTTCATCGGAACCATTGCCCATCATAATCATATTCTTATTTACGCCGTAGTATTTAGCAAATCGTTCGCGCAATTCCGGAGCGCCGGCGGCCGGATAACGGTTTAAATCAACTCTGCTTATTTCTTCCAGCAGTTTTTTTCTTAAAGGTTCCTGAATGGTGAACGGATTTTCGTTGGCATCCATCTTTATCGCGCAATTAAGCTCGGGCGCGATATAGCCGCTTTGCTCAAAAATACCTTTTGTCACCAGATCTTTAATTACCATTTTAACAATTAACCTGTTTAAAATATTTTTTTCGTTCTATGTTCCAATTCACGTCATTGTATTTTTTCATCAATTCATTCTTAAGTGTTTCTTCCGCTGATGTTAAAGTTTCTTGAACCAGATCTATACCCAACTCTTCGATAAAACCTTTTATTAATCTAGAACAAATTTCCAGCGCATCAACAGGAGTTGTAAGCTCTTCATTTACTGCCGTCACTGATTCCCTTAATTTTTCTAACTGCTCCGTCGTGCGAACCGGCAACAGAAAACCAGCCGTCTTATCCGGATCAAAAGCCAAACTCAATAAACCGTGTTGTAAAAATCCTCCCCGTCTCCTCACCTGAGCACTGCCGCAAATTTTTCGTCCCCTGACCAAAAGCTCATTTTTAGAAGGAACGGCAAAGCAACAGGAATTTATTTCATCTTTTATTTGGGCGCGGCCGCCTTCAGCCAAATCAGTTATTATTCCCAAATCATTCAGACCGCGGGCAATGCATTTACTGATTATCTTATATGTTCCTGAAATATCGGCAGGAAATATTTTTTCCTGCTGTGCCGCCACGACGCAATAAGTTATTTCATTAAAATGGAAAACCGCCCTCCCGCCTGTTATTCTTCTTGCAATAGCAATTCCTTCCCTGCGGCATTTTTCAATATTTAATTCTTTCTTCGCGTCCTGAAAATAACCGATGGAAACTGCCGCCGGATTGGTGCTGTAAAATCTGACTGTGGGATTTTTTCTTTTTTTTATGGTTTCGTGAAAAATCGCCTCATCTACGGCCATGTTTTCAAAAATATTGCGATATTGAAAATCCAATAATCTCCAGGCCATAAAAAGGCTCAGTCGCTTTCTTCCTGTGTCACAAAATCATGGTAATTTGATGCGGCAAGAAGGTCTTCCAATTGCTCCAGATTATCCATTTCGATGACAACCAGCCAGCCGGTATCATAAGGATCCCGGTTTATTATACTGACATCTTCAATGATATCTTCATTAATAACAACAACCGTGCCACTAACGGGAGAAATCAAATCCACCACTTCTTTAACGGATTCGAGGGAACCGAATGTTTCGTCACGTTCTACATAAGTATCCGTTTCAATAAACTCAACAGAAAGAATATCTCCTAATCTTTCCTGAGCATAATCAGTAATACCTATTGTGGCCATATATCCGTCAACCCGCAACCATATATGCTCGCAACTATAAATTATGTCTTCCGGAAATACTTTCATAATAGGACAACCTCTTCTTTTATTCTATAATGGTAAGTTCTTTATCCATTTTTGTCAACTTTTCGCAACTATTTTCTTTCACCAATACAGTATCTTCTATTCTTATGCCCCACAGCCCCGGAAAGTATAATCCCGGCTCTACGGTAACCACCATCCATGGTTTCAAAATATCATTGGAATTTGAGGACAAACGAGGATCCTCATGAATTTCCAAACCAACGCCATGTCCTGTGCCATGCGAAAAATAGCGGCCATATTTTTTACCAAAAACACTTCGCGCGCGCCGATCAATATCGGCGGCGGAAACATCCGCTTTAATACCGGCTATGGCCAGGTCATGAGCATCTTTAACCATCTGATAAGCATTTTTTTGCCTGTCTGTCAATTTCCCAAAAGCAATGGTACAAGTTTCGTCTGAACAATAACCTTTATACTTAACGCCAAAATCAATAACGATTAAATCTCCCTTTTTTATTTCTCTATCGGTCGGTCGGGCATGGGGAAGAGAGGAATTTTTTCCTGCAGCGACAATCGTTTCAAAAGCAATTCCATCGGCTCCGTAATTTCTTGCGTTAATCTCCAGCTGCAATGCCAATTCTTTCTCCGTATAACCGGATTTTATCTGGTCGACAAGAGAATGAACGGCAGATGAAGAAATTTCCGCTGCCTTCTTCAGGAGATCAATTTCAGTTTTATCCTTGCAAGCCCTGATTAATCTCAGATCATCCGTTAAATCTATAAATATCTCTTTGGGGATACTACCTGTCAACTGATTATACATCTCCAGCGTGATCGAATCCGTTTCGAAACCGATACGCTTTAATTTAAATTTTTTTATTGCCTGAACGATTCCCTCAACCTTATTCTTATATTCTATTATTTGAATATCGGTTGCTTCCAGGCCGGCCTGAGTTGTATAGCGGCCGTCAACAAGCAAACCTGTCCGATCCGGACTGATTAAAAGAACACCGTCACTGCCGGTAAAACCGGAAAAATAGCGGATATTATTCATGTTAAAGAAAATCAAACTATCAATTTTCCAGGCAGAAAATTTTTTCTGAAGACGGGATATTCTAACGGTCATATTTTTATTTTTCCGCAGCATTTATTTTCAACCTTTCGATATTTTCCAGCCAGGAAGAAAGCGTTTTGATCAGATTGTCGGGTTCAGAAAAGTTCCCGTTCACTGACGAGCGTGAAACTAATGACGTTTTGAGTTTATCGAGCATGGCCAAAGCTTGCGCATTTTGAGGTTCTTTTTTTATTAACTCTTCGAGAATTATTTCTGCGTCCAGCAAATGCCCCTGTTTAATATACAACTGGGCCAATGTAATTGTAAAAAATTCCGGTTCGGGAATGTTCTCATTATGTATAACATCAACTTCTGGGACAGGATTGTCCTCCTGTTCCAGAAGAAATATTTTTCCGATAACTTCTCTTGCCTTTTGGGCGCCTGGATGCAGGGAAATAACTTTTTCGTAACAAGCAGCCGCATCCTGATGAAAACCTTTTTCCCGATAAGTATCTCCCACCCGTTCATAAATAAGAATTAGCCCGGAAACAATTTCCCCCAAATTCCGCAACACTTCACGTACATCATTCAGCCTTCCCATACCAATAAGGACGTTACACATTACTATATGGGCATCGGCATCCACAGGAAAAAAATTCAATCGCTCCGTGGCAAGATTCAATGCTTTGAGCAGATTGTTCTGCCGCAAAAGCTCTTCCGATTCGTCAAGAAAATCGGCACGTTCTCCCTCAAAAGTGTTGTTTTTCATATTTTAAGGCTAACCCATTAAATAAAAAGATGTTGATTTTGCGGTAACTAACATAAGCCTATATAGCGTGTCAAGGATGGAAAGAATTAAATATTGCGGGCAGATTATTTCAGGGACTTCAGATAATTTTCGGCCATTCTGCCAAAAGAAGATTCAGGCGATAACTTAATAACAGTTTGGAATTCTTTTTTAGCATTTTTATTATCTTTAACTTTTAAATAATTTTGACCTAATAAAAAATGAGCGTCAAAAAGTGAAGGATCTAATTCAGTTGATTTCTTAAAATGCCGTATAGCTTCCGTAATGTTGTCCTGATCAGAATAAATTATTCCCACGTTTTTCTCGATTTGCGGCCGTAATCTGGTCAGGGGATCTATATTAAGCGCATCCTGATATTTCACTAAAGCCGTTTTATAATCCTTTTTGGAGTAATAAGCCCATGCCGAATTATAAAGCGCGATTGAAGGCGTATCATATATTGGATTACTGAGAGCCTTGTCAAATTCCTCAATCGCCTGATCCCAGAGATTTCTATCTGAGTATAATGTGCCTAAATAATTATGCGCTTCGGAATAATCTTTATCCAGAGAGATTGCCTCTTTGAATTCTTCGATGGCCTTGTCTTTCATGCCTTTGCCATGATAAGACATGCCTAAATAATAATGAACTTTAGGATTGCCGTAATAGTATTTTTCAGCTTCCAGAAGCTCTTTTAAGGCACCATTATAATTTCCCGCTTCTATATAAGAAATGCCTTTATTCAAAAACAGTTCCGATTGCTGCCTGTGCCAGGGCGTATAGGTGCAGGAGGAACAAAGGAATATTGCCAGAAAAAAAAAGTTGAACAAAACTTTGCTTACAATCAGTTTCACTGAATTAATACCATCCTTCAATGTGAAAATCATGGCGCTGATAAAAATATAAGCGCGCTGATAACAGAATTATTCGCTTGTTGCTTTTCCCAAGGGCTCTTTATAACCACTGCTTTTTAGTATCTTAGGTGTCACAAAAATCAATAATTGTTTTTTGGTGTTGCTTATGTCCTCTGTTTTAAATAACCATCCCAGAACGGGGATATGCTGAAGAAATGGCCAGCCGCTTACGTTTTTCTCTTCGTCTGACTGCATAACTCCACCAATAACGACAGTGTCTCCATCACTAACAACAACCTTTGATTCAACTGCGCTTGTTTTGATGGGAGGATTGCCTTGCACTGCATCTGCATAATCGGGGCTATCATTGTTTGCTTTGATTTCCATGGAAATTTTTCCTTCATCGGTTATTTTCGGGGTCACTTCCAGGCTCAACATGGCGTCCTTAAAAGAAACGGTTGCCGGTGAAGTACCTGACGCCGGAGTTGTATAAGGGATTTCAGCGCCCTGCTTAATAATAGCCTTGATGCCTTCCATAGTCACGACCTTGGGTGAAGAAATTAATTTCCCGTTGCCGTTAACCTCCAAAGCGGCCAGTTGGGTTTCAAGAAAGCCCGTTGCACCGCCAAATACCAGACCAATGGCCGGCGATGCCACTTGTGACGGAAAATTTACAGCAGCCATTGCTAAGCTTGCTCCCGAACTGGTTGTCACACCAATTTGAGAAGGATAAACTTGTGAATATTGATTTGCATTAGATGTATTGCTGCCGCCGGTGAGGCCTAAACCATAAGTGCCGCCGCTGATGTTTTGCTGATTTCCAAAACCCCAGTTAACTCCAATATTTCTGATAAAGGTTTCGTCTGCCTCGACAATTTTTGCTTCAATTAATATTTGCTTTAATAAACCTTTTTCAGACATATGTTTCAGTTCCCTTGCTTTTCGCGCTTCTTCAGCTTCTATTTGAGACTTTTCAGCCTGACTTCTGTCACTTTCATCTTGTTTTTTTCTGGTTAATGATAACACACTAATAACATTACCCATTTGTTTTTGGGCTAAACCATTTGTGTCCAATATTGTATCGAGGGCTTGTCCCCATGGGACATTTTTCATGGTTAGAGTTACCGTCCCTTTTACATCATCACCGCTGACTATGCTGATATCGCCGTATTCAGCCATCAAACGCAAAACGCTTTTTATGTCCGCGTCCTGAAAATCAAGAGAGATTATTCGATCTTTACCTTTTTTTACGGTTTCTTTATAAGCAGACGCATTTTCTGTTTCATTTTTTTTAACATCATCATTATTGCCCGCTGTTTCGGCGCTTACTTTCGCGACTATTTTTCTCGGTCCGGTTGTTTTCGGAGAATTATTGGCTTTCTTTGCCTCCAAACCGGAAACATTAAAATCAATTAAAACATTGGATCCTTCCTGCCTTATTGAATAAGGAACAATTTTATTCACAGCAATATTTAAATAAACCCAATGCTTGCCATTTATTAATTGTTGTGATGGAACTACACTTACAATATTGTTTAACTCTCCCTCTCCCAGGGACCGGCATAAACTTTCCGGCACCTGCATATCTTCCAACTTAATCAAATAACCTCCGTTAACTTTACTTTTTACATCAACGGATGACTGTTTAGAAACAACAAGATGAATCCTTTCTTTACCGGGCAATTTTACAAATAAAACATTTTCCAGATTCCCGTCATTAACAGAAACCTCTGTCTTGTTTTCAGACGCTTTATTGTTATCCTCTGCTGAAACAGCAAGAGATTTTCCCGTAATATATGTAAAAATCCAAGCAATAATTACAAAAACAATAAATATTCTGGATAAATATTTTTTCATGATTTTACCTCATTTTAATTTTTGCGCAGTTTTAAAATTACCTTTTTTGCTTTTTTATTTTCATATTCCTCTACGATAACACGATCACCCAAAATCTCAATCACTTTACCGTCATGTAATCCGATTCGTGTTCCCTTTAATAAAGGATAAAACTTTTTTGTGGCATCTTCAACAATGGCAACCCTGTAATCTTTATCACCGGCAATTCCCACCACTCTGTACTTATCCGTTTCGGCTCTCTGCAATGGAAAGATGGAGAAAACAGCTTCTTTTTCTTTTTTTTCGATTTTCGTTTTTTCAAGCATTTCTACCATAATAAAAGGCAGGAAAGGATCGGACTTGCCCATTGGATTATAGCTATAATTGTCCGGCGGGGAAGGGGGTGGTGTCGGGACAGGAACCGGGGCAGGCGGTGCCGGGTTTTGAATGGAAGTTTGTTTCACGGCAGGTGTTGCTTTTACGGAAGCAGGAGCAATCGGGGGTATAGCATTTTTTACTTCACCTGCAAAAGCAAAAAATGCTGTAATGAAAATAATTATAATAATGTTAAAAAAGATGAAGTTTATTTTTTTCATTTTGTCTTGTTATCACTCTTGTTGTCACTTGTTTTTTCTTTTTTATCAATAAACATATATGTTTTAATCGTACATAATAAAGTAATAACTTCCCCCCTTCCTTTAACATCTTTTCTGTCTCCCATGGAAATATCAGAAATGTTGATTATCCGTGGTAATTTAGCCACCTTGTCAAAGAAGTAAAGAATGTTCGGGAAAGTGCCCATTACCGACACCGCTACCGGAATTTCTTCATAAAGAGGCTCTTCCGCTGCGGGCGCTTTCTTGCCATCATCAGCTTTAGAGGCATCTGTCGGCTTTTGGTCTTTTTGATCAGAAGGTTTTGCAACTGTGTTGGATTCCGCCGGAGACTGTTTGTCCAGCGTTTTCGGCACGGAAGCTTTGGGTTCAAATAATAAAAACTCAATGCCGGCATCTTTACCTGCCAAAGCCACAGAATGAAAAAGATTGGGAATTTCCCGCTGGTCAGGAAGTTTTTGTAAAGCTGTTTTATAATTTTCTTGCAAGGTCGCGACATCAGTTTTGTATTGTTTAATCTGGTCTGCAATTTTTGTTTTTTCTTTAATTTTCCCCTGCATCTCAGTAATTTCTTCACTAAGACGATTTTTATTCTCTATCGCCGCAGACAAAAAGTAAAACCAATCTAAATAACCAATTAATATAATTAATAGAAATACGGCCAATACCTTAGCTTGAGTAGGCATTTTTTTTATATCATTTAAAGTTATAGCCATATTAAAATCCTTTTTTCAAAACACAGGAAAAATTAAACTGCTGCAAAGTAAAGCCGGAAATATCTGTCTTTTTGGAAGATATTAGATCTACTGATTTTATCGGATCAAATTTTTCGATACTTTTCATAAAATCGGCCACAGCTATATTGTCTCTGCCCATTCCTTCAATACTAAGATTGTTTCCCTTTTGGGTTATCTTGACAAGCCAGATATCTTTTGCCGGAACAAGCATGGCCAGATTGTCCAATGTCTTCACTGGGGCCAAACGGTTTTCTTCTAAAGTTGCAATTACCCCTAATTTCTGTTCCAGATCTTTTTTTTCATTTTTATATTTTTCCAGACTACCAATTTTTTTATTTAAATCGTCCAGCGTGGATTGTGCTTCTTTTTTCTGATCTTCTAAATTACTAATTGAAGAACTTGCCCAAACCTGCAGCCATACAAGAATAAGAATAAAGAAAATGAATGAACCCGCAACAATAAATATTTGTTGAACAAAATTTTCTTTTTTTTCCTTCTCGCGATAGGGTAAAAGATTAACTTTAATCATTTGTCGCCTATTTTCCTTAAGCCCAAACCTATAGCAGTCGCGGCAACTGGTTTAATGCTTTCTATATTTTTTACATCAATGCTTCTTTTGTTGTAGCCGATTTTCAAAAAGGGATTAATTAATTCAGTTTTCACGTTCAGCGTTTCCGATAAATGTTTTGCTAAGTTGTAGACTTTAGCAGAACCACCGGCAAGCAATATTTGCTTAATATCTTCGCCGCCAAAAGTTGAACGAAAGTAATCAATGGATCTTTCAATTTCCAGGCAAATCGGTTGGGCAAATTCCAGAATACTGTTTTTTAAATCCAGGCTATCTCCTTCACCGCCTTCAGGGATTCCTTCTATTTTGATTTTTTCTGCTTCTTCAAAAGTTGTCTTATATTTCTCTTGCAGACTTTCAGTGATTGAATTACCGCCCAAAGCAAAATCTCTTGTAAAAATTGACATGCCGCCTTTAATGACATTGATGCCGGTAGTGCTCGCTCCGATGTTAATGATTACAACAATTTCATCATTATCAAACTCATAATTAGCTTCGTACAGAGTTTCCAGAACAAAAGGGGCCACATCCATAATTTCAACATTCTGACCAGCAGCTGTAACCGCCTCAAGATAGCTATTGACCACTTCTTTTTTGGCCGCAACAATAATAATATCCATTTGATTAGGATTATAGTTGTTTTCACCTAAAATCTGAAAATCATAATTAACATCATCCATACTATCAAATGGCAAATACTTACCTGCTTCATCATGGATTAAATCGCGAAATTCCGTTTCATTCATTTGTTGCAATGTTACTTTTTTTATAATAACCGAATTGCCTGCAATAGAAGTTACTATTCCTTTTTTACCCCAACCGGAATGTTTGAAAATTTCTTTGATTTTTAGAGATAAGGCACTGGCATCCGCTAAAACACCGTCAACAATTATGCCTTTAGGCAGTGGAATCTCAAAGAAACGATTAAGATAATGGCCTTTAGAGTTACTTATTATTTCGGCTAACTTTAAAGAACTTGAACCGATATCTAGACCAACCAGTCTTTTTTGTCCTGAAAATATGTCTTTAAAACTTAGCATTAAAGCACCATCATATTATTCTTGACTAAATATATTTTTTTTATCATTTTGCCCACCGATAAACAATATCTCCTTTTTTGACCATACCTAATTCATTACGGGCTATCATTTCTATGTAGTCAATGTCGTTGCGCAATAAAATTATTTTCTTTTTCAATTCGTTGTTTTCTGCTGTTATCTCTGTTGTCTGCGATTTTAACTGAGCCAGTCGTTTGCTCATTAAATAATTATCAACAAATCCTCTGTTGCCGAAAGTTATTAACAGAGCCATTAACAACAAAAAGAAAATCAAATATCTGCCTATCTTCATTTTGCGCTAATTCCCTGCCTTTTAAAAATGAGTGGATCTTTTAAAAATAATTCCGTTGCCTTTTCAAGGAAATACTTCTTCATATGGCTTCTGCAGTGCTTTAGCTACTTTCAATTCTGAATTCTTTCTGGTAGACAAGCCCTTCTCCATTTTGGAAAGTGTTTGCGGAGTTAAGCCCGCCTTCCTCGCCAATTCAGATATACTTAAAGGTATTGTTTCACGAAATTTTTTTACTTGATTTTTCTTTATATTATCTACCATAAATTAAAGCGATACCTCATTTGGTAATTATAAGAAACTAATTTAAAAGAAAAGTCAAGAATATTAATTAATATTGCTTAATATTAATTAATATTAAGCAATATTACAAATAATTATTAATTATTTCAACACAAAATGAGATTTGCTTTAACGTCAGGAGAAACGATAATATCGAGCAGCATAATAAGTAATTTTAGACAATCACAGGTAATAAACTGCTAATAAATGAATGTAATGAAAAACTAATAATTAATTTACACGGAAGGTAGGGTTTGTTGCGGTTCGCCCAGTATGAACTGGCCACGTTCAATCCATTCTTTTAATATATTGGCAATCTGTCTGGCCTTGTAATAACTGGATAGAGGCGCGGTGATAATTTTTTTCCCGTCAATGATGATTGTTCCGCTCCGCAAATCCTTATAACTGACTTCTCCCAGAGGCTTGGCCACTCCTTTAGGATAATCCATACTGTAATCGTAAATCTGGGTATAAATATTCTCGTCTTTTACCGCTGTAAAAAGTGCCATTTCTTCGTCCAGAATAGGAATGGGAATGCCTATGCCCACGAACAGGGAAACTCCATAGCCTAAAATGCTTGCTCCCACAAGCCATTCAGGAGTCATTTCTTTTAAATTCCCAATGACGGCAATTGTACCGGCACCCTGTTTGGGAACCCCGTTTGCTCCACGAATTACATTAGGATTATGCTGTGTGCCCGGCCAGGCGACAAAACCTTGCGCTCCACCCAAAAATATCCGGGTCCCGATCCCTATTGTCCGGTAATAAGGATCATTAAACAAAGGGCTCAATTGTCCCGATGTCGCATACGCCGCATTGGCCATTTGAGGACGAAGCATCCCCATGTATGTATAAATTGTTCTGTCGGATAGATTAACAGCGCAATTGTAATTTTGATAAGCATTGCGCGGATTAAACAAAATCGCATTCTGTAAATCTTTTATTGTAATGTTTCTTTCGTATTTCCGCGCGGGATAACAATCCGTCCCATAACCCTCGGCGCGCAGTTTAACAACATTTCCAGCAACCAAATCTTCGATAACATGACCGCCGCCGTAATTAAATTCTCCGGGATAAACACTATTGAGCGGATCGTTTTCGACAACTTCCGTTGCTCCAATATAACAATCCACAGCGGCAATTCCGCCGTAAGCCGACACATCATTTAACCATACTTTGGATGCCCGGATGCGAGGTGACGTATGACCAAAATTAAGAAAGGCTCCCGAAGAACACATCGGGGCGAAAGTTCCTGTAGTAACAACATCTATTTTACGGGCGGCTTCCACCTCGCCATGTCTTTCAACAACATCAATCATCTCTTCGGCTGTGACAACCACAGCCCGCCCCTCTCTTATCTTGTCGTTGATTTCTTTTAATGTTTTTTTAACTTTTAACTTTTTCATATTTTACTTTTGGAGCATGGAATAAATTTATGTGCGTTTCATACCATTGTTTAACGCCAATTGCAAAAGCTAAGAAGCATTTAATACCTCATTTTTTACCACTTCTAAAGCAAAGATGATATCGAGGCGGCTAGAAGGAGGCAACGATGCGTATTTGTACATACGCTGAGGAAGCCGACGACGAAGCCAACAAAGATAGCACTTTGATTTAGAAGTGGTTTCAGGTGTGGCCAAATCCGCCACTCCCCCGGGATGTGTTGTTCAGCTCTGAAGTTTCTATCCAGTCCACCTGAAAAATTTTCTGCACTACCATTTGCGCCAAACGAATACCTCTTTTAACAACAAAGGGTTCTTCACCATGATTAATAACAATTAACCCGATCTCTCCTCGATAATCAGCATCTATTGTACCCGGAGAATTAAGCAGTGTTATCCCCTTATTTAATGCCAGTCCACTACGGGGTCTAATCTGCGCCTCATAACCCTCAGGCAAGGCTATCGCGATGCCCGTTGTAATCTTTTTCCTTTGGCCCGGTAAAATAATCTCATCCTCAGCCACAGCCGCAAATATATCCATTCCGGCAGCCTGACCGGTCATATATTGAGGTACGGGAATGTCTTCATTGCCCGGCAGTTTTTGGATGCAAACTTTTATTTTTTTCATTTTTTCAAACCGGAAACGTTTATTTGCTAACTTTAAACTGATAAGATAATATACAAATATGTATTCGTACGGCAAGAGCCGTTCCGTATTCACAAATTTAATAAACACAGAATTTTTATTTGAATTCGGCTGCGATCGCATTGCCCGTAGATTTTGCCAAGGGAAATGCGATTGAATGCTGAATTATATAGTTTCTTAAGAATTGAAGCTCTCCGCGAATTGCCGTGGAGAGCTTCAATAACTATTGCTGATCAAAAACAGCTTATTTAACTTCCGCGTCCAAAGCTTCTTTCCGGCTTAGTCTGATCTTTCCCGACTTATCCATTTCCAGAACTTTCACCATGACTTCATCGCCTTCCTGCAACACGTCGGTAACCTTATTAATTCTTTCCTTAGCGATTTGCGATATATGCAGAAGGCCTTCTGTTCCGGGCAAAATTTCGACAAAGGCGCCGAAATCCACAATCTTCTTGACTGTGCCACGATAGATTTTCCCCACTTCAGCTTCCTCGGTAAGCCATTTCACCATATTCACGGCCCGTATCGCCGCTTCGGCATCACTGGATGCTATGGTTACAGTTCCGTCATCTTCGACATCAATAGTAACTCCTGTTTCACTGATAATCTGACGAATGTTTTTGCCACCCGACCCGATAACATTTCTCACCTGATCAACTTTTACTTTTACCGTTGTAATGCGAGGAGCATATAGAGATATATCCGGCCTCGGCGCGGAGATGGTTTCGCGCAGCTTACCGATAATGAAAATACGACCTTCACGAGCCTGATCGAGAGCTTTTCTCAAAATATCTTCCGTCAGGCCGTCAATTTTAATATCCATCTGCATGGCCGTGATTCCTTTTTCCGTACCGCAAACCTTGAAATCCATATCACCGGCATGATCTTCATCGCCCAAAATATCGGTTAGAACTACAACCTCATCACCTTCTTTTAAAAGTCCCATGGCAATTCCGGCGACACAGTCTTTCAGCGGAACGCCGGCATCCATCATCGATAAGGTTCCGCCGCAAACTGTGGCCATGGATGATGAGCCGTTGGACGAGAGAATCTCGGAAACAATTCTGATGGTGTAGGGAAATGTTTCCGGTGACGGCAAAACAGGCACCAGGGCCTTGCGGGCTAAAGCGCCATGGCCGATTTCTCTTCTGCCGGGACTGCGCTGGCCTTTTGCCTCGCCTACACTGTATGGCGGAAAATTGTAATGAAGCATGAAAGATCTCATCTCTTCGCCACCGATAAAATCTATCCGCTGTTCATCCGCGGAAGTCCCCAGAGTTACAACGGCCAGGGCCTGCGTCTCTCCCCGGTTAAATAAAGCCGACCCATGTGTACGGGGCAAAACACCAACTTCGGCGCTGATTGGCCGAATTTCTTTTGATGTTCTTCCGTCAATACGCTTTTTCTCATTGATAATCATGCCGCGTATAATTCTGCTTTCCAATTCTTCGATAATGACTGCAACTTTTTTACATAGCGCTGCATCTTCTCCACCGATTGACTTGATGACGCTTTCACGCACCTCGGCAAGTTTACCGTATCGTTCCAACTTGCGGGGCATGCTGTATCCTTCTTTAAGACCAGCCAATGCCTCACCACTGACACGGGCAATCAGATTTTCATCCTTAACTACCGCGGCAACAGATCTTTTGGCTTTGCCAATGGCCTCGCGCATTTTATCCTGCAGATCAATTAATGGACGAATCGCTTCCAGGCCGAATTGAATGGCATCCACAATTATATTTTCGGCGACTTCTTTGGCATCACCTTCCATCATTACCAGTTCAACATCGTAATTCTTTCCAGATTTGCTGGGCGTCACTTTTCGCCCAACCATGAAAATATTAATTTCACTCTCCTGGATTTTATCCGAAGGCGGATTACAAACGAACTGGCCGTTAATCAGACCTACGCGTACACCTGCAATCGGTCCTTTAAAAGGGATATTGGATATTTCCAAAGCGGCCGAAGCTCCGAGCATCGCTGTCACAACTGAATCATTTTCTTTGTCCACGGAAAGAACCGTGGCTATCAGCTGCGTTTCAGAATAGTACCCCTTGGGAAACAGGGGGCGTATTGATCTGTCAATTATACGGGATGTCAAAATTTCCCGCTCGTTAGGACGGCCTTCGCGTTTAAAAAATCCACCGGGAATTTTCCCCGCCGCAAAAGTCATTTCCTGATAATCCACAGTCAAAGGAAGGAAGTCCACTCCCTCACGTGTGCTTTTTAATGAAACCGCCGTAACTAAAACAACTGTATCACCGTAGTAAACCAACATCGCCCCATCAGCCTGCGCCGCGACATAATCCGCTTTCAGAGAAATATTTCTGCCGGCTAAATCCGCACTGAATATAGTACTCATAATTTTTCCTCCATTTAATTTTAATTGCTGTCATAGGAAATTCAAGGGCGAAACGCATAAAATAACAGCCTTGAGACGTATTTTGCGTCTCACAACAGACAGGTTACCTTATGCCTTCCGCCCTTGAATAAATTCTTTATTTTCTTAATCCTAGACGCTTAATAACATTTCTGTATCTTTCTATATCATTACCTTTAATGTAATTGAGAAGTCTTCGTCTCTGACCAACCAGTTTGAGCAGACCACGGCGCGAATGATGATCTTTTTTATGCTCCTTAAAATGCTCCGTCAAATACTCTATTCTGGCGCTCAAAAGAGCAATCTGGACTTCGGGAGAACCCGTATCCTTTTCATTAAGCCGATAATCCGCAATTACTGCTTTTCTCTTCTCCAAAGTTAACACGCTTTTTCCTCCTTATAACATGATTAAATATTTGTTGAATTTTTTTCTCGTTACCTAATTGTTAAATACCCTGACAATCTTGGCCGCCTGCATTTTTCCATCGAATTCAGAAAATTTATTCACTGGCGCCAACATTTCCGCAACAGCCAGAAGATATCCACCACTTGTGAATTTTACCATATCTCCGGCTTTAAGCAAGGGGAGATCATGTGCTTTCATCATTTCCACCGAAGGTTGCCATCCGTTACGCAGCTTCGCAGCAGAATCATCTTCCAGCTCAATTGAGCAAAGCAAAGGCAATAGCTCTGTCATCGGCAATATCTTTTCTGAAAGTTTATTTTTATGATCATTGCTAACATAATCACTCAAACAAACAGCCATCTCTTCTAAAAAGATTCCACTCTTCAAACGGCGAAGGCTGTATAAACACGCTCCAACTCCGAGCATATCGCCGATATCGGAACAAAGCGTCCTGATATAAGTCCCTTTAGAACAAACAACCCGAAAAGTGACGCGGGGAAAAGAAATATCTTCAATAACAATGCTATAAATCGTCACATCTCGTGGTTCCATATCTAAAATAACGCCACTTCTGGCATATTTATATAAAGGTTTGCCGCAGTATTTGACCGCGGAATATGCGGGAGGAATCTGCTTAATTTCTCCGATCATCTGCAACATCGCCGCTCTTATTTCTTCCGTGGATACAAGCTTATCGGATTGGCCTATAATTTTACCTTCAATATCCAAGGTATCCGTTTTCACACCAAGCAGCATCGTAGCCAGGTATTCTTTGTTTGCGCCAGTTAGAAGCCCGGCTAACTTAGTAGCTTCATTCAAACACACCGGAAGCACTCCTGTAACCATAGGATCCAGCGTCCCTGTGTGTCCCGCTTTTTTAACTCCCAAAATTTTTTTCACTTCACTGACAACATCGTGCGAAGTTTTACCCGCCGGCTTGTCAATGACGATAACTCCATCCATCATAAATATTAAAGTTCCCTTACCGCCTGAATAATCTGCGTTTTGATTGATTCAATATCACCTTTAATCCAACAGGACGAGGCGTGGATATGACCTCCACCACCAAATTTTTTGGCCACTTTCTCAACATTAACCTGAGCCTTGGAACGCAGGCTCAGTTTAAAACTATCTTCTCCTCTTTGAGTATAAAGAATCGATATTTCAACGCCCCTTACCGTGCGTGGAATATCAACAAACCCTTCCGTGTGTTCCCAGGCCGCGCCCGTTTCCTGTAAATCTTTTTGCGTAACAACCATAGAACCTATCTTGTTTTCCAGATCAAGGGATAATGTTTCCAACGCTTTAGCCAGCAGCTTTAATCTTGCCGGAGAATCGCTTTCATAAATATTTTCCGCTATCCATTGCGGATTGGCGCCGTTTTCCACTAAGTATCCCGCTGCCCCAAATGTTTCCTTTGTAGTACTCGAGTAACGGAAACTGCCGGTATCCGTTATAATCGCTGCATATAAATTAGTGCTGACATCTTTAGACATGTCAAAACGCATTTCCCGCATTAAACGGAACAGCAATTCACCGGTGGAACTGGCCTTGGCATCCAATATTTTCAAAGAACTAAAACCGTTATTGGAAACATGATGGTCTATATTAATGAGTCTTTTAATCTTTTTAATATTTTCCGCTTCATTTCCGACTCTTGTCAAATCACTGCAATCAAGAATTATACCGGTATCATACTGCTCTATATCACTTATATTATGAATTATATTATTTGCCGCCGGTAGAAACCGGTAACGTTCCGGCGTGCGATCCTGATTATAAATAACCGCTTTTTTCCCCAATTCTTTTAACATAAGATAAAGAGCCAGTTCCGAACCTAGTGCGTCTCCATCAAGTCTTACATGAGCGGTAATTAAAAAGTTATGCCCTTCATTTATAGCTTTAATAACTCTACTGATCATTTTTATTTTCCTGCCCAGCTATCTGGGCTAATAATTTTTCGATGCGGTTACCGTATGCAAATGACTGGTCATGAACAAAAAGAAGTTCCGGCACTATGCGCAACTGCATCCGTTTGCCCAGTTCCCGGCGTATAAAACCGGCAGCCTGGGTTAAGCCAGCTTTGATTTCGGGAGAACATTCATCTTTTCCCATTTCCACGAAATAAATTTTGGCATTACGCAGATCATCGCTTACTTTCACTGATGTAATGGTAACCGCATGCAAACGCGGGTCTTTCACTTCCCTCATTATAATATCAGACAAATCCGCCCTGATTAATTCGGCTACCCTGTCCGCTCTTTTAAAGTTCATCGTACTTACTTGTTTTCCAATCAGTCTCTTCCATAAAACTGGAAACAACCATAATTTCTATTTTGCTGTTTAACATTTCGGCTGCGTGCAGTTTATCAATAAACATGAGCAATTGATCGACTTTTCCATTAATATAGCGCGAATCATTGCCAACAACGGCAAAACCTATTTCGGCTAATTTGTAATTATCAAGATTGCCTGTTTCCGCAATGGATACATTAAACTCATTTTGCGTGCGTTTCAAAATTTTTTTTAAAACGCTTCTTTTTTCTTTTAAAGAGCCGCTTTCCGGGATTCGTAAATTTATGATTCCGTACCCAATAACCATAAAGTTTTTCCCCGAATCCAAACCATCGTGGAAATTCAGGCATAATCAATTAAGAACGCTATGTCTTTTCAACATTCTGTTCTAATTTTTTTTCCATTTCCTCTATCACATAAGCTTCAATTACATCACCAGGATGAATATCATTAAATCCTTCAATACTGATACCGCATTCAAAACCGGCAGCTACTTCTCTGGCATCATCTTTAAATCGCTTCAGGGATAGAATCTTTCCATCGAAAACCACCACGCTGTCGCGGACAAGTTTCAGCTTGTTAGTACGCGTTATCTTCCCATCGGTCACATAGCAACCGGCAATCGTGCCAATCTTGGGCACTTTGAAAAGTTCGCGGACTTCCGCTCTTCCCTGAACGACTTCTTTATATTCCGGTTCCAGGAGCCCTTCCATGGCCGCCCGCACATCTGCAATGACATTGTAAATAATGTCATAAAGCTTGATTTCTACGCCTTCCTGCTGGGCAACATCCACTACTCTTGCATCCGGTCTCACATTAAATCCGATAATAATGGCCTTGGAAGCAGAAGCAAGCATAACATCCGTCTCAGTGATAGCGCCGGTGGAACTATGAATAATTCTAAGTTTTATATCATCGTTTGAGAGTTTATTCAAAGCGTCGGAAATCGCCTCTATTGATCCCTGCACGTCGGCTTTGATAATAACATCGCATTCCTTTACGCCCTCTTTTATTCTCTGATAGAGTTGCTCTAATGTGACTTTAGAAAAAGAGGAAATCTCTTTTTCCCTTGCTTTTCTTAACCAATAATCGGCAATGCTGCGCGCTTTCTTTTCATCTTCGACGCAGAAAAACTCCGCCCCTGTTTGAGGCACGCTGGAAAAACCAATAACTTCTACCGGCATCGAAGGCCCGGCTTCTTTAATGCGTCTGCCCTGATCATCAATCAATGCCCGCACACGTCCAAATTCAGTTTTGGAAACAAAGGAATCGCCTTCTCTTAGCGTGCCTTCCTGGATTAAAACAGTCGCCACGGGACCACGGCCGCGATCCAATTTAGCCTCAATAATAATTCCGCGAACAGTACGATCAGGATCGGCTTTTAACTCCAGAACATCGGCTTGCAGCAAAATCATTTCCAATAATTCTTCAATATTAATTTTCTTTTTAGCGGACACTTCACAGAAGATTGTTTCGCCACCCCATTGTTCGGATAAAAGGCCCTGTTCAGAGAGGGAATGCTTAACTTTTTCTGGATCAGCACCGGGTTTATCAATTTTATTGATCGCCACAATAATAGGCACTCCGGCAACCTTGGCGTGATTAATAGCTTCTACGGTTTGCTTCATTACACCATCATCGGCGGCTACAATCAGAACAACTATATCGGTTACCTGAGCTCCGCGCGCCCGCATCGCTGTAAATGCTTCATGCCCGGGAGTATCCAGAAATACTATGTCCCGGTCATTTATGTGAACATGGTAAGCGCCGATAGCCTGGGTAATTCCACCGGTTTCACCATCAATAACATTTGACTGCCTGATGGCATCCAAAAGTGATGTTTTGCCATGATCAACGTGGCCCATAATAGTAACAACCGGCGCCCGCGGTTTGAGATTTTCAGGAGTGGACGGAACTTTTAATACAGATTCGTCAAATTCCAATTCCGCCGGTTCCACCTGGAAACTGAATTCACTGGCCACAATGCTGGCTATATCATAATCTATGGTTTGATTAATTGTGGCCATCACATCCATAGACATTAATTTGTTTATTATATCACTTACCTTTATACCCATTCTTTTAGCTAAATCGCCTACTGTAATTGTTTCTCCAACTTTGATACGCCTTTTAATTGCCTTGGGGACGGTAAGTTCTGTTTTCTTCATTTTGGCAGGCGCAGTTTTTTTATTATCCCGCCATTTGGTAAAAATTACCTCCTGATCTTCCTGTTTTTTTAGTCTCTTTTCGATTTTTCTCTCTAAAATCTTACGTTGCGGTATTTTCTTTTCCTCTTCAATAAATACCTCAACCTGGGGTCTGCCCTTCTTTTTCGGCTTTTCTGACGGGGGCATAGATATTCTTTCGCCGGGTTTCATAGGCGCCTTTTGAGGAAGAGGAGCCTTTTGAGGAGTAGGCCTATCCGTTTCCGGTCTGGTAATTTTATGTTTAGAAATGATAGCCGGTTTAACGGCAACGGTGGGCGGCTGTTTGATTTTTTCCACCACAGGTGCCTCTGCCACAGGCGCAGGTCCAGCGCTTGATTCCTCTTTTATTTCAACTTTCAGTATTTTTTCCTTGGGCTGTTCGGGAATCACTTCCTCTTGCTTGGGCGTTGGAATTTCAGGATGCGTTTCTTTTTTAACTTTATCAACTTTATCAACTTTTTCTGAAGGCTGTATTGAAGGTGTTTTCTGGAGTTTATCTTCCGCCAAATCTTTTGCCTGAATATCTTCTTTCTTCTCCACCGGAGGGGCTTCTTCAATCGGCACTTCTATAGGAGTACGGACTGTGCGACGCCTGATTACCGTGGATTTTATTCTTTCCTCCACAACTTCGCGAAGTTCACCGGCCAGTAATTCTTTTTTTATTCTTTCCACTACATCCTCTTCCAAAGATGTGGAAGCTGTCTTAACCGGAATGCCAATTTCTTCCAAACGAGCGATCAGGATTTTACTTTCCAGACCAAGCTCTTTGGCTAATTCATAAACTCGCTTTTTCGGCATGCGCAAAAATCTCCATATTAAATTTCTTGGTTTTCAGACTACGAATCCTTTTTATTCCCAACTATTTCTTCGCTTAAAATTTTACCCGCGGTTTCAATCCATTGCTGGGCTGTCTTTTCACCTATTCCGGGAATTGAAGATAACAATTCAGGCTCGGTTGCGGCAATCATGGCAAGACTTTTAATTCCTTTACTAAAGAGTTTCTCCGCCATAGCCGGACCAACGCCTGTAATTTTTGTCAGATCATTTTGTCCTTCTTTTCCTTCTTCCTGAGCGGCAACCATTGTTTCGCTCTTCATATCGATATTCCATCCCGTCAGCTTAACTGCCAGCCGGACATTTTGACCGTTTTTACCAATAGCCAGAGAAAGCTGGTCATCAGGAACTATTACCGTCATTGTATGGTTTTCATCATCAACAAATACCCGATTAACCTTAGCCGGAGATAATGCACTGCTTACATATTTGGCCGAATCATCGCTGTAAGGAATAATATCAATTTTCTCGCCGCGCAATTCCTGGACCACACTTTGAACCCGCGATCCTCTCATACCCACGCAGGCGCCAACAGGATCAATATCCTTGTCCTTTGATCTAACGGCAATCTTTCCTCGTTTACCCGGCTCCCGAGCCACATTTATAATATCAATAAGCCCTTCAGAAATTTCCGGAACTTCTACTTCAAAAAGCGCTTTTAAAAATGACGGGTGCGTGCGGGACAGGATTATTTGCAATCCTTTGGCGTTCTTTTTTACTTCAACAATATAAGCGCGGATTCTTTCGCCGCGTTTATAAGTTTCGCGATGAATTTGTTCCGTCGGAGGCACAATACCTTCCGCGCGTCCAAGATTGACGATAATGCTTCCGCCTTCAAACCTCTGGGCAAAGCCGTTTACCAATTCGCCTTTTCTGTCTTTGTATTCATCATAAATATTGTCGCATTCCGCGTCTTTAACTCTTTGAATAATTATTTGCTTGGCCATTTGCACAGCAATCCGACCAAAGGAGCTCGTTTCAATTTTCATTCCCAGACTGTCACCGGGCTCGGCTCCTTCATCAAGAGTTTTTCTCGCTTCCTCTTTGGAAATTTGTGTTTCACGATCCAAAACTTTATCGACAACAGTTTTGAACTGAAACACTTCAACCTCTCCGGTCTCATCATTGTAATGGGCTTCGATCTCTACGTTTTGTCCAAATTTTTTACTTGCAGCCGTAAGCATTGCCGCTTCAAGGGCTTCGATAATAATTTCCTTATTTATACCTCTGTCCTTACCCATCTGCTCTATCAGACGTTTAAGTTCTGGCAACATTTACAAATTCCTCCCTTTTCTTAGCTGATATATATTAGAATTTCAGCCTGCTGGCATTAATTCCCTGTAGCAATTTCTAAATCAAAGCTCTATTTTTGTTGGTGTTGCTCTCGGCTTCCTCAACGTCTGTAAATACGGGAGTGCCACCCGAAGGGGGCACAATAAAAAACATCTCTTTTCTTTACCGGTGATCTGCGCCATTATGGCGTAGATCACATACATCTGGTCGCCTCCACCTGGTCGCCTCGATATCATCTTTGATTTAAAAATTGCTACTACGTTCTAATTTATCCGGCATCGGCCAGATTAGCTTTTACAACATCCTGTCTGGGAATCCGGTAAACTTTTCCCGCTATGTCTATCAAAACCAGTTTTTTGCCCGATTCTTCAATGTAATCCAGAAGAATACCGTGAAAGTTCTTAGTTCCTTCTATTTTTTCGCTTGTTTTAATATTCACCCTAGAGTTCCTGTATTTTACAAAATCCTGATCGCGCGATATCGGCCTATCCAGGCCGGGCGAGGAAACCTCCAGCGTGTAAGCGCTCTTAATCACATCACGGATATCAAAAATATCACCTAACTGATTGCTTATATTGGCACAATCATCAAGTGTAATTCCGCCTTCCTTATCCATAAAAAGCCGGATGATCCAGCGTGAATGCATTTTTATGCATTCTACATGAATCAATTCCATTCCTTCAGAAGCAACAACAGGCTCAGATAACTGCCTGATTTTTTCTTTCACGTCATTATCCATATTAGTCCAGAAAACAAAAAAGTGGGCAATTGCCCACTCATCAATACAACATAATCGATGGTTTGATAATTGGCTAACATATCATGGCAGACAAAGCAAGCAAAAATATTGCGGCAGATTAACGTATGTTTCTTTAAAAATGGAGCGGGCGACCGGGCTCGAACCGGCGACGTCCAGCTTGGGAAGCTAAAAACTAACCTTTTATCTAATTTTACTTCTTCATACCTAAAATTACGTAAACCGCGCAAATTCAATGCTATCAAGGCATAGAAGATTTACCTTGACTTACCTCTAATAATTCTTATATTGAAAGTAAATGTAGGGGATAGTGTAGGGGAAAGTTACTTTCAGCTTAGCATGACAAGGGGGAATAAAAAAATGCCAAAGCAAGACCGTTTAAAGACGAAATATCCGGGTGTCTATTACATAGTCAGGGGGAAAGAAAAAGTTTTCTATATTATCTATTACCTCAATGGAAAAAAGATTGAAGAAAAAGCCGGAAAGCAATTCGCGGGGGACATGACGGCGGCAAAGGCGGCGGGTATTCGCGCCGAACGTTCAAAGGGGAAAGAACCTTCTAATAAAGACCGGCGGGAACAAATAAAGGCCGCGAAAGAAGCAGAGGCCGGGAAAATGACTTTATCCCGGTTATGGGATGAATACAAAAAGAACAAACCAAATTCTAAATCGCTGGGAACAGACAGCACAAATTTTGAAAAACACCTAAAGCCGGATTTTGGCGAAAAAGAACCCCATGAGATTATAAGGCTTGACGTTGATCGTTTGCGCGTGAGCTTGTCGAAGAAATTGAAACCGCAAACAGTCAAGCACGTTTTAGGATTGTTAAAGCGAATAGTTCATTTTGGCGTGGCGCGGCAATTATGCCGGAATCTAAACTTTAAGATTGAACCCGTCAAAGTGGACAATCAGAAAACAGAAGATTTAACCCCGGAACAGTTAAAGAGCTTATTAGCAGCCATTGACAATTCAACGGACATACAGGCGGCAGATATGATGAGGCTTGCTTTATTTACTGGTATGCGCCGGGGGGAAATGTTCAAGCTGAAATGGAATGACGTTGATAATCAGCGCGGTTTTATTTCAATAAGGAATCCCAAAGGCGGCGTAAGTCAGAAAATCCCATTGAACGAACAGGCGCGAAAAGTATTAGAAAGTCACCCGCGAAAATCTGAATATGTTTTTGTAACTCACAAGGGGAATGCTTTTGTTGATATAGGGCGGCGCGTCAATCCGATAAAAGAGGCCGCGGGAATCCCGGCAGACTTTCGCACCTTGCATGGTTTAAGGCATACATACGCTTCAATGCTTGCTTCCAGCGGCAAGGTTGATTTATACACTTTACAGAAACTATTAACGCATAAATCCCCGGTTATGACTCAAAGGTATGCTCATTTAAGAGATGAGGCATTAAAGAACGCTTCAACATTGGCCGGGCAGATCATAGAACAAGCCACAAATTCAAACGTGATTGAATTGCACAAGGAAGAAAAAACTTGATGATACTATGCCGCCCTATTTTTACAAGCTTCG
>JBEKMY010000042.1:0-27255 GCA_049523355.1 Smithella sp. | reverse complement strand
GACAATACACCGCTGTCAGAACTTATTGTTCCGCTGCCATTCATTATCCCGCCTTTCCATATCGCGGAAGCTTTACGTTTCATTTTCGATCTCCTTTATAATCTCTGACCCGCCAATGCAGGGCAAAGACGCATTTTTATGTGTAAAGCACTATTGATTTATTATTCCTCCGGCTCGACTTCTGAATATGAGGCATGAGGAAACATACAAAATGGACAATTGTCCGATGGTTCGTCGCCATAATGAATCTGTCCGCATTCTTTGCAGCGCCAGCCGGTTTTGCCGGGCTTTTCCTTGTCAGCCTTACCACCTTTCCGTACCGCGGAAGTTTTTTGTTTCATTTTTAATCTCCTTTCTAATTTTATTTTAATTTTTAGCCGGTCAATGCCGGACAAACACATGCTATCAACTGCTATGCTGATCAACGTCTTATTGCCTGGGCCAGACTTTTTTAAATGTGCTACCTGAGAATAAACAATATAAACACTCCTTTAGTAAGAATGTTTTAAAATAAGCCAATGACGTTGTAAATTTCACCTCTTTTGACTATAAAATTAATGCAAGGAATGAAGGAAAACAATACTGATTAATTGTAAGGGGAATGGTAGGCAATGCCTACCACTTTTTTAAAAGATAAAATGCATATAAATGGTATTAACTGTTTAGCCATACGTATTTTCAGGAAACACCTTTTCTCCTAATACACACTTGATGTATTTTTCGAAATGTGCTTTTTTATAAAACAATATATTGATACCTGTCCTCTCAGGAGATTAGATTGTGGCTGAATCCCTTCGCATAATTATTTTGGAAGATAACCTTGCTGATGCGGAATTGGTGCAGTTTGAACTAAAGGAAGCAGGACTAGTCTTTACAGCAAAAGTAGTAATGACTAGAAATGATTTTGTTCACGAGTTGCAAACATTTTCTCCCGATCTTATTCTCTCCGACTATGATCTTCCCAGCTACAATGGTGCTTTGGCGCTGGCCGAGGCCAAAAAAAGATGTCCCGATGTCCCTTTTGTTCTGGTAACCGGCGCTGTCGGTGAAGATCGCGCCATCGAAATCCTGACCCAGGGAGCCAAGGATTACGTTCTGAAAAGCCGCCTTGAACAGCGCCTTGTGCCGGCCATCCGGAGAGCCCTTGCGGAAGCTCAGGAACACAAAGAACGTAAGAAGGCGGAGGAAGAACTTAAGGCATCATCGCTTTATTCACGTTCCCTCATTGAAGCGAGCCTCGATCCGTTGGTCACGATTAGTCCTGATGGCAAAGTGATGGATGTGAATAAGGCTACTGAGGAAATTACAGGCGTTTCCAGGGAACAGATCATCGGAAAAGATTTTTCCGATTACTTTACTGAACCCCAAAAGGCGCGAGCGGGTTTTCAGAAGGCGTTTTTGGAAGGTTCGGTGAAAGACTATCCTCTAGCCATCCGACACATCTCAGGCATCATAACTCAAGTTCTATATAACGCAACAGTATATAAGAATGAAAACGGCGAGGTTCAGGGTGTCTTTGCTGCGGCACGCGATGTCACAGAACTCAAGAAGACGGAAGATGAACTCCGCGAAGCCCATAGTAATCTGGATGAACAGGTTAAGATCAGAACTGCTGAGTTGGAAGCCACCATTTCCTCGATGGCCACCGGCCTGATAGTTTATAACATGGCAGGCAAAGCTATTCGTATGAACGATACCGCGAGCAGGCTGCTGCCAAAGGAAATATTTTTCAATAAGACGATTGATGAACGGACGCGTATAATACGTTGGGAGACGGAGAAAGGGCAGCCGTTTCCAACCGACGAGATACCAGTGGCACGTGCCCTGCACGGCGAAACTTCGCATAACGTGATTTTAGCCGCGACTTTTCCTGATCATAAACTGTGGATTTCGGCGAGCGCGGCACCGATCCGTTCCAAGGACGGCCAGATGTTGGGCGTCGTCGCGTCATTCATTGACATAACCGCGAGTAAGCATGCCGAAGCACTACTGCAGAATTCCGAGAAACGATACCGACGGCTCTTTGAATCAGCCAAAGACGGTATCCTGATTCTCGATGCCGATACGGGCAAAGTAATTGATGTCAATCCCTTCCTGTTAGAGTTACTCGGTTATTCTTATGGCGAATTATACGGGAAACATATCTGGGAACTCCGTGTATTCAAGGACATTGCTGCGTCAAAAGAAGCTTTCAAGACCTTGCAGGATAACAAATATAACCGTTATGAGGACTTGCCATTGGAAACACGTGGTGGGCGGTCTATTGCCGTGGAGATTGTCAGTAATGTTTACCTTGTGGATCATAATAAGGTGGTCCAGTGCAACATTCGTGACATCACCGATCGCAAGATCAGAGAGAATGAAAATGAAAAGTACAACCGGACACTTAAGGCGCTTTCCCGAAGCAGTCAGGTTATGATGCGCGCCGCCGACGAACACGCCTATATGGAACAGGTATGCAGGATTGTTGTCGAAGACTGCGGCTACGCGATGGTATGGATCGGTTTTGCTGAAGATGATGAGGAAAAAACCGTCCGCCCTGTGGCCCATAGTGGTTTTGAAGAAGGATATATCGACACATTGAAGATAACCTGGGCCGATACTGAGCGCGGCCGCGGACCGACAGGCACGGCTATCCGTACGGGAAAACCGGCTATATGCAGAAATATGCTCACCGATCCCCTGTTCGAACCATGGAGAAAAGAGGCGATCAGACGAGGATACGCATCATCGATAGTCTTACCGCTTACGGCCGGCGGCAAGGCATTCGGCGCTTTAACTATTTACTCAAAAGAACCCGATTCCTTTGCCGGAGACGAAGAGATGCTGCTTGCCGAAATAGCAAATGATCTTTCTTACGGCATCATTGCGATCAGATTGCGTGAAGCGTTGCGGGTAAGCGAGGAGCGCTTCCACGTCATTGCCGCCAATACTCCCGATCATATCCTGGTACAGGACAGCGATCTGCGCTACCAGCTTGTTATCAATCCGCAACTCGGCCTTACCGAAACCGATATGCTGGGAAAGACAGACTATGACGTCCTCGAATTTAGAGACGCAGATAAACTCAAGGCGATCAAGCGGAAAGTACTGGAAACCGGCAATTCTGTTTCGTTGGAATCATCGCTTCGGAATTCACGTGGTGAGCCTGAATATTTCGAGGGAACTTATGTCCCGAAGCTTGGTCCCGCCGGGAAGACCGAAGGTATCATCGGATATTTCCGCAACATCACTGAACATAAACGCTTCGAGGAAGCGATCATCCGGGCAAAGGAAGAATGGGAGCGAACCTTCGATACGATTCCTGACCTTATCACTATCCTTGACAAAGAGCATCGGGTTGTTCGGGTGAATCAAGCGATGGCTAAACGTCTGAGCCTTGCGCCTGACCAATGCATTGGTGCCAGATGTTACGAAGTTGTTCATGGCCTCTCTTGCCCGCCGGAGTTCTGTCCACATGTCCATACTTGCCTCGATGGCGGGGAGCATATGGCTGAGATACACGAAACGATTCTCGGTGGTGATTTTCTTGTGAGCACAACACCTCTTTACGATTCTAAGGGACAACCTGTTGGCTCCGTGCATGTGGCGCGCGACATAACCGAGCGCAAAGCCGCGGAAGATCAATTGGCGAAGCAGGCGGCACAACTGCAAGAGCGCAAGGCCCAGCTTGAGGTAATCAACAGCGAACTTGAAAGTTTCAGCTACTCTATATCCCATGATCTTCGTGCGCCCCTTCGGGCCATAGACGGTTTTTCCAGGATAATTCTAAGACAGCAGGGAGATAAATTTGATGAGAAAACACGACATCAATTCAACATGATTAGAGACAATATCAATCTTATGGCAGTTCTGATTGAGAATCTTCTTTCTTTTTCCAGGGTACAAAAAGCCAGTATGAGCATTTCCGTAATTGATATGGACAAACTTTCCAGAGAAGTATGGAATGAAATAAGGACGGCAAATAAGGAACGCAAACTCAATTTTAAGATCACAAAGATAAAGCTCGGATATGGAGACCTGACGCTCATAAGACAGGTGCTGTTTAATCTTTTTTCCAATGCCGTTAAATTTACAAAAAATCAAAAACGAAGCATCATCGAAATGAGCAGTTATATTGAGTCCGATAAAACGGTCTATTGTATTAAAGATAACGGGGCCGGATTCGACATGGCTCATTACGACAAGCTCTTTGGCGTTTTTCAACGGCTGCATAGTAACGAAGAATACGAGGGAACAGGTATAGGACTGGCGATTGTCCAGCGGATCATCAACAGACATGGTGGGCGGGTGTGGGCCAATAGCGAAGTGGAAAAAGGAGCAACGTTCTGCTTCACGCTAAACAGCGCTCAGATTGACGCTACGCCGGAATACCGCCGAAAAAGAAAAAAAAGTTAAATGATCATGTTTTGCCTATGGTGGTTTGAAGATCGAGCAGCCGAGTCGCTTGTTCGAAGCTTTCAGGATCCCAGTGCGGGCGGTCATCTTTGTCGATGAGCCGGGCGCGCACGCCTTCGCGGAAATCGTGTTGGGTCATGAGAAAGCGGGCAACCGACAGGTCGGATTCGTAGACCTCGGCCAAGTCTTTATGTTCATCGCGGCGCAAGCATTTCAAAGTGGTCGCCACCGCCAGGGGCGAGCGCTCCGAAAGCCTGGCGAATACTCCCTCGCACAAGTCGTTTTGATTGCTGCAAGCCTTTAAGTCCTTAAGCAGATCAAGCACCGAGGTTTTATCGGCAAAATATGTCTCGATCCATTGGTCCATATCTTTCTTGTCGGGAATATCCGGTTGCATGAAAGGGCTGAGGATTTCTGTCAGTGCTACGGCTGCGGCCTTGCGGTCCGACGGCAATCTGGGAGAATGTTCGATTAAGGCATCAAACGCCTTATCAAAGCGCGTGGAAGGAATCAGACAATCGGCCAGACCGATGCGTACGCATTCTGATCCCTGCAGCTCATATCCGGTAAGCCCCAGGAATTCGGGATAACCTCGTCCACATTTTTGGAACAGCCAACCGGTGGAACCGACATCCGGGAAAAAGCCGATCCGGGTTTCCGGCATAGCCATGCGTGTGGTTTCGTTCGCCACCACGATATCCGCGCCGGCAGACAAACCGAGACCGCCGCCCATGGTAATGCCGTGTGCAAAGACCACAACCGGCTTATGGAAACGATGAATGGCCAGATCAAGGTCGTTCTCGACTTTTAAAAAAAGCATTACCGGTTCGATATTGTCTTCCATAACGGCCCGCAACATAATTTTTATATCACCGCCCGCGCAAAAACCTTTTGCACCGCTTCCGCTGAAAATGATAAGCTTGACCGCCTCCTCAGAACCGGCCCTGGCAATTTCATCGGCAATAACCAGCAACATCTCGAATGTCAGGCTGTTAATTACCCCGGGGCGATTTAGAATAAGATGAAGAGCTGCTTTTGTGCGCCGGATGAGCACCGCCGGCGACTTTGGTATGTTTTCTGTTTCCATTCATGTTTTCCTTCACTACTAATGGGAAAATCATATCCAGTCATAGAATAGTCCCTGATATACTACCTTTTACGATCTTATTCGTCAATTTTTGACGGCATGGAAAGAAGAAATGAGCGGAGATTGGTCTTTTTATTTTTGATACCGAGCTTCATCCGGATATTCTTTCTGTGAAAATCAACAGCGGTTGCCGATATATTTAAGAATTCTGTAATCTCTTTTGTCGTTCTGCCTTCCTTAACCAATGATGTAATTTGAATTTCTCGAGGCGTGAAATCTAAATGTTCTATTGTTAGATTGCGTAGAAAAGGCGAGACGATATCTTTAAGATGATCTTCTATTATTTTTACATAAGCCAACTGATTTTCATTTAATTTAAGCGTCTTTAGTTTTTCTATATAGGGTAGGGCGAGTTTTTTAACATTGGTTATAACTTTTTCTTCCATTGCTGTTCTGTCTTCTTCCCGGTGCTGCAATAATACCCTCAAGGCGGTATTGGCCTCTTCCAGACTTTTTGATTTTAGCCGCAATTCATTCTCCGCTTTTTTACGCTCATTACGCTCGGCCAATTCATTAAGCGCGCGCCTGACCGAAGGCACAAGTCGGGAAAGCTTATTTTTCAATACATAATCTGTTGCGCCTTTTTTCAGCAATTCTATGGCCAATTCCTCGCCTAATGCTCCGGAAACAAATATAAAGGGTATGTCAACGGATTTATCCACAACGATTTTCAGTGCCGCTTGACCACTAAAACCGGGAAGAGAATAATCGGCAAGAATCAAATCCGGTGAAAATTCTACCAGTTCTTTGATAAACGCAGACCTGCCGGCAACTCGTTTGGCATCAAATTTAAATCCGGCCTGCGTTAATTCATCTTCCACTAATTCAGCATCAGCTTCCATATCTTCAAGAATTAAAATATGTAATTTATCACGCATTGCCAATTACCTCAATCAAGCAGTCCATAATTATTATTAACTATTTACTGAGCCGCGGCATTAATCCCAATCCAGAATTTAATAATATCTCTTATCGAGGCGAGACATTCACCATGTATCGGATATTTTTACCAGATAGTGTAGGATAAATCTATCATTTTTTAACAATGAAAAATGATAAGACACTGCCCTTCGAAGGGTTAAAATAAGTAAAAAAGCTCACCACATTTGAATTTTGATGAGCTTTAAATGTTTCTGATAACTGATTTACAACTGCATCATGCAACAACATTATACGCCGCCGGATCAAGCGGTGATCCTGCAGTAAAGATACGAGTGGCCAGTTCCCGATCCAGCATTAAAATGCCTTCTTTGGAGGTTTCCACCATCGCCAGTTCGCGGGAAACTTTTTCCGTATTTTTTTCTTCTTCAATCTGCTCATTTAGAAACCAGGACAGCAGCGGTTCGGAGGTATAGTCATTCTCTTCGCGTGAAACCTTGGTTATATTTTTAATTTTCTCTGTAATAAATTTTTCATGCTCATAAGCATCCTGCCAGGCCTCCAGCGGTTTTTTCCATGTTGTTTTAATCTGCTTCAAATCCAAAAGCGTCACCACGCCGCCTCTGTCAAGAATGTGATCATAAAACTTCATGGCGTGGATCATTTCTTCATGCGCCTGACAGCGCATCCAATGCGCCATGCCGTCAAGATTCTGCGCGTGGAAATAGGCAGTCATCGATAAATAGATATAGAACGATTCCATCTCATGCTTGATCTGTTCATTCATCGCGTTTCTTATTTTTTCTCCAATCATTTTCTCCACCTTCTTTTTTAAATTTTATCAAATTGTTTTTTGTTGCTGTAAACTGATGCACAATGTGGCTTTGATTATAATTTTATATGAACAAAACTTATAATCTATCCCCAGCCTCATTTTAACAGATAATATTTTGTCAATATTGTTTCTATGTTATTTCCTCGACATTTTGTTCACTATATTGTAACGGTAATTGCAAAAGACCGGCAATACTTGTTTTGTATTCAATAGCAGGGAAATCCTCTTTCAAAAAATGGCCAACTAATTTATTTATACGAGACTGCAATGCCTTCCATTCCTGATCCTTTGTATTCGGATTCATAAAAAACCTCCTTTATATTGATTATAATATTTATCTTATTGTGCCAATTTTGCGGCAATTTGGGCAACATGTTTACCCTGGTATCTTGCCGCCAGCAATTCGTTTTCGCTGGGCATTCGTTCACCTTTACCGCCGGCAATTGTTGACGCGCCGTAAGGAGATGAACCAGTGATTTCGTCAATGCGCATTTGCCCTTCAAAAGCATAGGGAAGACCTACGATGATCATTCCTTGATGGAGTAATGTAATATGGAAGCTCAGGATCGTTGACTCCTGACCACCATGCTGTGTCGCCGAGCTGGTAAATACGCTTCCCACTTTACCTACAAGAAGTCCTTTGGCCCAAATTCCTCCGGTAGAATCGAGAAATTGCCGCATCTGACCACACATATTGCCGAAACGCGTCGGCGTGCCAAATATAATTGCATCAGCGGAAACCAAATCATCCGCAGTACAAGTATTAATTTTAGCAGTTGTCTTTTGAAAGTCTAATGCCCCCATTTTCCTTAAAACGTCATCGGGCAAAGTTTCCGGCACACGATACATTTTCACTTCGGCACCCTTGACCTGTGTTACACCATCAGCCACCGCTTCAGCCATCTTATATATGTGACCATACATGGAGTAATAAACGATTAGGACCTTCATGTTTCCGTTCTCCTTTCCTTTTTATTATTTTTCATTTTGAATCAGACTCCAATCATTGTTGGCGCTATCTTTCCCTGAAGATTCATTTTTTGATTTCAAAATAATATAAGAGCTGAATGAAAACAATACTGATTAATTGTAAGGGGAATGGTAGGCAATGCCTACCACTTTGCTAAAAGATGATAATGTACAAATATAATTTGAGAGTAGAAAAAATCGGCATTTCAGTTGAATTATCCAGTCGTCGCCCTGAACACTTAAATGGAGCGACCCGCAGGGACCACTATCCATAGGGTTTGTAAATCATTTATACAGATAAAAATTCTTCCGGTAACAGAGAAGTTGCCAGCATAACATCGTTGATATCACGGTGCTCAATCCATGTGCCGGCTCGCTGATGATCGGGAGTCAGCCAGAAACCTTCGATGGTTGGGGCCAACGCGCCAAATCGAAGAATCTTTTCTAACTGACGCGCGACGGAGGAGATACTGAAGGAGCGGGGAGATTCTGCCATAACAGTTTTTAGTTTCGCGGCCGCCCTCAGACCGATGGAAAGACCGAACTCACGAAAAGCCAGCCGATGGCTCGCAGGCAAGTCAAGCGGACTTCTCTGCAAGAATGATTCCAGGCCTTCCAGTGATGAAGCAACAAGGTTTTCCAACAACTCGGGGGAGGTCGTGACGCCTTTTGCCGTTAATTGTCCCACCCTGCAGGCGTCGGCAAGAAGACTTCCCAGGCCAAGAGGATCATCGGTCGTCCAATCCTGATTTCGGCACATATTTATCATTTCATTAATTTCTTTTTTCAGATCAGGACAGGCATCTTCCGTCTGTGATTTCCCGAGCAGTTCATAATAAGTGATCAGAGCATCCAGGGGATCGTGATGTCCCATTGAGGACACCTGCGGCCGGGTCAGATCAATGCTCATTTTCCAGAACATGCGCTGCGATCCACCCGCAGACGGTGTGTAGGTGAATCGGGCATGAGCTGCCTGTGCCAGTTCCCGCGCGAGGCAATTATAATTCGTGTTGCCTGTAACCTCGCCTGTCCGGTGGAGGGCACGCATCCATTTCGTCAGATAGTGAAAATACTGGCCATCCTTATCCCATTCGCTAAGGTCGTCGTAGACCTCATCTGGGCCACGTTCAGGCAGAGGCTTTCCGATGCGCAGGCCTCCCGCCGTCGGATGCCTGCGGCCTTCTTTTTCGGTAAGTCCGCTGATCCATCCCCGGCGGACATCGTCTTGCCGATAACGGCCCAGCGTCTCATGAACCTGATCAATAAGAGTCAGAGCCAGTTGCCTGAATTCATTCGCCCGGGTCTGCCGATAAAGTTCAAGAAAGTTAAAGACGGCAAAAGCGTCAGTCCAGAGATAACGCCGGGTTTCTTTCCCGGATGTCGAAAGACCTGTCCTGTCGGCAAAATCGAGCATCAAAGATTTAACGATAGACAGGGAATCGGATGGATTCATGACTCGCCACCTGTATTTTCTATGACCAGACACCGCTTATTTCCGCTTGGCAGAATGGACAGCGGCCATCACTTTTTGAGCATGGTGTTTAATCTGTTCCCGGGTCAATTGCAGCTCACGCACCATGGGTTCATTAAGGACAATGATCCCATCTTCAGTTACGGCGCCATACCCCGCTTCCATATTGAAAGGTATGGGAATTTTTCGCGATACGATAATGTCAAGGTCGCACTTAAGCGCCATCGCGACCTCAACGGCCACGGGGATGCCTCCGCGCGGTATTGCAAAAATGACAGCATCGCGTCCGCGATAGTTCTTTATATCTTTCGCAAGACGTCGTCCGGCATCCGTTCGACTGCGGTATAAGAATTACGTGTAATTCATGACACCCCGCCTGATAGCCGAGACGATATCTTTTCGCGCGCGGCATGATTACAGCGCGGCATATTTTCGCGGCCTTCGCTTCTTGCAGCGATCCGGTGATGAACCATAAAGCCTAAGAGTGATGCATTTCCGTATTTCCATGCTTGTAGACTTCGACACCGGCGTCCACAGCCTTTTTCAGCCGCTCCTTTCTCTCATGGTATGATTCCTTTTTGCTCTCTGCGATCTCCGCTATTTTCTTACGAGTGTCCTCATACTGTATCTTGGCTTTGTTTAATATTTCCTCCGTTGAATCGGATATCTGCTTCCTGATCTCCCTCCCGCTCTTTGGAGCATAAAGAATGCCTACCGCAAGGCCGGCGACGCCGCCAATGATCAATCCTTTAATAAAATTTTCTGTTGTCATGATGCGTTCTCCTTTCTTATTGTCTTTAATATTCATGTTTATAAATGCAAGCCATGTTCTGTATCATATAAACAGCCTGCCTCTCCTGTGCTTTTGAGATGATTCCATGCTTTTTATTTAATTATCTTTTTTATCTTTAGCAATGATAGTTAATTGAAAGAAAATTGGCAGGTATTTCCTACTATCTTTACAGAATACTTACGGCCGCTCTGTTGGCGTTAAATGTGCGCGTAGAACGGATTATTTTCCAGGTTTTCTATTAATGGACAATTGTTTTTAATTACTTACTGTGAATGCGCCACATGCTAAGGGTGCAGCTTCTTTTTAAATTGTTCCGTCAAGGCCGGAACAATCTGGAACAAATCACCAACAATGCCATAATTGGCAATATTGAAAATAGGCGCGTCAGGATTCTTGTTTATGGCAACAATCACTTTGGATGTCTTCATACCCGCCAGATGCTGTATTTGTCCGGAAATACCGCAGGCGATATACAGGTCGGGACGGACTGTGCGGCCGGTCTGTCCCACCTGATGGGCATAGGATATCCATCCCGCATCCACAGCGCCGCGCGATGATCCCACCGCCCCGCCTAATATTTCCGCCAGTTTGCGGATCGTCTCGAAACCGGCGGGGCCACCAACGCCGCGTCCGCCTGACACAATAACGCGGGCTTCAGCTAAGTTAACCTCATCTTTTTCCAGAATGGAATCTATGACACGCGCCGTAATTTGCTCCGGCCTCATGGCGGCTTTGATTGAAATGACCTGTCCCTGACGCTTGTCATCGGCAACGGGCATTTCAAATACGCGATAGCGCACTGTAGCCATCTGCGGACGATGATCGGGACAAATTATTGTAGCCATGATGTTGCCGCCGAAGGCCGGACGCGTCTGCAGCAATAAACCATTCTCCGGATCAATTTCAAGCCCTGTACAGTCGGCGGTAAGCCCTGTGTAGAGAACTGAAGCGACTGAACCGGCAAGATCTCGTCCACGAGCACTTGCGCCCAGCAGGAATATCTCCGGTTTATACTCGCGGATCAGACTAATCAACGTGCTCGCATAAGGCGCTGTGGTGTAATCGGCAAGACTGGGATCGTCCACCCAAAAAACACGATCTGCTCCGAAAGAAATTGCTTCTTTTGTAATATGTTCCACATTGTGTCCCAGCACGCACGCGGTAAGCGCGACTTTGCGCGTATCGGCCAGCTTTCGGCCCTGACCCAGCATCTCTATAGAAATGCTGCCGGTTCGGCCATGGAACTGTTCCATCCAGATCCATACACCACTGTAAGCAGCAAGATTTTCCGAAGATTTCCGCGGACGCGCATCCGGCAGATTGAGCGCGTGCACCGGACACGCAAGCAGGCATGCTCCGCAGGCCGTGCATTTATCATTAACCACTGCCATATCATCCACCAGACTAAGCGCTCCCAGCGGGCAGGCTTCGATACAGCCGCCGCAGCCGATGCACTTGTCTTTATCTACTTCCAGCAGAGGCATTGTTTCTCCTTAAAGAATTTTTTCAGCGATAATTTTATCGGCAAGCATTGCCGCGGAATGTTCGACGCTATCGGTCTTAATCAAGTCAAGCAGTCCTTCACGTTTGGGCGGGCTGGAAATCTTTATCACCTTTGTCGGGCTGCCAGCGAGACCTAACTTTAGCGGATCTGCTTCGGGTAAATCAGCGGCAGTCCATAATGGAATCTTTAGCCGGGCGGCACGGCGAATGTGGAAAAGTGTTGCCGCGCGCGGCTGATTGATATCCTTCACTACAGTGAGTAGAACGGGTAATTTGGCTTCCACGATTTCCCGACCTTCTTCCAGAAGGCGTTCCACCGTAATCGTACCGGATACCGGTTCCAGCTTAACAATCTTGAAAACATAAGTGAGTTGAGTAATGTTGAGTTGGCTGGCAATGCCCGGACCTACCTGTCCTGTATCTCCGTCAATGGCCTGTTTCCCGCACAAAATGATATCGAAAATGCCCATTTTTTTGATCGCCAGAGCAAGAGTATATGCTGTCGCCCACGAATCCGAACCGGCAAAAGCAACGTCGGAAAGCTGTATGGCCTCATCCACTCCCATTCCTACGGCTTCTTTAAGAGCATTAATTGATTGCGGAGGGCCAAGGGAAATAACTTTAACTTTGCCCCCGAATTTTTCCTTAATACGAAGACCTTCTTCAATAGCATACATGTCAAAGGGATTGATAATGCTGGATACACCTTCACGGATTAATGTATTGGTTTCAGGATTAATTTTAACATCCGTTACACCCGGCACTTGTTTAATACAGACAATTATATTCACGAAAGACCTCATTGTATTTATTAATATTGGGGCAATATAATAGAACCATCCCTTCAGGTTCACTTATAATATAGTAACAAATCAATAGACGTTCTCCTCACGCATCAATTCAGCCCAGGGCTTTTTTTGCTTCCTCCTTCGATTGAAAGATGTGCGGAGCCAGTCCACGGCTTTTCAGTTCGTCTCCAAGTTTCATTCGCAGGAACGCGCTCGTCGTGTAGCGTGTCACATCAGTATAGAACTCGGACACCACATACTTAACCATGCTAATGTAATCATCTTCGAGTTCCGGAATAATGGAAAAGTTGTCATAATTGACGATAGTTTTGACCCGCTTGCCGAGAGGCCGGCAGATTTCTTCTACCCGATGCCTGATTTCCTCAATATCTTCTTTCTTTCTGATGGCCAACCCTTCAAAGTTATTAAAGAGGACGTTAGTCTCCGGATCGTATTTCATGCGTTCCGGGATGGGAATATAGAAGAGGTCTTCCTTGAGTCCCATGACGGGCAGTTTGAAAATCCGCTCGTCCATCAGGCGCAGTTTTTTGATGATGGGCCGGAAGTCCATTAAGGATAAAACATCTTTGTTCAGATCAATGCCGGGAGCGATTTCGATCAGTTCTACCCCCTCAGGAGTCAGTGTAAAGACACAGCGTTCCGTCACATAAAAAACGTGCATCCGATTTTCCCGCGCTGTTTTTCCGCTGAAAGTTACCTGTTCCACGTCGTGGAGGCACTTTTTCAAGCTTCCCTCCTTAATGATGCAAAGTTTGCCGTCCTCGACGGCTGCTTCCATATCGCCTGCCGTAAAGGTCCCCGCAAAAATTATTTTTCGCGAGTTCTGGGTAATGTCGATAAACCCGCCGCATCCCGCTATTCGCGGCCCGAAGCGGCTTACATTGACATTGCCGTGCCGATCCATCTGTGCCAGACCCAGACAAGCCAGATCAAGGCCTCCGCCATCATAAAAATCAAACTGGTAGGGCATATCGATGAGGCAGTCCATGTTCGTTGCGGCGCCGAAATTCAGTCCCCCTGCCGGAATGCCTCCGATGGAGCCCGCCTCTGTTGTCAGGGTCAGGTATTCGAAAATTCCCTCTTCATGAGCAACGCTGGCCACGCCTTCAGGCATGCCGATTCCCAGGTTGATGACCATGTTAGGCTGGAGTTCGAAGGCCGCGCGCCGGGCGATTATCTTGCGGCAATCCATTTTAAGGGGTTCGATGCTGTCGACGGGAACTTTAAACTCGCAACTGAACGCGGGATTGTATGGGGTTGCATAGGTCTGTTGATGGTTTTCCGGCCTGGCCACCACGACACAATCAACCAGAATGCCCGGAATCTTGACTTGCCGGCTATTCAGGGCATTGCGATCGGCGATCCTCTCTACCTGGACGATAACGATACCGCCGGAATTTTTGGCAGCCATGGCAATGGAAAGGACATCCAGTGTGACTAACTCCTTTTCCATGGTGATATTGCCATCCATGTCAGCCGTTGTTCCCCGCAGGAAGGCGATCTGGATCGGGAAGGTCTTGTAGGCCAGACATTCTTTCCCGTCAAAATGAATGATTTCCACCAGATCTTCGGTGGTGGCGGCATTAATCTTTCCCCCGCCGTTTCTCGGATCCACAAAAGTTCCCAGACCGACCCGTGAAATCGTCCGGGGATTGTTTGCCGCTATATCACGGAACAGATGAGTCAATACACCCTGGGGCAGGTTGTATGCTTCAATCTTGCCGTCAAGGGCCAGCTTCTGCAGCTTCGGCGTTAGACCCCAGTGGCCGGCTATGACCCGCTTCAAGAGCCCGGTATGAGCCAGACGATTGGTGCCCTTCTCTTTTCCATCGCCGATCCCGGAAGCGTAAATCAGCGTCAGATCTCCGGGCTCACCGGTTTCCAGAAAACGTTTTTCCAGGCCGATGATCAGTTCCTCCGGTATGCAGCTGCCCACAAAACCGTCGAAAGCCAGTGTGTCACCGGATCGGACCACCTGCACGGCCTCAGTCAGTGAGACAATCTTTCCCCGCTTCATCCTCTTCTTGATATCTTCAATGACGGGACTGACAATGGCATGGCTGTTCATATGCAGAGCTCCTTTCCTGCCTGAATCTTATTTTGCATTTATATCATAAGAATATTTCGTGGAAGAAGCGCATTCCGCTAAAGAGAATATAAATTAATCCGGTTAAATGGAATTATAGTTTCAATCCCTTTTTAATCTTATCTATCATACTCTTTTCGCAGTCATTATAAACGCCGTCCACTAAGCACAGCCTGCGGGCGATACTCAATGCGTCCATGCGATCGTGCTTGTCCTTGATCAGCACAGATAGGGTTTCAATAGCCTTATCTTCGTTCGCCTGAAGGAGGGCAGTCTGTTCATGCATGATTTTTTTGAATATTGACGGACGTATTTTGCTCAATACCTTGTGTGTTTTGGCGATTTTATCAGCGAGCTCAAAATGCAGCCGTTTGATGTCCTTGTTGGCGTTTGCCACAGCCATGTATATACGGATCAGTCCCGCGGCATGACCTCCTTCTTCCATGGCCTGGAGTCGCTTGTCATAGTCGGCTCTTTCATGTTCCGGCACATTTACGACCGGTTCTGTTTCATATGGCGGGACAAAAAGCTGCAGCCAATAGTTGCCGTAAGTCTGTCGAAACAATAGTTCCTGGCCAAAATCACGGTAATCGCGATACATATTAAGCATGTTTTCGGTGAATGTAGAAAATTCTTTTTCCATGGCCGAAAAGGGATTATCCGCCGATGCGGGCTTGCGGTTCTCGCGGACGGTAGGCGCATAATTTTTGACCAGGCGCATCAGAGGATTGATATCGGCAAATAAAAATCTTTGCATGCGCAGTGGATGCAGGTAGCGGATAATTTCCGCAGAAAGTTCCGTCGTCCAGAATTTTACCCACGGACGCATCAGCAGCTTATAAATGTTGTCGTTGTTCTCTGATACTTTGGCAACGACGCTGAAATCCTGTTCGTCCGCCTCGCCATCGTCATAGGCGGCTATGTCAGTAAACGTGCGCGGTTCAAATTGTGTGGAAAATTTTCCGCTCTTGACATCGCCTTCAATCACCATTTCATAGAGACCGGGCGGTAGAAAATCAATCATGTCAAAGTGGCCGATAATTTGTTTATGTTCTTTCTTGGCGACGGAACCGGCGACGAAAATGCCTAAATGACCGATATCCTTGTGAACGATGTAAATAATGACCTGTCCGTGCCGTTTGATATCTTCCACGGAGTCATAAACACGGGGAATCCAGTTGAGCGCCTGCTGGGCAGGCGCTATGTTGTCGCCAAGCGACGCAAAGACCAGAATCGGACTTTCAATGTTTTTAAGGCTGAGCTTTTGCCCTTCATGCAACTCCAAATCGCCGCGCTCCAATTTGTTGCCGACAAAGAGATTGCGGACAATATAATGAATCTCATCAGTGTTCATCATAAAGAATCCGCCCCACCATTTTTCAAAGTTGAGATAGCGTTCCTCCTCAGTGTCCACCTGAGAATACACATTATACTGCTTTGTCCAGTATGTATTGGCCGGATTCAAAAGCTCCATATTCAGAACCAGATTCGCGCCATCAAACACGCCATTGCCCAAATCGCTGAAAAATGAATTGACCCACACGCCGCCAAAGAGTCCTCCCTTGTAGCGCATGGGATTGATACCGGCAACGCCGCTCCAGTAAGACAAGGGCGCGCCATTGAGCACCAGAGGTCCCGCGATGCCGGGCTTGTCCGCGCAAGCCAGTGCGGCGGCCCATCCTGCCTGGCAGTTGCCAATAATAGCCGGCGCATCGGCGTGGGGATTTAATTCGGCAACCTTCTCAAAGAATATTTCCATGGCTTCAATAACATCAGGCAGGGTTTGGCCGGGGATGGGATCTGTGTAAAACAGGACGAAATAAACCGGGTGTCCGTAATCCAGCGCCATGCCGATTTCCGAGTCGCGTTTCGACCCCCCGATACCGGGGCCGTGACCGGCGCGAGGATCAATGATCACGATGGGCCTTTTGGGTTTGGTTAAACTTTCCTTGATCTTTTGATGGCGATGACTATCATCTAAAGGTAAATCTTTACTACGGCGCTCCGAAATTCTGACCAGTGCGTAATTGCATGGATGCTTAAAAGTATTGGCATCGAGGATCATTTCATAATTAAAAGCCAGCACCGGTGGCTGGCCGCTACGGATATGTTCGATGTAGTTGTTGCCTCTTTTACGGAGAATATCCGTGAAAATAATCGACCGTTGAACGGAATCCACAAGGTATTCGCTCAGATAGTTTTGCCAATCGGACCATTGCTGAATATGCTTATTATCAAGTTGTTTTTCCATAAATATTCTCAAATCGCTTTAGCCCGGCCTGTACAACATGATGGGCAACTTGTGGCATGGTCAATAGAGATGATATATAGTATCATTCCGAAGCCGAGCTTACAGGCCACTAGTGCCATCGTCAGGATAGTACGACTTTCCGCCGAAGTAAAGCCTTTACACAATAGGTAAAACATTCTTTACGGCTGTCGATTTTGTGATGCAATCGATAGTCTCTTCAATCAAGTCGGGTATACAGACTTATTTCTTCTGCTTCCCCGCAATAGAGAAAAAGTCTTTCATGTGACTCATATTCTCATCGGCATATTTCTTGAATTCGTCATAGCCTTTTTTATACATATTAGTCAATTCTTCTGTGCCTTTCTTGAAATCCTGGGGCATCCAGTTTGCCTGGTTTAAGAAAGCATTGAATATCTTTTCATTTTGATCCTTAAACATGTCCTTTGGGTCGGAGTTTAAAAATTCTTCTATCTTGGAGTGTCCCTCATCCAGGGCCTTCTTGAAATCGTCACGAGCCTTCTTGTACACATCGAACCACTGGTTCATAACCTTTTTGCCCTCATCTCCCATACCGGGGTTATTGTCGATGAAAGTCTTTAAAAGTTTTTCCGCCTGATTATGAAATATTGCCATTGTTGAAAAGCTGTTATCAAGCGCTGCCTTGTGCAAATCCATAATCTGTTTCACTATTTGCTTGTTGTCCATTGTTGCCTCCTTTTTTTGAAAAAAATATTATTTTGATCTTTTCATTAAATCTTGAAAACTTTCTATATCCGCAAAATTAATCCACTAAATACTAAATAGCAATGAGAATAGAATGATAGATAAGTAGCAGGTAAAAACTACTACCTGTATAATACTGTTGGCCGCAATGCCCCATGGTCACCTCCCCACCTGAAATCTTTAATATCTACAATTTTTTTGACCGCATTCGAGCCGGCTTATTTTTTTTGTTTAAAGCAACCGGCTGATTCAACGATGGTTCCTGATAAAAATCTTCGACCAGGGCAAGGAATTCAGCAAGCAATTTACGGCTGACGACAAAAATATGCCCGATATTTTTCTCAATGGTTCGATTGAGGCTCTTGCTGGTGAACTTGACATTACTTTTATCCACCTGTCCCCACGTCTCACCGGCCACGCAAGAACCCGCGGGCGCTATGGGATCTCTTGAACCTTTGTAATCAAAAATTCTGACCCCCGCCTGTTTCAATATGGACATGTTGACTGGCTTTCCATCGAATTCAGGATTAGTGGAGGGAAGACAATATTTCCCTTCATAAATCTGATTGCCTATGAATATATTTTGAATCCATTGAATATGAGCGGTTATGGGGAATTTAGTTCCATGTGTCAGCCAGTAAAGAAAAGGCGCCGCGTCTATAATCGATTCTTTTGTTTCCGCGCGGCTGTAAAAACCTAAAACGACCGTATATTGGACGCCGGGCTGTATTTCATTCATACCCGATTCAATCACCTGCGGCGGAATATTAACCGCGCCGAAGAGTTCTCCCATCAGGTAGGGATCATAATCGTTGCGGATGAGTGAGCGAATCGCGAAATGACCGCTGTCTTCGTCATCAAACTTCACCGGTGAAGCCAACAGAGCTATTTTCTTTATATCCATCGGCTTGCCGGCAGCGAGAAGCTCTTCTGCCCGCCTGGCAAGATAAGGCAACATGAGTGTGCCGCCCATGCAATAGGCCATTACATATATTTCGTTTTGCGGGTGCCTCTTTTTGATGATGTCGAAATAAAGATCAGGAATCGTTTTTCCATAAAAATCAAGTCCCAACCCGGTTTCCTCCCAGCCCGGATCACCATGATCAATCATATAAATGACATAACCTTTTTTAAGTAAAGCTTCGATCACAGACTTGCCGGGAGCAAGGTCGAAAAGTTCGGGTTTGTTAATGAGCGGTGTCGCCATATATATAATTTTGCCGTTGGGTTTAATGCCTTGAGGAATCATGTAATGGCGCAAACTCACCTGATGAATTTTTGATCCTTCGACATATTCATAAGCTGAAAAACCGATATTGCCGGATGTTGATCGTTCGGAATATTCTTTAATGTCAAAAGCGTTGGCGTCATAAAGATTTTCCAGACGGACGCGATTTTCCGCAAGGTAATCATCAAAAGAATTGATCAATGTTCCATCCGGCTTCTTTTTTGCGAAAGGCAAATCGCCATTGGCAAAAGTTTGTTCCGTGATCAAAACCACCAGGCACTTTAAGAGCTCTTTCATGGCTTTGAGGCGCGTCAACCCGATATTATTGTATTGATATTCCAGTTGGGAAAACTCATCCATATAGTTTTTTAAAAATTCTTGACCTTTTGACGTTGTGCAAATCATCCGGGCTTTTTCCCGGTTGAATTTTCCGTCTTTAATAAAAAAACCTGTTAAAGTATAAAGAAGCCGGGAATAGTTTTTGTATATCCAGCCGTTCATATCGGCAATGGCATCAGGATTCCTGGACGCGCCGACGGCCAGGCGCGCGCTTGCTTTGACAGGCCGTAACATCAAATCCAGCATCGCGCTTTGCCAGGATGCGGCAATCGCCAGAGGGCCGAACATCCACATCTCCTTGCTGACGGAATCAAGGGCTCTTTTATAATCGAACAAACTTCTGATCTGCTGACCGATTAATTTGCTTTTCCAGGGCATGGCTGTCGTAAGGTTTTCCGTATTATCGGCAGGAGAAAAACCGAAGACATTCATTAGTTCGTCCGGCGTGATCTTAGTGATATTTTCATTAAGCATATTTTAATCCGTCCATAATTCAACAAAATATCTTCACTGATTAAGTTTCATAATACGTTATTTTCATATGTAATTCCGGAAATGATATTGACAAATATTATACTCGTAACTAAATTAAACATGATTTTTTAACAGTCAAGGGGCGCTTTTTTTAATAGTTTTTCAACGTGAGGTGAAAAATGGCTGACGAAGACAAACAAAATCCATTTCAAGAATCTTCCGTTTTTCCATGGTTGCAGACAGCTTTGGATATGTGGCTCAATATGGCTAAAGCAGTGCCGCCAAGCCCGGATAATGCCCTCGATACACAAAGCTCCTCATCCAACCGCTTTGCAAAGCAGTTGGATGTAAATTTAAATCTGCTCAAATCTTTCTCCCGGATGATGAGCGAGCCGGAATCCGCCTCCGCTGTGGGTAATACCTTTATCGCTCTGCCGGAAATTCTCCTTAAAATGGCCAATTCAGGTTTTGACGCGGCTCTTCAAATACAAAATCATTTGATAGAAAAAGCAGGCAAGATCGGTAAAAGCACTGAAGCGTATAAATTCGACAATCTGGATCAGGAAGTATTTGAATCGCTGAAGGATATTTACGAAAAAGAATTGCGGCAGTACCTTAAAATTCCTCCTCTGGGACCTGCCCGTTTTTATCAGGAACGATTCAATGAAATGCTGGATAAGCACAATCTCTTTGAAACGATGCTGGCTGAATTTTTTTCCGTCCTTTATTTACCGATGGAAAAGTCTTTCAAGGTTTTTGAGGAGAAACTCCAGCAGATGGCCGAAGAAGGGAATCTTCCCAAGGAAACAAAAGAAAGTTACGCGATATGGATAAAGATTCTGGAAGGCCATTACATCAATCTGTTCAAATCGAAGGAATACACTGATGTGCTGCATCGCACGCTCAATCAGATGAATGATTTCATCATTGTCAGGAATAAAACCCTGGAAGATTTATTCCAATTGCTGCCTATTGTGACGCATAAGGAAATTGATGATTTATACAAGGAGTTCCACCTGCTTAAAAAGAGGGTAAACAAACTCGAAAAACAACTTGATATTTTGCCGAACACTCTGACTGTCGTTAAGTAGCCGGTCTACTGATATTTGATGGTCAGCGACCAAAATTTTTCGGAGTGAAGATTTTCTTATGAATTCATCAAAAATTCCCCTGGATCTGATCCTGGAAAGAATGTCCGAAGACGCGGAAAAGGCACAGCAGCGCGTTTACAAGGCATCCGAAATTTTGCAGGGTCAGCTCAACTATGAACTCGGCTCGACGCCTTATGAAATTGTGTATGAAGAAGACCGGGTCAAGCTTAAGCACTACTCCCGCAATGAAAACGCTGAAAATAAGTTAAAGGCGCCGCTACTGGTCGTTTACGCGCTGATCAACCGCGAAACCATGCTGGATTTACAACCGGACAGGAGCGTTGTCAAAACGTTTCTTGAAGGAGGCATCGATCTGTACATGGTGGACTGGGGATACCCCAAGCGCAAAGACCAATTTTTAACGATTGACGATCATGTCAACGGCTACATGAATAATATCGTCGATTTCATCCGTAAAAAACATAATATCCCCAAAATCAACCTGATGGGCATATGCATGGGTGGATCGTTTAGCATAATGTATTGCGCGCTTCATCCCGATAAAATAAAAAATCTTATCACCACTGTTACGCCATCCAATTTTGACACGGACAAAGGGCTTCTGCATATATGGATGAAAGATGTCGACGTGGATCGGATGATTCGTACATTCGGCAATATTCCCGGCGACCTGATGAATCTAGGATTCCTTCTGCTCAATCCCGCGCGCTTGATGATAGACAAATACGTCGGTTTTATGGAAAATATGGACAACAAGGAATTTGTGGAAAACTTCGTGCGGATGGAACGCTGGATTTTTGACAGTCCCGACGTTCCCGGAGAAACCTTTCGTCAATTCGTTGAAGACTGCTATAAGAAAAATTTGTTGATTCAAAGCAAGATGTTTCTGGACGGCAAGCGCGTCGATTTAAAGAAGCTGACAATGCCGCTTTTGAATTTTTTCGGCGAGTATGACCACCTGGTGCCGCCTACGGCCTGCAATATGCTTTCCAAAGCGGTTGGAAGCAAGGACGTTGAGGATGTTTGTCTGGAAACGGGACACATCGGCATTTATGTGAGTTCTAAATTCCAAAAATTATTCGCGCCTAAAATTGTCCAATGGCTGAAAGATCGCGATAAAGAAGATATTGTCGCTTCGAAGACGGAAGTCAAGCGAAAGACTGTCAGGAAAAAGTCTGCTAAAAAAGAAAAAAGAGTCGGAGGCGCTAAAAATAAACGATCAGGAACAGCGTAGGAAATATAAATTATTAGTCATCCAAAAAATATTTAAGCCTTATGGAAAAGGGAGATAAGAATATGTCAACGCAAGAAGGATATTTTCGCAGTTTAAGCAAATTAATTCGGGAACTGGCTGCGACAGATGATCAGGACAGGATACTCAACTTGATTGTTTCTTCGGCGGTGGAAACATTAAAAGCCAAGGCTGCAGTCATTTTTCTGAATGAGGAAGATTCGCAGGATTCCATACGCAATGTCGCGGTGGCCCAGATCGGACTTTCCAAAAAATACATCCACGCGGGAACAGCTCACGCCGTCAAGATCAGTCCGCAATTGCTGAAAGACGGTTATATGTATTTTAGAGACGCCACAACAGATAAGCGGTTGTTGAATCATAAAGCGAAAAAAGCGGAAGGCATCAGTTCGATTTTGTCCCTGCCTGTTATGGATAAAGGCGAAATGCTGGGGATTCTCAGTCTCTACACAAAAAATATCCGCAAATTCACCAAAGAGGAAATAGATTTTCTGTTTATTCTGGCCGAGCAGGGCGGCGCCGCAATTCAAAATAATAACCTGATTCGAAAACTGCGCAACCACTCACAGATATTTCTGAAACTGGCCGCGAGTATATCATCAAGTCTTGATGTCAAAACTATATTGCAGACCATGACTCGGGATCTGGTAAAAGATCTGAATATCAAAGCTGCTTCCATAAGACTGCTTGACGAAAACACACGCACAGTGAAGATGGTCGCGAGTTTCGGTTTGAGCGAAAAATATCTCAACAAAGGGCCGATTATGGCGGATAAAAACATCGGGAAAGCCCTGAAAGGAGATATTATCGCCATTAGAAATATTTTTGAGGACGATGGTATTCAATATAAGAAAGAAAAAAAAGAAGAAGGCATTGTGTCCATGCTTTATGTTCCGATTAAATCAAAGGACAATGTCATTGGCGTGCTGAATGTATACAGCAGCCGGCCAAAGGAATTCACCGAAGATGAAGTCCTTCTGGTGACGGCTCTGGCCTATCAGGGCGGATTGGCCATAAACAACGCCTGCATGTATATGACGGTGCAGGACGATGTAAAGGATTTGAAGGAGAATATCTATAAAAGCTGGTTTTAAATTCAAAGCTTAAACATGGTATTTTATTTGCCGGCGTTACTAAAACCTTTCGGGAGGTCGCATCGTCATGATTGCAGGAAAAAGTATTGATCAGATTAAGGTAGGGGATACGGCGGAATTCGCCAAAACAATAACGGAAACAGATATCTATTTATACGCGGGCATAACCGGCGATTTTAACCCGGCGCATGTTAACGAGGTCTACGCGAAAAACACTTTTTTTAAAACCCGCATCGCGCACGGTATGCTCACGGCAGGATTAATCTCTGCCATTATCGCCAATCAACTCCCCGGTCCGGGAACCATCTACCTGAAACAGGAATTAACTTTTCTCGCGCCTGTGCATATCGGCGACACCATTACCGGAAGGGTTGAAATTATGGAGTTGATACCGGAAAAAAATCGCGTCCGGTTAAAAACCACCTGCAGTAATCAGGACGGCGTCATTGTTCTTTCAGGAGAAGGACTTGTCAGCCCCCCAAAAGCGCTTAAGGCATAAAACCGTCATTCCAGGAAGAATCTGATCTCTCCAAAATCATAAAAAAGCCGCCGCAATATATCGCGGCGGCTTTTTAACAGGTATAAATATTATTTTACTTTGACGCAAAATAAACTTCCACTTTTTTGAAACTCTCATCGGCGGACGCCTTGAATTCCCCCCGGCCTTTTTTATATGTTTCAATCCAGTCCTTTACTGCCTTCTTGCCTTCCTCCGGGAAAAAGGTTGTCTGCTCCATCATGGCGTTTACCATTTTTTCAGTCTGATCCTGAATAACGGCCATCGCGTTGAATGAGTTATCAAAAGCTGTTTTATTAAAATCAACTATTTGTTTGGCAATCTGTTTGGGGTCCATAGTTTCCTCCATGTTATATTTTTTTGTTTACATATTTTATTTTAGATTTCACGATAATTTACTATCTATTTTTTAGCCTTTGGTTTGGGCATTTCCACGCCAGGTATTAAAAGCTTTTCCAGCTTGGAATAATTCTGATCGGCTGCTTCTTTAAAATCAGCAGTTGCCTTTTTATAAATGTTTTTCCATTCATTAACAAATGCTTTCGTCTGTTCCGGAATCACGGGCGACTGTTGAAGGATACTATCCAGAGCTTTGGTTGTTTGCTCCTGCAACATAACCACAGAATTGAAACTCGTTTCGAATGCAGCCTTATGATAATCAATCATTTGTTTCACCATTTTATCGTTTTCCATAATAAATACTCCTTTCATATTTCTTTGTTTGTGATTATATAATAAGCAGCATTTTCCCTTTGTCAATAGAGAAAATGTTGCAATGCAATAATATTTAAATAAGTCTGTTTATCTGTGATAAATTATAAAAATATTATATAATACGAATAGTTAAGTAAACATTCTTCTGTGCCGCGCCCGTGTTTGTAATTATTTTATGTTGCAATTTATTTAATAATTTAGTAAGAAAAATGCCGGGAGTATAATCATGGAAGATAATACGCTTTTGCTCAAAAAATACACTAACCGCCGGTTATACGAAACGGAAAAAAGCATTTACGTCACGCTGGATTATGTAACCGATATCATCCGTCATGGCCGGAAAATCAAGGTAATAGACGCCAAAACCGGCGAAGATGTAACTTCCGCGATTCTCACGCAAATTGTTTTCGAAGAGGCGCGCAAAAAGAAATATCTGCTTCCTGCTCCTCTGCTTTACCTGATTATTCAGTATGGCGAAAATGTATTGACTGATTTTTTTGAGAAGTATCTTGAGCAGACCATTAAGAATTACCTTTTACTCCACAATATGGCTGACGACCAATTCAAGAAGTGGCTTGAGTACAGTGAAAGTTACTCCAAAATGAATCCCCAGACTATAGCTGATCTTTCCCCATTCAAATCCATTCTTGATTTATTCGCTGCTACTTCTAAAAAAAATCAACAGAAAGACGATAAATCCTGAATGTCTTCTGATTGAACCTGCCCCATATTAACGGACACAGCCCTATAAATTAAGATAGATTGCCTCAATGGTTAATACCAATTCTAAATCAAAGCGCTATTTTTGTTGGCGTCGTTGTCGGCTTCCTCAACGTATTAATAATACACCTCGTCGCCTCCGTCTAGCCGCCTCAATATCATCTTTGATTTAGAAATGGTATAAGAGGCTCCTCCAATGACAAATAGAGATTACCACGCCATCTTAAGAGATGGCCCGTAATGACAGATGTTGGGTCGAATCTTGTTTACTGGACCGCATTCCTTGACGCACATATAAGACACGTCAATATTACCGGCAATCGCCTTCATCTTTCGCGTAGGTGTATCCTTTGCAGTAACCCAGTTCACAGGCCCTGCGGAGGGAATCACACCCCATCTCTTTGTTGCCGGAAGAGATATAAGCCTCCCCTCGCATGTTGTAGGCAAGGCCATCTTTCGGTTTGAGGCGGATGACATCATCATAATCATTGATGGCAAGCGCGTACCGCTCCAGCTTGGCATACAACTCTCCCCGGAGTCTGTAGGCATTCACATAATCCGGATTCAGGATGATGGCCTCGTTCAGATATTCAATGGCATTTCCGAAATCATTACGATCTTTGCTGTCGATCAAAAGAAGCGCCTTACGATACCACTGCTCCGCCGTGGCGGACACCTCGCCGGAATGCGCTGGCTCTTCAGGCTTCGCAACGGGCGCTTTAAATTCAGAGGAAACTACCGGCGCCAGCTCTTTGATTTTGTTGAGGCCTGTTACCTGTAAAATTGCGATCAGGATGCCGGCGGCAAAGATGATGACAAGCAGTATGATGATATCTTTGCGGTAATCCTTCCATCTTTCGGCAAAATCATGGACGTTTTGATTTGTATCTTTTTTCTGTCTTAACTTGTCTGTCTTTTTACCGAACATGTCTTTTATGTCGACTAAATCCGGCACAAATTCATCGGCAAAGCTGAAACATCCCCCAAAAACGCATAAGACGGGAAGGACGGCAATTGTAAAAGCCGTATCGATATGGCTAAAGTCGCCCGTATATCGCATATAGAAGGCAACGATATATGTTAAAGGCAGTCCGAAAAAAATGATTCTGACCAGATAACCTCTGGCGGAATATAAATATCTGGTTATAAGAAAGAATTTACAAATGATACCGATGATAAGGCAGATTGCAAAAGAAGTTAAAGTCAGATTTATCGCCAGACGGATAAAATCTCTGCTCAAGACGTCGTTGGTTATCCGGGAGCTTTCCGCAAACAGTTCGGAATATTTCTCACCCACAGGCGAGGCTGTGAAAATAAACCACAAGTATTTTGCCATATATAAAAGACAGATACAGACAACCGCGGTGCAGATAATTAATAATATAATCTCTGCGACTGTTCTTGCCAGTTTCCGGAAATATTCAAGAATTTTTGCTGCTTTAATTTTGAACGGGCTTTGATTCGAATCAGACATAATTTCTCTCCAGGATAATATTGTTTATGAATCATAAGCGGAAAGGAAAGCGAAAGAGTCTTCCATTATCCATTATTTTTACAGCGCCGCGATATTCCGGTTATTATTATTTTTATGTAGCATAAATTTAAAATTTTGGAAATCATTGATGAAAATAATGAGTAACGGGCCGCAAAAGACCCGCTTCGATGACTGTCTTTTGCAGGTTGTGGTGTCACTTGAGCGACGTAGGCGGCGCCCGCTGTCATTGCAAACCAGCCCCCGGTGGACTCTGCCGCTGAAGTTTGCTCCGTTAATCTCTTCCCGTCAGTAATCTCCAGGTTTGTTGAATGACGACTGCTGAACAGTTGTAGGGTATGCCGTGTAAAACGTATGACTAGTCGGTTAAAGTCCGACGATGGGAGTTCGGTAGTTCGCCCATGTAGCTAGAGGGAGGTGTTAAGGGTAACCTGAAGCATTAAGTTTCC
>JBEKMY010000041.1:0-27462 GCA_049523355.1 Smithella sp. | reverse complement strand
ATATTCCTCCTGAATATTTTCAAGGAAGTCCCGGTATCTTTCCGCGTCGCTGCCGTTTAGCGCCTTAATCGTAAACATTTCCGGGGAAACATCATCGCTTACAGTTTTAGCATCCTTTTTATTTCCGGATACTGTTCTTGTTTTGTCTTTCATAGCGCAATTTCCTTTTATGATGAGTAGAGAAAAATCCAATTTCCGCGGGATTACTGCTATAAATAAACTGACAACTGAAGAATTTAAACATTAAACATACTTTAAAAAATAATAACCTGCCTGATTGATAACCCCTTTCTCTCCCCCTTTTTTTTTGAACAGAAGAGAAAGGGACTATCAACACACCCTTTGGCAGAGTTAAAAAGTTTTTAATATGCCGCTGTCTTTGCTATCCAAAGGTATCACTTTGCGGGGATCGGGCATAATGCCGGCCGAAGCTTTGAAGCCTTTTTTCTGTTGAGCCGGATTATTGTGCAACAGATGCCCCGATAGTCTGCCTGACCGCGGGGACTGCATATATTCGCCTGAACCGGTAAGCTTAAAGCTGGCCACCATGCTGCGCATCTCCTCGGACTGAGAGGACATCTCCTCGGCGGCGCTGGCCGATTCCTCGGCATTGGCGGCATTTTGCTGGGTTACCTGATTCAATTGTTCTACCGCTTTGTTTACTTCGCCTATTCCCTGATCCTGCTGCTCGGATGCCGCCGCGATCTCCGCCACTACCTGACTGACCTTGTTGGTCTTCTCGGCAATCTCCTCGAAGTTCTTCAAGACCTCGGCGTTGATGCTAACCCCGTTCTCCGAGTTCCTGACTGCTTCTTCAATCAAATTGGCCGTATTCTTGGCCGCCTCCGCGCTACGCATGGCCAGATTCCTTACTTCCTCGGCCACTACCGCAAATCCCTTACCGGCATCTCCGGCACGGGCTGCTTCCACCGCGGCATTCAGAGCCAGAAGGTTCGTCTGGAACGCGATCTCGTCTATGGTCTTGACTATCTTGGCCGTGGAATCCGACGATGATTTGATCTGGTTGATGGCCGATGACATCCGGCTCATGCTCTCCACGCCCTTATCAGCGCTGCTGCGGGCCTGATCCGCCACGCCCTTGGCCTCTCTGGCATTCAGGACGTTCTGTTTGGTCATGGAGGACATCTCCTGCAAATTGCTGGATATTTCTTCCAGAGAACTGGCCTGTTCGCTTGCGCCCTGTGAAAGCGCCTGTCCGCCCGTGCTCACCTGTATACTGGCCGAGGCTACCTGCTCTGCCCCGACGGCCACCTGCTTCAGGGCTTCATCCAGGTTCTCCACTGCCATATTGAGGGATTCTTTGATCTTGGCGTGGTCACCTTTATAATCGCCATTTACACGGGCGGACATGTCCTTATTAGCCACTTTTTCTAAAACCATTGACGCTTCGTTGACTGGACCCATCACCGCGTCCAGGGTTTTATTGACGCCGGCAATGATATCCCTATAAGCGCCGGTGAAAGCTCCCGCATTGCCTCTGACATCGAGTTTGCCTTCCAGGGCGCTCCTGGTCAACATTTCCATTTCCTTGACCATATTTTTAATGGTTTCTATCAACATTACGATGGCAGGCCCAATTCCGGCCTTGCTGTCTATCGGAGGCAGTTCCACGTAGATATCGCCGTCCGATATCTTATTTAATGCGAACACAATCATGTTCTGCACTCTGTCGGCAAAACTGTCCATAGCTTTAGCCAATATGCCTATTTCATCTTTCCGCTCAATTCCCAACCGTTCGGCAATATGCCCTTTTTCCATTTCCCCCATCATCCACACTGCCTTTTTCAAGGGTCCGGTGATGGATGTAGTCAGTATCAGCCCCAGTGCCACAGCCAATGCCACCGCGAATATGGCAGCGGCAAGTACGGTGGCGGAAGCATTATAGGCGGCATCCATGTTCGCTTTGTTGGCCGCCTCGGCGTTCTTGTGGTTGATTTCATTAAGATCATGGATGGCAGCAAAAGTTTTCATCCTGGCTTGAACCCCATAGCTTCCGGCGCCCAGCAGGCGGGCAACTTCATCATCTTTGCCTTCATCCTTCGCCTTCATTCCTTCTTTATAGCCCCGCTGCATCTCCGGCCAGGCGGCATCAAAATCGGCAATGATCTTCTTTTCCTCCGCTGAGATATTTCTGCTTTTATAAGTCTGCATAGTCCTGGTCACAAAACTAATGGTATCATCTATGCTCTTGCCCATTTTCTCCCGGTCGGCCGGTACATCAAAATACCGGTAGATGTCTCCCCGCATTGTTTCGAGGCTGGCATTGATAGCGCCCATATCTTCAATGGCCGCGGTATTTTGGATGTACATAGCGTTCGCTCTGTTCGCTATCGATCTTATACTGACGTAGCCCACCATAGCCACCGCGATCAGGATGGCCACAATCACCATGAAGCTTCCTGTCAGTTTGGTGCCCATTTTAATGTTGTTAAACATGTTTCTATCTCCTTCTTATTGTTTTTATGTTATTTTATTTAAATCGGATTTCTTTTGATCAGGTCTCTGTCTCTTTGATTTCTATGGCGGTAGCCTTTTTCAGATTGATGATGTCCGATGCGGTGATCACCTTTTCAATATCCAGAAGCAGACGAATACGTCCTCCTGTCTTGCCCACGCCCAATAGGTATTTGGTATCTACGTCCGACCCGAAAGACGGAGTGTCTGCAATATCCCCGGAAGCCATGTTCACCACCTCCGAGACCTTGTCCACCATAATACCCATCATTAAGCTGGCGGTGTTAATAACGATGATGCCAGTCTCGTCGGTAATCTCGGTCTGATTCATGCCGAACTTAACATTGAGATCCATGATCGGATGAATCTTACCCCGCAGATTAATGACTCCCCTTATATACTTTGAGGTCAGCGGAACCGGTGTAATCGGCATACGGCCGATGATTTCCTGAACCTTGAGTATCTCCACACCATACTCCTCGCTGGAAAGAAAAAAGGTAAGGTATTTGCCGGCACGGGGATCAATCATGGCAGTATGATTTTCCTTAACTGCAGTTGTGTTGTTCATACTTTTGCCTCCTGTCCGGCCTTTTTATTTCGTTGTTCATTCATATTCCTCCTGTGTAGTCTTTTTTACATTGTTATATTTAATCGCTGTCAGGCAATGACGATATAAACATCCATCTTAATTGTTCTTTCAACGCGTATTTCCGGATTTCAATAACAATTCGCTTTGGAATTGCCGCCCCTCAGGCGCCAGTTTCCGGAAATGAATATTATTATTGAACTTTTCGGGGATCGCGCCGCCGGTCAACAAACGATACTCTCCGGCATAAAATCATTGAGAGGCTCCTCCGGCATACGCCGGGCGGGCATCCGGCGCATTACTGTCGCACTCGAGAGGTAAGCTAAGACCCGTCAAAAAAGTTAACCTGAAAAACTATATGGCAGAAGGTCTGTTATTGACGGCACAATCCCCTGAAAATATTTTTATAATTATTTAATATTGTGAATTATATATCGAATTCTAAAGAGATTGTCTGTCAGGGAATACTGATTTGTCTGTCAGGGTATCCTGATTTATCTGTCGGGAAATTCTGATTTATCCGTCAGGGAATCCTGATTTTTTTGTAAGGATTGTCTGATTTTTAAGTGATCAATTCATTCTTTAAGGCGTAGCTGGTGATGTCGGCATTGGTTTTTATTTTCATTTTCTCCAGGATGCGGGCACGATAGGTGCTGACAGTCTTGCCGCTGATGCACAACACCTCTCCGATGTCCTTTAGCGCTTTCCCGCGGGCGATCATGCACATGATCTGAAATTCACGGTCGGAGAGATTTTCGTGGAGAGGCTTCCCGGTCGCTTCCTGCAGCGATATCAGTCTTTCCGAAAAAGAAGAGCTGATGTATTTCCCGCCGCTTGTGATTTTACGTATCGCCTTTATCAGTTCCTCCGGAATACCGTCTTTCATAAGGTAGCCGGATGCGCCGGCCTTGAGCACACGCAGCGCGTACTGTTCTTCTTCATGCATGCTCATGATCAGCACCGGCAGATCCGGGCGTTCGCGCCTCAGTTGATTGAGGACCTCCAGCCCGCTTATCCCCGGCAGGGTAATATCCAGGATAACCGCGTCGCAGGCGGTCTGGCTGATTACGGAAATAGCATCATGGGCATTTCCTGCCTGATTGACCACCTGCATGTCCGGTTCTTCTTCGATAATCTGTTTCAAACCGCGCCGCACAACAGGATGATCGTCGACAATAATTACTCTGATCATTAGGTGCTTCCCTCATCTAATGCCGGGCTATTATCTTTCTATTTAACCGGGATCTCGACAATTACTTTTGTTCCTCTTCCCGGCTGGCCCTTCACATCGATACGCCCCCCGAATGCCAGGGTGCGTTCCCGCATGCCAAGCAGCCCGAGCGACCTCTTATCGTCAATATTATTTTTTGTTATCCCTCTGCCGTTGTCCTCCACATCCAGAACGCAGGTGTTCGATTCTTTGCGCAGCTGCACACGCACCCCGGTCGCATCGGCATGACGGGCGATATTCGTCAGCGTTTCCTGAAATATGCGAAACAGCGCCGTAGTCTCTTGTTCATCAAGGTGGATTTCTTCCAGGGATGAAATCCACTCGCAACGGATGCCTGTATGTTTCTGAAATTCATTGAGCTGCCATTCCAGCGCCGCGAGGATACCCAGGTCGTCCAGAATCCCGGGTCTGAGTTCTGTGGCAATTTTTCGTACGGTTTTTATGGTCTTATCGATATGTTTCATCGTATTGTGCATCTGATTGAGCAGAAAATACTTCAATAATTCCTCTTTTATTTCACCAACCGCTTTTGTCAGTCGAGACAAATCAATCTTCATGCCGGTCAGCGCTCCTCCCAGTTCATCATGAATCTCGCGGGCGATATGCGTGCGTTCCTCTTCGCGGACCGTCTGCAGCCGCGCGGCAAAAGCGCGCATCTGTTCCTCTGTGCGCCTGATTTCTTCATCCGCCCGTTTGCGGTCCGTGATGTCTTCAACAATGCCCTCATAATACATAACTTGTCCTTTTTCATCATGAGTCGGCATAATGGTCATGGAAACCCAGATAATACTGCCATCCTTCCTGTAAAACCGCACTTCATTGCTCCTTGCTAAACCTTGCCGTTTCATCATTCCGACGATTTTTGTACGGTTATCAGGATCGACATAGAGTTGACGGGGGATATCTGTTATACCTGCAATGAGGTCTTCAGGGGAATCGTATCCGAGTATTCGTGCCATGGACTGATTGGCCATGACAAATCTTCTTTCAGGCGTTGACCGGAAAATGCCTTCCTGTGCATTCTCAAAAATGCTTCGGTATTTTTCTTCAACCTGTTTGCGTTCGGTGATGTCATGAATAAGTGTCAAAAGATAGCGCTCCTGCTCAATTTCAATAAACCGGCAGGACAAAAGCACATTCCGGAGATTGCCATTCTTACACCTCAGAATGACCTCTTTGCTGTTGACTTCTCCTGACTCCGTTAATGCGATGATTGTTTTTTCACGATCTTCCTGATTTGCCCATATATCGATATCCAGGACTGAGACACCGATGACTTCTTCGCGAAAATAACCTGACCAGCGTGTAGATGCCTGATTCACATCAAGCATTTTTCCTGTGGCTATCTCACTGATTACCATAGGATTAGGATTGAGATGAAAAATCGATGAAAATTTTTTCTCGGATTTTAACAGACTTTCTTCCGCCTTCTTGCGCTCGCTGACGTCCCGCAGGATAAAGATAAGGCATGCTTCACCATCGATGTTTATGGATCGCGCGGAATAGATACCAAAACGAACAGAGCCGTCACTTTGCCGGAATTCCAATTCTCGATGCATGATATCCCTGCCGGACCTCAATTCGTTAATCATAAAGTCTCTATCGGCTGAATCATTCCAGAAATTTATTTCATAAGAGGTTCGTCCTATGGCATTATTGCCATTCCATCCTGTCATCTCGTCAAATCCCATGTTCACATCAAGGATGAGCCCGTCCTTCATCCTTGTAATGGCTATACAGTCCGGCGTTGTCATGAATATTTTATGAAACTTTTCTTCCGCCTGTTTGCGCTCGGTGATATCCAATAAAATACCTGTAAAGACCTGTTTATCTTTGTGTTGCGCCGGTGTAGCCATTCCATGAAACCAGCATATCTCGCCTGAGCGCATGACAATTCGAAATTCAATATTCCATGACGTTCTTTTATCTACCGCCGTTTTAATGGAGGCAATACATCTGTCCTTGTCTTCTCTATGGATACGGGAAAAAAATACCGGGGGCAATGCATCCAGATTTGCCGTTATTTCCAAAAATTCCGCAAGACGTCCATTGACGTAGCTTATTCCGTATTCGCCACCATCTTTTGTATAAAATTGAAAAATAAATCCCGGCATATTTTGGGTAATGCCTCGCAAACGCTCATCATTCTCCAATAGTTTTTTTTCCATCCGCCTGTGTTCGGTGATGTCTATCATGATGCCTTCATATCCGGCATAATGGTCACGCGGATCAATAAAATTCAAGTATAACACTGCATCGAATTGCGCGCCGTTTTTATGTTTGAGATGCACCTCCTCAAATTTCTTGCCATTCCGCAGGACCTGACCGTAAAGAATCTCACCCGCCCGTTCATATTCTTCATCATCACAGTAACAAATGCGCACGGATTGCCCGATAAGGTCTTCAGGAGAATAGCCTGTTGTCCTGCAAAACGCGGGATTTACCTGCAGGAATTTTCTGTCTGCCACCTTGAAAATTCCAACCGGGCTGGCTTCAAACAGACTGCGAAACGACAGTTCGCTTTTTCTTAGCGCTTCCCCGATTTTTTTGCGCTCATCCTCTTCTTTCTTTTTTTGTTTTTTTCTATTCTTTGCTTCCGTCAATTCTCCGGCTATTGCCGGGCAGAGACGGTATAAATTATCCTTTATAATATAATCCCGTGCGCCCAGACGCATGCATTCCACGGCTTTCTCTTCGCCGGTGACCCCGGATATAATGATTACAGGAGTGTCGATATTTTTTTTCTTTAACAGTGCAATGGCCGAGGGAGCGTTGAATTTCGGCATTTTATAATCGCAAAGGATTACGTCCCATTGCTTTTCTCTAAGTGATTTTTTCATTGACGCGGCGGTCTCTACCCGCTCATACAGAGGATTGTATCCGCCCTTTTTAAGTGCGCTGATTATAAGCAATGCATCGTTTTCCGAATCATCAATTATTAATACCCGGAGTGATTTATTCTTTATGGGGTTGCCCCCCCGTATGATGGAATGATTTGATGAATTGAACATTACTTCGTAACTGCCATGACGATTTGATAATTTTTAATTATAGTAACATGAATCTGTAATACTTGTTATCACCCCGAAAAAATGGAAATCACTGGAAGTTGCTTTGACACAATTTTGCTCAAAAAGCAACGGTGCTTCATAATTCAGATATGAATGCCTGCTTTTTGCGGTTTTTTTGTCCTGATATCCCTTCGCGGGGCTTCCGTAACCAATGTCTTGTCATTCAATGTGGAATAGTTGTCATTAAATTATCAAAAATATTGAAAGAGAACAAATACAAAATAATTAAAAGGATAAAAATCATTTTATCCGCTAAATCTTTGTGTGATTTATTAAGCGGCCTGCCTTAGTCCTAACCTAATATCCGAACCGGTTTTTAAGAGCAGGTCAGGTTTATACTCCCCTGTTGAGCCCTGTTGAGCCTATTGACATGTAAAGACACTTCCCCTATACTTCCTTGGCCAACATGCCTTATCAATGGACGTTTTAAATCAGTCCAAATATCAGCGGAGAAACTTGGAATGAATGTACCGGGCATTAACGAAAATATATTGTCAATCATTGCCGCATTAAATTCAGGTAAGCGGCTTTCCGTAAAAAAGCCTGACTTGCATAACATGGATTGGGGGGCAATTGTTGAAACGATTCAAAAGTCAGGCATGGCCGGATATTTTTATGCACTTTTTTCTCAAACCGAAGCTCATGGGGATATACCGGCAACGGTTATTGAGACCCTCAGGAAATCCTCCCGCCGCGTCGCTGCTCAAAATGTCTTTTATGAATCCCAATGCGCAAGGGTTCTGAAAGGACTATCTGCCGCGGGTGTGGAAAATATAATTCTTAAGGGTTTGTCATACATGCAGGACATATACGGTGACACTTCAGCCAGGACGATGAGCGACATCGACGTGCTTATCCGGCCGGACGACCGTATGAAGGCGCTTGAATACCTGCTGGCTGAGGGCTATACGAATTATGTTATTCCTTCATTTCAGGGCAATCCCGATGATTTCGCCAATTTAACCGATCTCACCGGCGAGTCGCACTTTATGAAAAAGACGGGCGCCCTGACGGTAAGCATTGATCTGCACTGGAGGTTGCGGGCGCGCTATCCCATGAATGATTATCTGGTTCTGGATGGCTTTCCATGGTGGGAGCATTCCGGCGCTGTCATCATCGGAGGCTCAGCGGCAAAAAGGCTTTCGCCGGAAATGCAGTTTATTCATCTGGCATTACATTTTGCCATCCATCATCAATACACCGGACTAAGATGGTTTATCGAACTGGGTCTTTTCATCAAGCGGTACGGCCATGATCTCGATTGGGAATTTATATACAGAACAGCCTCATCACAGGACTGCCGCAAGTTGCTGGGCGTTTGTTTGCGGCTTGTCGCCGATTATATGGGTGAGTCGTGGATAGATTCAGAAATATGGCGCAGATTCCTGCCGCAAGGCTTTATGCTGCCGGGCGAGTATCGCTTTTATAAAAATTGTCTCATGCGGGAAGACAGGTCGCGGCTGGCTTCATATATTTGTATGCCGCTTTCTTCCGCAACGCTTGCCGGCCGTTTGCGGTTGATTTCCCGCTTCCTGCTTGATTCGGAGGGAGTAATATTCTGGCGTGGATCAGACACTCGGATACCAAAATGGCTGAAGCCTTTTTATAGCCTTTATATCATTGGCAGTCAGTTGTTACGCGGAAGTCGCGCGTAATCGTCCGATGAAAGAACGTTCATTTTTTTACAAAAATAATTGTAAAAGGAGATAAATCCTATGGAAAGAGTCCCCCAAAAAAATCCTGACATTATATGGAAGGATGTAAAAGGAGAGACCATTCTGCTTAATCCTGTCAGCGGAAAGTATTTTGGCCTTAATAAAGTCGGTCGCGCCTTCTGGGAAAAAATAGACGGCGCCAGAAGCTTGCCGGACATTGCCGAATTGCTTCTCAAAGATTTCGATGTGGAAAAAGAAAGACTTCTAAAAGATCTCGAAAATTTGATATTAACGCTTAAAGAGAACAACCTCATAAATTTCGGCTAATGAAATCATGAAGACTTATTCTTACATACTTAACGCATTTAACAAGCCATTAAGAATATTCGGGGACTGGGCCCCCTGCTTGAAGGATCTGCCCTCATGGTACGCAATGCCCCGGTTCAATGGATCAAACGCGCCGGAGCTTACTCTGGAAATAACAGGAGCGGATATAGAAGAAATAGAGCGGATCATTCCACTGCCCGGAATTGCATATAAGATCAAAAGCGGAATAATGATGGTAAATCAGAACTTTGATTTCGCGACTTACGCGGAAGGAAGCAGGCAATGGATAGACTATGCAGGCGCCGGACGCTGCATGATCGACTTTGGCAAAGGCAGCGCCATATCAATGATATGCGGCAATGCTATGTTTCCCACATACCAGAAATATCTATTCGCCGAACACCCTTTAGACAAGCTTTTAACATCAAAGGGCATTTTCTCCATGCATGCATCCTGCGCCTCCGTCAACGGTAAAGGGATCGCCTTTACGGGCAATTCCGGCGCGGGCAAATCAACAGCGGCATTTGCCCTTATGCACAAAGGAATGCCGATACTGACTGATGAAAAGCTGTTCATATTTAAAGATGAAGGATATTCCGCGGGATCAATTTCGGATATTATCAAGGTGCGACAAGATGTCATATCGAAATTTTTTGCATCGCAGGATGCGTGCCATGAATATGATGTCATAGCCGGGGAGCACTATCTAAAGTTAGGCGGCTCAAAAACAACAATATGGCAAAGCAGGGCGCCGCTTACGGCCTTGTGCATGCTGGAACAAACCGGCAAACCCAAAACAGAGGTAAAATCCATCAACCCTACCAAGCTGGCAGGAGGTCTCTTCCCTGTTACAATAACCAGCGCAAGCCCTCAATTCCGAGCGGCCAAGTTCGGATTTATGATGGAGATGCTTGAAAATGTCGAGTGCAGGCTTGTTAAATTCGGAACGGATATGGACGATTTTGCGGCTAAGATTGAACAATTGGCGGAAGCACTTTGAACATATGATTAATAAGAATAACATTGACACACAAATGGAACTTTTTTATAGTTCAACCGTTTGAGATGCGTCAATGGCAGTAGTCTTGTCAAACAGGCGTCGGGAATACAGATTGACGGGGATACCAGGTTGTGGAAGCATAAAAAATACGAATTGCCGCAGGATGCGCCGCTGATCACCGGAGCGCTGTTCAGGCTTATGTATTATGAGATGATGATCCACTTAAAACCGCTGCCCGTGATTTTAGCAGGAATTCGTGAAATAAGTCATGAAGGATCTTCCCCACTTTCACGGGAGGAAGTGATGATTAAGCTGGACAAACTATGGCGTGCATGCGGTTTTGGGATGGTTCATTTGCTGCGTAATCCGCGCCCTTGTTTGCGCCGCTCCCTGGTGCTGTATCGCTGGTGCCAAAAGAATGGCGTGGATAGCAGATTGTTTGTGGGTGCGGGAAAAGACAAAGACATACTTAAAGGACACGCGTGGATTTCTGTGTATGGGCAGATATATCGGGAAGATCCGGTTTTGCTGGCAAGAGAGTATACGGTGATGCTGGAAGGTTGAGCGGCAAAAAGGAATACGTAAATACAATCCGTTTTGTTCCCGTGTAATTTTACCGGTAAGTTTCATGATTTCTTCTTGCCAGTTTTTATTAAAAACGCTAATATTCCCCCGAATCAAAAATATTATGGATGCTCTGTAGTTATGAAAGTTTCCAGACCGGTTTGATTAAAAAAGCTCTTTTTTGAAAGTCTCTAATGGAGAATATTTATGAGTGACGATTTACAAAAAGCGACAACACGCGAAAAGATCAATGGCTTTGAGAAGAAAAGCCGCGCGCTTAAGTTAATGGGCGGAGAAAAGCAGATCGAAAAACAGCACGGCTTAAGCAAACTTACCGCACGCGAGCGTTTGGATTTATTTTTTGATAAAGACACTTTTCAGGACGTTCAGCTTTTTGTTGAGCACCGCTGCGACCTGTTCGGCATGGACAAAAAAGAAATTCCCTCTGACGGCGTTGTTACGGGATTCGGCAAAGTAAACGGGCGCGTTGTTTTTGTAGCCGCTCAGGATTTTACCAGTTCCGGCGGCAGCCTTGGAGAAATGCACGCGAAGAAAATATGGAAAGTGATGGACATGGCCATTGCAGCGCAAAAGCCTTTTGTAGCCCTCAACGATTCGGGCGGAGCGCGTATTCAGGAAGGTGTTCCTTCGCTGGAGGGCTATGGCGGAATTTTCTACCGCAACACAATCGCTTCCGGTTATATCCCGCAAATCACCGCCATTATGGGGCCTACTGCAGGCGGTGCCGTATACTCACCCGCTCTTGCCGACTGGGTTTTCATGGTAAAAAACAGCAGTTATATGTACATAACCGGGCCGGATGTAATCAGGGCCGTCATCGGCGAAGAAGTTTCGCATGACGAACTGGGCGGAGCTGTGGCGCACGCAACAAAAAGCGGCGTCTGTCACGCCGTTACGGAAAATGATGCCGACTGCATAGAGAAAATCAGAAAGCTGCTGGCTTACCTGCCGGATAGCTGCCACAGCGCCCTGCCCTTCTGCGATTGCACAGACAGTGCCCAAAGAATTTGCGCGGAACTGGACGCGGTTGTTCCCGATAAAGGCAACCGGGCTTACGATATGAAAAAGGTTATTAAATCCGTGGCTGACAATAACGAAATGTTTGAATTGTCGGAGCTCTGGGCTCAAAATATCATTGTCGCTTTTATCCGCGTTTTGGGAAAACCGCTGGGCGTGATTGCCAATAACCCCCGTTTTGCGGCGGGTGTTCTGGATGTAAACGCTTCGGATAAGGCATCCCGCTTTATTCGCTTTTGCGACGCTTTTAATATACCGCTTCTGACTTTCACGGATGTCCCCGGTTATATGCCGGGTACGAATCAGGAATGGGCGGGCATCATTCGTCACGGCGCCAAACTTCTCCATGCTTATTCGGAAGCGACCGTGCCGAAGATAACCGTTATCACCCGCAAAGCCTACGGCGGGGCGTATATCGGAATGTGCAGCAAACAATTAGGCGCCGATTATGTAATGGCCTGGCCGACTGCCGAGATCGCCGTTATGGGCGCGGAAGGAGCCTGCAACATCATCTATCGCAACGAAATAGCCGCCGCCGCTGATCCCGCGGCCAAAAGAGCGGAGCTTGCCGCCGCTTATGAAGATAAGTTCAACAATCCGTATTTCGCGGCCTCAATGGGCATCATCGATGAAATCATCGCCCCGCGTGACACCAGAAAAAAAATCGTCGCTCTTTTAGAAGCGTTGAAAGACAAGAAAGAAACGAGGCAGCCAAAGAAACATAATAACATTCCTCTTTAGTGTTTTGAGGCGAATGTGTACAACGTATTTGCCGATGCGGTTGTTGTTGCGCATTTTCTATTTATTGTTTTTGTTATCTTGGGCGGCCTGCTGGTTATCCGCTGGCCGCGGACGGTTTTTTTACAAATGCCTGCGGCATTATGGGGAGCCGCCGTGGAAATCTTCGCATGGACTTGTCCCCTGACGCCGCTCGAAAATCATTTCCGTAATCTTGCCGGAAGCAGTTTATATAGCGGCGATTTTATCGCCCGGTATCTGCTTTTTGTAATCTACCCGGAGTATCTGACAACCGCAACGCAATATATCTTCGGCGGACTGGTCATCTTTATAAATGTCATTTTTTACACTATCGCCATATGTAAACAACGATCCACGCAAACGCCGGCAATATGACCGGTAATATGAATAGAAAACCTCATCTCCCGGTATCACCTGCCTTCATAACATTCTATGGATAAAAATAATTGACATACAAGAGGAACTTCCCTATATTCCCTCTGCCGGAAAAATGCTATTTATCATGACGGGTCCTTATAGATCATGGCAAATCATGACTTTATGCCGACATAAGATGAAACTCCGCCGCGCGATATGCAGAGCATGAGTCTTTAATAATATTGATGCTTAATGAGGTGACCAATGGTGGGAAATGGAGATCGGTTAAAAATTAACGAACCGACTATTGTGCATGAAAACATTGATGGTGAAACGGTTATTCTGAATCTGGATTCTGGAAATTATTACAGTGTCGTGGATGCCGGGGCCGATATCTGGGGCTATATCGAAAAAGGCGCTCCCATAAGCGAGATCCTGCCGCTGATTCGTGAAAATTATGCGTGTACCGGAGATGAGGAAGATGCGGTAAATTCATTCCTCAATAATCTGCAGCAGGAAGGGCTGGTCATTGCCGCAGATGACAAAGTAAACACTTCCCTTTTACCGCAAAACTGGAAGGAACAGATTACTACAAGAGAAATTAAGGCAGTCTTTAATGCTCCTGTCTTGAGTAAATATACAGATATGCAGGATTTGTTGCTTTTGGATCCCATCCATGAAGTGGATACCACGGGATGGCCCACTGTCAAATCCTCAGAATGACCGGCTGGCGGCAATCCATCATTCTTTATGAATATGATCAATCATGGAAACTTTAATCTGGCGACGCCTCATCATGAACTGCTTCTGAGAGCAGCCCTGCTTCAAGACAAAGAGTCTATCAATGCTTTTAGAGAATGGCAGGATTCTGATGACTGGGAAGAGCGCCTCGAACCGGGTTCTTTCCGTTTACTCCCGCTGCTTTACATCAACATGCAAAAGCAGGGTGCGGATGATCCCATCATGGGAAAACTAAAGGGAATATACCGCCAGGCCTGGAGCAAAAATCAAACACTGTTTCATGAAATGGCCGGAGTTATAGCGTATCTGCAGGATGCGGGCATTAAGACAATGCTGCTCAAAGGGGCTTCTTTATCGCTGCTTTATTACAAAAACAACGGCGCCAGGCCCATGGCCGACATAGATGTCCTCATACCACTAAAACAAATACGCCCCGCGACTGATTTGCTGCAAAAGGCAGGATGGACATCCCCTCTGCCCTTAACCGACCTTGATATTAGTTACGGCCATGCCATTGGGTTGACTAACAGCCGGGGCAAGGAATTCGATCTTCACTGGCGGCCGTTTAACGGTTGCCGGGATGAGTATGAAAAAGATTTTTGGGACAGCGCCCTGCCGGTAAAGCTGGCAAACGTTAACTCTTTGGCGCCCAATCCGACGGATATGTTATTTCATGTGATCATTCACGGCGTGGTCTGGAATCCGGTCCCGCCGATCCGGTGGATTGCCGACGCGGCAACACTCATTAACTCGGCGGATTTTGCAATCGACTGGCAACGATTGGTCAATCTGGCCCGGAAGCATCACTTATCCCTGCGTTTAAAAACAGGACTGCAATATTTGCATGACAGGTTTCACCTCTCCATTCCGCCTGCTGTAATGAAGACGGTAATGAATCTCCCGGTGTCCTATTTGGAAAAAATTGAATATCGTTTTATGACCAACAGCAGGGAAAATGAAAGCAACAGCCCCTATGCCGCGTTCTGCTGTCATCTTTGCCGGTTTCGCCGGCTTAATTCAGGCAGAGGAATCATCTCGGCATTTACATTTTCCAGATCTCTGCAATGGAGATTGAATGCCAGTAATTACGGTGATCTTTTATATAAAGGCATACGAATCACCGCGGATATGTTTCTTTCAAGGCCTTTTTATGTGCGCCACCGCTGATGTCTTCATGTAATTTTTTTAAAAAAGGATTGTTAGTTTATGTACAAACCGCAAAAAAGCGAAATCGAACAACAGATTTTTTTCCGCAAGAGCTACGATAAGTTTCTTCAGGCAAAAGACGCCGCGGGTGAAATCAATTTTTATTACCGGATCGCTAATACCACGATATGTTTAAAATTCGCAGGAAATGAGCTTGTTCCATTCCTGACTCCGGCATTGGAGCATCTTCGTTTGACCGGTGAACCGCTGCCCGATCTTACTATCTGTATCTGGGACAGCGACTCAACGCATGTGGAGATGATTCCTCCGCCCTGCACAAAAGATTGCTTCACCGACCGCGGCGACATTTGGGGTTTCAACAGCCGTCGAATAAAAGCGGCTTTTCATTGGATAGAATGTTCTGTCAATCTCATGGATCTTGAAAAAAACACGGGATTTTTCTGGGTGCAGAGTGCCAGGACATTGCCCTACTGGGTTTTAGCTTCACCGCTCCGGACTCTCTTCCACTGGTGGATGGAGAAAAACGGATGCCAGCTCCTGCACGCGGCCGCGGTGGGCACCGAACATGGAGCGGTGCTTATTACGGGCAAAGGAGGAGTCGGCAAATCAACAGCGGCCTTATCCTGTCTCGGGTCTGATCTTTTCTACCTTGCCGATGATTATGTGATTGCCCGGCTGGAACCGGTGTCTGCAGTTGTGAGTCTTTACAGCACGGCGAAACTCAATGCCGATCATGTGGCAAATTTTCCGGATCTGTCCGGATTAATCAACAATACTGAAAAACTGGATCAGGAAAAAGCGGTTATTTTTCTTCATCCGGAACTAAGCCGGAAAATAGTTCTGGAAATGCCGCTTCGGGCCATTGTAACACCTCAAATTGTTGACAGACCGGATTCGCTGACTAAACCTGTCTCACGTTGGGATATTCAAAGGGCAATGTCATTTACGACCATGTCGCAATTGCCGTACGTCGGCCGTCATACTCACGATTATATAAGCCGGTTGGCATCATCGCTGCCTCATTACATTCTGGAGGTCGGAAAAGATTTCTCCGGAATCCCGGCAGCCATATCCGGTTTATTATCAGGTATGGATACTGCTCCTCCCGTAAAAGATATTGAGCCATGGAGTTCCCGTGGGATAGAAGAAAGGCCTCTGGTCAGCGTAATAATTCCTGTCTTTAATGGCGAGAATTTTATCAGGGAAGCCGTTGAAAATGTGCTGTCTCAGAAATATCCAGCGCTGGAAATAATCATCATAAATGATGGTTCTACGGATAGAACCGAGGAAATAATCAGACAGCTTCCCGCCGACGTCCGTTATTTTACCCAGCAAAACAGCGGGCCTGCCGCCGCCCGGAATAAAGGCATCCGGGACGCATCGGGAGAATTTATTACTTTTCTGGATGCTGATGATCTGTGGCCTGAGAATAATCTGAATATTATGGTTGATGAAATGCTCAAAAACCCCGGCATGGATGTTATTCGCGGATACGCCCAGTTGATGGAGTTTAATAAAACAAGCGGTTGTTATGAATATATCGGCAATCCGTTGGAATCCTTCCCTCACTATATCGGGGCGGCCATATACCGCAAATCGGCATTCGAGAAGGTAGGTCTTTTCGATTCCATGCTGCGGTTTGGCGAGGACTCGGACTGGTACCTCCGCGCCGGTGAATTGAATTTGAACATAAAACGGCTGGAAGAGACTTCACTGTTTGTTCGAAGACACGGAGGCAACATGACAGAAGGCAGAAATATGCTGGAATTAAATGTTATGAAAGTATTTAAAAAATCTCTCGAACGAAGAAGAAAGCAGGAACAGGTAAACACATTAAAACCGCTGGTTAGCGTTATCATACCCGTTTTTAACACGGAGAAATATCTTGGAGAAGCCATCCAAAGCGTGCTGTCTCAATCCTATAAGCCGCTGGAGATAATCATTGTGGATGATGGGTCTACCGATAATACGGCAAAGATCGTCGAAAGTTTCGGTTCTTTAGTCCGGTATCATTACCAGAAAAATTCGGGACCGGGCGCTGCACGCAATCAAGGTATCAAAATGGCAAACGGAGATTTTTTTGCATTTCTCGACGCGGACGATCTCTGGATGGCAGACAAGATGAAGCTGCAATGGATGGCATTTGAAGAGGATCCCCGATTGGATATGGCTTTTGGCCATATCCAGCAATTTCATACTCCGGAGTTGCCCCAGTCCCAAAAAGACCGGACACGCATCCCTGTTGAAATCATGCCCGGTCATCATGCCGGTTCAATGCTCATTAAAAAAGAGGCTTTTTTACGCACGGGTTTATTCAAGGAAGAATTACGTGTCGGCGAATTTATTGACTGGTATGCCCGGGCCACTGAATTAAACCTCAAGAGTATTATGCTGCCGGATGTTCTAATGAAGCGGCGCATTCACGGTACAAACCTCGGAATTTACCAGCACGATCAGCGGACAGGATATGTTCACGTGTTGAAAGCGGCCCTGGACCGCCGCCGCGCCGGTGGATAATTTCTTATAATCTTTAATTTTTTAGCCGGGAATTCACCATGCTATTGTCTGTAAGCAACATCAGTCGCGGACTTTTACCGGGAAGCTCTCCCGATTCAATTGCCATTGAGCTTACATCCCGATGCAATCTTCATTGTAAAATGTGCCGGTTTTGGAAACGCCGGGACAAAGACGTTCCTTATGAAAAGGTTTTGTCTCTGCTGGATGAAGCCTACAAACTGGGCGCCCGGCGTTTTGATCCCTGGGGCACAGAGCTCTTCATGCGCGATGATATGTTGGATATCCTGGCGTACGCGAATCGGATCGGATATCGCTTTATTAATCTCGTATCCAACGGCCTTTTGTTGAATCGTCCTGAATTGCTCGAAGGGCTGGCACGGATCAGGAATCTAGTCATAACAGTATCTCTGGATGGTCCCGAAACTATTCATGACGAACTTCGTGGAGACGGCGTATTTAAACAGGCTGTCGCGTCCCTTCGCGAACTTGGGCAAAGGAAAATAGCCAGGGGCATTGCCTCTATTATTATGCGTCCGACCATCAATCATCTGGACAAAATTATCGATCTGGCTGCCGATCTGAAAATCAGAACCGTATCATTACAGCCTTTTAACCGAAATTTTTTGGAGCCCGGCAGCGATGAGACTTTGTTTGACTTCAGACCGTACGAAAAAAAGATGATTTCAAAGAAAGTAAAATATCTTCTGAAATATGCAAAACGGAAAAAGGTGTTAATTTATACGAGAAACATGATGAAATATGCGGCCTCTTACCTTGCTTACGGAATAAATCCAATTCCTCCTCGGGGATGCCAGGTTCCCTTAAAGACCCTGGTTGTAGATATTACCGGCAATACTCATCCTTGTTATGCTATATTGAAGAATATGGGCAACGTGAATGAAATGAACCTGTCTTCTATCTGGAATAGCGACATTCGCAGAAAGTGTGCTATATCGGCCATCGAAAGGAAATGTCCCGGTTGCCTGATGGCATGCAGCGATGTTGAAGGCTACAACTCCGAAATGAAGAACAATTTTAGCCATATGACGGATCTCACGGCCGGGAGGGTGGCACGTTATATAGAAAGGCGTTTTCATTCATTAAGGGATTTTTTTGATCATTCCGGGGAATAAACCCATCCTATATGATAAACGTAAGATTTACATCAATTATTGGATAGTCATATGATTATAATATTATTTATCACAGGCATTCTTTTTTCAATAGCATCCCTGAAATATCTTCCTTTACCCTTCATTTGGATTTATTTATATTTTGCAATTTCCTTCGTTTATTTCACTTTGGCAACCAAAACAATGGTGCAAAAGAGTATATGGTTCAATCTCGCTTTTATTGCTTTTTCTCTTGGGGCATTAGAGGTCTACTCCTTTTATTCTCTTAATAATCCTGAAAATAATCCAAGATTTGAAGGTGAATATACGCAAGACTATTCCACTTCCAATGAAATACTTGGCTATGCTCCCAATAAAAGTAAAACAGTAACCTCCCGGGAATATCTGAGAAAACGATTAATTTATGATGTTACTTATACAATAAATGATTTGGGACTGCGCAATTCTTCTTCATCTGAACCGCTTCATAAAGATCAATGCATTCTGTTTTTTGGAGATTCATTCACCTTTGGAGAAGGTGTAAATGATTTTGAGACTTTGCCTTATATCGTCCAGAAATTGTCAAAATACCCTGTATATAACTTTGGTTTTCATGGATATGGCGCTCATCAAATGCTTTCCGCTATTGAGCATGGAATGGTAAAAGATATTATAAATTGCAATCCGCGGATAGTTATTTATCAGGCCGCATTATTCCAAGTCACGCGGTCGGCAGGATATTCATGGTGGAATAAACACGGTCCCAGATATATTCTTCTACCTGATGGTTCTATAAAATATGACGGTCATTTCGATGATGGCAACTGGATTCAAAATAAAGCAAGGGCACAATTGGCAAAATCATTTACCTACAAAAAGTACCTCATATATAAACTGGGCAAGTTAAACGAAAAAGATCTAAGACTATTTATTGAGATTATTAGCCAATCACAAAAACTGTTAAAAGAGCAATATCCGATAATTGAGTTTCATGTAATTTACTGGGATGATAAAACCACTAAGTTCAATAATTTTTTTATAGATGCTCTTCAAAACAAAGGCATCCATATTCATCTGATCAGTCAAATACTGCCGGATTATCTAAGCAATAAATCCCAATATTTGCTAAGTAAATATGATAACCATCCCAATTACATTGCATATCAAAACATTGCGCAGTATGTATTAGATAAAATAATACAGAAAAAATGATTGAACAATAATCTGTTTTATTCTGTATTGACATGCAAATAATGTTTACTTATATTCGTGACCATTAGCATATCCTTATCAAAAAACACAGGAAGGGTTAACCATCGTGTTCTTGAAGTTGGAAAGAAAATTCCAGACATGGGCAGCCGGAGCGTTGCCAACCAGATTGTTTGAGCCGCTCATGCATGGCGGTGATTGCAGGGTGTTTTCGTCCGATCCACTTATCATCTACGTTAAGGACTGGGTCATACGCTATAAACCTCTCGCGCTGTTGCCAGTTCTAAAACAATTCAAACATAATGTTGTTTACTTGCTGGTCAGCCTGTCATGGTCTCACGAAACTTCTCTTCGAATTAAGAATCTGGCTCTCTGGGATGCGCGACATTTACGGCGGTACCCGCGCCACCGTTTGATCTTCATGGCCAACACCGAGACAGAGCGCCTCATGCTTATTGATGCCGGACTGGAAACTGCATGGGTGAGCAGCAACGCCTTCGTAAGCCCCGAGATTTTCAGACCCTTGCCGGAATCGAAGAAGCGCTTCGACGCGGTTTACGACGCCCAAATCAATCTATTCAAGCGACATAACCTTGCAATAGGAATCAAGAGTCTCGCGTTAATAACGGCGCGCGCGCCCTCCCATTACAACAAATCCTACACCCGTTCAGTTATTGATATTCTGCCGCAAGCACACTTTTTCAACAATCCACTCAGTGACGATTACAACTGGATGGGTCTGCCTGAAATCAACGCTGCAGTCAACCAGTGCCGCGTCGGCCTTTGCCTCTCCGCTGAAGAAGGAGCAATGTACGCGAGCATTCAGTATCTGCTGGCCGGACTGCCTGTTGTCTCCACACAAAGCCTTGGCGGCAGGGACGAATTCTTCCACCCCGAATATGCGCCTATTGTCGCTGACAACTCCGAAGCGGTCGCCACAGGCGTAACCCAGATGCGCGATTGCCCCGTAAAAGCCGATGAAATCAGGCGCCGCACGCTGGATAAAATCGAGCAGCACAAGACTCGGCTGTTTGAGCTTCTTGACTCCATTTGCTCAAACGAGGACTGGCGTTCGGATATGCGCCGTCGATGGGATTCATGGGCGTATCTTCCGGTACCCTTTGTTACACCAAACGCCATTCGTAAACGTATCGACAACGCGGCGGCTTGCACAACGGCTTCGCAAAAGTAAGCCGCATAAAGACCGGGTTTGATAGTTCTTCACTATACTATTGTGCAAAGTTAAGGAGAATTTCAATGGCGCGAAAATTTTTCATTTCTGGGGTTGTCTGTTTCTGTATCCTCGGTATCGCCTTTATCGGCGTTTATAAACTGATCGAAAAAAAGGTTCAGACCCTGCCCGTAAACAATCCAATTGCATTCCTGCAGCAGGGGCAGTATGCGAAGAAAAAGGTCCTCGTTTGCATCGGCGACAGCATCACGCATGGCACCGTGAGTGTCAACTATGTGGATATGATCTCATCTTGTCTTGCCAATCGGGGCATTGTGGTCGTGAATGCCGGGGTAAACAGTGAACTGGCATACAATGTCGCACAGCGCCTTGATGCCATCGTGGCCTGCAGGCCCGATTACATTACTATCCTGATCGGGACCAACGATGCTGCTGCCTCGCTGAGTCCGAAGAGCTCTCGGCGGTATATCAGGGAAATGAAGCTTCCGCGATCCCCCTCGCGTGAATGGTACCGGGAGAATCTGCAAAAAATTTGCACAGAGCTATCCAAACGGACGCATGCCCGGATCGCCCTGCTTTCGCTGCCGCCGATAGGTGAAAAGTTGGACGATCCGGCATTTACCGCCTCCGAGGCTTACAGCCTGGTAATCCGGGAAGTCGTCGCCGCGCAACGCCTCACTTATCTCCCCTTGCACGAAAACATGACTGCTCTTCTGCGCAACCGGCAACCCCATCCCCGTTACGCCTATCGCGATGACGAACGGCTAATGTATATCGCGCTGGCCCGGTATTTTCTTCTGGTGCAGAGTTATGATAAAATATCACAGGCCAACGGCTTTTGGCTCCTCACGGATAATGTTCACCTGAATAACATGGGAGCGGGCATGGCAGCCGGCCTGATCGAAAGCTTCGTGACCAAAGCGGATTAAGAAATAAATAATGTGGACGGTTTGCATTTACCCCGAGTATTTAATCTAAAACAGGAGAAGAAAAATGACAAAATACACTCTGGAATGGAAACAAAAGAAAAAGAAGTGGGTACAAAAGCACAAGAAAATTGACGGTGAATCTATCTGGGCGATACATTATATACAAAACGGTATTGAATATTCAAACGGAGAATACTCTACTGAGGAATCAGCACAAGAAGATTTAGAAAAATATAATGTATAAAGAGAATACATAAAACCGTTCAATCCATTCTTTTCGATTCGATCGATTTTTAAAACCGCTTCGGTGGCCCCGGTTCAAAATACTCGACCAGACAAGGGATTTATATCGATTACTGTTTTATGTCGATTAGATAGGATTCCTCATTTTGCGGCGTATGGATTTTCCCCCATGAGCGCACATATTCAAAATAAATACTCGTCTGACCCGGTTTAAGCGCTTTGAAACGCCACATCTGTTTTCCGGGCGCGCCGACCTGCATGTTTGGTTTGTTTTTAGCCGAAATATATTTCGAGCTTATTAATTTAAGAGCGCTTCTATCCAGCGGCTTAGCCAATAGCCATTGGTAACCTGTTGTCCCGTTAGATTCCTGAGTAATGGTGAAATCATGTCCAACCCGAGTTTTAATTACTTTGGAGGTTTTTGATCCTTCGGCCAGGCAAAATGAAGCCGATAATGCAAAGACTAAAATAAAGAGAATAGATGTAAACTTTTTCATTTTGAAGTTCCTTTCCTATTTTATTTCTTAAATCTGATCCATTAATTTTCAGAATAATGGGGCGGGTCTTGAAATATCAGTTTTCTTCCACATTCTTTAACGCCCCCGATACGATCGAGTCTTTTTCACTCGATCGATTTTCAAAACTGAAAATCAACGCATATAAAAAATTAAACAATATTTTTCAGTCTCCGCAGGGCTGCATCTTTACCCAGAATCGCAAACACTTTGTCCAGTTCCGGGCCGTGGACAATTCCTGTCAGAGCCGCGCGAATGGGCATGAATAATTCCTTTCCTTTTGCGCCCGTTTTTTCTTTAACGTGTTTCATCGCGGCGGAATAAAGATTCTGCGGCAGAGCATCACTTTCATTCATATATCCGGCAAAAGCTTTTACAACATTTTGCGCGTTATCTTTTTCAAGAATTATTTTGGCTTCATCCGTGAGTTTATATCTATCATCAAAAAAAATGCTTATGTGACTTTCAATGTCCGCAAGCGTTGTTAATTCATCTTTTACAACTTCTATTACGTTATAAAACCATTCCGAACTAATGATATCGCTTTGAAAGCCTGAATTTTCTAAAAAAGGTTTAAGCCGCTTGATTAAATCTCCGGTTTTGCAGTTCCTGATGTAAATGGCGTTCAGCCAGCGCAGTTTTTCTTCATCGAACACCGCGCCGCTTTTGGATGCCCGTTCCAGCGCAAAATCGGCAATCATTTCTTCACGCGACAATACTTCTCTTTTATCGGTAAAAGAACTTCCCAGAAGCCCCAGATAATTAATCATCGCTTCCGGCAAGATTCCCTGTTTACGAAACTCACCAATCGAAACAGAGCCGTGCCGCTTGCTGAGCTTCGCGCGGTCTTTGCCCAGAATTAACGAATGATGCGCGAAAACCGGTGGCTCAAATCCGAAAGCCTTATAGAGCATAATCTGCAGAGCGGTATTGGAAAGATGATCTTCACCTCGAATGACATGAGTAATATTCATGAGGTGATCATCAATGACAACCGCAAAATTATAGGCGGGCATGCCGTTGGAACGCACAATGATGAAATCGCCCATAGCTTCTGCCTCAAATTTTATCGCCCCACGTATTAAATCTTCAAATTCAATGGTTTGCGGCTGAACCTTAAAGCGAAATGAAGGTTTTCTACCTTCGTTTTCTTTCTGTTTTCTCTGACTTTTGGTAAGATTTCTGCATTTGCCCATATAGCGCGGCATACGCTTGCTCAGGATTAAATTCTGGCGCTCTTCTTCCAGTTCTTCCTCCGTACAGTAGCAGGGATAGACCAGATCAGTGTCCATGAGTTTCCGCAGATGCTCTTTGTAGATATCGAGGCGTTCGCTCTGTTTGTAAGGACCAAAATACCCTATTGCCTTCAAATGGCTATCTTTGTCGGCATCGTTTGCATTGTCTGTTTGCGGCCCTTCATCCCAAAAAAGCCCCAGCCATTTTAAATCATCATATAAATTTAACTGATAAGAAACGGCGCTGCGTGATTCATCGGTATCTTCAATGCGTAAAACAAGAGAACCTCCGTGATGACGGGCAAACATCCAGTTAAACAACGCTGTGCGGGCATTGCCCACATGAAGTTCTCCCGTGGGAGACGGCGCAAATCTTACTCTAGGCTTTGGAGCCATCATTTTTCCTTTCTGTAACGGCAACTGTGGCAAATACCGCTATCCCTTCATTTCTTCCGGCAAAGCCCATGCCTTCATTTGTTTTGGCTTTGATATTGACGGCTGTTCCAGCAATATTCAGAGCGGAGGCGATATTGGAAATCATCTCCGCGGCATAAGGCGCAAGTTTGGGCGTCTCCATCACAACGGTGGCATCAATGTTATTAATAGAAAATCCCCTGGTTTCGATTATTTTCTTCACCGCCTCCAGAAGAATCATGCTGGAGACGTTTTTATATTGGGGATCATTATCGGGAAAGTGCCTTCCGATATCGCCCGCGCCAACAGCGCCCAACAGAGCGTCGCAGATCGCGTGAATCAGCGCGTCGGCATCGGAATGCCCATACAGGCCTTTCTCGAAAGGAATTTCCACCCCGCCCAAAATAAGCTTTCTGTCCACTGCAAATCTATGGCTGTCATAACCAAATCCTGTGCGCAGACTTATTTTACTTCCCTTCTTCATTAAAGCATCCGCAATCATCATATCTTCCCTGGTTGTAATTTTAATATTGACATAAAAGCCTTCCACCATTTTGACTTCTTTGCCTATTCGCTCTATTAAAGAAGCATCGTCAGTGCCATAAAATTTTTCATCATAGGCATTTGTGAATGCTTCCTTTAAAAGCTCCAACTTAAAAGCCTGAGGGGTTTGCGTGAGCCACAGATTATGCCGGGGCACTGTAGCCCAAACATTGTTATCTTCCGTCGTTTCTTTTATAGTGTCTTTGGCTCTTACACCGGCTGACGCGGCACCCGTAATCCTGGCGGCTTCAACGACCTGCCTGATTAAGTCTTCCGTAACAAACGGGCGCACCGCGTCATGTATAACCACCATATCACAATCTCCCGTAACAGCCTCAAGACAGTTTTTTACGGAGTCCTGCCTTTGATTCCCGCCTGCAACAGTATTTATCACTTTTGTAAGATTGTATTTCTCTATCAACTCCTGCCGTATGGAAACCAGTTCATCCGGCGGCACAGCCACAATAATGTCATCAATCTGGTTTGATTCCTGAAATACCTTCAGGGTATGGACCAGGATAGGCAAACCATCCAATAACAGAAATTGTTTGGCTACATGAGATTTTAATCTTGTCCCGGCCCCACCGGCGGGAATTATGGCGACAGTCTTCATAAATTAATTTCTATTCCAATTTCCGAAATAATTATTTCTGCTGATTTGATATCATCTTTTATCTGAAAAAGAAATATCTCATAAAAAAGCCCGGGAAATTATTTCCCGGGCTTTTTTATATTCTAAGTTAAATTAAAAATGCTAATTTGTTTTGTCTAACATTTCTTTTAATTCTGAAAAAATCATCCGTCCCGCAGTCGTTTGCAGAACACTCGTCACGGTGACTTTAACATTCATATTAACTAATTTTTGAGCATTATCCACAATGATCATCGTTCCGTCATCAAGATAGGCAACGCCCTGCCCCTGCTCTTTGCCTTCACGAACTATTTTGACGGTCATCTGCTCGCCGGGAAGAACAACAGGTTTCATGGCATTGGCCAACTCATTAATATTCAGCACCCGAACGCCCTGCAATTCAGCAACCTTGTTTAAATTATAATCGTTCGTCATGAGTTTTGCGTTGAGTTTCTTGGCCAGCGCTACAAGTTTGCCGTCAACTCCTTTAATTTTCGGAAAATCCTGTTCAACGATTTCAATATTCACAGTCGAACTTTTTTGCAAGTGGTTCAGGACGTCGAGTCCGCGCCGTCCGCGCAATCGCTTCATCGAATCGGAAGAATCCGCCACAAGCTGCAATTCGTTCAAAACAAAACGTGGAACTATCAACTCTCCCTCAATAAATCCACTGTCACAAATATCGGCTATTCTCCCTTCAATGATTACGCTGGTATCCAGAATACGGCCCTCATGCACTACTTTGGAATCGGCGCCATGAAAATTAAATTCTTCAATTTTTTTCGACCCTAAGACAAGACCCAGATAACTGAATATGCCCGTTATAAATAAGTAAATCCAGGGAATTACCTGTTGATTCTCTCTGATTTTACTGACAAAGTTTAAACCGAAGCCAAAGATTAAAGCAATCAGCAAACCGGCTATCATTCCTACTACGCCGCCAACAATTATCTTTAAGGATAATTTACGAATGTCCTTTTCAATTCTTATAACTATTAATGCGATTAATAATCCAATAATAAAGCCGGCAAATGATTTAAGAATCAAATAGGAATCTGATGAAGCGGTATAATAAGAAATAGCATAACCGCTTATAGAACATGCCAAAATTAAAATAATCCTGATAATCAACCGTTTCACCTCCTTTCTTTTAGAATTGGTATTATAAGAATACGGAGGCATTACTTACGGTTTCCCTTAAAAAGGAAAAGTAATCTGCCCATTTTCAATTTTCAAAGAACTGTTGTCAAGTATTATAAATAAGTGAGTATTAAGTATTATTGAACCGTGAAAATTTTCTGCAGATTGTTTTCAACCTCGGATTCCTGAGCGTTGGTAGCCACGGAAATTTCTTTTACCAGCAGATTCTTGGCCGTATCCATCATTTTTCTTTCCCCGAACGAAAGATTTTTATCACTTTTCAATATGAACAGATCACGTAAAACGCCGGCAATTTCAAATACAGAGCCTGTTTTTATTCTTTCGAGGTACTCCCTGTAGCGCTTATTCCAGGTTTGCTTATCTATAGTAACGTCTTTATTACGAAGAATTTCATATACCTTGGGTATTTCTTTTTCTAAAATTATCTCACGCAATCCGACCGCTTTAACACTCATCATAGGAATCATTATTTTCATGCCATTCCCCATGATTTTCATAACATAAAAAGACTGTTTTTTACCCATTACTTCTTTATTTTCAATGGCTTCAATGACACCGACACCATGTGCCGGATACACTGCCAAATCGCCTACTTTAAACATTGTATTATTCGCCTGCCTTTCCATATTAATAAAATAGTTTAACATAATTCGAACCGTTAGTCAACGCCCAATGCATATTGGAATAATCATTCATAAAATGAATGGAAAACACATCCGGAGAAAGAGAATTTAAAACTAAGATTATCACTCTAACAAATTATTATTTAAATAAAAAAGGAGCTACTCAA
>JBEKMY010000040.1:0-29684 GCA_049523355.1 Smithella sp. | reverse complement strand
AGCAGAAGTTTGATGTTGCTCTGCTTGCAGATGAGAAGATAAAGCATAAGACGTGTAAGAATTCGGCAGAAGGATTTGAAGTTCTCACGGATTGGCTAGAAAAACAGGGAGTTGGGAATACCCATGTCTGCCTGGAAGCGACCGGTAATTACGGAGAAGATTTAGCAATCTATCTTCATGAAGCCGGTCATACGGTAAGCATTATTAATCCAGCTCGTATTAAAGGATTTGCCCAGAGCGAATTGATTCGCACAAAGACAGATAAAATAGATGCAGCATTGATTGCCCGGTTCTGTTTAGCTATGAAACCAGAGACCTGGACACCACCTGCACCTGAGATAAGATCATTGAAAGCCTTGGTTAGACGGGTTGACAGTTTGATCGACATGCGCAGTCAGGAGAAGAACAGAATCAGTATGGCGCATGAATCTGTTCTTCTTTTGATAAAAGAACATATTGCTTATTTGGATGAAGAGATTGAAAAGATCAGACGACAGATTGACGATATAATAGGAAAGAATCCGCATCTTAAACAGAAGAAGGATTTACTGGCTTCGATTCCCGGTTTGGGCAAGGCTACCATTCCTCACTTTCTGGCAGAATTGAATAATCTTGATAAATTTACCCATGTTCGAGAAATGGTGGCCTTTATCGGACTCGCGCCAAAGGAAACGATTTCGGGATCATCTATTAAAGGCAAACCTAGGTTGTGCAAAATCGGACACGCTAGGCTTAGAAAAGTTCTGTATATGCCGGCACTGGTCTCGATTCAATGCAATCCTGCTATGATTGCTTTTCATAATCGTCTAAAAGAAAGGGGTAAAAATGGCAAAGTTATTGTTTGTGCTATTATGCGAAAATTGGTTCATATTATTTTTGGAGTCCTGAAGTCAGGTAAAAAGTATGATCCAAATTATAAACCAAGTTTAGCTTGACAAGAACGGTATCTATTCAGCAAAATCACAGAAATCAGCTATTACAAATTAATGCTTAATCATCCCGCCCAGGTTATTAGGCGAAGGAAAATACAGACTTTTTTATTTTGATTCAGTGAATAAATATCTTCTTCCCGGTTGAAGTGAAACACTGGCTGTGATATATTTGAGTAACATCCCCCTCATCGAATAAATTTATCAGGAGAGAGAGTTATGCCCTTTATCCAGTATCTGCTTATCCACGTACCGAGTTTTCTGCTTGGTTTTTTAATTATTTTTTTCTATGTTTTTTCAACCATCATCGGTCTTGTGATCATCAGGAAAATTTATCCTTATAAACGCTGTAAAAACCACAACGATGTTGCGGGTTTTATTTTCGCCACTCTCGGCGTCATTTATGCTGTTATTCTTGCTTTCACAGTTGTCGTCACCTGGGAACAATTTGACAAAGCCAATGAAATCACCAGCAGTGAAGCTAATTGCATTGCTACTCTATATCAGAACTCAATGCCGTTTCCTGCCGAATTTCGCACCCTGCTTAAAGGAGAGCTAACGGATTATGTTTACGCGATTATCAATGATGAATGGAAAACAATGGAAAGAGGTAAAAGAAGTTCCAGAGTACATGAGCTTCAGGAAAAAATAGTCCGGTTATACAGCAGTTTTCAACCGAAAAACGAAACGCAGAAAATATTTTTAGCCGAATCCATCAAGAAATTAAATGAAGCCAGTGAACTAAGAAGGCAACGTATTCTCTATGCCAGTTCCGGCATTCATCCGATTCTGTATAATGTCCTTTTTGTCGGAAGCTTTATAACTATCGGCTTTACAATGCTTTTCGGCACAGAAAACTTCACAGAACATTTGATTATGTCTTCGTTCCTGGCCATGATGATTGCCTTTTCACTTTTTACAATTATCTCTCTGGATTATCCGTTTACGGGAAAGTACTGCATCGAACCCGATGTTTTCATAAAAATACTACCGACTCTTCTGGGCAAATAAATCTATCGTCAACTTACAATCGATTCCGGAGGTAAAAAACGGCCCGGTTTTAATTATTGATTTTTAAATTCCATTGCTTTAACCTGCTCCCATAAATTACAAGAGATAATAAAAAATGAAAAATACACCAAAACCGCTTAATAACGGATACACCAATAAGATTCTGGCGATTTTCACGGATAATTTCGGAATGAATCGCACGGCGTCAATTGTGACCATGATCATTGTCGGCCTGATTATTATCTTTTCCTGTTTCTGGTTTTTTCATTCCGCGCCGCCGAAAACAATAATAATCACCAGTGGCGAAGCAAACAGCGCTTACTATAAGGTTGCCCAAAAGTATGCCGAAATTTTGGCTCACGACGGAGTGAAAGTGAAAATCCTGACCTCCGCCGGTTCCGCGGATAATCTGAAACGGCTTGCGGATCCGGCTTTTAAAGTAGATATCGGTTTTGTTCAAGCCGGACTGGCTAAAGGGCAAAATATCAATCATCTGGTTTCTCTGGGCAGTGTTTCCTATCAACCTCTTTTAATTTTTTATCGTCTGCCGCAGCCCGTGGAAATTCTCTCGCAACTCAGTGGAGAGCGCATTGCCATCGGCCCGGAAGGAAGCGGGGCGCACTCATTGGCATTGGCACTGCTCGCGATAAACGGTATCGAGCCTGGCGGCGCTACGACGTTTTTGAATATGGAAGGTGAAAATGCGGCCGCAGCCCTGCTGGCGGGAAAAACGGATGCTATTTTCCTGACGGCTGATTCAGCCTCTACGCAGACCATGAGGGCGCTGTTTCAGACACCGGAGATTAAGCTGGTTAGTTTCAAGCAGGCCGACGGTTATATCCGCCGCATCGGTTATCTTAAGAAACTAACTATTCCTCAGGGCGCCATGGATTTTGGTAAAAATATTCCGGCGCACGATGTTGTTCTGGTCAGCCCCACGGTGGAGCTGATCGCTCGGGACAATTTACATCCGGCGCTGTCCGATCTGCTATTGGCCGCTGCCACGAAAATACACGGGCGCTCTGCCCTGTTTCAGAGCCGCGACGAATTTCCGGCGCCCCTGGAAAACGAATACCGCATCAGCGATGACGCGAAACGTTTTTATAAATCAGGCAAAAGCTTTTTTTACCGTTATCTGCCTTTCTGGTTAGCCAGTCTCCTCAACCGGATTCTGGTTGTGTTTGTGCCGTTAATAATTATATTGATTCCGGGGTTAAAAAGCATTCCGGCTTTATTCCGGTTGCGCATGAAACTGCGTATCAATAAGTGGTATCGGCTGTTACTGTTGATTGAGCATGATTCGATGATGCGACCTGGTCCTGAGAAAATCGAGGAGCTGACACGGCAAATCGATGAAATAGAATCTGAAGTCAATAAAATGAAAGTGCCTGCCTCTTACGGCGATCAGTTCTACATGTTGCGCATGCACATTAAATTTGTACGTACCAATCTTCAGGATCGCAAAGCCGCAGCATGAGAAGGAAAGGGTGTAAATACCAGCGTGCGATACTTTGTTATAATCTTTAATAACAAATGAGGGTGGGAAGTGATAAGCGCAATGATAATTGTGATATAATTGGGGGACGGATTACATTAAGATGTCAGTGAGAATTTATCTGGATAACATAAGGAGTTTGCTATGAAAGATTTAAATTACATGAATGTTGCTGAGGATGCCATCAAGAAAATAAAAAAAGGCGCTTTCTTAACCGTAAAAGCGGAGAACGCGCTCAACACCATGACAATTGGTTGGGCCACTTTCGGATTTATCTGGCAAAAGCCGATCATGATGGTGGCGGTGCGACTTACGAGGCACACTTTTGGCATCATTGAGAAAGCGAAGGATTTTACCGTTACTGTGCCGGCAGGCGGGATGAGTAAAGAAATTGCTTTTTGCGGTACCGAATCCGGCCGAAATGTGGATAAAATCAAAATGTGCAAACTGGAAATAATCAGCGGCCAAAAGGTTGTTTCTCCAATTATCAAAATCCCGGGGTATCAATACGAGTGTAAAATAGTTTACAAGTCCGCCATGAACGAAGCATATCTTGACAAAGATTATGATTCGTTTCTTTATCAGCAAAAGGATTATCACACCCTTTATTTTGGCGAGATACTGACCTGTTACGAAACCTGATCGGGGGAAGGGCTGCATTTTTTTTAATATCAATAACAGCGGAATGATTCCGCAAAGGAGGTTATCATGGAATTAGTTGCTGCAATCAGGGGAAGAAGGAGTATTCGTAAATTCAAATCGCAGGATGTGCCCCAAAATATACTTACAGAGATTCTGGAGATAGCGCGCTGGTCGCCATCGTGGGGGAATACCCAGCCCTGGGATTTATATGTACTGACAGGTAATACACTGGCAAAATTTAAAGAAATGAATCTCAAGCAGACTCTGACCGGAGCGGCAACCGCATCCGATGTGCCAATGCTGACCAATTGGCCTGATACCATGAAAGCAAGATATGGAGCGTTGGGCAAAGTTGTTTTATCCGCGCAGGGTATAAAAAGGGATGATAAGGAAGCACGCGATAAATATTATCAGGATATGGTTTCCGTCTTTGACGCTCCCTGTCTTATTCTTGCCTGTATTTCACGGGATAATCTTGTCGAATACCAGATGCTGGATATTGGCCTGATCGCCCAAACAATCTGTCTGGCGGCGTACGACAAAGGTCTCGGTACTTGTCTGCTTGCCGCTGCAGCGCGTTACTCCACTGAAATCAGAAAAATAGCTGCAATTCCTGAGGATAAAAAAATTGTTGTGGGCATCGCTCTGGGTTATCCAGACCCTTCATTTCCTCTTAATAATTTCGAGCGGGACAGAGCAAAGCTTAATGAATTTGTCCATTGGATGGGATAAACAGCAATTTATTATGGCGTAATTACCTTTAAAATCAATGGGCTGAACACTTTCGACGCAAATTTCTCCGCTTGATACATCCTGAAATGAAATGCTCGTAGTCATGCTTCTTGCGATATAACGTGCATATTGCCTTCGTTCTTCACCTACCTTCCTCTTACGACCTGAAGGTCACAAGAGGAAGGGGCAAAGAATTGAATAACATTGGTAGGTTTTATTTTGTAACGGCAAGAAAGATATATTTATTCTTGCCGGTTACTTAAGCTTTCTTCAGATTGCGAAAATCCGGTTTTCGTTTTTGCAGGAAGGCCATCATGGCTTCGGTATTTTCTGGGCCGCCAGCCTGTCGTTTCATACTCTCATGCTCAGCCTTAAGAGCCGCCTCAATACCGGCCTTATGCGCAAGTTTGAGGCACCTTTTGGCCTCGCGCAGAGACCCCATCGGCAACTGGGCAATTTCGGAGGCCTTGGCCATTGCGTTTTGCACAAGCTCGTCATCATTGAACTTGCGGGCAGCAATTCCTGTTTCCAGGGCTCTGTCGGCTGTAATCCATTCAGAGGAGAGAATCAGCTCTGCCGCGCGCCGGACGCCGATATTGGCCTGCAGCATATAAGTGCTTGCGAATTCCGGCGCCATACCCAGGCTGGTGAAGGGTATACGCATACGCAAACTTTCACCCACATACAGAATGTCGCAATGAAATAGCATGGTCGCACCGCCTCCGACGGCAACTCCTTTTGCCGCGCCGATCAGCGGTTTATCAAAGTCGATAACGGCACGTTCGCAAATTTGATAGGGCGGCAGTTCAGCAAATGCGCCGCTATCGCTCAAATCCTGGCCGGCAGAAAAATCTTTGCCCGCACCGGTTATGACAACAACGATAACTTCATCGTTTTCGCGGGCCGCATCAAGCTCCGCGGAAAAAGCTTTCCACTGTTCAGTATTGAATGCATTCTTTTTTTCAGGACGGTTCAACGTTAATGATAACACACCGTCTCTGAGGTCTTTTATCACTGTATTGCTCATGGGAACTTCTCCTTTGTAATTTATTGTTGATATTTAGAAAATAACGACTGCATAGAACAAGTCTAAAGAGCCATGCCGATAATTATCGGGACTTTTTTTACTGCCTTCTTAAAAGAATTATGTCAAGCCTTTTTAAAGACAGCTTTTTAAGAAAAGATTTGCAAATCGAACCATTTTTGTAAATTTATGAGGATGGCTTCTCTCTATGCAATTAGTGTTCTTTCCGGAAGTGAAACATTTTACCGGCTCAGAATCTTTTGTAAATAATAATTGACATGCAAAAGGAACTTCCCTATCTTCCTTTTGAAGGAAAGTAATGTCTCATCAAAATGATGCAAAACAGGATACATATGACAAAAAATAATAAAATATCTCTGCGAAACAGGAAGAGTGATCTCAGAAAACTCGTCATATTGATGAACAAAAAAAACAAAAGATTTATGCCGCCATTTGAACCGATTCTGCAAACCATTGATTTGATGATTTCGCCGGGAGAACTCAATCTGCTTTTGAAAATGGACACGGCTACGTACTCGTATGAACAAGTTGTCGCATTAAGCGGCATGAATAGTGAAAAATTCAATCCCCTGTTCGCGTCCCTTCTACAAAAGACATTTGTCGGAATAAAAGAAACGGAAACAGGTGAAGAACAATATTCTCTTAATCCTTTTATTGTAGGCTGGTTCGAAGGCGTGGTTACATACTTAATCGGAAAACCGGAAGAAAAGGAATTCGCGAAAAGATATTTGCATCTCTTTGATACGCTGCGGAATCGCAATTACTTCCCGGTTCGGAAAGTGATGGATATCATAGGCAGGTACGCGCCTGTATCCAATCAGAGTGTCGGCATGGTTCATGAATCAAAAAATGCCAAGGGGAAGTCCACCATTATTATTGATGAGAAAATAGTCGTGCCGGATTCCAATGTTTATCCGACAAACTCCATTAATGATATGATTATGGAATATGGAAGTAAAAGTATCATCGGTCAATTTAAAAAATGCATGTGCCGCCAGCTTATGTCCAACGTTGATGATCCCTGCCGCTTTAAGATGCCGGATGATATAGGATGCATGGGTTTCGGCGATAGAATCAAGCCTGCTCTCAAATATGGATATATGCGTCAAATCAGCAGGGAAGAGGCTTTTGATATTATCCAGAAGGCAAGAGATTGCGGCGCCATCCATACGGTGTTCCACGAAAAGGATGATGCGAATCTCCCTCAAAGCGCTCTGTGCAACTGTTGCTGGGACTGTTGCGGAATATTCCGATCCTATAATATGGGAGCCGTTCCTTTGCGTTACAGTTGCTATTATCTGGCCAGGATCACAGATCATTCAAAATGCGCGGGATGCGGAAAGTGTGAAAAATATTGTCCGACTGCTGCGATTAAAGTCGTGGAGAAAAAAGCGGAGCTCGACTCAAAGAAGTGCATCGGCTGCGGTCAATGCGTTCATCAGTGTTCCAGTTTTGTGGTTGAACTCATTGAGAACAAACGCACCGCATTTCTGCCAATGCTTAAAAAATCTGATGCTAGAATAACAACATAGCTAAAAAAGCTTTTCTTTATACCGGTTCCAAGTTAGTTTCAGAAATATGATAAATGTAATTCTGTAGAGTTGTATTTAATTAGATATTTCCTGATTCCCGCCTTCACAAAAATGACACGGAAGAATTTTTTATTCGTCCTCTAATACTTGCCTCCTAACGCGCCGGGGATCCTGCCGCTTTAGAGGCGGCTCGCCATGCAATAATGGATTTGATATAACTACTATGCACTGATCTTGATTTTCTCCTTGATAATTCCCCGGCATATTGCTATTTTTAAAATAATTTATTTCCTATAGGAATCCAGTTGATGTTACCAACACATACTACTTCATTAGATCTATTTCGGGCATGCGAAACAATTTTCGGGCATGAGGTAAAAGTATCCAATGATTTTCTGGAATATCTTCAGCCCATAGGCATTAAAACGGCTTACAGGAAAAGAGCGTTTGAAACACACCCCGACCGGGCCAAAGTGCTGGGTTCTTTTGCCAGAGATTTAAATACGGAATTCATAGATGTCCGGCAGGCCTATGAAAAACTTCTTTTGTTTGTTGAAACAAAAAATGAAAGAAATGAAAGAGCTCCGCTCTTCAAAGATTTTAGAACGCAACAAGAATACTCGTGTCAATCTCCGGGAAAATCGTCACAAAAAAATACCCGTAATTACAAGGCAGGACAGAAAAAAAGCTCTCACGAACAAAGACACGCCAATAAAAAAAATAAAAATCAATCCGATCATTTTTATACCGGCAGTATCCCGAAGGGAAATCTTATGCTCGGGCAGTTTTTATACTACTCCAGTCTTATTTCATGGCGAACCCTTATCGAAGCTATTTGCTGGCAACGGTTGCAGCGGCCCCAAATCGGGCAGATAGCCATATCCTGGGGACTGATTTCCTGCCAGGATGTCATACGGATACTCACCGCCCGGACCTTTAATGAAAAATTCGGCGACTGCGCACTTCGTATCGGTTATATTTCAAATTTCGAGCATTTTGCACTTATCGGCAGGCAGCGGCAGCTCCAGCGCCCCTTTGGTGAATATTTTATTGAAAAAGGTATCCTCACTGCCAGAGATATAATGAACATTGCCGGCAAACAGCAACTACACAATCTCACATCATATAAATAGAAAGAATAATCCGGGACGATTGTATTGAATTTTAGCCTTACTGGATTCCAGTTTTTGTGGACATACACCGGGCTTCACTGCTGAAAAAAACTCTTTTTTCTCAACAGATTTAACTGTATGCATCAGGCAATCTCTTTTCAATACGACCGATAACCCCTGGCATATGTTTATTGATCTTTACAAAATCCGGCTAAGCCAGCGGCAAGTCGGTATTTCTGATCATTTTCCTGATGTGGGCCATATGCGATTTGGTATTAAAGCTGTTTCCCCATGACTGGGTGTCTTTGCGCGGCCATTCGCACAATAAGACTTCCCATCTGGGCGTAGCTGATGCCATCGGCTTCGGCGGCGCAGGCCATGCTGGCGTCCGAGCTGATATCCGCGTTGGGATTAACATCCAGAACATAAAAGACATTGTCCCGAAGACGGATGTCCATGCGGGCGTAATCCCTGCATCCGATCGCCCGATAGGCGTTGCCGCAAACATGTTCTAAATCCTTTTTTTGGTCGTTCGTGAGAGGGGCGGGCAGAAGAGTTTCAATTTTTTCGTAGTGCCGGGAACCGGGGATAAATTTCGCGTCATATGTGCAAAGTCTGTCCTTCATATTGCCGAAATCGGAAAAATCCATTTCCGCCACAGGCAGTATCGTTAATTTGTCGTTGCCCCAGACAGAAACGTGGAACTCGCGTCCGTCAATAAAATCCTCTACCAGCGCCGGTTGAGAATATGTGTCCAGAATAAATGATATTCTGTTTTTTAAATCCGTTTGATTCATCACCACGGATTCCGGCGTAATGCCCGCGGAGCAATGTTCGTTCTGCGGTTTGACAATCGCAGGAAATATTTTCCAGTCTTTTATGTCGGCGGAATCACAAATTCGCCAGGCTGGCGTTGGAATTCCGGCTTTATCCAAAATGACTTTTACGCGATATTTGTCATACGCCAGCGACAGTGTTTCGGAATCAGCTCCGGTAAAGGTATAGCCTAACGTTTCCAGCTTTTTTATCACCATGGATTCACTGTTTTCAATACCCGGAAGCCCTTCACACCAGTTGAAAATGATATATTTGTCAGGATCGAAGGGATGAAGGTATCGGGCAATATCGCTATCCGCGATGGGAACGGGAAATGTAGGGTGCCCTATGCTTATAAGAGCATCGCCAAGCTGTGTAGAGAGCCTGATCACTTCGTCTTTTTCTTCCTGAGTCCATTCCGGATTAACATTGTACAACAAAACCACCGGAATTTTTTCGGGCGTTATGTCTAACGGCACTATGCCACCTCTTCAGAATTTGATCTGATAAAAATCTGCTTTTCGGAAAAAAGATTGTAAAGAAGCGATACCTGTATGTCAATATAATATTGAGCATAATCAAATCATGTTAAATTGACCTTATTAAATAATATGTTGGATGCAATGACGCCTCGTTGACGGGTATTAATGAGTATCATTACACGTTAATTTCAATCTTGTTTTACCTTCCAATATCTGGTAGTGCTCAATGAGGGATTGTGTTCATGAATGACATTCTTACAGTTTCACAACTTAATAATAATATTAAATTTCTCTTGGAGGAGAGATTTGATTTTGTTCTGGTGGAGGGCGAGGTTTCCAATCTGCGGCGGCCGCAATCCGGACACATTTACTTCACGTTGAAGGATGATAAAAGCCAGATTAAGGCAGTCTTTTTTCATAAGTTCGGTACGTATCAACGGCGGACTGATTTTGAACTGGAAGAGGGTTTAAAAATATTGTGCCGGGTACGCCTCAACGTTTATCTGCCGCGCGGGGAATATCAGCTTGTTGTTGAATCAGTCGAACCTCTTGGTGTTGGCGCTTTGCAAAAAGCGTTTGAACAACTCAAAGCCAAGCTTTTCGCGGAAGGATTATTTGAAGAACGCCATAAAAAAACAATTCCTTTTCTGCCTGAAAAAATTGGTGTGGTGACTTCGCCTACAGGCGCTGTGATAAGGGATATTTTAAATATAACAAAACGGCGTTTTCCCATGGCGGACATATTAATTGCTCCTGTACGGGTGCAAGGCAACGATGCCGCCTCCGAAATAATTCAGGCTCTGCGCAATTTGCAATTTCATGGAGCGGTTGATGTAATTGTCATTGCCCGCGGTGGCGGTTCTCTGGAGGATATTGCTCCTTTCAATGATGAGGCTTTGGCGCGGGAAATTTTCCGTTCGTCAATACCTGTGGTATCCGCGGTCGGTCACGAAACAGATTTCACTATTTGTGATTTTGTGGCGGATTTGCGAGCGCCCACGCCATCTGCCGCGGCGGAATTAATTGTGCCGGAATCGACGGAGTTAATAGCGAAAATTAATATTCTTAAACAGAGGATGATAGCGGGTTATTATCGCTGCCAGAAAGACAGGAGAAATAAGATTGCCGGATTACAGGAAAGGCTTAAAGATCCGCGCCGGTTTTTCATTAATTTGAAAATTAGTCTGGATGACCTTAAAGAAAGACTCCGGTCATCTTTTTATCATGAAAAACAAAACCTGAATAATGAACTTCAACAACTTCAACTGCGGCTTTTGCACCAGAATCCGGCAAGAATAATCAGTGAAAGAAAAATATTATTAAAAAATATTCAAAAAGATTTATTCAACAATTTATCAGGCCGCCTGGCTGCGCTCAAAGAGCGGCTCCGGAAAAATTCTGCCGTTTTGGAATCTTTGAATCCTCTGGGCGTTTTGCAAAGGGGTTACAGCATTACACGCAGTATGGAAAGCGGCATGATTATCCGTCAAGCGGCTGATCTGAGCATAGGGGAAGATGTCAATATCCAGTTGGCAAGAGGTAATTTTAACGCTAAAATAGAAAAAATATCTCAGGAGTAATTATGGCAAAAGAAAAATTTGAAAACGCGTTGGAAAAACTCGAAGATATCGTAAGGAAGATGGAATCCGGCGATATGCCTTTAGATGAAGCCTTGAGATCTTTTGAAGAAGGAATAAAGAACATTCGCTTTTGCGCGGCTAAATTAGAGGAAGCGGAACGGCGTGTCGAAATGCTTTTGGGGAAAGAAGATTCCCTTCAGGTAAAGCGTTTTGAGGGAGACCAAAGCGATGGAATGTGATGATGGATTCTTAAAAGCGTATTTACAGGACAGACAGAAAATTGTGGAAGAAGCTCTGCAGCATTATCTGCCACCAGATGATATTCCGGCAAAGATATATGAGGCTGTTCACTACAGTGTTTTTAACGGAGGAAAGCGAATCAGGCCAATTCTCTGTCTGGCGGCGGCGGAAGCGGTTGGCGGTGATCTGGCTTCAGCCATGCCGGTTGCCTGCGCTTTGGAATTAATTCATACTTACTCCCTCATTCATGATGACTTGCCTGCAATGGATAACGATGATTTCCGGCGTGGCAAGCCTACTTGCCATAAAGTTTTTGGAGAGGATATGGCCATACTGGCCGGTGACGCGCTGCTTACCGAGGCATTTGTTCTTTTATCCCGCGCGGAAAAAGTCAGATTATCCGGATTTTCCGCGGAAAGGCGTTTGGCGGTTATACAGGAAATTGCCTATGCTGCAGGAATTTGCGGCATGGTTGGCGGTCAGGCTCTTGATGTCCTTTCGGGAAAATCCGAATCCGGCGAAGATACGCTTCGGGAAATTCACCGGCGCAAAACAGGAGCATTAATTGTTGCTGCGGTAAAATCAGGAGCTATTATTTTCAATGCCGGCAAAGATAAAATTCAATCTCTGGCTGAATACGGAATAAATGCGGGTCTGGCTTTTCAGATAGCCGATGACATCTTAAATGTTGAAGGTGACCGTGAGTTGATGGGCAAGGAAACCGGTAGTGATGCCGCCCATAACAAACTTACCTATCCGTCTTTGCTGGGCATGGAACTGGCGAAAGAAAAATTAGCAAAGTATATAGACGCGGCAGTGGCAAGTCTCTCCAATTTTGATGAGAGGGCTATGCCGCTCATTGTTATTGCGCGCTATGTAATGGAAAGAAAATCATGAGCTATACCATTTCTAAATCAAAGCGCTATTTTTGTTGGCGTCGTGGTCGGTTTCCCAGAACGTATGTATAATACGCCTGGGGTCTGGGGCCTGGCCGCCTCAATATCATCTTTGATTTAGAAGTGATATTAATCATATTGATAGAAAGGATTTTGTTTTGGTAAAGCAACCCGAAACAGTGAATTACAGTGTTCTGAAAAATGTGGAATTCCCCGCGGATATTCGTAAACTTAATACTGCCCAGCTTAATACTCTGGCTCAGGAAATAAGAGATTTGATTATTCATACGGTTTCTTCCCGTGGCGGCCACCTTGCCGCCTCTCTGGGAGCAGTGGAATTAACACTGGCTCTCCATTATGTTTTTAATACGCCGCAGGATAAGATTGTCTGGGACGTTGGCCATCAGGCTTACGCTCATAAAATCATCACCGGACGTAAAAATACTTTTGCCAATTTGCGCAAACAAAGTGGCATCAGCGGATTTCCCCGAAGAGAAGAAAGCATCTATGATGTTTTTGATGTCGGACACAGCGGAACTTCTATTTCCGCCGCCTCTGGATTTACCGAAGCCGGTTGTTTAAAAGGCGATAACCATAAAATAATCGCTGTTATTGGCGATGCTTCCATGACCACAGGCATGGCCTTTGAAGGATTGAACTGGGTCGGAGATCGTAAAAAAAACATGATCATAGTTTTAAACGATAACGAAATGTCCATTTCCTCCAATGTAGGCGCGATGTCTTCCTATCTGAATCGGGTGATGACCGGCCATACAATAACCACATTGAAAGCGGATATTAAAAGTTTTCTTGGACGCATCCCCGGCATTGGCGGAGGGATGGTTAAATTTGCCCGGCAGATAGAAGAATCTCTGAAAACATTTATGGTTCCCGGAGCGCTTTTTGAAGAAATGGGATTCACTTATGTGGGCCCGCTTGCGGGACACCGATTAAAGTACCTCATTAAAAATTTTGAAAATATCAAGGAACTGTCCGGCCCTGTGCTCGTTCATGTAATCACAAAAAAAGGCAAGGGCTACCGATTTGCTGAAGAAAACCCGCTGACTTATCACGGCGTATCTCCTTTTAACGTGGAAACCGGTAAAGCTACTACTCCTGAGTCTGATATTCCAACATATACAAAAGTATTCGGCAGAACTTTAGTTAAACTGGCGCAGGCCGATTCCCGTATTGTGGCTATTACCGCCGCAATGTGCGATGGCACGGGGCTTGATAAGTTTTGCAGGGAATTTCCCAAGCGCTTTTATGACGTGGGTATCGCGGAACAGCACGCAGTAACCTTTGCCGCCGGCTTGGCGGTGGAAGGCTATGTCCCCATTGTTGCTATTTATTCGACTTTTCTGCAAAGGGCTTACGATCAGATCGTATATGATGTCTGCCTGCAAAAACTGCCGGTTGTTTTTGCCATTGACCGCGGCGGGCTTGTCGGCGAAGATGGCGCCACCCATCAGGGACTCCTCGATTATTCTTATTTGCGTTCCATTCCTGATATTGTTGTTATGGCGCCCAAGGACGAAAATGAACTGCAGCATATGCTCAAGACGGCTGTCGCTTGCGGGCATCCGGTATCGTTGCGGTATCCGCGCGGCAAAGGAACAGGAGTCATTCTTGATGATGAACCAAAAACTCTGGAAATAGGCAAGGGTGAAGTACTGCGCGACGGATCGGATTTGGCTATTATTGCTATTGGTTCGGCGGTCAATTCTTCGCTGATTGCGGCAAAGAAACTCTCCGAAGAAGGGATAAATATTAAAGTGATCAATGCCCGTTTTGTAAAACCTCTTGATAATGAGTTGATTTTGAAAACTGCGGCAGCGATTAAAAAAATTATTACGGTTGAGGAAAACATGCTTACGGGTGGCTTTGGCAGCGCTGTTTTAGAATTATTGGCACAGGAAGGCGTAACCGGTGTTTGGGTGAAGCGATTGGGCATTCCCGATGAATTTGTCAAACATGCCACGCAGGCCGAGCAGCGCCATAAGTGCGGCATAGATGAAGAAGGTATTATTCGGGCGATAAAAGATATGCTGGCGGGACAATCCGGCATTCAATAATTTTTGATTATACCCAATCGCTTTCGTTATTCTGTAAGAGCAAAATGGTATTACGTGAATATGGCCATTCAAAAAATTCGTCTGGACAAGTTGCTCGTTGATCGGGGAATCGCGCCCACACTGGAGCGCGCCCGCGCGCTGATCCTTGCCAGGGTTGTGAAAATCAACGAAACATACCTGGATAAGGCGGGTGCGCCTGTAGCGGTTAACTCGGAAATTCAGATAAAGGGTCAAGACAATCCCTATGTGAGCCGCGGGGGATTAAAATTGGAAGCTGCTTTAAAAGAATTTAAATTGAATGTTGCCAATATTGTCGCCCTTGATGTCGGGGCTTCCACCGGAGGTTTTACAGATTGCCTTTTGCAGGCTGGTGCGCGCAAAGTTTATGCTCTTGATGTCGGTTACGGCCAGTTGGCCTGGAAGCTCCGCGAAGACAAACGCGTACTCGTAATCGAACGCACGAATATCCGTTACTATGACGGCGCTGCCCTGGACGAACGGATTGATCTGGCCGCAATCGACGCTTCTTTTATTTCTTTGAAGATTATTATTCCATCTGTTTTAAAATTGCTGGGAGACGGGGCGCTGATTCTGGCGCTTATTAAACCGCAGTTTGAAGCCAAAAGGGAAGAAGTGGGCAACCACGGAGTGATTAAAGATGCCTCTGTTCATGAACGTGTCGTGCGGGACATCAGCGGATTTTGCGAATCTCTGAATTTGAAGGTTGAGGGAACCTGCCCCTCGCCTGTTTTGGGCCCTGCGGGCAACAGGGAATTTTTTATTCTAGCGCGGAAGAAAGAGCAAAATGGAAATTAAACTTGCCAGGACAGCAGGCTTTTGCATGGGCGTGCGCAGGGCTGTGGATATTGTGCTGGATATAGCGCAACATGAAACACGCCGCTCTATTTATACTTACGGTCCTTTGATTCATAACCCGCAAACAATTGAATTACTCAAGAGCCGCGGCGTTAACCCTGTCGAGAGCATCGAAGAGATAAAGGACAGGCAAAACGCTATTCTGATTATTCGCGCTCATGGTATTGCTCCGGATGAAAGGAAAAAAATTAAGGAAAGTGGCATTAAGGTTGTAAACGCAACCTGTCCTAAAGTTGGTTACGTGCAATCCATCATCAAAAAACATACTGCCCTTGATTATACCGTGGTGATCGTAGGCGATAGGGAACATCCGGAGGTTGACGGTCTTTTGGGTTATGCCGGCGGGAGAGGCATTATTCTGTCCACGTTGGATGATGTGGATAAATTATCTTCTCTTGATAAAATATGTGTTGTCGCTCAAACAACTCAAGATTCAAATAATTACGGCAAGATTGTTGAAAAAATAAAGAACAGCTTCACTAACGCGGTTATATTTAATACCATTTGCTCTTCAACTGAACAAAGACAAGCCGAAGTTATAGCAATGGCTGGTGAAATGGACGCAATGTTTATCGTTGGCGGAAAAAACAGCGCCAATACCAGAAGGCTGGCTAACCTTGCCCAAAAGCAACAGTCTTCTACTTTTCAAATCGAAACTCCGGCAGAAATGGGAAATATTAATCTAGGTCCCTATAATCGTATCGGGGTTTCAGCAGGCGCTTCCACTCCTAACTGGATTATCGATCGGGTGATGGATAAAATCATGGAAGGTCAAAGCCGTAAGTTAAAAAACCTGGGTAAATTACTCAATCTCTGGATATGGGCAATCAAAACGGATATCTATTCCGCTGTGGGCGCAGGGTGTCTTTGTCTGGTTTGTATGTTGTTGCAGAATATGCCGGTGAATCTGTCTTTTGTAGCGATTGCCTTTCTTTATGTATATGCAATACATGTCTTAAATCGTTTGATTAGCCGAAAGCCCGCCGGTCTTGTCGGCTCTTTTCGGGAAGAAAGCTACCACCGTCATAAAAATATATATTTATACACTGCTTTACTTTCTATTGTCGCCGCCCTTGCGCTGGCATTTAATAATGCTGTCATTGTCTTTATTTTTCTATTTATTATTTCATTTGCCGGTATGCTTTATAATATGAGGATTCTGCCCCAAAAATGGCATTTCCGGAGTTTAAAAGATTTGCCCGGTTCAAAAAATATATCTATGTCAGTAGCCTGGGGAATAGTAGCGGCAATTTTGCCAGCACTTAACAAAAATAATTCCTTAAATGCCGGTTTGATCGTTGCTTTTTGCTTTACATTTGGAATAGTTTTTATCCGTTCGGCAATGTCGGATATTTTGGAAATACAAAGTGATAAATTGATAGGACAGGAGACCATTCCCGTTTTTTTTGGAAAAATGATGACATTAACCATCCTTAAAATTATCTCATTGATATTATTCACTCTTCTTCTTCTTTCTTATCCGGCAGGCTGGAGTACATCTTTAAGTATTTTTCTTTTACTGTGTATATTATATATATGGATTTGTTTTCAGTTTTGTGATAAAAAAAACGTGCTTTCTGGGGCTGTTAAGGAAGGCCTACTGGAAACCAGCTATATTATAGCTGGTTTTTGTGTTTTCTTGTGGCGTATTTTCTGATATGGAAGTTTCCTTCCGTAAATAAGGAGGTTGTAAAAATTATGACAAAAAAATCGTTCGCTAAATCTATATTAATTATTTTTATTTTAACAACAATAGGTTGCAGCGGATTGCGTTTTTCCCAATTGGCGCCGGAAGCAAAGGATTTTCACCCGCAAAGAGTGGCTGTGTTTCCGGTGGAAGTATGGAATCATAAAGAAATGACCGACTCCAGGGAAGCTGTGGAACAAATTGTCGCAGGTTCATTAGTTGAAAAAAAGTTGTTTCCCAATGTCATGTACGCTGAAAGTTTAAACAAACAAATCCAGGCCAACGAAGAATTACATAAGGTTATAACCGTGTATCTTTCGAAATTGCGGCAGCTTAATTTTTCTGATCCTGATTTGAGCAGAAAAATCGGCGAATTAGCAAAAATTGACGCGTTTTTGCTGGTATCCGTTGATGATTGGGAATATACGGTTGAACGTGATAATAAATTGGCTAAGGTTGGCATAACCATGGAATTATATGATGTCTCCACGGGTAAATTAATGTGGAAAGCCGGTCATGATATAATAGAGGATTATATGATAATAAAACCTGATTTGCTGAAAGTCGCCCAGGATGTTACCCGTAAGATGATTGGTTACATGCCGCATTAAGCGGGCGAAAAAGATAAATTTTAACCGATTAAGGAGAAATCAGATGAAAGAAGAAGTTCAAAAAGCTATCGATCTTATTAGACCCAGCCTGCAGGCGGACGGCGGGGATGTAGAACTTATCGATGTCAGCGCAGAGGGGATAGTAAAGGTAAAGTTAACCGGCGCCTGCCGTGGTTGTCCTATGTCCCAGATGACTTTAAAGATGGGAATAGAAAAAATAATTAAAAAGCAAATACCGGATATAAAGGAAGTCATTGCTGTTTAAGTTTGTTTTGCGGCAATAGCTCGTAAAAATATCCTTAAATTTTTTTTTATAAATTGACAATTATCATTGATTTTGATTAACAAAGATTTCCTGACAGCCAATTTGTGAGGGATTTTTGTTTTGGTGAATAATTAATATAAGAAGGAGTATGAAGAATTATGGCATATGTGATTACTGACGAATGTATTGCTTGCGGTTCTTGCGAAAGCGAATGCCCTGTCGAGGCAATTTCTGAAGGCGAAGATAAATACGTTATCGATGCTAAACTTTGTAATGATTGCGGAAATTGTGCCGATCAATGTCCGGTGGAAGCAATCGTTCCCGGGGATGGAAAATAATTTATCAGCAGCAAAATCACAACTGGGAATAAATCCTGATTCATATGGATGTATTCCCAGTTTTCCCTTTTTATTACAAACTATCCGCACTTACTGTCAGGCACGTCTTGTTATTTTACGAAAATTAAGCCGGGAGTTTTTAAGTAATTAATAAAAGATCGGTTGTGAGAGGTTTAATCAGTGAAAAAATTAATTACTTTTGAAGGTATTGAGGGTTCTGGAAAGTCAACCCAGATAAAACTTGTTGCCGAGTATTTTGTTAAGAAAAACGTTCCGATTATTGTTACTCAGGAGCCATCAGGAACAGATATCGGCCGGAAAATAGGAAGCATCCTTTTTAACAGTGAACATTATTATATGTGTGCCGAGACTGAAATGTTTTTATTTTGTGCAGCCCGGGCACAACACGTTCGGGAGAAAATTATGCCGGCTTTAGAACAAAACAAAGTTGTTTTGTGCGACCGGTTTTCAGATGCCACCTACGCCTATCAAGGCGCCGGACGCGGTCTTGATCATGAATTTATCAAGTTAATTAACGACTATTCTGCGTTGCATTTAAAGCCGGGCTTAACTTTATTGTTTGATTTGCCTGTTGAAATTGGACTGCAAAGAGCTACAGATCGAAATAATCGCCTCAAGGAACCTTCTTCCATCGACAGATTTGAAAGAGAAAATATTGATTTCCATCGGCGGATTCGTGAAGGATATCTCAATATTTTAAGAAATGATCCCCAACGTTTCCGCTTAATTGACGCAAATCAGGATGTTAACGCAATTCAAGAAGAAGTGCGCCGGCATATTAGTGATTTTATAAATTTACAAAATTAGTTATTTCAGGGAACTTCTTTTAAAATGTCTTTTCGCGATATTTACGGTCATGAAAAAAAAATAGAAATTATTCAAAAAACCCTGGCTAAAAAAAGAATAGGGCACGCTTATCTTTTCAGCGGTATATCTGCCGTGGGTAAAAGAACTCTAGCCTTGGAATTTATCAAGGCTCTCAACTGCGAGAAGGCAGATTCTCTTTATGATTCCTGCAATGAGTGTGTTTCCTGCCGAAAGATTCAGCGCGAAAGCCATCCCGATATCTTTTCCTTAAAAGCCGATGGTCAGTTTATTCGTATTGATGCCATTCGTGAAATTCAGAAACGCATTAAATGTAAACCTCTGGAAGCCAGGATGCGGGCATTTGTTATTGATGATGCCGACAAAATGAACGATCAGGCGGCAAACGCGCTTTTAAAAATGCTGGAAGAACCATCTCCGTCCAATATATTAATTCTGGTTACAGCCAGACCATATGCTCTTCCATCCACGATTGTTTCGCGTTGCCAGCATATGCGTTTTAATCCACTTAGTTCTGAAGTAGTGGCAAATTTTCTTATCGAACAGATGGGGATGGATAACCAAAGAGCTTTGCTTCTGGCAGCCATATCCGGTGGTTCAATTGGTAACGCAATGGAATTGAATAAAGAAGATATTGTTGCCTATCGCACGGAATTGTTAAAGTTGCTTTCAATGACACGCCCGGAGGACCCCTTCAGTTTAATCAATTTTGCGTCCTTTCTGGGACAGGGAAAAAAAGAAATCAAGCAAGGGTTGAATATTCTTAACACTTTTTTCCGTGATGCTTTGATTTTCAAGGAAATCAAACAAAATAAAATGTTAATCAATCAAGACAATTCTTCTTTTATTGCAACCTGTGCCGCGCGTTTGTCCGGCGAACAAATTCTTCAGAATATAGCACAGATAGAAAAGGCGGGACAGATTTTGGAACAGAATGTCAACAAATCATTGACATTGGAAACAATGGCATTTAAGTTAAACTATTAAAAAATCAGTTAGGATAAGAAATTGCTTGTAAATATTATTGGAGTTAAATTTAAACAAGAGGGCAGGATATATAGTTTTGGCGCCGGTGATCTTATTTTGCATAAAAATGATCAGGTTATTGTCAATACCGATAATGGTTTGGCGCTGGGAGTTGTTGCTAATGATGTAAAAAGGTGTCAACCCTCGGATCTGCCGGCAAATCTAAAAAAAATCGTGCGAAAAGTGACAGCTCAAGATTTGCAAATTAAAGAAGAAAACGACAAACTTGAGGACGAAGCCCGGAAATTTTGTGTGGAAAGGATTCAGAAAAGAGAGCTTCCCATGAAATTAATCGATGTGGACTGTCTCTTCGAAAAGAGTAAAATTATTTTTTACTTTACATCGGAAAGCAGAGTGGATTTTCGTGAATTGGTCAAAGACCTTGTCCAAAAATTCAAGATAAGAATAGAGTTGAAGCAGATAGGCGCCCGGCAGGAAACACGTATTACCAAAGGCATTGCTGTTTGCGGCCGCATGGTTTGTTGCGCGGGAATACTGCAAAATTTAGAAAGAGTTACCGTCAAAATGGCGAAAGAACAGAGCATGTCGCTCAATCCGGAAAAAATTTCCGGATTGTGTGGCCGTCTGATGTGCTGTCTGGCTTTTGAGCATGAAGGATACTGCGGGCGGAAAAAATGTCCCAAAGCTATTAAGGCCGATAATAATAATGTAGACGTGCAGGGCGAAAAGCAGACATTGGATTTGGAAAAAATGGATGAAAAGGACACTTTTCAATAATCAGTATGGAGATGCTGTTAATATGCCAAAATCATTTTATATAACAACACCGATTTATTACGTTAATGCTTCACCGCATATCGGACATGCTTATACGACAATTGTTGCCGATGTCCTGGCAAGGTATCATCGCATGATTGGCGAAAATACTTTCTTTGTGACTGGAACGGATGAACACGGCGATAAAATCGCAGAAGCGGCACAGAAGGCCGGAATTACGCCCAAAGAATACGCGGATCGAATCAGCGATCAATTTCGTAATCTCTGGCCCGAACTTTCCGTAACCAACGATTATTTTATCCGGACAACAGATACGAACCACATTGAAACTGTGCGTAATATTTTACAGAAAGTTTACGATTCCGGAGATATCTATTTTGGCGCTTACGAAGGTTTTTATTGTGTCGGATGCGAACGATTTTACATGGAAAAGGAACTGGTGGATGGCAAGTGTCCCGATCACCAGACAAAACCGGAGCATCGCAAAGAAAGCAATTATTTCTTTCGCATGAGCAAATATCAGGACTGGTTGATTAATCACATCAAACAAAACCCCGATTTTATCCGTCCAGAAAGATACAAAAACGAAGTTCTAGCTTTTTTACGCGAGCCATTGGAGGATCTTTGCATATCGCGACCCAAGTCCCGATTACAATGGGGAATCACTCTCCCGTTTGATCAGGACTATGTAACCTATGTCTGGTTTGACGCTTTGATTAATTATGTTACCGCCCTGGATTATCCTGACTTAGATAAATTTAAGATGTTCTGGCCTGTAGCGGAGCATCTTATTGCAAAAGACATTTTGAAACCGCATGGTATTTACTGGCCGACAATGCTTAAAGCCGCAGGTATTGAACCATACCGGCACCTGAATGTTCATGGTTACTGGAATTCAGATCAAAGCAAGATGTCCAAAAGCCTGGGTAATATTGTTCGTCCGCTTGATTTAAAAGATAAATACGGTCTGGATGCTTTCCGTTATTTTCTTCTGAGAGATATGGTTTTCGGACTGGATTCCAATTTTTCCGAGGAAGCTTTTGTGCAGCGGTTAAATTCTGATTTGGCCAATGATTTGGGCAATCTGGTCAGCCGCACTATTACTATGGCCATCAAATATTGCGATGGCAAGGTGCCGGAAATCAATCTCAAAGAGAAAAATTCGGCGTTGCATGAAGCAGCTTTGAAAACAGTCGCGGAAGTCGAATCCGGTTTTAATGATATGTCCCTGCATAAAGCCTTGATTGCCATTTGGGATTTTATAAATATCACCAATAAATACATTGTCGCAAATGAGCCGTGGACTTTGGGAAAAGACCCCGCGAACAAGGAAAAATTAACAGCGATAATGTATAATTTGCTTGTGGCCTTACGGGTAATAGCTATTCTGCTCAAGCCTTTCATGCCGCAAACCGCGGAGAAAATTTTACGGCAAATTGGAGTAGATGAATCTAATCTGGATATGGCCAGTATTAAGAAAGGTGATATATTAAAAGCGGGCAGCCCCTTAACTCGCGGCGAATCGCTGTTCCCGCGCATTGTTCAGGAAAAAGAAAACCAGACGCAGGAGAAAAAATCTTCCATGATTGATTTAAAACCTGAAATTGACTACGAGGAGTTTGCCAAAGTGGATTTACGTGTGGCAAACATTCTGGCGGCGGAACCTGTTCCCAAATCCAATAAACTTTTAAAACTTACAGTCGACATAGGCGAAGAACGCACAATTGTTGCCGGTGTCGGCAAGGACTATACCCCCGCGGACTTAATCGGCAAAAAAATAGTGATCGTTGCCAATTTAAAACCGGTGAAATTAATGGGAGTAGAATCTTACGGCATGCTGTTGGCGACTGATACGGATAAAGGACTTACGGTACTGACATTTGACCGCGAAGCAAAAACAGGAGCAAAGATCCGTTAGCCGCTCTTCTTTGAAAAAAAGCGGCTACCGGATTTATTCATTTGGCCTAATCTTTTAAAAGTTTTTCAATAACGGCAGGATCAAATCCATCAATTGCTTGACCCTTGATATAAAATAAAGGTGTTCCTCTGACTCCGATTTGCGAAGCAAGTTGCATATGCGTTTTGACGGTTTCATCAACTTTTTTGTCAATGCAAATATTAAGCGGAGTTTTATTATTGTCGAGTTTTCCGGTCACTACATCATCATACGTCTTGGCCACATCTTTTGAACATAAGATATGTTTAATCTTGTCAGCCGAGTCTTTAGATAGCGGGAAAAAGAAAACATACAATGTTACATCCGGGCGTTGAGAAAAGAATTTATAAGCCTGACGGCAGTGAGAACAGTTTGGATCCATAAATTCCACTACAGCCGTTTTTCCATTGCCGATTTTCAGAGCGCTGTCCAGAGGTAATTTGGCCATTTTTTGCGCTATCTTTTTAGAAAAACTTTCACGGGTGATATTTATTCCATTTTTAGAAACTAAACTTCCATAGAGGATTACATCGTCTTTTGGCATGTAATAGTAAATCTGGTTGCCCGTATAGACTTCATAAATTCCTTTAATATCTGTGGGCGTTATACTTTCAAAAATATTTTTCGGGAAACTTTTTTTGAATTGTTCTTCTATGGGTAAATTTTTAGCAAACACAAAAGTTGGAAAGAGGAAAAGAATAAATAAAAGGGTTACGGTTAATTTTTTCACGGTCAGCCTCCTTATTGAAAATCTTTTTAAATATAAGTTTAAATGATGTCTGTGTCAAGTTTTGTACAACGGGCGGAGGGATACCTGTATCCGGAGACGGCAACCAGGAAGAAAGCTTCCGCCGTTTCACAACAGGCTACTGTAAATGATGATTAATGAACAGGGACAGGGGTCAATGTCCCGTCATCTCCGATAATAAAGGCATAGACAATACCGGTATTCACATCTGATACATAAGCAAAGGGCCCTTTGGTGTCAATCGTAACGGTGGTAAGACTTGTCCCCGCAGTCGCTGTCGGGGTGTTACTGAAAGGGGCCAATACTCCGCTGGTTCCGTCAATTGAATAAACCCAGATGTTGCCATCATTCCTATCTGACACATAGGCAAATGTATCTCCTGATGAGTTCGTGTAAAGCGTGACCGGGTTAGGATACGTACCGGTAGTGAAATTGCTTCCTGTAACGTAGCTATTATATGTCCCATTGGAGGGATTGATCGCAAAGGCCGTAATATTGCCGGAACCCATATTGGATACATAGGCATATGCATATGTTCCTGATGAGTTAGGGTAAATCGTGATGGAAGCAGGATACGTATCTGCAGTCACTGCGTTTCCGTTGCCGCTCAATGACCCGTCGGAATTAATAGTAAAGAGCGAGATAGTGCCGTCACCCAAATTAGGCACATAGGCAAATGATGCTCCTGATGAGTTCGTGTAAATTGTGAAGGAGGTAGGATACGTCCCCGTACCCACTGTCGGGGTGTTAATGGAAGGGGTCAATGACCCGTCTGTATTGATCGTATAGACCGAGATAGTGTTGTCATTCATATTAGGCACATATGCAAATTCTCCTGATGAGGCAAATGTTCCTGATGTATATGGATAAATCGTTACGGAGAGAGGACTTGTACCGGCAGTGAACGGGCTTCCTGAAACGGGGTTCAATGCTCCGAGTGTGGAGGTGGTATCTATGGTGTAGGCCGAAATAGTGTCGTCACCCATATTTGCCACATAGACAAACTTCCCTGATGGGTCAACCGTGACCTGGCTGGGACTTATCCCGGCAGTGAACGGGCTTCCTGAAACGGTGTTTAATGCTCCGGGTGTGGAGGTGGAGGTATTATCTATGGTGTAGGCCGAAATGGTGCCGTCACCTGTGCCGTCACCCATATTTGCCACATAGGCAAACGTCCCTGATGGGTCAACCGTGACCTGGTTGGGGTACGACCCGGCAGTGAACGGGCTTAATGAAACGGTGGTCAATGCCCCTGTAGTCTGATTGATGGTATAGGCCGAGATGTTACCAGGACCAGAATTTGACACATAGGCAAAGTTCCCTGATGGGTCAACCGTAACAGGACTGGAATTCATCACACAGCTCACCGCAACGTTCATCACAGGTGAACCGGTGATTGTACCGCTGCTGTTACTGACGACGCAAGTTTGGGAAGGATTGGTCGGCTGTGTTTTTACCGTCACGGAGTAGGCAGTTCCGTCGTTCAGCGCCGTGACAAATGAAAAAGCGCCATTGGCAGTGATGGTCCGGTCATCTCCTCCATTGTCCTGTAACACCAGCCCGCTGCCGATCATACCGCCGACCGTGCCGCTAATTGTGTAATTGTATCCAGGTGAGGAGCCGCAGGACGTTAGAATGGCCATCAGGCCAGCCGCCCATACGGTCTTGACCAATATCCTCAAAAATAATTTAAATTCGAGTTCTTTATTCATAGATAGTACCAGCATTTTTTCTCCATGTATCCGGATTAATTTAAAAATTGATTAAGTATTTCTTTTTTGGAGTGGAAGTATATGAAGAATTGTTTAATATGTCAATGAATATTGGCTGCAAAACGTGCCGTTTGGCACGGATTACCTTGAAAGACAAATCCGCAATTATTTTAGTCCAATCATAATTCGAAAATGTCTTGTAAAAATATAGCTTAAGGCATCAGTGAAGAGTCTGAAGGCGCCTGTTAAAACATATTTCGGACGCCATTTTCGTATAGATTCTTGCTTCGGCCGGATGCGATGCACACCCTATCGTGGTTCGTCCTTTACCAGGTAGATTGAACAGGGTATTTTCCGGATGATGGCATCATTGCTGCCGCTTATAAGAAAATGTTCTATGCGGCCTTCTTCCTGAGCACGCAAAATTACCAGATCAATTTTTTCATCTTCAATAGTCTTCAGAATTTCTTCAACCGGATCACCCTCCTTAACAAACTCACGGATCGTCATACCCTTCTTTTTTTCGCTGTTAATAATATTATCCAGTTCCTGCTTCACTTTTTGCAAATCTTTCTTCCGCTCTTCGATAAGGGATATCATGGGCACACTCCATCCTTGAAGCCAGAACGTGTTAACGATATGAATCACAGAAAGCTCGGCTTTATATTTCTCCGCCAGTGAAACTCCATAATGGATCGTCTTTTTACATGATCGGGTCATCCAGCTTACAACAAGAATACGATTAATCTCTTCCATGTCCCTCCTCCTTATTTTTTAATGATGATAGAAAATAAATTCAGGACCTTATTTTTTTGAGCCCCAGCAAGATTCGTTGTCTTATAACCCAATAGATCATACTCGAATTTTACAGTTTTACTTTTTTGATATCATCGAGTACGACGGCTATTAATTCTCCTCTTTAAATCCTGTTGTCAGATGAATCATCTTTTGCGTTTGTGGACGGAAAACGGTGCCTTTTTGGGACACGAGCCACTCTCCTGTGCCTTCAATGGCGCTGACTGTCCAGTTGTCCAGATCGGCATAGATGTTCTGGACTCTTGGAATATGCGCTATTTCCCGAAAAATGAGATCGATGTCGGCAATCTTGTAATCCGGTTTCGTCGCTTTAACAAGCGAGCCGGAAAGATAGACAATTCGGTTTGTGCAGGAAATTGTAATAAGTTCCAGATTGGCCCTATGTCGGGTCAGGACGTTGCGAACCAGATGGTTCATCTCGTAGCGCGAGGGAACGTGCCCACCAGTGTTTTGCATATATGCCTTTCTCCATGAAAGAGCACAAGTCATGTTCAAATATGTGCGCCTTAAATGGGCAAACTCTTTTTCCGGCCGCGAGTGTAATACTAAAAAGCGATTACCTTATTAAGAAAAAGAAAGCAAAATGCCAAATATAGATATATTTTATCATGTTTATTTTTTCTTGCAACAGGTTTAACAGATACCGATAAATATTTAATCGGTCTACGGCTATTCTTTATCCTCCCTGTAGGGATAAAGAAATAATTTTTGTTCAAGCTTAAATCAGCATTTTTGATGGAATAATATTTTTTATAATAGACACTTTTCCCCCTCCAAAAGAAAGAGAAAATACTATTATTTATATGAATAACTATGGAATAAATTGTGATGAACAGATTTATGACGTCTTGGTTTTGGGTAATGATTTGGTTAGTTAGTAAAACACCAAATGAATATTCTTTAATACGAAGATCGGAAAGAGAATGATTGCTTACTTAGACAGCAGGCACTTCTTCCGGAATTCTCGTTTCCTAAAATATTATTTTTATGGTAGATTGCAAACGGTAATAATCATAGCTCCATATTATGGCATTTGCGGTGTCAGCAGGGAAACATATAAACATTGTTGGACAGATAGCGTATGTATGTTGTCAAGAGGCTTTGGAAAGATTGGGTCTATAGAGCAAATTTAAACGGAGGTTATATGAATGACGATAGTCTCGGCGCGGCTTTTATCAAGGGAGTACTTGTATGTATTGGCCTGGCATTGCTTGGCTATTTTATAGCCGGGGGCATTGTAAAGCTAAAGGCTTTAGAAAGAATCGTTACGGTAAAGGGATTATCCGAGCGTGAAGTCCAGTCCAATGTTGCAATCTGGCCTATTAAATTCAGTGTAGCCGATAATGATCTGAATAAGATCTTTTTTACCATCCAGCAAAAAAACTCAATCATCCTGGAATTTCTAAATAAACAGGGATTTCAGGATAAAGATATTTCCATCTCTGCCCCTGCTATACTCGATCAACAGTCCGATAAAGCCAAATTCCGTTATTCGGGCATATCTACAATTAATGTCTATAGTGAAAATGTCGACCTGGTAAGAAAAACAATGGCATCATTTGTGGAATTGGGCAAACAGGGCATCGCGATTTCAGGGGGAGATTATCAGTCTAAGCCGGTCTTTATATTTAAAAAATTGAATGAACTTAAACCGGTAATGATTGAGGAAGCGACAAAAAATGCCAGAGCAGTGGCAGAAAAGTTTGCCCGGGATTCAAATAGTAAGCTGGGGAAAATCAAAAGCGCTTCGCAAGGTGAATTTTCTATTGAAGATCGTGATAGCAATACCCCGTACATAAAGCAGGTAAGAGTTGTCTCAACCGTGGAATATTATTTGTCGGATTGACAATAATTATTTACGCCCGACAATGCCTGTGCATGTTATTTTGCCGTTCTTCTGAAAATAGCTCATTTTGTTGATGTTATCATTGGATACGTAGTCCGGGTCTTCAGACCCGCCCCGGGATAAGCGAACCTGAGGGTTCGCACTACAATTTTCATCATCTTTTGTGATAAGATTCTGTCATGTATGTTACAGTCGCTGTTTGTTAAATCAAGAACAGGTCAGTGATGAGAAAAACAAAAACCCCTCGTGAAATACATTGTTTCTTGCGAGGGGTTAAACCGGAAACCGCCTGTGCCGTCTTGTCTTTAAAAAGACTCAATACGCGCATTGCAGTATCCCGAGTATCTTAAAATTACTCTTAACTTTAATTCAAGCAACCCCTATGCCACATACAACAATCATATTCGCTTCATCGTTAAAAATTAATTTAGATTGTAATATCAATTATAAGCATTTGTTAAATACCTGCTAAAAAACGGATATGAGCAGCTCTGCCGATAAAAATAATGGGGATTTTAACCAAACTCCTGTTAATTTCGCCACCAATGATTAATTATTTCCCATCATCATAAAATTAATATTAAAAAGGATTAAAAAATTTATTTCTATCTTCCTCTGATTAATTACATTTTATATCAAATCCAACCGGGAGGCCGCTTTCGAAATTACCTTTAAACTCTTTGTAGTTGCTGCAGGTGTAAGTCCCTTTGCCCTGGAAATTGCCATCAGCAAAGCCCCCTTTGTATCTCTCGCCATTGGCATAGTAGAAAGTCCCTTTGCCGCTGAAATTGTCATGAACAAAGTCCCCTTCGTATTTATCACCATTGGCAAAGGATAGCGTCCCATTGCCATGGAAATCGCTATCAACAAAGTCCCCTTCGTATTTATCGCCATTGGCAAAGGTGAAAGTCCCTTTGCCGGTACTTTTGTTATCTTTAAAGTCCCCTGCATATTTATTGCCATTGGCAAAGGATAGCGTCCCAATGCCGGTGCATTTGCCTTTTTTCAATATTCCTTCATAACGCTGGGTTTCTTTGTCGTTTAGAGACCAAATCGCAGTTCCGTAGCCGGAAGCGTATCCCTTCACACACTCTCCTGACCATGATACGGTCTCACCTTTTGCAGGGACTTCATTCCATATTTTACAATTTGGTTTATCGGTATCAATCGATTCTGCTTCTACCGCTGCCGCGTTAACTCCCAGGGGAACCAGCAAAAGACATATCATAACTATTGAAAATAAAGATTTCATAACTCCTCCGGCGCATAGATATTTTATTTAGTGGTTAGATTTAGAAAAACATACTATTTTGATAATAAATGTCAAGATTATAATAGCTTTAGGTTTGTGTTGTCGTTGCGCTCACTTAAACTTATCAATGAAAGCAGTGAGACATTTAAAATAGCAACTACGCCAAAATTTAAGCCGGCAATAGCGTTTAAGGATGCGGTGAGGTAGAGTTACAATAAATTAAGGCTTGATGAACTTAATTAAATGTCCCCCGAATTCATTCAATCGGGGGAAGTGCAGATTGAAACCTACATGACAGCATCCTGTCACAAAGGAGGATGAAAATATTGTCGTGCCTCAGCCCTTTGGTGTATTTATGGTTATTGATATAATCTAATACATATAGAAGGAGGAAGGCTAT
>JBEKMY010000039.1:0-32399 GCA_049523355.1 Smithella sp. | reverse complement strand
TTAACTGCGTCAATCTTAAATTGCTTCGAATAACTCTTCTTCTTTGTTGTCATATCTCACCTCCAAAAGTTTAGTTTCTATAACACTCTTTTCGAGGTGTCCGCCATAACTATACCACTTCACTTGTTTACCATTAGAAATGATTGAAATCAAAGCAAATAATAAAGATGTAAAATAAATTACTCATCACAATCCTGCTGATCGCCTTGTTGCACCTTTCAACCGGTAATTCTCAATTTGATACATTATTGAAAACCGAGGAGTTGTAGGTGGACAGCAGCATAATCCATGTAACATTTTGCGGAACAAATATTTGTTGATTAACAATTATAATATGCAACCGCGGAGTTAACGATTACCGGCCTCGCAGACTTGTGAAGTACTTCCTGTTCAATCCGTAATAAATGAGGCGATATATTTCCCTCTTTTAAAAATAATGAATAATGTTATTATTATGTTTAATAAGTAATAAGCGAAGTTTGGATATTAATTATTGAGAGGAAAGATGATGAAAGCAAAGAATATTCAGAGTATTATTTGTTTAGTAATTTTTTTCATATTTGCTAGTCAGGCATGGGCAGCAGACTGGATATACTATGGTACATCTGATGTTGGGGATATGTTTTATGATAAAAGTAGCATTAAAAAAGTAGATAAAAGCATTATTTCTGTGTGGCTTAAAAATATATTAAGCCAAGAGGGAAGAACAAAGTATTTTTCAATTCTCAAAAGACTACATAAAGCACCCGACAATCCTTCCATGTTGCCTTATTATACAGAGTTGATGGAAATTGACTGCGTAAATAAAAAAATTAAAGATTTTTCTATGATTGTTTATGATGAAAGAAGTAATGTTCTTTATTCATCACCGGAAAGTGAGTCTGGTGAATGGATTGATATCCTTCCCGATTCAGCTGGTGAAAAATTAATCAATGCAGTTTCTTGCGAACCTGTTACACCAAATGAGTCTGTTGTTGCCGCACCCGCAGTCACTGAGAATTTAGCTCCAGTTGGCAGCAAACAAAATGAGGCAACATATATCCCCGAAGAAGATGTCAGAAATTTGATAACTAAATGGTTAACCAGTTGGAAATCATGCGATATGAAAACTTACCGCAGTTGTTATGCATCAGATTTCCAGTCAAAAGGAATGAACTTTGATGCATGGATATCCCATAAAGACAATGTTTGCAAAAAGAGTAAAAATATAAATATTACCATTGATAATTTGCAAATATCAGCGGGTGCAAATACTGCCACGGCAGTATTTACTCAATCTTACAGTTCATCGATATTAAAAGATAAAGGTAAGAAGACATTGGAGTTGAGAAAAATAAACGACGAATGGAAAATATACAGGGAAATTATGTAATCATGATGAGCACAGTGCATAAGTATTAATTTACAGAGAAATAGGGGACAGCGCCCTATTTAATCATTGACTTGAGCTTAAAAAATAGGGCGCTGTCCCCTATTTCTCAACGTATTATTAATACGCCTCGTCACCTGGGGCCTAACCGCCTCAATATCATCTTTGATTTAGAACTGGCATAACACGACGACAAACATCGACCTGCCAGTTTTTAACCATAAAAGCACCCCAGTAGAAAGGCCCCGCAACCTTGCAATGGTCATGGGGCCTCCATCTTTTCAGAATTCTGAAACTGTTACAGACTTATTTCGTCTGCACTGTTCCGATGACAGCCTGCACCCTACGGTTCTTTTGCCGCCCGTTCTTCGTTTTATTACTGGCGATTGGCTTATTAGGTCCATAACCAACAGCAGTTATGCGTGATGCGTCGATTCCGAAGTTGTCAATCAGGTATTGCCGGACACTGTCAGCGCGGGCTTGAGACAGTTTGATATTGTTTTCCGGATTGTTGAATTTGTCGACATTGTCGGTATAGCCTTCAATCACGGCAGTAGTATCGGGATACTCTTTCATAAAATTAGCTACTATCTTGATGTCGTTGTGATATTTTTTCTTGATAATAGCTTTTGCGGTATCGAATTTCACATTAAGTGTGATGGAGACCTTCTCCAGCAGAGGTTTCTCCGCAACAGGTTCGGGAGCAACAACGGCCTCCTTCGGAGCAGCAGGTTTCTCCTCAACAGATTCGGGAGCAACAACGGCCTCCTTCGGAGCAGCAGGTTTCTCCGCAACAGGTTCGGGAGCAACAACGACTAATGTTGAAGATGTATGCCCCCAGAGATTACAGGTCACTGTTACCTGGAAAACATCTCCTTTTTCAGCCGGTACATTATAAGTATAAGTGAAAATCGAATTTGTTGGCTGAGTACTGTACTTACTTTTGCTGATGATGGTCCCATTTTTCTTGATCTCAACATATTTAATATGATGCATGCCGGCGAATAACGTTTGGTGATTTATTGTGACAGACAGTGTTTGTGTATTGATATCATAAGTCAAATCTACAGATTTTGGCGCATTTGCATAAGAGAACTGCGGACTAAAAAACAAGAAGAAAAGGATAAAAAGAACAGCCTGTAAAAATCCTGACCGAAACGTATTATTTTTCATAGCCTACCTCCGTAATGAGTGTAATTGTTTTATACACGTTCTCCATATCAAAATAATCAGGATTAATACACTCATAATTTAGCTGTATATTTTATGTTAATATATTCAAGAATTGAAACAGGATTTATCAAGAGAATTAAGGTTTTAATAATATTTCATTTTCTAATAAAATAATGAGCATGTAATAGAAAGCAAGAATTTCTAAAAGTAGTAAAAAATTACGAAACCATATAACATTTTTTGTAACAAATATTTGTTGATTAACGATTATAATGTGCAACGGCGAAGTTAACGGTTTCCGGTCTCGCAGACTTGTGAACAATTTCCTCCTAAGAAATACATCTTTATCCTCGTCAATTATGCTTTGTGTTTTTCTTTTTCGAAAAAAAAAGGATATGTGCTATAAGAAAATGTGCTATATTGACTTATCTTAAAGCATTCGCAGGCCGGTTACAAACCTTCTTTATAAGGCAGCGAAGGGAACGTTTCATCAAGTGAAGATAAGCTCCAAGAGGTTGCTCCAGAAGAAGCGATAATCCAAAATTATAAATAAAAGTACTGATGAAAAGATAGCCGATTTATGCTTCAATAGGGTAAAAATTGCATGAACCATCTGAGGCTTGTCGTCATTTTCTGGATTTGTCTTGTCCTGCTGCCTGTTGCCGGTCGCGCGGCTGATGACGGGTATGGCTACCCGATTCCCGGTTCCTATGAGGCTACGATTCTGGGGACCCCCGATAACCTCAAACTTGCGCCCCCAGACAAGATATCGATCAGGCAACTCGTCCTGAATGTCATCCCGGAGATTAAGAAACCGGATGTCTTTTTTTACGATAAGGGGCTGCGCTGCACCCTGGCCTATCAGGATAAGAAAGCGCCGCTGGTTTTCGTGATCGCCGGGACTGGTGCGGGCGATCAGTCTCAGAATGTCGTGGCGATGATGAAGGGACTCTACAAAGCGGGCTACCATGTCATTACCCTGCCGTCTCCCACCTACCCGAATTTTATAATTTCCGCTTCCTATAACCACGTTCCCGGCGATCTGACTGAAGACGCGGCAGATCTCTACCGGGTGATGGAGACCGCCTGGAACAAGGTGAAGGGAGATATCGAGGTGTCCGACTTCTACCTCTGCGGCTACAGTTTGGGCGCAACCCAGGCTGCCTTTGTGGCTAAACTGGATGAAGATCGGAAGGTTTTCAATTTTCGCAAGGTTCTCATGGTAAACCCCGCGGTGAACCTCTATAACTCGGTCATGAGGATCGAGAAGCTGCTGGACAGGATTCCCGGCGGCCCACGGAAAATCGGCGCCTATTTCAACAGCATGATGGCCAAGTTCACCGGGTTCTACCGCCGGGGCGATTTCATCGACTTCAACGATGAACTCCTGTACGCGGTTTACAGGTCAAAGCTTTTCTCCCACGTTGAAGAAGGGGGATTGATAGGGCTCTCTTACCGGATCTCTTCAGCAGGGATGATCTTTTCCTCCGATATCATGACCAACGGCGGCTATGTCGTACCTAAGAACAGGTTCTTGAGCGCAACCGATCCGCTTGGCGATTATTTTCTGGTCTGCGTCCACCTGAGTTTAATCAATTACTTCGATGAGTACTTGTATCCCTATCTTCTAAAGAAGAGGCCGGAGCTTACAAAGGCGGAGTTTATTGATTCGCTTGGTCTTAAGGGCATCGAGGGGTATTTGAAGTCGTCCTCCAAGTTCGGCGTGATGACCAACGAGAACGACTTCATCCTGGCGCCGGGTGAACTTGATTACCTGCGGCAATTGTTAGGCGAGCGGACGAAGGTCTATCCCCGGGGGGGTCATCTTGGCAACCTTGAGTATCGGGACAACATGACCTACTTTGTCGGGTTCTTCAAATGATAAGGAGTTGCATCACTATGTCTGTAGCCATATGTCGGGTTTACGCGGTTATTGCCGCCCTGTACCTTGTGCTGTCTGTCTGTGGATGCGCTACGACGAGCACTGTCAAATTTGCTCCCGAGGTGCCGGCAATGCACTCAGTTAGCGAATTCAGCGACGATGAGCGGGTCATAGACATTGAAGATCCCTGGGAGACATTCAACCTCAACATGTACAAATTTAACTATAACTTTGACAGATACTTCTTTCTTCCCGTGGTGAGCGGCTACGAGTTTATCACCCCCACTCTGGTCCAGAAAGGGGTTTCCAACTTTTTTGCCAACGTCGGGGAGATCCGCACATTTTACAACAGTGTCTTTCAGTTAAAAGGAAAGAAAGTTCTGATAACCTTCGGTCGCTTTGCGACCAACACGACCATCGGCATCGGTGGACTGTTTGACCCGGCCACCCGTTTTGGCATGGAAGCGCAAAGTGAGGACTTTGGTCAGACCCTCGGCCATTGGGGCGTCGATTCCGGCCCATACTTGGTCGTACCGGTGCTTGGACCCAATACCCTGCGCAGTGCCGGCGGGTTCGCGGTTGACGTCGGCATCCGCTATGTGATAGTCGGTACGATCGACCCCTTTCAGAATGTTAAGAACGGATATATCATCCTGGGTGGGATATCGGCTCTGGAGGCCGTCGATATGCGGCACAAGCAAAAATTCCGATACTATGAGAGCGGCTATCCCTTCGAATACTATATGTTCCGTTTCCTTAGCAATAAGAAGAGCGAGCTTTTACTCATGAAGTAACACACGCCTCCGATGAGAATACTGCGGTTGAATTTGATGGCGGATAACTTTGATGAAGTTGCCGGAGAAATGCAGACATGGAAAGAAAAAGGGTCTCTAAAGCTTAAGATAGGGCCGCATGGTAATCTCCAGCTTTTTTCTCTGATTTTCATATTCGGTTTTATCCAGCACAGGCGGCAGTTCAATTATCGGCAAAAATTTTATGGTCACGCGGGCGAAAGGTTTAGGAATCATAAATCTATCCCAGCTGTGCAAATACCAGGCTCGATCAGCAACTGTAACAACCGGAACAATGGCAGCGCCTGCAATGCGGGCAATGGCAATGGCGCCGGCCTTAACAACGCCGGCGGGCCCACGCGGCCCATCCAGGATATGCGCTGCTAACCGGTAGTCTTTTAACCTGCGGCTGATTTGCTTAAGCGCAGCTATGGCGCTGTTTGAAGAAGAACCCCATACGGTATAAAACCCGGCATTCTTAACAACACCGGCAGCAATTTGCCCATCCAGACTTTGAGAGGACATTAAAGCAGGGTGGTATTTTTTATGTTTTTTAAAGATATTAATCTCGGCAAAAAATTGCTGGTGCCACCCGCAAACAAGAACCCTTCCGCCTTTTTCCAGATAATCCAACCACTGGGCTTCATTTTCTATTTTTAGACGAAAAGTCGCGCTATACAGCCGTATTATCCAGTAGATAATAACTCCGGCAGGCCTGGTTTTAGCTATGTTGCGCAGTTTTTTGAACACATTTGTTTCTCCATATTGTATGTGTTTAAAGTAATCATAAATAATCCATTAGTGCAAGCGCGAATCTTGCCGGGAACGAGCATAGCGAAGTTCAAAGGAACCGGATGTATGGACAATAAAGCATGTGCGCTTGTGTGAACAAGAGTATCATCAATATAACATTTATGGTAATAAATATTTATTGATTAACAATTATAAGGTGCAACGGCGGAGTTAATGCTTTCCCGTCTTTCAGGCTTGTGAAAAACTTCATGTAATTATTATTTCCCAAATTTATAATATTATGCTAGTTTGCAATGAGTAATCTTTAAAAATCTTTCATCATTTAATAATAGTGGAGGAATTTCTTTTTATGCATCTTTACGCAGCTATCGGTGTTGGTTTATTAGCGGCAGCTCTTCTCTTTAAGCCCTTTTTTGACGATTTTGCCGATTTCGTTGAATGTCTAAAGTACTGGTTTTTGGGTAAGTGGATTTCATTTTTTCAGGGAGAGTTGGAAGAATACAACTGGGACACTTTTAAACTTGCGATCTGGATCTTATTATCGGGACTTTTTGGTCTTTCGGCATATTTTCAACTACCCAAATGGTTTCCTAAATTATTCGCTTAAACGGTAAAGTGGTATTAAAACATTAATTGATAACTTCTTCTAATCCTCAATCTGTCTATCTTTAAAATCATTCAACTTTTCCGTTGGTAATTATCCATTTATAAGTTGAAAAAATATAATCTTTTAATTTCAAAGAATTATATTTAATGCCACTAATTATGGACAACATTTTATTGACATCTGAGAAATAAATGTCTAATTAATAAGAAATATTTTTGCTAATTAAAATAAAATTTAATGAGGGGTGGCAAATGAAAAGCACATTTTTTGCGGGAAACAGAATTTTTTCAATTTGTATATTAATTATTTTAATGTCATTTATTACCTCCTGTACTCCGGGAGGCAACGGTCCTACTCCTCCTCCACCGGCATGGGAGACGCTGATCAACCTGCCGGGATACTGCTCGTTTAGCGACTTTACGCCTTCGGGACAATCAGTCCTTTACGCCGGGTCCGGCGTCGGCTCATTTAATCAGTACGAATTTCCGACCGGCGCCAACGCGCAAGGCGTCTTAAGCAGTCTCACGTCTCCAGCATCAATTCAGGACTACATCGGCTTTGCCTGGTCCGGCAGCTATCTGTATTTTGCTATGGGCAGCACCGTTTACAAATACAATATCTCCGGCGACAGCTGGACAACGCCTGTGACTGGACTCACCTATTCTCATGGATCGGCTGAGACTACGGCTGACGACAGCGGATATATTTACTCCACCTCTGGAAGCAACTATTTGCTGAAGTACAATACGGCCGACGACAGCTTTACATACTATGGCACCCCGGGCGGCCTTACCCACGAAGAACCCCGCGCGGCATGGGACCCCTCGACCAGTCGTGTTTATCTGGCTGATTACGAACATACTCCCTTTTATGCCTTTAATCCGGCGGATAACTCGTTCACCGCTCTTACAGCGTTCCCCGATTCCTATGGAATGAGTGATGCCTTCTGCTCCGACCGCCACGGCCATATCTACACCGCCAACGCCGATTCCAGCAGCACCGCCACGGACGTATGGGTGTATACCGAGGCTACGGACTCATGGAGTCAATTCTCCCCGTCGCTTCCCTTTTCGCACGGCGACAGCGCGGCCTGCAGCATTTCAGATGACGGGTATCTCTATTTCACAAATGGCTCAACTAATCAATTCGCGCGCATCAAGATATTTTAAAGGATAGCTATATCTAAATCTTACGAAATATTTTCCTGACCGGCAAACAAAAGGCGGGGGAAACAACCCCCCCGCCTTTATTTCCCCGCTTGATTATCCGAAAGCTCGCGAAGGCGTTTGCGCTCTTACGAATTCAATTTATTTTAGTATCAGGCTTTGGATGTTGAGGCACATGTCTGTTGTCTGATGAATTCATAAATAAGACCTGACAGTGTGCCGGCCACATGTGCTTCTTTGGCCACATTGAGTCCGTTGCCTGTTTCCTGCAGGAATAACAGGTAAACGAGAAAGGCAATAGCAAGCATATAAGGCAGAATACGGCGGGGAGAGTCCATAACCATTTTGAGCAACACAGCGGCAATGCCGGCACAGGTTAAACCGGAAAGTCCAGCGTAAACTTGATGAATTCCCATGATGATGACAGCCGACGATACAGTGATTGCAGAGAAGACAGTGAGATAAATTGAATTAAATCCGCCTGCATTCCTTTCGTAAACCAGGAAAACAAAGCAAAAAATCGGAGCATCCAGCGCATAATGCATCCAGTTCAAATGCGTCAGGTGTCCTGTAAACACGCGCCAGACCTCACCGCGCATGACAAGTGAAGCATCCATGGAAGCAATGCCCGTCAAGCAGGCGGAAGTATTTATCACGCCGGACAATATAAAAATTGTCAGGTATATTATTCCCGGCGCCAAGCGAGACCACATATGCCTAAAGCTATCAGTAACGGAATGAAACCGAAAGCGCCTCCGCCGGATGATTTATAGTTATCCACTCTTGCCCAGTAATCTTTTCCCTGCTGATTATCGCCGGCGTTTTCAGCAGCGGGAGAAAATATGGAGGTCGCCTGCGTGATATCATAGTTTTCAAACTTGCTTAATTCTTTGGTGAGCGAATCTCCAAGATTATCCGTTGCCGCCAGTAATCCGTTGATTGACTCATCCTTTTGATTCGTCTGCACGCCGTATGAAGTCCCGTTTTTTGCCCGTTCATCCATGCCGCTTATTCGCAGAACAAGCGCTTTATTGGGAATGTGAATGACCTTTGCGTCGACCAGTGTGGTTGTCTTTGTTTCCACACCGGGAACGACAAAAGCGCCCACAACCGTGGCATCCATAAGTCCGGCCACACCGGATTGACTGTTTCTTTGATCCTGTTGATAGGTGAGGATGATTACCATGTCGGCCGCGTAACTGCGCTTGATTTCATTCAGGGAAATTTTACTCTTTGTTTCATCCGCCTGAATAATCGAAACGGAACTTATATATTTAGGGCTTTTCAGGAGTTGTTTTTTAAGATTTTCGCTGGCCTTATACAATGTTGTGTAAGGAATGACGTTCCTGTCTACTCCCGGGACAAATAATATGGCAACCGAAGCAGGCAGACTCAGGGGAATCTTGCCGGATACCTCTCTGGATTCCGCGACAGGACTCATAAATGACGACAGGGGAATCGATGATGAAGATTTGGAAACCTGATTCAGACAACCTGTAACGCCCAGAAAACAAAAAACAGCCGCAATAAATAATATCAAGTTTTTCTTAGCCATAAAAGCCTCCGTATCATCTGTATTTAAATATCGGATTTGGAATAAATCTGAAACTTTAATATTAATAACACATTTCTTTTTTTTACTGAACATTTTTTCTGAACAGGGAATATTTTTAATCAAATTATCTTTATAATTCTTCAGTTCGGTCGAGTCTTTTTAACTCGACCGTTCATTCATAACGTAGTCCGGGTCTTCAGACCCGCAAAACAAGCGAGCCTGAAGGCTCGCACTACGAAAACTTAAAACTATTCACCATTCACCCAAGCTTGCACTCCATTTCTGTAATCTTTAATTTTCAAATTCTTAATTTTATGTTAAGTTGCAATCAGCAATCGTTAAATTTTCATCTTCATTTTATTTTAGTAAAATAAATATAAAACCGATTTATACGTGAAAAGATAAGATCATGAAAATGATGAAAGTCTTGAAATACATGTTTTTCCTGTTTCTTCTTTTCTCGTTCTCTGCTTCTGCGGCGGAAAGCGTTTTGATTGATAAGGTCTTTATAGAAAAGAAAGCAAGACGCCTAACGCTTCTTTCAAAAGAGAACGTCATCAAAACTTACAAGATCGCTTTAGGAAGACATTCCGAAGGTAAAAAAGAAAAAGACGGTGACAATAAAACACCGGAGGGAATCTGCAAAATTGATTCACGCAACGAAAAAAGTTCTTACCACTTATCGCTGCATATATCCTATCCAAATGAGAGCGACATAAAGAGGGCAAAAGAGCTTGGCGTTTCTCCCGGCGGAAACATCATGATTCACGGTATCAGGAACGGCTTCGGCTGGCTTGGTCATTTTCACACATGGTTAAACTGGACAAAAGGTTGTATTGCCGTTACAAATAAAGAAATTGAAGAAATATATAAGTTGGTGCCAAATGGCACCGTCGTGGAGATAAGACCATAAAACCGTATAATGAGCCGATAGAACCGCTCGCTGCGCTCCGGCTGATTTTTCGTTATCATTCAATGCTGTAAAGGAGTCTGTTATGAAAAAAATCACGCTTGTTGTCATCGCATTCGCTTTATCCATCTGCTTTTCCAGCCAGGTTTTTGCAGATATTCAATTCTACATTGATGTCCATAAGATCAAAGAAAAGCAAGCATCAGATAAAAAAATTTCAAAAGAAGTAAATAAGTCCAAAATGTTGGTGGAGATTGGAGATACCTGTTTCAGTTACGTACAAGACGATATTAAACATGTGTACGACTTCGCCAACAAAAGAATTCTAACCATAAAGTTAACAAATAAAACATTTGAGGATGACTCTTTATTTTCGATTATTGGTTTCAGAACGTATGAATTTCAAAACAGGCTCATGTTAGGCGGGGCATTTGCGGCGGCTAAAATTGAAGATAATCTGATGTTGCCTGTTTTAAGTGAGCATCTATTTTCATTACAGCAAAAAGACAAAAAATCTGAATTATCTCAAACATCATTAAATAATTCTGTCTCTTTCTCCGCGGCGGGAAAAGAGTTGCTTTCATATACTAAACAAGGCGAGCAGGTTTCTGCCGCAAATAAAAAAATGTTTATTAAGTTCTTTCGGTATGTTTTTGGCGGGTATCCGCAAATACTGGAACAACTTTCATCAGATAACATAATTCCTGAATCAATTAATATTAATCGCTACGATATATTTAAAGAAAGTGACGATTTAAAAATATCACAGATTCGAACCATTCCGCCAAAAATATTGTCACTTACGGGTTACAATCCAACAACATTTGCTGACGGCTCAGACCCTCTTCCTAAATTCTTGAACGATATAAAATACTCAAAAACTATTAATATGCAAAATCACCTTGATCTGCTGCTATCCAGGGCGAATGAGTATTACCGAAATGGAAATTACATCGACACCATGCTTGCCTATCTAGAGTATAATCTTGCATCCGGCTTGCCGTTTCCGCAAATATTTCAGGAGCAAAGTCTAACTTTAAAGAAAGATGAAAACGTAAACAAATTATTAACCGCCTTAAGTTCGAAAAGGAAAGAAGATGCAGAGAATAATCTCATTGCGCTTCAACAGTTGGAGGGTGTGGCCAAGCATCAAGGACATGTAATAAAAATATTTGAAGCAAATCTGCAAATACGCCTTGGCAAAACTCAAGAAGCAAAAATACTTTTCATTGAAGCGCTTAAAGCAAGTCCTTATATCACGGGTGTTTATAAAGATCTCGGTGATCTTTATTACAGTCAGTATAATACGGTCATGGCCTGGCGGTGTTGGGATATAGCACGCAAACTTGCGCCGACGCATAAGATGTTAATGCCGATCAATGAATTTGAGTCAAAGCTTATGAAGAACTACCCTGAGTATTTTTGAGGAATAAGGATAAGAAGATCAATCCGGCCGATCGCCGCGCCGGCTGATTTTTCGTTCCACCTTATAACCAGTAATGCTTAAATTTCACAATTACATAACATTGAACCTCAGTAAATGGACACCAGCATAGTCCATGTAACATTTTTTGTAATAAATATTTGTTGCTTAACGATTATAAGGTGCAGCAGCAAAGTTAATGCTTTCCGGTTGATCAGACTTGTGAAAAATTTTCTGAAAATCTCAGTTTTCAAAACTGAAATTTTATGCTACGAACCTGTAATCATTAAATAAGCATTTTCCATTAAAGAGTTATTAAGTAAATTTTGATGTTTGCGGTATTAGCAAAGATAGATATAAACACGCCAGGTTTTCAATCTTGCTTGCACAAACAGACTTAAGCCCGAATGGCATTAAAATAATTAAAAAGGAGATATACGATGATGACACAATGGATAGGAATGATAGGATGGACGACTCCGGGTTTCATTGCTTTATTTGTTGTCGCGATGTTTATTCTTCGCGGCTTTTGTTTGATCGGACCCTATCAGGTCGGCATCCTTACCAAGAACATGTTCGGCAGGAAAATGCCGGAAGGACAAATCATCGCGCGTCACGGAGAAACAGGCGTTCAAGCGAGTACTTTGATGCCCGGGCTCTACTGGAGGATGCCCATCATCTGGTCGTTCACAAAAGTTCCGATCGTGACGGTGGATATTGCCACTATCGGCATCGTCGAATCCATTGACGGCGAACCGTTGCCCAAAGGCAGAGTGCTGGCCGACGAAGTCGAGTGCAATCAATTTCAGGACGCGGAGATGTTTTTAGCCAACCATGGAAAGAAGGGGCCGTAGGTGGGAATACTGCGTCCGGGCACGTACCGGATCAATACCGTGCTGTTCCATATTACCAAATCTCCCGCGGTAAGAATAGCCGAGAATACCATCGGCATCGCCGTCGCGAAAGACGGCATTCCGCTGCCTACAGGCTATATTATCGCCCCGAAGGCGCTGAATAATGACGGCACTGAGGTAGATCACAAATCTTTTCAAAACGGGCAGCTCTTTATCGATAGCAAAGGGTACCGTGGACCGCAGCTAAATACCCTGCAACCGGGTATATATTACATCAATCCGAGCCTGTTTGATATTAAAATTGAAGATATCGCCGAAGTCCTTCCAGGATATGTGGCCGTAATCAGATCCAACGTAGGGCTGGAACTGGAGAGAGCATCCGCGGGGCCGACGCAAACTACCGGCGAAGGAAAACTCTGCGGTCCGATCCATGAAGATGTGGAGAAAATACTGATCATCGATAAATACACCCGCGGCATCTGGAGAGAGCCGATAGCGCCCGGAAAATACAATCTCAACGCGATTGCTTTCACCGCCTATCAGGTGCCAACTTCCGCCGTTACCATCGACTGGGCAAGCGAAGGAAGAATCGGCACGGAAGTAAAGGGAGTTAAGCCGACGGAGGCCAAGGCTGCCGGAGTCCTCTACAGCTTTGATCCCCTGAAGGTGACTTCCAAAGACGGCTTTCAACTGGAAGTCAATGTCCGCATGGTGATCCGGATTCAACCGGGCAACGCGGCTTACATCATCGCCAGGTTCGGGTCGGTAGCCAATCTGATTGACCAAATTGTACATCCCCTGATTGATTCATCTTTCAGGAATAAAGCCGGCGAAAAGAAAGCGATTGATTTTTTCCAAAGCAGGACGGACCTGCAGACCGAAGCGCTGGCACACGCCAAAGATAGATTTTCCGAGTATAATGTGGAGGCGCAAAACCTGCTCATTGCTTATATCGATATACCCAAAGACTTGCTGGACACCCAAACCAAGAAGGAGATAGCCAATCAGCAGCAGGCCCAGTACGACCAGGAGGCGCTGGCGCAGGAAAAACGCATCGCGGTCATGGAAAAATCGTCACGCGCGGATAAACAGAAAGATGTCATCGATGCTAAATTATCCATCGATATCAATAATGACAGGGCGGAGGCCAAAGTTAAGGAAGCTGATGGTAACAGGCGCTCTGTGATTCTTCAGGCGCAGGGTACGAAAGAAGCAACAATACTGGTGGCTGACGGTAATTCTTATAAGAGCAAGATTGAGGGTGACGGTGTTGCCGCTGCTTATAATGCGCAGAAGGAGGCCATTGGTCAGCAGAATGTAGCGATCATCAAACTCATTCAGGAGATAGCGGCCGGCAAGATTCAGATTGTGCCTCAGATTCTGGTCGGAGGAGGGGAGGGCTCTTCAAGCGGCAACTTATTAAACGCGTGGTTATCTCAAATGATTCTTCAAAATACGCCGACTGCGCCGAATACGCCGAAAAATGAGGAAAATAAATAAAAACTTTAAGAATCGAAGCTCTCCGCGCTTTATCGCGGAGAGGCTTTGATAATTTACAGCCTCTTTGGCGCATGAAATTCATTGAAGAACCGGCCGCTGGAGCATCATTTGTCAGGGGCGATCCTTCGTGTTTTGAGAAAGAGAGTCATCCGGCATAAACTCTAATAGCGGTTCTTCGTGATACTATTTTTGCTAATAGTAAGCGTTACTCTCTTTCAAAGAGTAATTCTTAATGTAGAAAGACAAGCATGACTGAAACCATGTAGATGGATACTAGCCTCGTCCATGTAAAATTTTATATTTTAATTAAAAAATTTTATCACAATTTATTTTAATATTTACAGCGAATCATCTTAATCGATAAAAACAAGTTAGACAATTTAATTAATATATAGTACGGTACTGCTTAGAATTATAGTATATAGTTAATTTAATAAAGACGCGATATAAGTAATATTCTATAATGTTAATGGTTTGGTAAATTAATTTTTATAAGATTGAAAACATGAATCAGCATCCCAGGCATATGAAGATTTCGGAGTTAAGCGTTTTTTCAAATACTCCTATGACTACCATAAGGTACTATATCCTGGAAGGTTTACTTCCGGCGCCGTTGAAGACAGCCAAAACAATGGCCTATTATACCCAAGAGCATCTTAAAAGAATTCTGGAAATTCAAAAACTCAAGAAAGAAAATGTTCCACTTGTAATAATTAAGAAAAAGCTGGCTAACGGTGTTAAAAAATCATCTGTCCTGAAAGAAGATAATTGTGAATTATTAACCAGCGCTCGCGATGAAATTGTAAGAATCAGTGTTAAATTATTCAGACAGAAAGGTTACGATGCCGTGAAAATTTCCGATATTGCCAGTAATGCCAGTATTGGAAAGGGCACCTTTTATCAATACTTCAAAAATAAAGAAGAACTTTTTCTTGAATGTCTGGAAAAAATATTCCTGGATATCGGGAAAGACGTACCTGAAATTCAGGCAGAAACGGATGCTTTAAGGCGACTCAGGACACGCGGTTTTCATTTCTATCAGAATTTGATTCATATGATTGATATGCTCAATATCGCCAGACGCGCATCCCTGGTTAATAAACCTCAGTATAAGGAAAAAATGGAGAAAACATTTTTCAACTTTATTGAGCCTGTCAGGAGAGACATCGAGATAGTTCTTGAACAACGAAACAGCCCGTTAAAAAACAGCACACTGGCAGCCTACCTTTTAATGGGAGCAACTGAATATATATATTACTATTTACTTAATAATAAGAAAGCGCCTGAAGATATAGAGAAAGAATTCTGGAATTTCTTCCTGGGCTGTGTGCCTTTCCAGGAAGGAAGGTTTAAAAAATGAAAAAAACAGGAGCCATGCAAATTTCAGAATTAGCGAGGGTTTCAGGTGTGCCGGTTTCGACGATCCGGTACTATGTCAGGGAAGGATTGCTTCCGCAGCCTTTGCGCACAGGAAAAACCAGAGCCTACTATTCATCGGATCATCTCAAAGGAATCGATCTCATTAAAAAGAAGCAGGCCGCCGGTAATAAATCGCTTGATGCCATTCGTAAAGAACTTGTAAAAAAGTTTGATCAACAAAAAAAAACCTGCAATGTGCAAATTCCTCCGGGGCATAGGGAAAAAATAATATCATCGGCTACGGAATTATTTTCCGGCAAAGGTTATGCTGAAACCAGTATAGCTGATATTGCAAGTCATGCGAAGATAAGCAAAGAAACATTCTATATCCATTTTAAGAATAAAGAGGAGCTTTTCATAGAGTGCGCGGACATTGTCTTTCACAATATGTATAATAGTGTATGGCAGGAAATAAAGGATGAAAAAAGTATTGTCGAACGAAGTATAAAACGAGCCAGAGCCTTCTTTGCTTCATTTCCAAAGTGGATAATAATGATGAATCTTGTCAGAAGCCTTTCTGTCGGCAACAAGCCGGCATTCAGAAAAAAATTCAATAACCTCTTAAGCCAGATGGTCAGCCCTATCAGCCGCGATTATGATATATTCAAAAGGGACAGCAACATTAAGAAAAGAACGGACAGCGTCATAGCCGGTTATTTTATAATGGGTATGGCAGAGTATGGCGCTATGCTCATTGAAAGAGGAGTATGCACAGAGGATGAGGTTATCAATTATGTAAGCACAATCATCATGCAGGGCCTTTAGTACATCTAAAAATTACACACAATATTTCTAATGAAAACGTAAAATATTGTTTGACAACAATTCTATACAAAACAGATAGTTACGGTTCTTAATATCCTGTCGGAAAATATCTTTAAAAAAAGAAAAAATTATCTCATTATTAAAAAATACTTGACAATAATTTGCCACGTAACTATATACTATAATACCAAACGTTACAGTACTGGTAGAAGAACATTTTAATATTTCCTCAGGAAAGGGGGTTCAATAATAAACATGATGAGTAAAGGAAAAATCGCTATTATTGGTATTGGCGAGGTTCCTACGCGTAACATGCCGGAACGTACGCATTGGGATATTATTTACGATACGTGTATGGATGCGGTCAGGGATTCCGGTCTCCACAAGAATGATATCGAAGGTGTCATCAGCGTCTCTCCGCTGGCACAGCCTAAGATATCGGCAGAGCTCTCCTATGGCAAGCTGCCCGAAGAACTGGGTCTTAAAGGTTGCAAGGATACGGTCAGTGTTAATGCCGGCGGGGCATCAACCTCGAACGCCGTAAGGCTGGCCGAGCAGTGGGTAACGAGCGGTGTCGCCAAGGCAGTGATTGTGCAGCATGTCACCCTCCATTCCACGATTCCCATGATGGATCAGATCAATTACTTTGCCAAGGCCGGGGTGGACCTCCAGTGGGAATATCCATATGGCACCACCTACAACATTATCATGGGTTTGATGGCCAATCGCTATATGTATGAGTCTGGCTGTACTCCCGAACAGATGGCCTCGGTAGTGACGGCGCTCAGGAGTTGGGCAGCCAGGGATCCGAACTCCTTCTTCTATGGCAAGGATGTGCCTTCGGTGGAGAAGGTCCTGGCCTCCGACATGCTCAATACGCCCCTGCATAAGAGAGAGAGTAATGTCCTGGGCGACGGCGGTTGCGCCATGGTTGTTGTTTCAGCCGAAGATGCCAAAAATATGAAACGTCCAGCGGCTTATAAGCTGGGTGATTCCGTGCGGTACTTCAGCGGAACCTGCGTCATGCGCGATTTTAACAAAGTTGCGGAAGGTTTCCGCGTTACGGCCAAGGAGGCCATGGTTCAGGCCGGCATCACGAAGGAAGATGTGAGCCTGTGGAATTGTTACTTGGCATATCCTTTGGCGCATCCACTGATAGCTGAATGGCTCGAGGTTGCCCCTCCGGGTCAGGGTGGTAAGTACTTTCTTGAAGGCCGCATGTCCTTTGGCGGGGATATTCCCTGGTCAACAATCGGTGATGCGCCGGGCAGAGGACACACAGGTTCAGGTGTCAGTTCGGCGTGCTATGTGGAAACAGCCCGTCAGCTTATGGGCAAGGCGGGAGAGCGCCAGGTAAAGAATTGTAAATATGTTTACCAGAATGCAGGTGGCGGATCGGGATTCAACAACATCGCCACTATCTGGGGAAAGGAGATTAAATAATGGAATTCGATATGACAAAACCTATTCCGGAGACGCAACCGTGGTCGGAAAAATTTTGGGAGGGAACAAAACAGGGAAAACTTCTTGTTCAGGTCTGCAAAGACTGTAAATCAAAAATATTCTATCCGAGAAAATTCTGTCCCGAGTGCTGGTCAGGCAATCTGGACTGGATCGAGGCGAGCGGCAAGGCCACAATTTTAACATTCTCCACGGCCTACAGCATGGTGGAGCCCAAGTTTATGGATGAGCTTCCCTATACCATCGCCTATGTCGATCTGGAGGAAGGTATCCGCATGATGACCAGGATTGTTGAGTGCAAACCGGATGATATCAAATTCGATATGCCGGTTGAGGTCGTATTCCATGAACGTGAAGGTTTCTTCCTGCCGTATTTCCGGCCGGTCAAGAAGTAAGGAGGTCTGTAATGAATGAATATACGACCATTATCTATGAGATCAAAGGATCGGTCTGTAACATAACGCTCAACCGGCCGGACAAGTACAACGCCATCAACCGGGAAATGGCGGCCGAGCTGTTTGATGCTTTCCGGAATATCAGAGATGTTCCCGAAGTGGCAGTGGTCGTCCTCGGCGGAAATGGGAAGGCTTTTTGCACGGGTGGCGACCTGAGTGTCTTTCCATCATTAGCCGAACATAATAAATCGATGAACTGGCTGGCTCACGACGGCTATGGCATTGGTAAGGCGATTGAGCTTTGTGAAAAAGTAGTCATCGCCAAAGTTACCGGCCACTGCCTGGCTGGCGGCCTTGAACTCGCCCTGATGTGCGACTTGATTTATGCAAGGGAGACGGCCAAGTTTGGCACCACAGAGATCAACATGGGTATCCTGCCCGGATGGGGCGGCACGGTGCGCATTGCCCGTGCCATGCCTATCTTCCGTGCGCGTGAGATCATCTACAGCGGACGCAAAGATTATTCGGCCCAAGACATGTACGAAATGGGTTTTCTGACCCGTGTGTTTAAGGACGATGAGTTTGAAGCAAAGTTGGGTGAAATCGTAGCGAATATCAGTTCAAAAAAGGTCATCGCTCTGCGCATGGCAAAGGAGGTCATGGGGCGCTCGCTGGAGTGCGGCAGCCTGGACGCGGCGCTTGCACTGGAACGCAATGCCATTCAGTGGTTGATCTATGCCCCTGATATCCAGGCGGTGATGGACACTTTTCGCGAAAAGCCCGAGGTTCTGGTGGCCGCTCAGAAACAGATGAATGTCGCCTCGGACAAGAAAAAGTAAGGAGACCCCAAAAGATAGGGATTCTCTCAATGTGAGGTAATTTTGAAGTTGTTGAGGAGTGAGGTGTGCGATTAATGCTCATGACAAATGGAAGAAAAAAAGCTGTGATCACCGGTGCAACAAGCGGCATCGGTGCAGCATATGTCCATAGTCTGGCAGCACGGGGCTATGATCTCATCATCACAGGCCGGAGAAGAAATATCATTGAAAACGTCGCGCGTGAGACCGAAAAAAGGTTTGGGGTGAGAGTTATTGTAGCTATCACTGAATTGTCCAATGAAAGAGATGTTGATCTGCTCACTGAGCAAATCAAGAAAGCCTGTCCCATTGATGTCCTTGTAAACAATGCCGGATTCACTACAAAAGGTTTCTACCATCAGGAAGACATTATTGAGCAGGAAAACATGGTTCTTGTGCATGTGAGCGCCATGATGAAACTGACGCACGCAGTGATTCCCGGCATGATAGAAAGAAAAGTGGGTACCATTATCAATGTAGCGTCTCTTCAAGCCGTCACTCCCATGTCGCTGAGCACAACATACAGTTCTGCCAAAGCATTTATGAAAAATTTCTCCATGTGCCTCCATTGTGAACTAAGAGCCCATGGAATTAAAATTCAATGCGTGCTTCCCGGTTTCACGAGGACCGACCTCGGCAGAGGACTTGGTGTGGATATGAATATTATTGAGGATAAACCGGCGAGAAAATGGATGCGACCCGAAGAGGTCGTCAGCGCTTCATTGCGTGAGCTGGAGAAAAAGAACAGCGTTTTATGTATTCCCGGTGTGGGGAATAAAATTGCTTATGTGGCGGCGAAGATTATACCGGAGCGTCTCTGGTACATGATCGAACCGGGCATTGTGAATAATATGCCGTAAGCAAACAAAAATAGGAGGAGTATTATGGATTTCGGATTTACCGAAGAACAACTTATCATGCAGCAGACTGTTAAGCGGTTCTGCGAGAAGGAGCTTCATTACGAACAAGTGAAATGGATGGATGAAAATGTTGATTTTCCACCGGACGACCTTTGGCAAAAATTCGCCGATTTAGGGATGTTTTCCGCGGCGGTGCCGGTTGAATATGGGGGGCAGGGTCTGGGGATGGTCGATGTAATGGCAGGCTTTGAGCAAATCTGCAAAGCATCCATGTCGGTTGCTCTGGCTGTAGGCACTACAGCGGGATTTGGTGTTCGCTTCATTGGAGAATTGGGCACAAAGGAGCAGAAAAAAAAGTATCTGCCGCTTATAGCTGAAGGCAAATTCAAAACCTGCATGGCGCTGACCGAACCTGGCGGCGGGACGGATATCCTGGGGGCTTTGTCCACTTTTGCCGAAGACAAGGGCGACCGGTGGGTCATCAGCGGGCAAAAAATATTTATCACCGGGGCTCATGTGGCGGATTCGCTGGTCACCATCTGTAAGACGGAAAGAGATGCCAAAAAAAGCAAATCATGGACCACCATTATGGTCCCTCGCCAGACCCCGGGAATTACGATTCGCAAGATCGGGAAGATCAGCTGTCATCATTGTGAAAGTGTGGAGATATTCTATGACAATGTGGAAGTTCCCAAGGAAAACATGTTGGGCACGCGCGGCAATGCCTTCTATGAAATTATGACAGTGCTGAATCCGGAACGGATCGGCGTGGCCATGATGGGTGTCGGCATCATCGCCGCCATCTACGATTTCTGCTTCAAGTACGTCCAGGAGCGAAACGCCTTCGGCGGACCTATCAGCCGCTTCCAGATCCTGCAGAACTATCTGACGGACATGTACATCAACCTGGAAAATTCCCGCAACCTGACCTACAAGTCCGCCTGGCTGTGCGACAACGGCAAGCCCTTTCACATGGAGGCGACCATGGCCAAGCTGGTGGCGGCCGAGGGCGCGCGTCACGCCGGGACCTTTGGAGCCGAGATCTTCGGCGGGTACGGCATCTGCAACGAGTATCCGGTCTCCATGTTCCTGCGCGATGCCTACCAGATCCAGTTCTCACCCATCTCCAACGAGATGAGCCGGAACATGTTGATGCAGTTCCAGGGCCTGCCCAAGTCGTGGCCGTAAACGTAGACAAAGGAGATATGACATGTACACATTAGGAGATATCCCTCGTTGCGGCGCCGTATTATGGCCGGATAATATTGCCGTGGTTTTTGAAGGCAAACGTTATACCTACAAACAGTTTAACGAACGGATCAACAGATTTGCCAACTTTCTCATCAAAGCAGGCTGCAGTAAGGGAGACGGACTTGCCGTCATGGCCGATAATTGCTCCAAGTATCTTGAAGTCTATTTTGCCGCGGCCAAGATAGGCGTGCGCGTCACGCCGGTCAATGTTCGTCTGGGCGACGACGAGATTGCATTTATCATCAACAACAGCGAAACGACTTTCTTTATTATCGGCGACGGGTATGAAGAAAAAGTCAAACAAATGAAAAATGGCTTCAAGAATATTAAAGCATGGGTGAGCCTTGATAATCCTGTCTGCGGATTCCTTGATTACGATAAGGTGTTGGACATATCGCCCGCTTTGGAACCGGATTTGGATCAATTTGATATCCATGAAAACGATCTGGCCATTTTGATGTACACGGGCGGAACCACAGGATTGCCCAAAGGCGTGATGCTTTCACACCGCAGCGCAGTTTTAGCCGGTATTATGTCTGCCTTGGCCAACGGATTTACGGAAGATGATTCCACCTGCTTTGTTCTTCCTATCTTTCATGTGTCCTGGTGGCCGATTCTGGCGATATTACTCGTCGGGGGCAAGGTATGCATCAATCGCAAACCTAATCTGGACACAATCTTTAAACTGATCGAAGACGAAAAATGCACCCATATGAATCTTGTTCCCACGATTTACGGCTGGATGGTCGATTGGCCGAGCGTCGCGAATTACGATCTCTCCAGCTTAAAGTTTCTAACATATGCTGGCAGTCCCTTCCCAACGGAAGTTCTAAAAAAATGCATTCGGAAATTCGGGAATAAATTCGCCCAGGGATATGGCGCAACAGAAACAGCTGGCGCGGGCATATCCGGTTTATCATGGAAGGATCATCACCTGGATGGACCGCTGTCGAAGTATTTGGTCAGCGCCGGTAAACCGATGCCGAACTCACGAGTCAGAATTGTGGATGAAAATGATAATTCGCTGGGCCCGGGTGAGTATGGCGAAATATGCGCCAAGGGAAAGCATGTCATGATGGGATACTGGAAGAATCCGAAACTGACCGAAGCCGTCCTGAAAGGCGGCTGGTATCATACAGGTGATATGGGCTACATGGATGAGGGCGGCTATATCTTTATGACTGACCGCAAGGCGGATATGATTATTTCCGGAGGCGAGAATGTTTATCCAAAGGAAGTGGAAGATATCATTTACCAGCATCCGGCCGTAAAGGAATGCGCCGTCGTTTCAGCGCCCGATGCGAAATGGGGCGAAGTGGTTCAGGCCGTTGTTGTGCTTCGTCCCGGCAAGCACATGACGGCAGAAGAGATCATCGAGCACTGCAAGAAGAACAACCTGGCCGGATACAAATGCCCCAAGGCGGTGGCCTTCTGGAACGATATTCCAAAAACCATCGTCGGCAAGATTGTCAAGAAAGATATCAAAAAGAAGTTCTGGGAAGGTAAAGACAGGATGATCAGTTAAATTATTATAGGCAGGGAGGATACGTATGAGTAAAAAGAATAAAGATAACTATTTCAAGATCGATCCGGAGTGCCACCTTATCGGCGACATGGAACACCTGAATCATTTTCCAGGGGTGCAGATGTGGTGGCGTGCTATAGAGCACATCTCACGGCCGCTGGTCGCCGGCGCGCCTCTGTCGCTCGTAACGAAGGCATTGGAAGGTCTGGAAGAATGGGAGGCGATCAAGAGCGGCGACCCGCAGGTCATCTTAAGGGTCATGGACAAGCACGGTGTGGATATCGCCTGCCTGCTTCCTGAATCCATGATGGATACGACAGGTTTTTCCAGCCGATGGGTTTCCAACGGCGAAATGGCCAAGGTTGTGGAGACTAACCCGGACCGGTTCATGTACCAGCCCAACATTTCACCGATCAAACAGCGCGGGGTTAAGAACGCCATCTGGGAACTGGAGTATTGGGTCAAGGAAAAAGGGGCCAGGATATTCAAGTATTATTCACCCGAAGATACCTGCATGAACGACCCTGAACTGTGGCCGTTTTATGAAAAGGCGCAGGAATTGGGCATTGTACTGGATATGCATACGGGATTCTGCTGGGTGCCGCCGGGCAAGAGCAAGTATTGCCATCCCGAACAGCTCGACGATGTGGCGCGCGACTTTCCGGATCTCAAGATCAATGCCTTCCATATGGGTTACCCTTACAGTGACGTTCTCAATATGGTGGCCCTGGGTCATCCTAATGTCTACATTTGCATGAGTCTGCTCGTTCCCTGGGCTATTACCGCACCGCGCAAGTTTGCCAAGCTTCTAGGCGAGGCCATGCGCTTCGTCGGCCCGGATCGCATCACTTGGGGTACGGATTATGCTGGCTATGGTATTCAGATCGCCAATGCGGTCAAGGGTCTGGCCGAGTTCCAGATTCCGGAAGACATGCAGGTCGGATACGGATACCCCGCTATCACAGAAGAAGACAAGGCCAAAATGTTTGGCGGAAATCTTGGCCGTCTCCTGGGAATTGATACAACAAAAAGAAGAGTTAAATAATAATTTTAGGAAGGGGTGTAAGTTATGACTGAAAAATCAGAAGGAAGGAAACAATTTGAGAACATTTTAAAGCCTGTTAAAATCGGTGCGATTGAGTTGAAAAACCGGATTGTCATGGCTCCTATGAACGAGGCATTGTCAGGTGCGCATGGTGAAGTGGGAGAGCAGTATGTTGCCTATTTCGGGGCCAGGGCAAAAGGCGGCACCGGACTCATCACGACAGGCGCGATTATGGGCACCAAGCTGGCGGGAGAGTTCCCGGCCGGCAGGAATCCGCATCTCTACCATCAGGGACATATGCTTGGCATGAACAACCTGACCGACAGGGTTCACTATTTCGGATCCAGGATAGCGGCTCAGATGACCATTGGGTTTGGCAGGCAAGGTCATTCCTATGATCACCATAAGCTGGCCCCGGCTCCGACTGCCGGGCTACCCTATGAGATAGCCGCTGAAAAATCGCCCAACCATTGCGCGGATCTTTATGCCGTTATTGAATATACTAGATACTATATGACAGGGCAAATGACGCGGGAGATGTCCATAGAAGAGATCCGCAGCCAGCAGAAGGAATTCGCCAATAGCTGCCAGCTCGCAGTCGTCTGCGGGTTCGATGCCATAGAGATTCACGGCCCGCACGGGTATCTCGAGCATCAGTTCTTGTCTCCTTTCTCTAATAAACGCACGGACATGTACGGCGGAGAATGGCGCAACCGCAAGCGTTTCCTCATGGAGGTCGCAGAACAGATCCGCTATGCCTGCCCGGGTGTTGCCGTCGGGTGCCGGATCAGCGCGGAAGAGCATATGCAGGACGGCCTGACCGAGGAAGAGATGATCGATGTTGCCAAAGACTTGCAGGCGATAGGTCTGGATTATATCAGTTTGTCCGACGGCGCCGGTTATGAGGAGTCCGGCCATCTCATTACGGACATGGACCGTTCCAGGCATATACCCGAGCATGGAGAGGCTTTCAAAAAGGCGCTGAAAATTCCTGTCATTGTGTCCTCGCAGCATGATCCGGTCAAAATCGAAAAAAACATCGCCGAAGGCAAGTACGATCTCCAGGCTATGGGAAGGCAGCTTTACTGCGATCCGGAATACGTGAACAAGCTTGAAGCCGGAAAAGTAAAAGAGATCGTCCGGTGCTCGCGATGCAATACATGTGTCATGCGCTTCCTTGCTGCGCTTACGCCCGCATGCACGCAAAATCCGAATCTGGGCAGAGAATACGCCATGGATGAATACAAGATCGGCCCGTGGCAGAAACATGAGTCTCTTATTCCCGAGGGTGTAATGAGAGCGCCTATGCCATCACTTGATCGTCCGTGGTGGAGGAACGAATTAGGCTATATCGAAAAGTGCTGGCGACCGTTGCAGGGACGCACACCCCGGTAAAAGTTATTTATGCAGCGTTTGAATATGATGACTGTCGAAGAGAAAATATTCTTCATACGGGAAATTCTTTCTAATATCCCTCCTTTTCTTAAATCTCCTTCCTCTCTTTAGAGGAGGGAGATTTAATCTTTCCAGAGGTGATTATTAGAATGAATAAAAAGGATGGCTAATCATGGAATTAAAAAATAGAATTGCATTAGTCACCGGCGCATCACGCGGGCTGGGCCGTGCCATTGCGCTTGCTCTGGGTCGGGCCGGTGCTGATGTGGTGCTTACCGATATTCTGATCTAGGGGGCAGGAAAGCGATCCGGAAAAACTCAGACAGTACAGTGTGCTGGCCGGGCATTTCGCGCAGCAAGGCGGGGTGAAGACACAAGCCGGAGCGCAGGAGATCCAATCGATGGGTTCGCGCAGCCGTGCCTTCAAGATGGATGTGACGGATTTGAATGAGGTTAGACGGGTAGTGCACGCCATAGAGACTGAACTGGGGACAATCGATATTCTGATAAATAATGCAGCGGTCATGGATAACCTGGGCAGGTTTGATGATCAGCAGTCAGAGCGCTGGCAGTGTGATCTGGGTGTCAATCTCACCAGTACGTATAATTGTTGCAAGGCGGTCTGGCCTGGAATGGTGAAGAAAGAATGGGGCCGCATTATCAACATTTCATCCGTGGCCGGCCTAATGGGAGCTCATATGCAGCCATCATACGGCGCCACCAAGGCCGGGCTGATCGGTTTTGGCAAGTCGCTGGCTATCGAGGCCGGCCGTTGCGGTATCACGGTTAATACGGTCTGTGCGGGTTTCATTGCTACTGAGGCAGTACAACTTTACGATGAACGCGCGACTGAACGCATAGCAAAACGAACTGCTCTGAAACGGATAGGCCGGCCGGAAGAGGTTGCCGAAGTGGTGGCTTTCCTGGCCTCTGATGCGACATCCTACATTAAAGGGGCGGTTATTCCGGTCACCGGCGGAATCGATCTGCTGACACTTTAGGAACAAAACCAGGAAAAGGAGTTAATAATACATTATCAGGGAGGAAGGTGTTGTGATAATACTGGTCCGCAGGGACTGCGTTGTTCAGCAACTTCCTGCATTGCCCGCCGTCAGCCGTGACAAAAATACAATCCTGCAATCCATAAAAAAACATCATTTCCCACCGTAATATTTCATTGACACTCAATGCGGGACTCGCTACCGGCGCTCTGCGCGCGGCGCTGATTGTTGTTCCGGTCTTTTTCCTGTTACTTACCTAGAGCAATAATGCCTTCTGTGGCAATTTTGGCAAGTATACTCCCTTTCGAACAGTACTCTTTACCGGCACAAATTGTGACTATTAAAAAAAAGACAGAAAATAACCTTTGACAATATATTATTTGACATGTCAAATATATCGCTGTCAAATTATTATTCAGGAGGAACCCATGGACGATAGGATATTTTATCACCTCTCCCGTGCTGAAAACAGAATCAAGACCTACATGAGAAAAACATTCAGGGAAAATAACATCAGTATATCGCCCGCGCAGATTGGAATCCTCTTTCTCCTCATGGAAAACAATTCACAGTCCATGAGTGAACTGAGCCGTGTCCTTGAGATTGACAATTCTTCAACAACACGACTGGTTGATTCTCTTGAAAAGATGGATTTCGTAAAACGTGATTCGAAACCCGGCGACAGAAGACAATACCTTATCTTTCTGACAGAGAAAGGAAAAAAAGAGGTCAACAGGGCAAAAAAAATTGTCAGGGAAGCAAACGAGAAGGTTAAGGAAGATATTCCCAAAAAGGAACTTGCCATATTCCTGAAGGTCGTCAACCGGCTTTGCACAAAGCCAAACAAGTAATCGAACCCATTGAATATTAAATGTTTAACTTGACAATATTTGCATTATCAAATATTGTGATAGCAAGTAATAAATAAGGAGGAACTTTCTCATGGATAACTATGAGATATTCCAAACGTAAAAAAGGAGATATAAAATGAATCAAACTCTGGAAATCTACAAATCGGCAGGCAATGAAGAATTTACAAAGATGCTAACCGGCATGGCTCCTTATTTCAGCACGATAGATCCGATGTTTGTTGATCTTAAACCCGGATATGCAGAAGTAAAGTTGCCTAATGTCAAAAAAGTTCATAACCACCTGGGTACGGTTCATGCCATTGCAATGTGCAATGCGGCTGAATTGGCGGCTGGTATGATGACAGAAGTATCTATCCCCGATACCCAGCGATGGATTCCGGTTGAAATGACCGTAAAATATCTGAAAAAGGCTAAAACAGATCTGAAAGTTGTGGCAACGGGCAGCGAAATTGACTGGAACGTAATCGGGAAAATCACGGTTCCTGTAAGTATTTATGATGCAGAGGGACAAGAAGTGTTTAGTGCAGCTATCACTATGGACGTAAGTAAGAAAAAATAATACATGCAGACTGCAATCCCGGTCTTCTGACTATAAAATATCACATATGATTCAGGAGAATCACCCGGATTATTTTGGACCAATGCTTATGATCCGGGCGCTCATCATCTAAATCACCATGCCGACTGTTACGTCGATTGTGGTCATAAAATATGCTTGACACACAAAACCACACTTCCTATATATAGCAGGTAAACTTGGTAAAAAATAAAAGAACAACAGACATACCAGAAAGTCTCACGTAATGACGCTTAAACATACTCTTGAAAAAACTGCCTATAGAATTATGGACTATCTCAAAGGCTTTACCACCCGTCAGGACATCTATGCCCTGGAAGGGCGAGATGCTTGTTATAATCAAAAGGACCATAAAGAAGCCGGAGAAAATGCAAATCGACTTGTTCTATCAAATCATGAGGCTTTCAATGATCTTGACATCGGAGGAGTTTTTGAAAAGGTTTTTGCCGCAGTTCCCCGTCAATATGAAAAAGGCAAGACGAGTGATAGGGAGTATATGAATGATATATTTCACAACCCCGTCAATGATCATGATGAGATAGCCCAAAGGCAGGCAGCCATTTCCGAACTGCAAGGTGACGAAGCATTATGGAATCAAGTCCTCACCGTTAAATCCAGCCTGGATGTATGCCTTTACGATGAGCGATTCAAAAGTGCTGTCAATGGTCTCAAGTCACTGCAGGATGCGTCCAACATTGTAGAATTTGTCCTCAGCATCAGGAAGATGCGGGAACCGGTTTCAAAGCGACTGAAACGCGTCAAGGATTTGGGCGCTCGATTCGATGCTGATGAAAGATTCCGTGAAGCTGAAAAATTTATAAGAGAGTTATACATTCCCTATGGATTGGGCGATGTTGTAGCCGATAACATGGATTATCTGAACGCCATTAGCAGTGTAGGATCAAGACGTGAATTCTATGGAGGCAATCGGATCATTCTTGAAGCCACGGAGAAAATGATCACACAAGAACCTTTTAAACAATTCATCAATGATGAGGCAAGAGCCCTCAATTTGCTCAAAACCATGAAGGCCAAACTGGACATTTGGCACAAGGAAATGTTCAGCTTTAACCTAAGCGGTATTAAGCTGGAAACATGGGGGAAAAACGAACGCAAGCGATACGGCGATTTAATGGAATATTGGCTTTTGCTCGTGAATGAAGCCATTTATTCCCGGATTCCAAAATTGGAGATCGGAGATCTTTCACCGGCTTTGAGTTTCTATCTCGGAGCGGCGGCTTTGCAGAGAAAATGGACGGCGGATGGTTTTACAGTAACAACCCCTGCAGTTTTGGAGAAAAGAAAGATCAAGGCTTCAATTTTTGGTTCTTGCAATACATCGCTTATTGAAAGACTCAGTGTTGATAGAATCATTCGAAACGATATTATTTCAGACAGAGATCATAATCTGTTTGTTATTACGGGACCCAATAATGGCGGGAAAACGACCTATATAAGACAGGTGGGACAAATGTATTGGCTTGCCCATTTGGGCATGGGACTTCCGGCCGATAGGGTAGAACTGAGTGCAATCGATGCCATCTTCACGTCCTTTAACACTGAAGATAATACATCAGAAGGCACGGGGTTATATCTGACAGAGCTAAAAAGAATATCTCAATTTTCCCGACCGGTGTCGGGACAACCACATATGACCCCATACTCCATTGTCTTTTTCGACGAATTTGCCAATGGGACCGATCATGAGGAGTCGGTCAAAAGAACTAAGATCGTCCTGGAATATTTAAGCCAAAAAGGTGTGACAGCTTATTTTACTACACATAAGCACGAGATAGCCGACATGGTCGAAGCCGGCGAGTTGCCGGGAGCTGTCAATCTCGGCGCCGAAGTAAGACGAAATGGCGACAGTATTGATACGACTTACAGGATTATAAGGAATGCTAAAGAAAAAAGCTATGGTCACATACAGGCAGAAGCTATGGGCATTACGCCTGAATCGTTGAGGACGTATCTCCTGCAGGAAATCGCTCAAGAGGTATATCCTATTGAAGACACAAGGGTCGAACCCGTCAAAAAACACGAGATCCATTAATATTAATATTACTCTCTTTCAAAGAGTAATTCTTAATATGGACAGACAAGCATGACTGAAACCAGGCAGATGGCAGATGGACACTAGCCTCGTCAATGTAAAAATTTTATAATAAATATTTGTTGATTAACGATTATAAGATGCAACGGTGGAGTTAACGGTTTCCGGTCTCCCAGACTTGTGAAAAACTTCCTGAAGTCCTTAGTTTTTAAAAATGTGATTTTGTGCTAGCTTACAACCTGTAATCCACAAAAAATTATAATACAATATCTGATAAACACTCAGGCGATTGAGTTCGATAAAACTAATAAGAAAGGGATATGAGTATGAAAACTCGGCATGGTTTGTTCCTGTTCATTTTAGCGGCATTATTAATGACGGCTGGAATCGGTAATTCTTGGCCGATAAAATCCGATGAAAAAGTACAAAACGCCAAAAAGATAGTAACAAAACACATTATGGAGCTTGCTGAAAAGGATCATTATTTTGATTCATCATTTGTTAATGCATATGTTGATGGATTAATGAATTCCATAAATCAAAATAATGGACAAGGTATAATCATAGCTCACGATGCTCGCAGGTGGTGTAAATTCACTTTTACTTTAGACAATGATGAAAATATAAGGAGCATAGAAGTTAAACGTTATCAAAAAGATTTTAATGAAACATTCAAAAAATACAAGATTGATCAAAGTGAATGGCTTAATCTTATTCGTCAATTTAATACATTGGGCTATGAAGTTACAACAACTGCAGATGGCCGCTTAAAATATTATTATGATTTTGCAAAAGATTCTTTCATGGCAACAATTACCAGTCACAATAAAGATTCAAGGCCACCTCAAGCAATGATTAGTAACGACAATGCGAGACTTGATACTGCCACCTCACAAACAATTCCCTCGGCTCAGACACTTGAGCCTCCAAAAATCATCAAGGAGCAGAGTGGAAATATTACAAACTACCGTGTAGAAGGGAGTCTTGCATCTACACAAACAATAGGGTGCATTCCTCTTTCGGAAGTAAAAAATACATTTACGCCCGCCGATTTATATAAAGGGGTTAGTGAGTGTATTGCAAAAGATAATTATGATCTTGGAGCCGGATTGTTTGCATTGGCTGGTATTTACGCTAGTTTCGATGCGGAACGCATTACCGATAAAACAGCGGGGCAGGCGAAAACAGTTCTAATAATGAATGTTTTTTCATCTGTGTCTCAGGACAAAAAAACTAAATTTAGTGAGGAAATTGATCGGATATCAAAGGATCCGGATATTCTTGGCATGCTATGCAGCCAAGTACAAAAAATCGGTATGCCAAATTATTATCCGAGTTATATGATACTCCACGGTATCAAAGCATTTACCGGCAATCCCCATGATGGGGCACTGGCTAAAGACTTTGATGCGCAAAAAGTTTGGATGTCTCTCCAAACAAACTATCTCCATTGCACAGCCTCCAAACCAGTTCCAACTCTGTCGGCATCGATTGACACTAGCTTCGCTTCAAATAGCAAACTTCAAGATAAGAATTCCATGCAAGAGATCAAAAGGCTGCATGTTAAAGGGTTCATCAATGCGATAGCATGGAACAAAGATGGATCGAGACTGGCGGCGTTGAGTTTATATGGAAGCACTATTACTGTATGGGAAACGAAGAATTGGGGTATCATTAATGAATTTCGCCGTGCTGGGGGATCTTACTCAAATAATTCTTTCGCCTTTCTCCCCGATGGCAGTTTAATAACGGCTGCCCCCTTGGGGGATTACAGAAAAGATCCTGACTCTGTGAACCTTCCTTCGCCATTTAATAAGTATGAGACCCTGGAAATTTTCTCTCTTATCCAGTGGAACCCCGAAACCGGGGTGCCTGTTCGCTATATCCCGGACCTTGGATTTCCACCCAAAGATGTTTCTCTTAAAGTAACCAATACATTCGCTTTATCCAGGGATGGTTCCCTGATTGCTGCTATTCACGCAGATGATGTATTGCTTTATGAAACGTCACACAGTTCCCTTGTGAGAAAGTTTTTGATTCCCAGAATCTCAACGGCTAAGTTTATATGGAGTAAATACCACAGGAAGCCTCTGCCTTTCCCTTCATCTTTTGCCGATTCGTCGCACTCGCTAGCCTTTTCACCCGATGGGAAGGAATTGGCCATAGGGACGCTGTTTGGAATGGTGTATTTCTTTAGCATAAAGGATGGGACCCTCCGCAGTTCGCTGGAAGCTTATCCCGGCGGGCTATTTATGTGCAATGCGATAGCATACAGTTCTGATGGAATATTCATCGCCACGGGAAAAGCGTACAGTTCCAACCTGTGGGAATCGGATAATATTACGACGGATGTTTGGCGTGTCAGTGATCATAAAAAGATCGCTTCTCTGGAGGGGGACATAGAGACACATGCCGGTGTCGAAATGCCATCGCATGTCAGATCACTCTCCTGGAGTCCTAAAGGCGACACCTTGGTTGTGGCTGATGAAGGCTCTCTCCGGATATGGCAGATCAGCGAATCGGACCAAAAGCTTCTTTTCGTTCAGAAACTTCGTGGTATTAATAGCACCGGGTATTCGCCGCAGGGGATTCTTGCAGTAACGAGTCATAACGAAATTATAATTTTACATTAATCTACACAAAAACATTTACGTATAGTCTATAAAGATTATAAATGATAATCCTCAATTCAGACGACTGTCAAATGTTGAGGAGTTGTAGGTGAACACCAGCATAGGCCATGTAACATTTTTCGTAATAAATATTTGTTGATTAACAATTATAAGGTACAACGGCGGTGTTAACGGTTTCCGGTTGATCTGATCTGGTCAAGTAAAAACGGACACTCGGTTAAGCTGCTTTAGCCAATATAAAATTCTTTTCAAAATCATTCGGATTTTTGTATTCCAAATACGAATGAAAACGATTGCTGTTATAAAA
>JBEKMY010000038.1:0-29296 GCA_049523355.1 Smithella sp. | reverse complement strand
ACAAACGCCAAAAAATTATCTTATAATACTTTTTATGAAAATTGATTGTTTAACGATTACTGGTTGTAAGGTAGCATAAAATTGCAGATTTGAAAAACAAGGATAACAGGAAGTTATCAATAGAAAACTCAATTCGTATCTACTTCCGTGCTGCTGTCATTCCGGCTCTTGCATCATGCTTTTATAGAAAAACTTTTCTTTCTGTTTGATCGCCACTTAATGTCCTGCCGCAATAGTCACATTTTACAGCGTCAAATTTTATATCTCTTGAACAGTATCGGCATTTCTTCATATCAGTGGCTCCTGTATCTGTCGTCTTTATCGGTTCAGCAATGGGAACATCTTTCTTTTTATTAATCTCCTGAAGCTTGGACCATTCCTCTTCCGGAATAAAAGTGTCCTCCTCCGGTTCGGGGATAAAAGTGTTCTCCTGCGGCGGCATCTCTTTTTTATTGATCTCTTTAAGCTTGGACCATTCCTCTTCCGGTATAATAGCGTCTTCTCCTGATGCTATCTCATATTTATTAATCTCTTGAAGCTTGGACCATTCCTCTTCCGGAATAAAAGTGTCATCTTTCTGCATTCGCCCATTGAGTATTTGGATCGTCTCATCAGGTGTATTTATAAACTCCACACCTGCCTCATAAGACTGATTCCCAATCATGAATTTATTCCATTTAACTTTTCCTATGGTGGTCTTCTTTTGTTGTAAATTATTTATGGTGATATCTAACTTGACGATGGTGCCGACAGGTAAAGGAATATTGCCCTGAATTTTAGCGCCATACAGGGAAATATCTTTGCCGTTAAAGAGGATTTCTTCTTTAGAAAGATTTTCCTCTCCGGAGATGATATTTATGGTGAACTCGTTTTCCTCCTGAAGCCGTGGCGTCTTCCTTCGTTCTTCCATAACGATTCATTCCTCCTTTGTTTATTCCAGAATGCTCGTTTTTGTTCAACCTTCAATTCAATCCCTTCTTATTCATATTATAAGAAACTCAGTCCTGCATGTCAACGAAATATCGGCCGCAAAATGTGAAATACAGATTTTTTTGTCGGGCGTTAATTGTGTTTATTAGGTGAAAGATGCAACGGCTTGCGCATTACCACTTGCCAGGAACGTTTAATTTAGACTCAATTTCAAATAAATAGGTCATAGGGATAATTATTTCCTACCCAACATTGTTTATATTGATCAGTACTAATATTACAAACGCAGAAAAATTAATGTATACCGTCAGAAGCTCGTCCTGGTGCTAGGCTGTCGTATAAAGATTAGGGGCATTACTTAATATGTCCAACTTTACCAAATACCCTGTGTTAGACAAAACTGACTAATCTTTTTACCGGAGTTACAATGGTATTCGACACACTCCTGTCATGGACACAACTATTGTATTATCTGCCACATTTAGCCTTATGGCTTATCCAACCCATATTTTCGCATCCATGATACGATTGCCTGGCTTGACTGTTCAGTGGAACCTATCTGGCAGTGTTCCGCCGAGCCATCCTCTTCGCTGAATACTTTCATGGTATAGCTGGCAGCATTTTTGAAAGAATTTTTGAGTAGAGCCATCTGCTTGTCATCTGAAATGTAAAGATCCTTTTCCCCATAGATGCAGAGCACATGACACAAAACTTTGTCTTGTACATCTTTCAGGGTATACGTTTTGAATGCTTTGAGCATGCTATAAGGATCATTGCCACCAATCGTCCACATACCATTGTTTAATCCCCAACGAACTCTCCGATCCCTCTTCATTTTCAAATTGACCAGCATATTGACAGTTCCACTGAAGCCCTTCTGGTATAGCCAGCTTATGGCCGCAGGCATCTGAGAAAGAGCCGAATCTTCCATATCATAGGGGGAGCCGAAGAGTACTATCCCGTCGATACGTTTATCAATGGCCGCCGCACGTCCAGCAAGAATACCACCCATACTTATACCCATGAGAATTTTTTTACTTCCCGCTAGTCCGGGTTCTTTCGCTACGATGAAGTCTATTATTGCCCCCACTGGTTTGTGCCATTGAGGAGTAAACCGAACGTTGTATTCCATTATCATGCTGGACTGCCCCGGACCTTCGAACATGACCACCGGGTATCCTCTGGCTATAAGGGCTGCGCCGGCAAAAAAGTAACTCTCTTCATTTGTAGAGTCAAAACCTCCGTTGATGAAAATCACCGGTTTGTTTGCATTGCCTGGGAAGTAATAGGCAAGCATCGAACCATTTTCCCACGGTACCCGATAGATGCGGTGAGGAATGTTTAGGTATTGCAAGGCCTCCCGAAAGTCTTTGACGCTTTGCCGATAGAGCTCTCTCTTCGACTTTAAATCCTCTTCCTTTGGCGGAATGAAAAATTCGGCTGCACGGTAATAATTAGAGGCCCGGAGGAGGGCATTTCCTTTTGAGATTGGATCGTCCGCTTTCTTAGCCATGGCTTCACAGCGCTCTGCCATGGTTGACCATTCCCGTTTCCAGCTTTCGTCATCGCTGATGCGTGGTATAAGCGACATAATCTCGCCTGGAAGAGCGCCTCCATAGGGGGCATGGCCAAGGGTACGAAATGCCTGGTAGTGAAATTGCTTATCCGAAAAAAGGTATCGTAATCCATGTAACGGCCAAAGCAACTTAATAAAAATAATAATGAACACGACCAAAAATCCGGCGATCCATAGATATTTTCTTTTCATGATAATCTCCTTTATTTCCCGGCCATATAAGGCGGTTACATCATGTCAGCTTCTGCCTTGAAAAAGTAATTGTTTAGATACTAAACAATTAGATAAAAAAATTATTTTTTATACCTATCAAGATAAAATTCGACTTTATTTATTATTTCCATAAATGAGTTGATTTCGTTAATCGAAATATTCTCAATCAAACGTATAATATCATTATACATATCCATGTGAAATTTTATATGCCCATCAAAAGCTATTTTACCTTTTTTCGAAAGAAGTAAAATAACATCCCTGTCGTTTTCGGAATCTTTTAGCTTTGTTACCAAATCTCTTTTCTTCAGTTTGCTTACCATTTGAGAAACCGCACCCTTTGTAACACCAAGTTTTTCTGCAAGATTTGTCACATTGATTCCACTGTTTCTCCCAATACAATCAATTGTATGTATCTCTGCCGGAGTAAGAAGTTCATCAATGCCAAAATTATACAGTTCTTTTTCCAGAGAAATATATCTATTGATTAATCTCATTATCTGTTCAATCACGTCATTCAATATTTTGGCTTTTGTTTTCATGTGCCTTATGTATACCTACTAAACAATTATGTCAAGTAAAAAGAAAATAATGGTAGGAATCAAGTTAACAATTATTGAATAAAGGATGTAATAATTAATATTTTTCATTGCTATACATTTTATCTATTATTCAACAAACATATTATCAGAAAAGCAATAATAAATAGGATTAATATGCTTTTTATCTTTTAAAATAATTATTTTTATGGATTTGCCTGTTTTAATTTTCTGTATTAATATCATGCATACATAGATGAGAATGCAGACAATTGCAATTATGTAGTTAAAATTTGAAAATTGAGGACTTCGGGAAATGTCTGCTTAAGTTCATCTGCAAGTTTTAGTGTAAAGGTTCAGTATCAGGCTTATCATCACTTTCGATGCCTGTCTCCTGCTTTTGAGATTTGGCGGTTACCCCTGTAATCATATCGAGCTTGGCGTTGATGTTTTCCAGATTTTTCAGAATTTCATTAATTTGGGATGCCCAACGCAATAGAGCAACGTAAATGGCTATATTAATACTTAGAAACAAAAGGATAGCAATGACCGTATCACTTCCCATACAAACCTCCTTAAGTTCTATATATTTTTTATTAATGGATTAAACTATAAAATTGTCAATCTTGTATGTCAATGAAATCTTTTCACGCACGCGTTGTTTATTGCGGATGGAGCGTGAGTAACATCATCGCCGCAGTATATAGATTATTATGCCTTATAACACTTGTCTTCGATTACAACTGAAGTCGAAATCCCGGTTGCTCGCCGGCACCGGTCCACGAGTTGTGCGCGACGTTGTAAAAATCCCGTTTGCTGATCGGTGTTAATATTTTAAAGGCTAGCGATTGCGGGTAACAACCTAACATAAAATTAAAAAAATAAAAATAAGGAGAAGAAAGTAAAACTTTTTCAAAAATGAATTGACTCCATTCCTGGAAATAAGTAGAATTCTTATATCTTTTTATTTCCAGTAATTCAGTATTAATAATATTTAACGAAAGGGGACCATGCTCATGAGAAGCAAACTGTTGGTGTTGTGCCTTATTGTATTTATGGCGTCTGCTGTTTTTGCGCAAGAGGGAGCGCAAATCGAAATGTTTAGTCCCCAGGGGGTTGTCAAGGATGTGCGTCAGGTCAGCGTGCGGTTCTCCGATCAGATGATTCCTTTCGGTGATCCGCGCAGTCTCTCGGATCCTTTTGAAATCAACTGTTCGGAAAAGAGCACCAGCCGCTGGGCCGACGGCAAAAACTGGATTGTTGATTTCGACAAGGATATTCCCGCCGGCATCAAGTGTGAGTTTCGCTTGAAAAACGAAGTCAAAACGCTGGCAGGAAAGGAAATCGGCGGTCAGAAAAAATTTTCCTTCAATACCGGGGGGCCTTCCACCCGGAGAGGATCAATTCCCTTTGAAGGCAATGATATCGATGAAGAGCAGATATTCATCCTGCTTCTGGACTGTGTTCCTGATATTGATTCCATCCGTCAGCATGTTTTCTTTTCCGTGGAAGGGATTGAAAGCAACATCGGCATCAAAATTATTGAAGGCAAAACAAGACAAGAGATTTTAAAAAGCCAGGGAAGATATGCCTTCTGGGTGAAGGAAAAACAGGAAGAATCGATCGTTCTCATTCAAGCCGTTCAGCGCTTTCCCTCGGAAACAAATGTCAGCCTAATCTGGGGAAAAGACGTCCGTGCAAAAAGCGGGATCACCAATGAGCAGGATGAGATTCTGCATTTCAAGACGAGATTGCCGTTTTCCGCGGAATTCAGCTGCGACCGGGAAAAAAGAGAGGCCGGCTGTATCCCGCTTAGCGATATGAGAGTTTTCTTTACTTCGCCGGTTTCCAAGGCAGTGGCTGAAAACATTGTTCTGAAAAGCGCGGATGACAAACCGGCAAAGCATTCCCAGAGCAAGGAAGCCGTCGCATCGGGATTAATTATTTCCAGAAAAGGCGGCAAAGTAAACTGGCGCATCTGGAAGTCTCATCTGGAATCGGACGACGAAGGGGTCAACAGCATCATTTTCAAGGGGCCATTTCCAGAAAAGAAAAATTATGTCGTTTCACTTCCCGCGGACATCAAAGACACCGCAGGAAGACCGTTGGTAAACGCTGACAAATTTCCGCTGTCCGTCAGGACGGATGAATATCCACCCCTAGCCAAGTTTTCTTCACGGTTCGGCATACTGGAGTTGAAAGCCAACGTGGGGTTGCCGGTCACGCTGCGAAATGTGGAGTCCCGGATTAACACAAAATCAATAAAAATAGATGAGGAACAGGATTTTACAGGAAAAGTTGTCGGCAAAATTTTAAACACGCAAACCGACAGAGCCGAAAGTATACAGAAATGGCTGAGAAAAGTGGCAGGAGCCACAAGGGATGAATCCATTTTTGAGGATCATGTGAATTTAAAGAAATTTACCCTGCCAAAACCGCACGGCGGGAAAGCATTCGAAGTTGTCGGAATTCCGATGACAAAACCGGGCTTGTATGTTGTGGAACTGGAAAGCGCCATCCTGGGAAAGAAGCTGCTGCCATCGGGAGAGTCGATGTATGTTCCCACCGCCGTTTTGGTAACCAATCTTTCGGCGCACTTTAAATGGGGTAGCGAATCGTCGCTTGTCTGGGTAACTACTCTTGATGAAGGTAAACCGGTCAAGGACGCGGTCGTGACTATTCGCAACTGTGAGGAAACGGTGCTCTGGCGTGGCGCTACCGACGCATCGGGCATTGCCCGCGTGAATACGGCGCTCCCGCCGGAATCGGAACTTCCCTATTGTAATGATGAGCATCCCTATCGCTACGATCGATACGGCGAAAGTGGACCACTCGGCGTTATGGGTAGAGGACTTTTTGTTACGGCGCAGACAAAGAACGATATGACCTTTGTTCATTCCGGATGGGACAATGGCATAGAACCATGGCGTTTCCAGGTGCCGTTTGACAGATATGACCGAACTAATAACAGTGTTCACACCATTTTTGACCGCACCCTCCTGCGGGCTGGCGAAACCATCAGCATGAAGCATGTTTTCCGCAAGAGAAACATGACGGGATTCATCATTCTTTCCGAAGAAAATCTGCCGAATTATGTTCAAATCACGCATTTAGGCAGTGATGAAAATTATGAATTCCCTCTGCAGTGGTCGGCCAACGGCACTGCCGAAACAAAATGGACGATTCCCAAAGATGCCAAACTCGGAAACTACGGAGTAACTCTTACCAGCAAGGATGATTCCGACAAGGCCGAGAAAAAAGAAGTTAAAAGAAGGGCGAAAGTAAGAAGACACAGAAGACAATCGGAATCCGTCGATTCCGGGGAATTCCGCGTTGAAGAATTCCGCGTCCCCCTGATGAAAGGCACAATACAGCCTCCGAAGGAACCGCAGGTGAACGCAAGCAAGGTTGATTTAAAATTGGGAATTCATTACCTGGCCGGAGGCGGCGCCGGAAATATTTCCGTGAGACTGCGCAATCTGATTCGTCCCCGGTCAATCGGCGAATTTGCAGCGTTTGAAAATTACGTTTTTGGCAATGGTCAGGTGGAGGAAGGTCTAAAGAGACACGGAACGGAGATGGAGGACGATGAATCCGAAAATCAGGAAGATTCCGGTTCACCCGAGGGTCGAGTCAAAGAGAAAACGGAATCCAGCCTGCCGACTGTTGATGTGACGCTGGATAAATTCGGAGCGGCAAACACAACGCTTTCCGGCCTCCCGAAGATCAGCACCGCTAAGGAAATTTTGACGGAAATGGAATTCATGGATCCCAACGGTGAAATCCAGACTGTTTCCGCAAAAATTCCGTTATGGACTTCAAATTATATCGTCGGAATAAAGCCTGATTCATGGGCATCGGCAAAAGATAAATTGAAATTCTATGCAGCAGTTGTGGATCTTGGAGGCAAACCGGTTGCCGGTGCGCCGGTGAAGATTGATCTGCTGGAAAGAAAAAATTATTCCCACCGCAAGCGGCTGGTGGGAGGATTCTATGCTTACGAAAATGTCGAGCAGACAAAGCAAATCGCCCAGTTCTGCACAGGAAAAACAGATTCCCGCGGTCTTTTAATATGTGAAGGGAAATCGCCGATATCCGGCAATATCATCATCCAGGCCCAATCCGAGGATCAGGAAGGCAACAAGACTTACGTTAACAGGGATGTCTGGGTGGCCGATAAGAGCGACTGGTGGTTTGATATCAGTGATAATGACCGCATCGACCTTCTGCCGGAGAAAAAGAATTATTCACCCGGCGAAAAGGCCGTTTTTCAGGTCAGAATGCCATTTCGCAGTGCCACCGCTTTGGTCACCGTCGAGCGCGAAGGCGTGATTGAATCATGGGTCAGTTACATATCCGGTAAAAATCCGACAATCGAGGTGCCGGTAAAATCATCCTATGCCCCCAATGTTTATGTTTCCGCGCTAGTTGTGCGCGGCCGCGTGCCCGGAATCAAGCCTTCCTATACGATTGACATGGGCAAACCCGCCTATAAATTGGGACTCGCCGAAATCAATGTCGGCTGGCTTGCGCATGAATTGAAAGTCAACGTCACAGCGGCGCAACAGGTTTACAAAATCCGTCAGAAGGCGCAGGTCAAAATCAAAGTGACAACCGCGGCGGGCAAGCTTCCGCCTCCGGGAACCGAAGTCGCCATTGCCGCGGTAGACGAAGGCTTACTCGAACTAATGCCTAATACCAGCTGGGATATTTTAACAGCGATGATGGGACGGCGCAATTATGAAGTCAGCACCGCAACAGCGCAGATGGAGGTCATAGGCAAGCGTCATTTCGGATTGAAGGCTCTGCCTCCAGGTGGTGGTGGCGGCACGGGTAAACAGGGAACAAGAGAACTTTTCGACACGCTTCTGCTCTGGAAGGGAAAAGTGCCGCTCGATGCCCAGGGCGAGGCTACCGTCGAAATACCGCTCAATGATTCCATTACCGGTTTCCGCATCGTTGCCGTGGCTACGGGTGGAACCGGCCAGTTCGGAACTGGTTCCACATCCATTCGCTCAACGCAGGATTTGATAATTTTTGCCGGTCTGCCCCCTCTGGTCAGAGAAGGCGATAAATATCGGGCTGAATTTACGCTTCGCAATACAACCAGCCATAAAATCGACGCCGAGGTCAAAGGAAAAGCGCCCGGCCTCGCGGAAGAAAACATGCAGCCGCTCAGTGTTTTTCTGGATCCCAACGAATCAAAGGCAGTGGGCTGGGACGTGACCGTGCCCGCGGGAGTGGAAAAAATCCAGTGGGAAGTGGAAATAAAGGAAGCGGGCGGCGATCAAAGCGACCGCATCAAGGTGGCTCAGAAAGTAATTCCGGTCACGCCGGTCAGAACCTATCAGGCAACCATCATGCAGGTGACCAAAGATATTAAAATGGATGTCGAGCGGCCTCATGACGGCGTTCCCGGACGCGGGGGCGTCAATGTAATCCTGAAACCGAAGATATCAGATGGTCTCCAGAGCGTGACCGACTACATGAAACAATATCCTTACACGTGTATGGAACAACAGGTATCCGTGGCGATTGCCCTGCGCGACAAAGAAATGTGGAAATCGACGATGGGGGAACTTCCTTCATATCTTGATTCCAGTGGTTTTGTGAAATACTTTCCTTTATGTTTATGGGGCAGTCCGACTTTGACATCATACATTCTGGCCATAGCTGATGAAGCGGGTTGGGAAATTCCGGAATCCTCAAAACAGAAAATGCAAAACGCGCTGAAGAATTTCGTTTCCGGGAAATATTATGAGTATTCGCCACTTCCCACCGCCGATTTAAATATCAGAAAACTGACGGCGATTGAGGCGCTGGCAAGATATAAAGAGGCTGATTCTTCGATGGTGTCTTCAATCTCTATTGAACCGAATCTCTGGCCGACCTCCGCCGTTATCGACTGGCTGAATATACTCAGGTCCGTGGACGGTATTGAAAATTCTGATAAACGCATCGTTGAAGCCGAACAGATACTCCGCTCCCGCCTCAATTTCCAGGGAACAAAGATGGGGTTTGCCACGGAGAAGACAGATTTCCTATGGTGGCTGATGGTCTCCAACGATGTCAATGCCGTGCGTCTGATATTGACCATGCTGGATCAGGAAAAATGGAGGGAGGACATGCCCCGGATTGTTCAGGGAGCCCTGTCGCGCCAGATTAAAGGCGCGTGGGATTTGACACTGGCCAATGCCTGGGGAGTTCTGGCCATGGAAAAATTTTCTGCAAAGTTCGAAGCCGTTCCTGTTTCAGGATTCACCAATGCAAAAATCGGCACCACAGTCAGGAAAACGGATTGGACAGTAACTCCGAAAGGGACCTCTCACCTTTATCCGTGGCCGATAAAAAGAGGCACTTTAGACGTATCACATAGTGGAACGGGCAGGCCGTGGCTGACAATTCAGTCCCTGGCAGCCATCCCGCTGAAAACGGATTTGTCCAGCGGTTATAAAATTAAAAGAACGGTCATCCCTGTGGAACGCAAGGATCCTAAAACCTGGTCTGCGGGCGATGTCATCCGGGTGCATCTTGATCTGGAAGCGCAGACGGACCAGACATGGGTTGTTGTTAGTGATCCTGTTCCGACCGGCGCGTCAATCCTGGGAAAGAACCTGGCCCGGGATTCGCAAATTTTGACCGCGAATGAAAAAAGAAAGGGATGGGTATGGCCGGCATTTGAAGAACGTTCCTTTGAAGCTTTCCGGGCGTATTTCGAATATGTGCCGAAAGGCAGCTGGACCGTTGAATACACCATCAGGCTGAATCAGGGCGGCACTTTCCATCTGCCGGCCACCAGGGTTGAAGCAATGTATTTCCCTGAAATGTTCGGTGAAATTCCCAACAGGATATTGGAGGTTCAACCGTAAAATAAAAGAGACTCCCGGCTTTATGAAAAAGATTCTGGCTCTTATAACTTTGACTCTTCTTTTCCCGGCAATGGTTTACGCGCTTCCGGTCTACAAAGAAGTGCGTCAAAATTACGTAAAATCCGATTCGGTTCTTCTAGACCGCAACGGAGCCGTGCTGCAGGAAATGAGGATAGATAAAAACCGCCGCCGGTTGGACTGGACTGGACTGTCCGATATTTCACCTGCGTTAGTGCAGGCTGTCATTCATGCCGAAGATAAAAGTTTTTATTCTCACAACGGCGTTGATTATATGGCAATCAGCACCTCGCTTTTTAAATCAATGCTGGGACATAATGTGAGAGGAGCAAGCACAATTACCATGCAACTGGCTTCTTTTCTTGAGCCTGAACTTCAGCCCAAAAAGAACAGAAGATCGTTACAGCAAAAATGGCAGCAGATAATGGCAGCGCGGGAGATGGAGAAAACATGGACAAAAAAAGAAATCCTGGAGGCCTATTTCAACTTTGTTACTTTTTACGGCGAGCTACAGGGGGTCGCGGCGGCATCGATGGCGTTATTTGATAAACAGCCGCATGGACTTGATCAAACTGACGCGGCTATAATGGCCGCGTTAATCAGGTCACCCAATGCTTCCTACGATGCCATTTTACAGAGATCCTCTGAAATAGCCGTCTCGCTTAACTGGCGGGTCAGCGCCGAAGAGCTGCAGTCCCGCATAAAAAAGATATTTCTGGGAACCAATAATATTACGCCGCGCATAAAACTGGCGTCGCATGTCGCCGAACGTTTATTAAAGGACAAGCCGAAAGGATCGACTGTGACCTGCACGCTGGATTCCGGCCTGCAGCGGCTTGCGCTGGATAGTTTGGCATCGCAGCTTCTCGCGCTGAATGAACAAAATGTATGTGACGGCGCCGTGCTTGTTTTGGAAAATAAAACCGGTCAGGTTCTTGCCTACGCGACATACAGTACGGATAATTCAGCGGCTCAGTATGTTGACGGAGTTCAGGCGAAAAGGCAGGCCGGCTCCACGTTGAAACCTTTTTTATACGGTCTGGCCATTGACCGGAAAATCCTGACCGCCGTGTCCGTCCTTGATGACGCGCCTCTTGATATTTCCGTGGCGGGCGGTCTTTACCAGCCGCATAATTACGATTCGGAATACCGCGGACCGGTGAGCGCACGAGTCGCCCTGGCTTCATCACTGAACGTGCCGGCTGTCCTGACGCTTAATTTGGTCGGCATGGAACCATTTCTGGACAGATTGAGGAAGATGGGCATCAAAGACATCAATGAAGCCGGCGATTATTACGGACCATCGCTGGCGCTCGGTTCCGCCGATGTCAGCTTGTGGGAACTCACAAATGCCTATCGCACACTGGCAAACGGCGGGAAATACAGCGATATATTTCTATCGTTTGCTGAACGTGTGACAAAAAAACCTCGGACGGTGTTTTCCCCCGCGGCAGCATTTATCATCTCCGATATTCTGGCGGATAGAGAAGCTCGCAGCAGCACGTTTGGATTGGAAAATTCCCTGGCGACAAAGTTCTGGAGCGCCGTAAAAACAGGCACCAGCAAGGATATGCGCGATAATTGGTGCGTCGGTTTTACGTCCAGATATACGGTGGGCGTATGGGTGGGAAACTATTCCGGTTCATCCATGTGGAATGTCAGCGGAGTAAGCGGCGCGGCTCCCGTGTGGTATGAAATTATGAATTACCTTCACCGATACAGGGACAATCGTAAAATTGATGTTCCGCCGAATGTTGTTCAAAAAGAAATTGTGTCATCCACCGGGGAAAATAAAAAAGAGTGGTTCATCGAGGGGACGCAACCATCCTCTGCAAATCAAATCATCAAACAATATAATGAAAAAATTGTTTATCCTCCGTCGGGAACAATCATCGCACTGGACCCTGACATTCCCATTGATTTACAGAAGGTCTTCTTTATCTCGCGCACGAGTGACAGGAAATTAAGATGGCGTCTGAATCAAACGGAAATCGAGTCAATAGGCAGGACAGCGGAGTGGTCGCCACGAGCAGGCAAATATAATCTGCAACTCACGGATATACAGGGCAAGGTCATAGATTTCGTTAACTTCGAGGTGCGCGGGACGGAACAGGCCTTCAGTGAAGGAGACGACGAAAAAGATTATGGTAATCCATGACCGTTTAAAACTGCGCGCACACGATTACATGCCAGTTTAATCGAAAACCGGTTTTGTGAAGTTTCATATAAATTATAATAATAAAAGTCTTGTTCGTCCGACATGGACTATCGGTAAGAAAACCTGATATCGGTTTTATATATTTTCTTCGCGAAAGGCTTAATTTTGTGGTCTGAAAATTATTCAGCACTTCATTTTTTAATCCGTTTTCATCTTGGCAGCAATTTCTGACGCGTAACGGGAATTGGGAGCAAGTTCAAGATATTTAGCCAGGCATTTCTTTGCGTCGCTTTTGCGATTCAGCTTGAAATAGGCTTCAGCAAGATTCGCATAGGCGATGGAACGGCGCGGATCAAGAGCAATAGTTTTTTCAAACCAGGGCAGGGATTCTTCATACTGTTCCATTTTATAATACATATATCCAATATTATTTGTAACCAGTACACTTGAAGCATTTAGTTTATTTACGGCGATAAATTCATCCAGCGCTTCTTTATATTTTTTTTCCTTAAAAAAGGCATTGCCTTTTTCCATGTGTTTATTGATCTGCAGTTGAATATTCGATGGCTGATCCTTAATGATCTGCTTGTTATCCATTTTGCCCGCGAGCATTTGAGCAGAAGCCAGATCCTTGCGCAGTTTATCGTTGCGCATTTTCTTCTCAGCAATTTGTTTATGGACTTTATCCAACTGGGAATTCAGCTGTATTGCTTCTTCATCAAGCTGTGTCGACAACTCGCTCAGAAATTCGTTATTCTGCTGCGGGTCAAAAATAAATTCACCGCCTTCGCTGCCGGGCAGATTCCCGAAAGACGGCGTTTGTTTTGAAATGGACGAAACACTCGGCGCCAGATAAGCGGCGAGTTCGGAAGCCGTGATATAACCGTCTCCGTTAAGATCAGCCTTACCATCCAGCCCCTGAAGCAGCGTCCATGTAAAAACGGAATGGCCGTTCGGACCATTGTCCGCCACCTGTTCATCCATTCCTCCGGCGGTTAGCATCTGCCGGGAGAAACGGCGCGACACTTCTTTTAAATAATTTTCGGTTGCAGCCTGAAAGCCTCCTCCCCTTGTCAGTCCGAGTCCGCTGTAACAGGAATCCATTACAAATAATACATGTTTTGCCGGTATCGTTTCGGAGATATCCTGGAAATTGGTCATAGATATTGCCTGACCCTCGTAATTCTGAAGATCGGCGTTAACCGGCACTATATAGCCGAGATAACGGCCGCTGGGCAATTGTCTGGTCGCCCCGTGCCCGGCAAAAAACACAAAGACCCTGTCGTCTTTCTTGATCTTATCTGAATTGCCCAGCGTGTCGCCGAGAACCGAAAGGATGTGTTCCTTTGTCGCGTCTTCATTGAGAAGCAGGTAAATATTCTCCGGCTTGAAACGGTATTTCTTTATCAGGACATCTTTTACGGCCTGCGCGTCGTTTACGGCATATTGCAGTTTTGGCCATTTCTCATATTTGTCTATGCCGATTATAACAGCCCAGCTTTCCCGATAAAGGGACACAGGCTCAACGGCCGCCTGTTGCGCTTCGCCGGAAGACCTGAATTTATCGGTGACGAATTCGCTGCCGTTCCAGCTGGCAAACGTATAACCGTCTTTCTTCAGGGAATCTATAATAGAAGGCAGCGCTTCGAGAGAGCTTTTATGAATGTCATGAAAAAGTATGATGCCTCTTTTCTGCTCCGCCACGGTGCGTAAAACACGTTCGGCAACGGAAGAGGGGATAGGATCAGCCCAGTCGCGGGAGTCTATATTCCAGATTACGGATTTCATATTATACTTTTCCAGCTCGTCAAAAAGTTTTTTATCCTGGGCTCCGTAAGGGGGACGGAATAAAATTGTATTGCTGCCGGTTACCAGATCGACTACTTTATTTGTTTTCTCGATTTCGTCGGCTATCTCCCCTTCACTGAGTTTGGGAAAGTATGAATGCGTATAACTATGGTTTGCAACCGTAGAGCCCGAATCAATCACCTTTCTGCTGATGGTTGCCAGCCTGGTCTGCTGTATTTTATTGTCTTCCTTGAATGTGCCCAGCTTCTCTCCGATTTCGAAAAAGATGGCCTTGATGCCGTTTTGTTTGAGAATGTCCAGAATTTGCTCCGTATATTTTGGATGGGGTCCGTCGTCGAAGGTAAGCACCAGTGTTTTCGGTGGAAGCTCATAACCGCTGAACTGGTTTTTGGAGATTTTCGTTGAAGCATATTCTTTTTTAGGCAGGATTTCCTGGTATTCTTTTAAAACGGCATCCCTGTTAAATTTTGTTTTCAGAAATGCCACGTAGCTGTCCCATTTTTCTCTTGTCGGCGCCATACCGCGCGTTTCGAAATGCGCCAGTATTTTTGACATTTCCTTGTCGTAAATGCTTCTGATTTCATGCAGGGCGTTTAGATCTTCTTCCAGCCTCGCCACCAGGTTTTTCTTTATTTTCTGATTGCCGGGTGTTTCATTGATTTCACCTTGCAGGAGATCCACAGTTTCCAGAAAAACAAGCTTATCAACGTCGTGCAACTGTGAAGATTTTTCTATTTCATTGAGAAAATTTTCGACTTTAGAGGGCGCGGCAAGAAAGCCTCCATTTGCCGATTGTTCAATATCGGAGGACAATTGATCTTCGATGGTTGAAAGTATTTTCCGGTTTTCATCGTAGATATGTTTTGCGATGAAAATAGCGTCATCCTTTTTTTGCGCATCGAGAGATTCTTCTGACTCGAGCAGTATGATAATCTTTCTGTAATTGGTTACAGCGCTGTCAAAGTTTTCTTTCAGGGATACGGCTTCGGCTTGCTGATTTTTGACAGATGTACGATTTTTGGGAAAATAATGGATGCCAACGATTACAAATAAACCTACGATAAAAACAGCAAAAATGGAGATGATAATATTTTTTTTATTCAATGATGGTCCCCTGTAAATTTATTCAATTCAGTAAGGCATGAATGATTTATACTATAAAAGTAATCCGTATTCAATAAATTATGACTTAACGATTATTATAGAGAGAATAAACGGCAATCTCTTTTTTATAGATGCCTCTCTTTAGATGTAATATCCCATGCGAATTTCGTTTATGAAGAATATTTTCTTTTAGAAAAAATTAATTAATGTTATAAAGTTGGGAAATCTTCAAAAATCCAACATCAGTCATTAATAGCATAAAGAGGTTAAAATGAAAAACCATATCCTATTATTGTCGTGTTTATTCGTGCTTTTGTCTTATTCTATTTGTCACGCAACAAATCAGGCCGGTTTCGATTGTGATAAGGCAAGCACTCCTACAGAAAAATGTATATGTAGTGACTCTGATTTATCACTTAAAGATGCCGTGTTGGCCGAAGATTATAATAATGCCATGAAATTTCTGTCTTCGAGAGAAAAAAATAAACTAAAGTCAGAGCAAAAAGCATGGCTAAAAATGAGGGATGAAAAATGTCCACAGTCGCATATTCACGATGTGTATGGGATTTGCATAGATACGAATTGTATTCAAAATATGTACGAAGACAGAATAAAAGAACTAAAAGAAAAAACAATTGGGCTAAAAAGATTAGATCTTAAACCGCCTCGCGATTTGCAACTCTTTATAGACGAAAAGCTTAGTGAGGCTTTAACAGGTTCTTCTCCCGCATATTACTACCGTATCAGTAATCATCAATATATCTTGGAATACTTTAACGGCATCCTCTTCGTTGATACGAAAAAAAAGTCCTTTGATACAATAATCAGAGGCAACATAGGTGAAAGTATTGAGGGAGCTATCCGGGGCGGCGGCATTACCTGGTTGATAGTATCTTCGAGAAGTGCACATCAGGGTCATGTAAGCGGCGGTTATCAGGCGATCATGATAAAAGACAAAAATACCGGTGGAGAACCGTATCAATTATTAGGCTTAGCAGGTGAATCAACCCTTGATGATGTAATGGGTTCATCTAACCCGTGTCCTGATCTGGAGGATGAGGAAAAAGATTTTGGGGTCTTTTCCGAGGTGAAAGGATATGATGTTAAGGATGTTAATGGTGATGGTATTAATGATATGGTCTTTAATGTGGAAGAATTTGACTGTGAGGCCAATAAACATACATTCATAAAAGAAACATACTACTTTTTGCCCGAAAAACCGTTCATCAAAAGTACGGTGCAAACACGCTCTTCAAAACTGCCGAAATTTATTCCACGGGTGGGACACTCATTCTGGATAGCTTCAGTTGCCTTTTCCCCGGACGGCCGGTATGCTCTCTCTGGAAGTCAAGATGGAACTATGATGCTTTGGGATGTTACCACTGGAGACGAGACCAGGACTTTTAAGGCAGAAGAATATTATCATGTGGATTCTGTAGCCTTTTCTCCGGATGGCCGCCATGTCCTTTCGGGTGGTCCCTCTATAAAGCTCTGGGATGTTGCAACGGGGAAAGAGATCAGGTCTTTTAAGGGACATACAGGCATTGAAAGCTCAATTGCTTTTTCTCCGGATGGCCGCTACGCTATCTCAGGTGGATCGGTGTCTGATGATAACGGACTAATGCTCTGGGATGTTGCCACGGGCAAAGAGATCAGATCTTTTGAATCTAAAAAGACTACTTCCTGGGGTTGGATACCTTTAGGTTCTGTAAACTCGATTGCCTTTTCCCCGGATGGACGCTATGCGCTCTCTCTAAGTTTTAATAGTAGCGAAATGATGCTCTGGGATGTTGCCACGGGTAAAGGAATCAGGACTTTCACGGGTCATTCAGGCATTGTAGAATCAGTTGCCTTTTCTCCGGACGGTCGCTATGCCCTTTCCGGAAGTGCGGACAGAACCATAAAATTATGGGATATTGCAACGGGAAAGGAGATCAGGACTTTTACAGGTCATTCAAACATTGTAAAATCAGTCGCATTCTCTCCGGATGGCCGCTATGCCCTTTCCGGAAGTGGAGATAAAACCATAAAATTATGGGATATTGCAACAGGAAAGGAGATCAGGACTTTTGAGGGACATCAGGAAAGTGTCAATTCAGTCACATTCTCTCCGGATGGCCGTTATGCCCTCTCCGGAAGCGATGATTATACAATGAAACTCTGGGATATTAATTCCGGAAAAGAGATCAGAGCTTTTGGACATCCGGCGTATATAAAAGATGATGCCAGGGGCAAAAAAAGTGACGCTAAAAAATCACAGCAGGGCAAGGTCGATTTAAACGCAAAAGATAACGAGGGCTATACAGCGCTGATGAATGAATCGATGAAAGGCAACATCAAGGAAGTACGAAATTTATTGGCCGCCGCCGCCGCTGTAAATGCCAAAAGCGCCGATGGCAAAACAGCGTTAATTTATGCATCGGGTGAAGGATATCCCGATGTGGCGCAGGCGCTGCTGGCATCAGGGGCGGATGTAAATGCGAGTGACGATAAAGGCAATACGGCGCTGATGGCCGCATAACCATATATGTCGAGGTGGTGAAGAAGCTTCTGGAAGCCGGCGCAGACATAAATGCGAGGAACAAGGACGGCGTTACGGCATTAATGCTGGCATCCGGTTACGGACGTACGGGTTTGGTTGTGACTGACATGAAAGGTAAAATGGAAATAGTGAATAATGACCCGGTGGGCAATGGCAATGTTGAGGTCGTAAAAGCTTTAATTGCGGCCAAAGCAGACGTAAATATCAGGAGCGGCAAGAACGGCAGAACGGCTCTGATGGGGGCGTCCCGTTTTGGCAGCCTTGCAGTGATAAAAGAATTAATTGCAGCCGGGGCGGATGTAAATATCAAAGACAACGAAGGTTGCACGGCATTAATTGAAGCTTCTCGCTATGGATATACTGATGTCGTGCGGGAATTGCTGGCGGCCAAGACAGATGTCAATATAAAGAGCAATGACGGTGTGACGGCTTTGACGGAATCATCAAAAGGTTATGACAATATCGTAAAACTTCTCAAAGAAGCCGGCGCTAAAGAATAGCTTTTTAATATCTGATTAGGGTCCAGTTTTGAAATGTAAGTTTTTTATAAATGATAGCTTTCTCCCAGCACCAAGTTGCATCTTTCAGGAGCGTGAGATAGATAATTCCTTGGTTTGATTTAACTTGGCTATGGAATAATTATTTTTCTATAATTTCTATAGCTGTTTGTAAATTATGAACCAAGATCTTTTTTTCCAGTGAGCTGACTTTTGTAGGATCGATGTCTGCTTCTTTTAGGACAAAACCTTTTGGTGTAATGCTAAGATATTTATCTGCAATTACAATTGATTGAAGTCTTTTGAAAATACTCTCAATCTCAGAGCCTTCTATATTAATTTTATTGATTTTCCACTTGTCATTCTCTCGAACAACTGTGATGAATTTTTTCAAAGACTTTTGCTTATTCTTTTTGAAGAAATTTGGAAAACTTAGACCCAATGTCGTTTTTTCCTTGGGAACAAATTTTACACTTACTTTAAGTTCATTGGAAGTCAGGAATGGAATCCACGTATTTTCTCTTTCGATCTCTATTGAGTAATTAGGATTATCCATAAGATCGAAATATTCGAGCATCGCAAGTTCAAGTATAAAATGAAACTTCATAGTTTCATTCAAAGATTTATGATTCTTTTTTGCTTGCTCAGAGTATGACTGCAATGCGGCAGAGTAGTTGCTCGACGATATATTCTGAATAAAGTCCTTTATATCATCAGGTGCATTATTATTGACTCCTAATACGGATACATAGAACAGAAACAAAATGATACAAATTAATGCACTTGCAATAATAATTATTTTTGAAAAACTGATTTTTAACATATATTCCCTTTTCTTTAAACCGGCAACTTACACGAATTGTTTCACAATAAGACTACCCGATTGAGTGACCTTACTCTGCAAAGCATACTGAGTTCAAGTTAAATCTTTGCTTTTATAGCATAGTTTGGTGTTCGTTTACAAATTAATATAGAATCGTACAGTGTAAATATATTTATAGGAAAGTAAATTTTGGTTTGTCAAGTAAACAAATCCATTAATTTATGAAAGACGACAGGTACTTTAATAAAATTCAAAATAAGGTTAATAATTTTATTGCTTGCTTTATACTGCTTCTTTTTGCGCCACGCCGTATGAGATGAGGCCCGCAATGACATGCCATGGGAGAAGTCGCGGAACGTAACACTTAATTCAACTTTGATGTGGTCAATTTAAGCGCGAAACTTAAGCAAAGAAATTAATAATGTATCGAATCAGCATCACATCTGTTTGAAGAGATGTATGTATTGACGGCTGACCGTAAGGGCGTTTAATCTGTTTTTAAGCTTCAGGATGCCGCGACCGGTAAGCGACCGTCCGACAGTTTCAATTCTGGATACATTAACAATGGTGCCGCGATGAATTTGCCAGAATTTATGCGGATCAAGTTCCCGGCTTAATTCTTTAATACTTTTTTTGATCAGCGCTTCCTCTTTGACAGTGATCACCAGAGTATATTTATCTTCGGCTTGGAAATAATCAACTTCTTCTACAGGGATCAGGCGGACATTTTCTTTATGTTGCGTTTTTATCCATTGCAGATACCCCGCGGAGGCATTGATCTGCAGATTGGCAAGAACCTGTGTAATCATTTTGACAAGATCTGCTGGCGGTTCCGGGGATGATTGAAGTTGTTTTTTTAGACGCTGTATGGTTTGCATCAATCGCTTTTTTGTCACGGGTTTGACCAGATAATCCACCGCTTCGTGTTCGAAAGCGTCGACGGCATATTGATCAAAAGCGGTAATAAATACAATCCGGCAATGACCTGCGATATTTTTAGCGACGTCGAGGCCGGAAATCCGGGCATTTTAATATCCAGAAAAGCGATCTGCGGAGCAAAAGCCTCGACCATCTCGAGGGCTTCCCTGCCGTTGACGGCTTCGCCGCAAATCTCCAACTCCGGCCAGGTTTCGGCAAGCATGTTTTTGAGGTACGTTCTGAGTTCTTTTTCATCATCGGCAATAATGGCCCTATAAGTCATTGACGGGCACCTCCATGGTGGCGCAAACACCGTAAGACTTGTTTTCTTCCATGATCAATCGCCCTTTTTCTCCGAAAAGCAAACCAAGGCGTTTGCGCACATTGGCAATACCGACACCGGCTTTATCGAAATCGGAAAATCCCAGGCCGGTATCCATAACTTTTATGATTAAAAGATGATCTTGCAGCGTTGCCCTGATGACGATTTCTCCCCCTTCCTCTTTTGGTTCCAATCCGTGTTTGACCGCGTTTTCAACCAGCGGCTGCAACAGCATGGGCGGGAAAGAATATTGCCTGATATTATCCGGAACGTCAATCTCATAATTCAGGCGCTCATCCATTCTGATTTTTTGAATATGGAGGTATGCTTCGATCATGGATATTTCCTGAGACAGCGTGGTTTGCTCCGGCATCGTTCGCGATAGGGAGGTGCGCAGAAGTTTCGTCAAATCCAGGAGCATGGATTTCCCTTTATCCGGCTGTGTATCGATCAGGCTCAAAATATTGGAAAGGGTGTTGAATAAAAAATGCGGCTCTATCTGCGCCTGCAGCATTTTGAGATTGGCTGAAAGATATTCTTTCTCCATCGCGGTGTGTTTTATTTTTTCCTGTTTGATCATTTCGCTGCGATATCTCAATCTGATTTTTATCATTAAAAAATAAAAAATGATGGAGCTCAGAATGATGCCGGATGTAATAAACGTCAGACCCAGACCATGTATTTTCAAGTCCAGAACTATATGAAAGAAATGCCGGAGGATAAAAATACCCATCTGCAGACCGATCCAAACTCCCAGACAAATGTCGATGACGGCAATAGTCAAAAGTGATTTCCATGTTTGCGGTCTGAAGATTAATAACGAAAACAGGACCATTGAAGAAACAGTAACGCCGGATGATTGCGACACGACAAAACTGAGCAGGAAGCTGTTATCATGCCTGATCGCCTCAACAGTAAGGGCAATCAGGGTATTGATGATTATAATGATAATAAAATCTTCTAAAACATTTTTAAAATTTAACCAGTATTTAAATATAAATTCAGTTTCGTACCGCTCTTGCATCATTATATTACCTGTTTGACAGGATTCAAAGCTCTGTGCGCGTGTAAAATATTTATGAAAGCTGAGATCAAAAATCACCGGCGCGGGCAAAATCCGGTCCCCGGATGCGACGTGCCCGCGCCTGTGATTACTGTATCACAAGTCATCATAACGAAGTTAATAAAAAATCGGGGTCCGGATACTCAAGACAACTTTTTATGATTGCCGGCTTGAGGTAATTTTACGTGGAAACTTTTATTTTGGATAATTCATTCAAAAAAGGAATCGTGATGGGATACCTTTCGTGAAAGGATTTAATGGCGCGAAAAGGGCGCGAGAAAAGGGCAGGCAACTTTCCCGCGCTTCTGTTCGCGCATTCATAACGGCGCAATTAACGCCGCATTATTCACGTTTTTACCCTGCTGTTAATGGGTACAAATGATAACCTGTCCATTTATCGTCGTGTAAACACTGGTAAGATAATATGTTCCCAGTGTCATGGTGGCGGTAGGCACTGAAAGTGTTCTCTCATCGCCAAATTTGAGTATTGCCTGTATCGATCCCATTTTAAGAGCTATATTCTTCAAACCAAGCTCTATACCGCCGGGGATACCGGTTGAGGCTGCCGTGGTGGTATTATTGACACCGACATCAATGGTTAATAGACCGTTCATGGACGTATCGCCGAACGTAACATCTACGCCGGCATAACCGCCCTTATCAAACGCGAAATTCGGAATCGGCGAGCCGGTTACGCTGCTTAAGTTGCTTTGGCCCCAGGACGCGGTAAAAGAGAACGCGCTTGTCGTAACGTTGTTCCAATAAATGGAAACACCTTCCTGAGCTGTTATGGCGTTCAGATCACTATCAGAGATAGGTGTCCTGGCAAATGACGACGAAGGCATCATTACAAACCATGAAATAATCGTTAACCATAAAACTTTTTTCATCTTTCCATCCTCCCGGTTTTTGTTATGTCGGCAAAAATATTATTCGCTCCGTGATTCAGGCGGAACACATTTCACTTTACTGATCATGATATTCATTATTTTTGAAGGTGGCCGATTATTAACAGAATTCTCTTACATTGTAAACCTTCCGGCGACTAAGAGTCTGACAAGGTGACAAAAAGGTAATAAACAGCCCTGAAGCGTCAATGAGAGAGAATGACCACGATGCCAGACATTTTCATAATATCTTTATTTCTCCCTGTCACTTAAGTGACACCTCCGCCTGCGGAGGATATGCAACGACAAATTCTGCTATTGCGACACAGTTAATGGCTGCTTTTATGTCCCCCGCCGGCGGGGGCAGGGGGTGGAATTTCTTTGTTTCCTCCCCCGTCGCTTCGCGACACCCCCTCTAAAGGGGGACATGCTGTGATATTTTTATAGTTGCATTGTTTTTCTAAATTTGTATTATTCTCTCATGCTATAAAATAATTTAATATTTCTTGAAAACAGTAATGCTTATATTTCAAGGTTAAACGCGTGCGTTCTTAGCGGGAGCTGATCAGGGAAAACGACAATCACGAACAGTTAAACGGAGGTGGGATTGAATACTAAAAATCAGGAAAATCAGGACACCCCGAAAGAAAAGAAAAACCAGTTTAAACTTCTAGCCTCAAGGAGATTCGCGCCTTTTTTCTGGACGCAGTTCCTCGGCGCTTACAATGACAATGTTTTCAAGAATACCCTTGTGCTTTTCATTGCCTATAAAATGGGCAGCCAGATGGCGGCAAAATCGGACATTCTCATTAATCTTGCGGCAGGTCTTTTTATTCTGCCGTTTTTTTTCATTTCGGCAACGGCAGGACAGATCGCCGACAAATACGAAAAATCCATGCTGATGAGATACATTAAAGTTGCCGAGATTATCATAGCGGTTATGGCCGCCTTCGCTTTCTATTATAAAAATGTTACTTGCCTCATGTTTCTTCTTTTCCTTCTGGGATGCCAGGCCGCCTTTTTCGGGCCTGTCAAGTACAGCATCATTCCCCAGCATCTCAATAGTAGAGAGATCGTGGGAGGCAATGCCATGGTGGAGGGCGGCACTTTTCTTGCCATCCTGATCGGAACCATTTCCGGCGGTTTCATTACGCAGATGGATAACGGAAAGTTCTGGGCCGGTCTAATTCTTACGGCCGTTGCCGTGGCAGGATGGCTGGCTAGCCGGATGATTCCCTATGCCGCGCCCGACTCGCCGGAATTGAAGCTCGATATTAATCCCGTCACCCAGACCTGGAAGACCATGAAGATATCCATGGAGAAAGAATCGGTATTCCTGTCGATCCTCGGAATCTCGTGGTTCTGGGCATTGGGGCTTGCGTACCTAAGCCAGTTGCCGAATTACACGAGGAATATTCTGCACGGCTCTGAACAGGTGGTCACGCTTTTGCTGACCATGTTTTCCATTGGTATCGGCGTGGGGTCGCTTCTGTGCGAGCGTCTGTCGGGTAAAAAAGTGGAGCTCGGCCTTGTGCCGCTTGGATCGCTGGGCCTGAGCATCTTCGGCTTTGACCTCGTGTTCGCGCATTTGTCGCTACCGGCCGGTCAGGCGCTTACGGCGGGTCAGCCGCTGATGGGCTTATCGGCATTCCTTGGCATACTCGGAAGCCATAGGGTTCTGATGGATCTGATGATGATCGGCGTTTCCGGGGGCTTGTACATCGTTCCCCTGTATTCGATGATTCAGATCAGGACAAGGCCAGAAATCAGGGCGCGGGTGATCGCGGCCAACAACATCATGAACGCTCTTTTAATGGTCGCGTCGTCTCTGGCGGCCGCGTTGCTGATCGGTTTATTTAAGCTGTCCATTCCGCAGTTCTTTCTGGTCCTCGTAATCCTGAATCTCATCGTGGCCTGCTACATCTACTCTATGGTGCCGGAGTTCGTTATACGGTTTATGATGTGGGTGCTCTCAAAGATCATGTACCGGGTGAAGAGATACAACCTCGACGTCGTTCCTGAAGAAGGAGCCGTTGTCCTTATATGCAACCATGTTACTTTTGTCGATACGCTTTTCATCGCGGGATCGATACAGAGAAACATTCGTTTTGTGATGGACCGCGCGTTCTTTAAAATCCCTGTATTGAACTATATTTTCAGGAAGGGGCGCGTTATTCTCATTGCCTCGAAAAAGGAGTATCCCGATGTGTATGAAAAGGCCTTTGAGGAAATCTCCCTGGCGCTGAGAAACGGCGAGCCTGTCTGTATATTCCCGGAAGGAAAGCTAACGCTTGACGGCAATATGGACATATTCAAACCCGGCATAGAAAAGATTCTGGCGAAGGATCCCGTTACAATTGTTCCGTTGGCCCTGCGGGGTTTGTGGGGCAGCTTTTTTAGCCGGAAAAAAGGGTCTGCGCTATCACGCTGGAGCAGAGGCTTTCGCTCAAGGGTGGAGATCATCGCAGGCGATCCAATAGCGCCTGAGGGCGTAACCGCCGAATACCTGCATGATTTGGTATCCTCGCTCCGGGGCGATAAGGAGTAGATGGAAGGAGTACCGGTCGAAAAGACAAGGCCTTCGTTGATACCGTCCGCTTCCTTCGGCTAACTTTGTTGGCACAGCCTGCCCCGGCGTAGGCCGGGGTCGTCGGCAGGTGCGCCGGGTTGGCGGGTCTAAAGACCCGGACTACGAAAGCAATACAAGATGAAAAAATATTGACTTTCACCGGCAGTGGGAACATAACATTCATGAATTCGGTAGCGAACACATTCCTGTAGCATGCTACAGAATAAGAAAGCGAATACAGGATTATATAGTTCATTAAGAATCGAAGATTCTTCGCGGCGTGTTGCGGAGAGCTTCACAATTTAAAGAAAGGAACCAAAGAATTCATGAGTGTACTGTATTTAATGATTGGTAGTTTATGTGTGTTTGCTCTGGCTTATCGTTATTATGCCGCATTCATTGCCACAAAAGTTTTGATGCTTGACGACAGGAACATCGCGCCGTCTATCTCCTGCAATGACGGCCAAAATTACGTTCCGACCAACAAGTGGGTTGTATTCGGACATCATTTCGCGGCAATTGCCGGCGCGGGTCCGCTGATCGGGCCTGTTCTGGCCGCGCAATACGGATGGGGGCCGGGATTCTTCTGGATACTGCTGGGGTCGGTCTTCGGCGGGTGCGTCCATGATATGATTATCCTGTTTGCTTCATACCGCCATAAGGGACAATCCCTGTCCGTCATCGCCGAAAAAGATGTCAGTAAAATCACCGGAGGCGTAACGGCTGTCGTGATTCTGTTCATCATTATCGTCACCCTGGCAGGCCTTGCCGTTGCCGTTGTCAACTCACTTTTCCAGAACCCCTGGGGATTTTTTTCCATCGCTATGACCATCCCCATCGCCATGATGATCGGCGTTTACATGTTCAAGATCAGGCCGGGCGCTATTCTTTCCGGTTCAATCGCGGGAATCATTCTGGTATGTTCGGCTGTTTTCATGGGTCCGTACGTTGCCGATTCGAGCCTCGCCGGCTTTTTTACTTTATCTAAAAATCAGATATCGATACTCCTGCCTATCTACGGTTTCTGTGCCGCCGCCATCCCCGTATGGCTGCTTCTGGCCCCGCGGGATTATTTGAGCACGTTTATGAAGATCGGCGTTGTCGTTGCTCTGGCTGTCGGCCTCTTTTTCGTCAACCCCGTTATCAAGATGCCCTTTACAACGATCTATGCGGCCGGAGGAGGCCCCATCATCCCCGGCCCGTGGTGGCCTTATGTGTTTATTACCATTGCCTGCGGCGCCATTTCCGGATTCCATGCCCTGATCGGTTCCGGCACGACGCCGAAAATGATCGAACATGAAACGGAAATAAAGGCGATCGGCTTCGGCGCGATGCTCACGGAGGCCTTCGTGGCTTTAATGGCGCTTCTGGCTGCCGTAACGCTGGTCCCGCAGGATTATTTTGCCATCAACACCTCTGCCGCGGTATTTGCTAAACTCAATATGAACGTTGTCGATCTTCCCGTCCTCAACCAGCTCGTCGGCCTCGATGTCTCCCACCGTCCCGGCGGCGCCATCTCGCTTGCCGTGGGTATGGCGCACGTTTTCGCCGGCATCAGCGAGGGGCTTCGTCACACCATGAAGTACTGGTTCCAGTTTATCATTATGTTTGAAGCCCTGTTCATTCTGACAACCATCGACGCGGGCACCCGTGTGGCGCGGTACATTCTTCAGGATATTCTCGGTTACGCGTATAAGCCGATGGGAAGGAAGGACTGGATTCCGGGCGCCATCCTGACAAGCGCCATGGTCTCCTTTGCCTGGGGCTATATGCTCTATACAGGCGATATTTCTTCCATCTGGCCCCTGTTCGGCGCCACCAACCAGACCTTGTCGGGACTTGCGCTGGCCATCGGCACGACGGTTATCTTGAGAATCGGACAAAAGAAAATATACGCGCTGATTACTTTCATCCCCTGTGTGCTGATTACCGTAACGACGTTTACCGCAGGCCTCATGAATGTCCGGACGTATCTGTCCAAAGGCCAGATGCTCAATGTCTGGCTCAGTGTCGCGATTATTGTTCTGGTGGTTATCATTATCGCGGATAATGTCCGGGTGTGGTTTAAACTTCTGCAAACAGATAAGCCGATAGGCCTCAACGACGGGCGTGATCAGGTCTTCTGCCCGGTTATTCCGGCGGATGCGCCTCCCGACGCGAGGCCCTGATACCCTTTTGATTTTCCCGGCTAACTTTGTTGGCAGCGTCGTCGGCTTCCTCAACGTATGTTTATATACGTCTCCGGAGCCTCCTTCTTGCCGCCTCGTTATCCGAAAAAATCAAAAGGGTATAATTTAAAATTCGCTTTTGTGGGAATTCCCCGCCGTTAATGATTTTGCGGCACACAAGTCGCAGATTGATGCATTTGTGGTATTGAAGCAGAATGGTTGTCCCCCTTTGGAGGGGGTGTCACTAAAGTGACGGGGGAGGATAAAGATATAATGTGGCGCGTTGCTTTTGCCGCGCTTTAGCGGGTCTAAAGACCCGGACTACGACAGAAAGAGACATTGTTTTGATATACGGATCTAAAGACAAGGCCTTCGAAAGCATATATGCCTGTGGCGTTTCTTCAAATAAATCATGCCAGGGCATGTGCTGGTATTCGTAGCGCGTACCTTTAGGTGCGCGGGGTTGGCGGGTCTAAAGACCCGGCCTGCGAATTCAACCCGGCTTTCTCCCCCGAATTCCTATTTCAATCTAATATTTTGTGGCTAGTTGTCGGTTGAAATACAAAAAATATTTTGTTATATTCTCTTTCGTAAAAAGCAAGTGTTTTGCCGGCAGTCAGAAATGTCGTTAAAAAGAAAGATCAATTCGATACCCTATGAACTCTAAAGCAAATACTCACCGTATCGGCATTGCAATAATATTTGGCATCATTCTTCTCTATATGATTCCGTATTTTATTTTATCAGTCGGCTGGTTCGGCGATGACAAAAATATTTTCAATTTCGCGCTCAGAAACAGCAGATCGTCCTTAACGGACATCTTCCTGTTCCGCGACGATTGCATGGGAAGATATAGACCACTCATGCAGAGTCTGGCAACCGTGAGCATTCGTTATTTGAGTTTTGATTCAATTCTTATCAGACTGCTATCTTACGTCGCCTTTGTTACAACGATCGTAACCCTGTTTGCGCTTGTTCGGGCAAGAACGAATAACATCTGGTCACCTGTGATCGGCGCAGTATTTTTTGCGTTGTCCCCGATAAAAGTACAAAGTCTGTTCAGGCTGAGTCGTCCGGAAATCTTCGTGACGGCATTCTGCTTATTGGCGATCTATTCCCTTCACAAAGCACTCGAGGCAAAAGCACGCAAAGACCGCAAGTTAATCATTCTATGGAACATAGGCAGCCTGATACCGGCTATCATCGCTGTACTTTGGAGCGAAGTAGGCATTTCCGTATTTGTTGTGATGGCAATCTGGATTCTCGCATCGAACCGTGAAACCTCAACGCATGAGCATAAGTACTTTCAGAACGATAAACTTCGCATGCTTGCCGTGCCGGCAGTCGGAATAACTCTTTATTTATTGTGGTACATATCAATTAATGCTCCGCTATCGTCAGGTGAATCCGCTTCCCGGTATAGTGTTCAACTGGGATGGAACCTCGTTGTGAATACCCTTTCATCTTTGATCGGGCTGACATCACCAGTTGCCACGGTAACAGCCGCTAGAATTTTCTATGGCGCCGCGAATGTATTTGACTGGATTTCTCTTTTTGTCGGTTTAGCCGGTATAGCGACTATCTATGTCACGTTATTCCGAGGTGTCCGGGATGGTAACAAGCCTTTGGGCGCCGCACCTGTCTTTTTCGCAAGCGCAATATTCTCACTATTTCCATTCATCATCGTCGGCCATGTCTCTGAGGTGTACCTTACTCAGGCAGCGGCATTCTTCTGGGGAGGCGTCGGCATACTCGTGGGCAATGCCATTGAACGGGGATCTCGCAAGCGAAGACTTATTCTCACGTGCGCTTCATGCTTCCTGGCTCTTGTGATGCTATACTCATCGGCAAATGCACACTTTCTGCTTCGTAAAAACTCTCTGATATTTCGATCTTTACATGAAGAATTAATCAATTACCGCAAGACGGGTATACAGCGTCTTATGTTAATTCCATACTGTCCCGCGTTCAATTTTTCCCAGTATTATCAACCTTCAGACAGCATCTTGTCATTTCACAGCGATGATATGCCGATTGTCGAGTGGACCAGGTCTTCGCCAAATATTAAGTGGGGCAGGGTTACTGACTGTCCCTCAACAGTTCCGGAACAATACCCGTTTCCCGTACTGAAAGTCCGTCAGGATGGAACACTTATTTGCGTGAAGAAATCTGATTCAGTGGAACAATTCAAATGATTGAAATCGAGTCAGTGTCTCCGGATTTCTGGATTACCCGAATTATTCCCCGCTCGCAAACCCCGCAAAATAATTAAGTATACTGTCCCCCGAATT
>JBEKMY010000037.1:0-30147 GCA_049523355.1 Smithella sp. | reverse complement strand
GAACAAAGGAATGTTGCCACGAGCACGCAGGGGAAATTTTTACGATCTGCCCGGCCTCCTGTTGATCACATACAGCTCTTTAACAATATCTATTTTAAAAGGTACATTTTCAGGGGAAAGAATAAATAAAAAAGGGCAGAGCCATTTCTGACGCTGCCTTTTTGCAATCAAATTGTTTCTGTTATGTCAACCATATTACAGGATGCACGGGATTAGCTCTTCCGCTTTTTCTTTCCATTCGGTTTTTTAACAGGGGAAATGTTTTCCATATGCTTGATATTCTCATTGACGATTTTTTGGAATTTATCGTAACTACTCTTATAATTATCAGTCAATTCTTCCATCCTCTTCTTCATATCCAGGGGTATCCAGTTATTTTGGTTTAAAAAAGGATTGAACATCTTATCGGTCTGGTCTTGTGAGTTGAATATTGTCTTATTCTCTAAGAACTCCCCGACTTTAGCGTATCCTTCATCAATAATCTTCTTTAAATCGTCAATTCCTTTCTTGTATGCATCGCTCCATTGGTCTATAACCTTTTTGCCTTCATCGCTAATTCCAGGGATATGGTCAACAAAAGTCTTTAAAAGTTTTTCTGTCTGATTCTGATACTTTGCCGTTGTTGAAAAGCTGTTTTCAACCAAGGTCTTGTGAAAATCCATCATTTGTTTGACGATTTCTTTGTTTTCCATGGTTATCTCCTTTCGTAGGTGTCGGTTTTAATATTTTTACTGATAATTATGGTTTTGCTGCTTTTATAATATCTAATGTGTCAGAATCTCCATATTTCCCATATTGATCTTAATAGCCTCATTACATCCGGTGATTCCGTGTATACGTAATAAATGGAGTTTTGGTAATAATTTGATTAGATGATAAGAAATCATAAGAAAGTCTGTTTTGTATGTCAATTTATTTTTTTCACATGATTGGTTTCAGGTAAAATATCGCAAGCGGCTTTATAACATGCGGCGTAAAATAAGAAATTCTGACGATGAATATACTTTAGGAATAGGACGGGAATAATATATCAATCCTGTGAAGTGGCGAAAATGTGCCGCCGTTTGAGATTCTTGATGATGATTTTGCGAAAATGTTTGAAAGATTTAAAAATAGTCATGAATATTCTTAAAAAAATATTTCTTTCACCTACTTAATTTTAGTAGTGGGCAATTGTTGGAATTGAGAATTGCCATGGGAAAGGTGAAGTGCAAAGTTAGCCTTGAAGCGATAAGCGATCCCCGTGGAGCGATTTGTTGGACAATTGTGTGCTTACTAAAAAATATTATCGCTATGGTGGTATTCCTACTTATCTTAAGAAGTTTATTGTTAAATTATTCAACCGCCATCTTACTTTTTTTAAATTGCTCAATCATGACCGGTGTAGCCGTTTTTATCCTGTGGGACAAGTAGGCATCATTAATAATAGAGAGAGACTGACGTACAACGCCAACATCTTGGGATTTTTTTATGTTATCTGGTAGATAATGCTCTTCGTAATACTGAAATGCCTTGGCAGCTTTTTCGAGGTCTAAATTTAATTCTCCCAAAGATTTATATCCAGACTTCACAATTTCTCCTACCAAGTATGAGATACTTGCAAGGTCGCCGTGTACTCGGTCTGGATATTTTTGAAGAAGGAAGGCACTCAATGTGGCACCATTGATCTCTTCTTTATCTAGGTCACTGCCTCTTTCGATCCTTTTATCTTCCATCATAGTAACGGTAAAAAGATACTGAGGCGTGATAAACTGTTTAAAAGGATAAAAACAAAGACTGGAATTCAAATCACTGCAAAAGATTTAAGGGATGTCTTTGCCTCAACAATCGCTATGGGTAGTGAAAATAATAGGCCTGATATTCAAGTTGTCAGTGAACTCTTAGGCCATACAAATTTAATAACTACTAAAAAGTATCTTTATTCATTAAAAGAAAAAAGAATGAAAGCTGTGAGTGTGCTTGATGACATTTATGGCAAGCAAAATGCCACGGAAACTGCCACGGACGCAAAAAAGAAGGACTTAGAAAATGATCTAAGTCCTTGTAATTGTTATGGTGGCGGTGCAGGGAATCGGACCCCGGACACTACGGATATGAGCCGTATGCTCTAACCATCTGAGCTACACCGCCTTTGTATCAATAAAAATACTAAAAAAGAGCCTTTAATTACTAATGGTGGCACGCTATACCTAAGCTTGCAAACTTTGTCAATAAATTATTGAGCCGGCTCCAGTTTATAAACTACAATAACGCTTCTGTCACTCAAAGTCATGCCGACTGATTGCACCAGGGCCAGCACAATTTCAGGCTTTCCATCATTATCCACATCTTTAATAGCGTAATCGGCCACGTAGCCGTTAATTTTCTTCGTATGCCAGTTTTCAGCCATTCCCAGGCCATCCCATTCCAGATCGTATATTTCACAGGCGGAATAAGCTTTGTAATGTTTGAACATATGGCCGACGGAAGATAAATTTTTAACTACAATAAGTTGTTTTTTGCCGCCTTTTTTATAGTCATAAGTGAGAAGGCGTAAATTGAGATAAGCGTTTCTTTCTTTGTCGTTAGTAGTGGGATCATTTTTATTATCTTCAATATTTTCTATGTAGTTATTGCTGCCGCCGTATTCCTCATCGCTTTTCCAGATAAGCTCGTCACTTTTAAAACCTATTGAAGTGATACGGGCCAGAGATTTATTTGTTTTTTCAGTAATGTATAAATAATCCAGGTCATCCAAAGCAAATATTTTATCGCTTCCGCCAATACCTAAATTATCAATTGTAAGTCCATAAATCGACAAACCTAAAGGTATTTTCATTTTGTCATCCGGAACATATTTGCCGTCTCTCCAGACTATTTCATAGATTGGCGTATTAAAAGGTTTGTCCCTGCCGTATTCCTGGCCTAATAATAGAGGATTTCCTGAAGATGTTTCAATGACACGTAAAAACCAGTGTATATCCGATGCGATTTTTACATACTTGCCGTTTTTGAATTCTAAAACAAAAGAATCAAGCAGCGCGTCGTTGAGCGATGTCACGATTATTTGAGGAATACCGTCCCCGTTGATATCGGCAACATCCACGGCAACATAATTATCATAAGCCTTCCCTTTTATTTTTTCTAATAATATCAGTTCTTTGTCCGATTTCTTATAAATATAAACGGTATTTGTATCAATGACTACAATTTTATTTGAACCGTCATGATTTACATCTCCGATAGCCATTCCTTTGAATTCCGTGGGAATTCTTTGACTCATCCAGAAATCTCTTCGATTGATGGGTTCCGGCGTGTTAATATACTCTGAGTTGATTACAGATGTTAATGTGCCTCCTTTTTTGTTGCCGGATTTCATGTCGGCTATTATTTGCGATTCACGTGATAACGCCGGGGGCGCCTGCGGCGTGGTAACTGCCGGCGTGGGAGCGGGAGCGGCAACAGGCTGTGCGCTCGCTTGTGATTGCGCCTGCGGTGTTGTGCCGAGAATATGTTTCATAATATTTTCGGAAAAATCGTTCATTTTGGGAATTATGTCATCAAGAGTCTGCGATTGAGTGGAAACGCCGATATCGGATTTTGTTTCGGTAATATCCGTCAGTTTCCCGTTAATGCTGATGCTGTTGCCGATTTTGGTAATGCTTCCCCAAACCACGTAATCGGAATTTAATTTTTTGCCGAGCTTAAGTGCGTCATCACTTGACATATTTTTTATTTTAGATTTTTTCAGTTCCTGCAGCACAACATTTTTATCTGTAATTGTGATTTTATCAGATGAGGAAATGCGTGAGGAGAGCATTTCATCTATCCCCTGTTTAACATAATCGATATTATCCGCGCTGTTTACGGAGAAAGGTAAAATGGTTACGATGTATTTATCTTTTGCCCACAGGGAACCGGAAGCAAGCAGAATTATTGTTAAACAAAATATATATTGTAAAATTTTTCGCATGTTTGTCTCCTATTGTGAAAGGTTAGTTTCTCTTAATTACGCTCTTAATTACGCATTGAGGGCAACTTCTAACATTTAAAAAAGTATTATTCAAGACTGATTTCGCAGGAAATATCCAGTTCCTTATTTCTTCCTTATTTGTCTATGTCTTGCAGACAATGGTATGATTTTAGTGGATTTATAAATTCAGGCGGCTCTGAGCGGCACTACGTAAAACATGATTGCGAAAAAATGGCAGATGCTGCCGGCAAGAACAAATGAATGCCAGATCGCGTAATTAAAGGGAAGTTTTTCCCATGAATAAAAGATAGTCCCCAGTGTATAGGCCAGTCCGCCGCAGATAAGAAGGGTAAGACCGCCTCCGGGCAATACGTGCATAAGCGGTTTAATGGCAAATATAATCAGCCAGCCCATTGCGATATAAGCAATAGTCGAGATAATCTCAAAGCGGTGGATGAAAAAAATTTTGAATAAAACCCCGATTACAGTTAAAGCCCAGACTAAAGCAAGCATGCTCCAGCCCAGAATGCCCCGCAGGGTTACAAGCAGAAACGGCGTGTAAGTTCCGGCAATCAAGACATAGATACAGGAATGATCTATAATTTTAAAGGTGTGTTTTATTACGGGTTTTCGAAAGCTGTGGTAAAGGGTTGATGCGGTATAGAGCAAAACCAGAGCTACGCCAAAAATTATAGAGCTGATAATGTGTATGGCATTGCCGTACAGGCTGGAAAAAATTACCATAACAGCAAGGGCGGCAATGCTGATTAGAATCCCGACGCCGTGAGTTATGCTGTTAAATATTTCTTCTATAAAACAATATTTTGCTATTTTTTCCATAAAGGGTTTTTACACATCTTTCAAATTTCTTTTAATTTTATAGGTTTTTGTGTATATAATGTCAATATTAAATTTCCTGATTAAAGGAATACAAATTCTAAAACAAAGCGCTATTTTTGTTGGCATCGTCGTCGACTTCCTCAACGTATGTTCATATACGTCTCCGGAGCCTCCTCCTTGCCGCCTCAATATCATCTTTGTTTTAGAACTTGTTATGGACAGTCGGCTGATAATAAATAACATAATTAAGGAGAAGAACCGTGATACCGAGATATTCCCGCGAGAAGATGACCATGATTTGGAGTCAGGAGAACAAATATCAAAAATGGCTGGATGTTGAAATATCGGCCTGCGAGGCAATGGCGAAGCTTCGTAAAATACCCCAAAAGGCGCTGAAGAATATTAAAGAGAAAGTTTCTATTGATGTCGGGCGTATTGATGAAATCGAAAAAACCACAAAACATGATGTCATTGCTTTTTTAACTTCTTTGACGGAAAAAGTCGGTGAAGACGGACGCTTTATTCACATGGGCATGACTTCCTCCGATGTGCTGGATACAGCGTTTGATGTTCAGTTAAAGGAATCGGCTGAAATTTTATTAGAGGATATTGATGAACTGCTGGCGGTCTTAAAAAGAAGAGCCTTTGAACATAAGAATACTTTAATGATCGGCAGGTCGCATGGGATTCACGCGGAACCGATTACCTTCGGTATGAAGATGGCGTTATGGTATCAGGAAATGCAGCGCAATCGCGCGCGTCTTGTGCAGGCTAAAAAATCCATAAGCGTCGGCAAAATATCCGGCGCTGTCGGCACATTTTCTTTTATCGATCCGTTTGTGGAAGAGTACGTCTGCGGAAAACTCGGTTTAAAACCCGCGCCTGTTTCGTCCCAGATCGTTCAACGCGACCGCCACGCGGAATTCTTTACCACTCTGGCGATAATCGCGTCTTCGCTTGATAAGTTCGCTCAGGAAATAAGGCTTCTGCAAAGGACGGAGGTCAGAGAAGCCGAGGAATATTTTTCGCCCGGTCAGAAAGGTTCTTCGGCCATGCCGCATAAACGCAATCCCGTGCTTTCGGAAAACATATCCGGGCTGGCGAGGCTTGTGCGTTCTTATGCCGTCGCCGCGCTGGAAGATGTCGCCCTGTGGCATGAACGTGACATCAGCCATTCTTCAGCGGAACGCATCATCGGACCGGATGCCACAATCGCTCTTGATTTTATGCTGGGCAGGTTTACCGGTCTGATGGATAAACTTGTTGTTTATCCCGAAAAGATGCTTGACAACCTGAACATGACGCACGGCGTTATTTTTTCTCAGATGGTGCTGCTGGCGCTAATTGATAAGGGCACGACACGCGAAGTTGCTTATGCTATTGTGCAAAGAAACGCGATGAAATCGTGGTTGGAAGGTTTGGAGTTCTGGGATTTGCTCGAAAAAGATCCCATTGTAACCAGATACATTCAGAAAAAAGAACTGGCGGCAATTTTCAATGTGAAAAATTTCCTGAAGAATCTGGATTTTATTTTTGACCGTGTCTTCAAAAATAAAAAATAGAATACAGGGGTGAAATCTTTCAGTACCCTTTTGTCCCCCTTTAGAGGGGGTGTCGCAGGGGCGACGGGGGAGGATAAAGATATAATGTGGCGCGTTGCTTTTGCCGCGTTTAGCGGGTCTAAAGACAAGACCTTCGTTAAATATATACGTCTGTGGTGCCTCTTCAAATAAATCATGCCAAGGCATGTACTGGTATTCGTAGTGCGTACCTTTAGGTGCGCTTGTTTTCAGCGGGCCTAAAGGCCCGGACTACGAAAACAATGCGAAAGATAGATTGCCACGGCGCCCGAGGATTGCCTCGCAATAACAGCGGGGGAGGGGCAGTGTGTTGCTTTAGCTGCGTTTTAAGGGAATAGAAAAAGTCGCGGGATCAGTCAGAGAGAAGATAAGATTCTATCATCCTCTTTTGATTATAACCAAGATTCACGAATTCAAATCCAACTATTTTGTCATTTATCCGGATGATTCGGATTAAAACTTCAATCCAGTCATCGCTGATATCTATTTTCAGTGAGTAAACACCGCCAACATCAAGGTCAAATTCATCGACTTCAAAAGAAGCTCCTCTTGCGGAGACATCATTTATTTCAACAGTTATTGTGCTCTCTGCTGAAAGAATACCTGACAAGGCACATTTTTTTCTGGGCGCTGTTCTGGTGTCAAAGAGTATTTGATACTTCGTGCCGCATATACAAGTTTTCTCCAGAACCTTGTTGAGCATTTCCTTTCCGGGCTTATTATGACTCTCCTGGCCGCAGTGCGGACAGATGATTGTTGCCCAGCCCAGGGGACTTATGGAAATTTTTTGATACATATCGAATCTCTTTTTTTAAATCAGTTCTTTTTTTAACAAGGATTTCTCTTCATAAACCTTTTTTATCTTCAGTTTTTTTGACCTCCGCTCCCTCATCGGATTTCTTTTGAGGTTCTTCCATAGCTTTTTTGAAACCTCTGATGGCTTTGCCAAGGCCTGCTCCTAATTCGGGAAGCTTTCCCGGTCCAAAGATGATCAGGGCAATAACCAAAATGATGATCAGATGCGTGGGTTGAAAAATTCCCCTAAACATTGTTTTGTCTCCTTAATCTATTTCTGCCTTATTATAACATATAATCCTTATAAAATTGCATTAAAATAAATTTATTTATGGATATAATCCGCCAGCCGAATCTGTTTGAAATCCGTCGTTTTTTGATTATTCCCGTCTGAAAGACACATTTTATTACTGATTTGCATCAGATTATTCGATATAAGAAATTTTTTGAAATGTCGATATCTCTTTTATTGGTATTTTTTCTTTAACAATTCTTCAGGATACCTGTTTTTTAAACAATAAGATTGTTCCAAATAAAGTGAAAAAGATAATCATAAACCATGCAATTCTTTGCCATCCAGTAACTATTATTGATAAAGCATGATTCTCTGGATACTTATTATCCAGACGGATACTCGTTGCTGTATATATTCTATCCATTTTTAATAAAAAGAAACCAACTTAAAAATGCATAATTGATAAATGATATTTAATATCTTATGCTTATATGGATTTCATTTTTTAGGTGTACTTCTTGCTTATTTATTCATAGTGACACATTGAAAAGTGGCGTATAAAGACTTAAATTAGAACAATAGAATTAGGTAAGGAGAAGAAATATGAAAAAACTAACCTATTCAATCATTATGATCACAATGATCATCTTTCTCGTTAACCCATTGTCTAGTAACGCAGGCAGCGGTAATTCGGGCGGTGGTCATTCAGGCCATAATAGCTATTCAGGGGGTGGTCATTCGGGCCATAGCTATTCAGGTCGTGTGTATCAAGGTCGTGGATATCACGGTAGCTACTATGGTGGATATCACGGTAGGTACTACGGCGGTTATCACGGGTATTACGGATATCGCTACGGACATTACGGGTACTGGTACGGTGGGTGGTGGTTTCCCTGGGTTGGACTAAGCCTCTATTTGCCAGTCTATTACCAAACCGTATGGATAGGCGGTTATCCTTACTATTATGCTGATGGGGAGTATTATGCACCAACCACAGATGGTTATATGGTTGTTAATCCTCAACCTCAAGCTGTTTCTCCACAAACAGGGCAGCAAACAGGACAGCAAGCAGGGCAGCAAACGGGACTGCAAACAAATATGGAACCGTCAACTAAGTTGTTTATCTACCCCCGTAATGGTCAGAGTGAGAAGCAACAGGCGGAGGATCGCTATCAGTGTGACCGCTGGGCTGTTGGCCAAACTGGCTATGATCCGACTAAGCCAGCTGACGGAATGTCATCGTTCCAGAAAAATGCAGATTATCAACGTGCGATGGTGGCGTGTCTTGATGGTCGCGGGTACAGTACAAAATAGGGATATTGAGGAAAATAAAATGAGAAGATATTGGGTTTGTCTGATTTGTCTGTTTATATGGATAACCAGTGTGTCGCCTGTGATGGGAGCTGATCCTGCGATGGCGGTTCCTGCTCCCGGTCCTGTTGTAATACCCGCATACAATTATGTGGTCGCAAAATTTGGCGCTTACATTCCCACGTCTAATGACCTGAGTGGATATAATTCGGGGTTTAATACGGAGATAGCCTTTGGACACTATTTCAATCCTTATCTGGCTATAGAATTGGGAGCCGGCTATTTTCAGACACAAGGGAACGTTACTATTGTATATTCAGGTTATACGTATTCGGGAAATGAAAATATTGAAGTGGTACCTGTAACCGCGTCTGTGAAGGTTATCATCCCTGTTAATATTTGGATAGAACCATATGCAATAGCCGGAATAGGAGCCTATTTTGTGAATGATCACATTGATAATTATTATTATTATCACCATGCTGCCAACGATAATGACACAGCTTTTGGAGTTAATGTTGGTGGAGGTATTAATTTTAATATCGGGCGTAATTTCTTTGTTGGAGCGGAGTGTAAATATGTCTGGTTAGATCCCAGTCTTTACGGAATGAATGTAAACTTAGGTGGAGTTCAGATTACCGGGGATTTTGGTTTCAGGTTCTAGTCAGGCTCAGAAAAGATATCAAAAATGGTCTGCGTTTATCATTAATACTTAGAAACAAAAGGACAGCAATTTATTCGATACAAGAAATTTTTTGAAATGTTGATATCTCTTTGATAGCAATTTTTTTCTTTAACAATTCTTCAGGAGGCTTGTCTTTTAAACAATAAGATTGTTCCAGATAAATATAGACGGGGGACATTTTTGAATTAAATGTTTTTGATTCAATCAACATTTCATTAAAAATATTATCGATTCCCAAATCTTCCTGAATAAACCCTCTTATCTCCGGACAGGGAATTGTATCTTCTTTATAATTGTTCGCTATTTCAATATAACCAATGTAGTTGTTATATTCTTCTTCTAAACGCGTTACCGGATTAAAAACAACACTAATGTTTTCAAATCCGGGAACCGGGATAAATCCCCTATAAGAAACATGACTTTTTTTACGCAACCAAAATGATGTTGAGATATTTTTCCCGAAAAAAGTCGTTGATTTATCTCTTTCCAGAATAATAAAACTGATTGGTAAAAGAGAGTTTATAAATTTATGAAATTCATTTAACATTTCAGGCGACCATGCTCTCGGGAGTATTTGGGTAGAATTTGGGGACATGATTTTAATCCTTTCCTTTAATTTCTAATTTATCCAAAGATTTACGATTTCATTTTCCTGAAATAAAAACCTGTTTCCTCTGTGTATGAAAGCGGGTTAATAATTTTTTAAATCGTTTGCTCTACAAAAGTTAATTCCAAAGCACGTATCGCCGGAAGTAATGAAGTTCTGAGAAGAATCTGATTTGAAGTTTACAAAGTATAAGAAAGCCGCTCTTGAATGTCAATTATTTCTTTTTATATGTTTCTTTTTACAATGTGGATTTCAGGCAAAAGGTAATTATTGATTTACGATGAAACAGGAGAAACACTAACAGTTGTTATAAAGCGGTTAATTTGCCAAAGAAGATAGAAAAATTTCAGATAAATACGCTCATTTTAGACGTTTCTTATCGCATTTCCATGAGACGTAATCCGCCAGTTTCCGGATCGCTTCAGCGGGTGTATGAACGAATTCCACACCCGCATCGTAAGACTCATCCTCACAGACGATTTTAATCCATTTTATTTTTCCCATGCAGGTTATCATTTGTTGCAGATTTTTTAATTTGATATCCATTTTGAGAACAGTATCGACGGGTAAAAAAATATTAGCATGAATTCTGGCGCCGGAAGAAGAGATATCCTTGCTGTAATTATAGATAACTTTTTCTTTAGTCGGCTTTCCTCCATAGGAGATGATAGTAACGGTGATCTCGCTCTCCTCCTGCAGCCGTTTTGCTTTTCTTTTTTCGTCCATAATGATCCCTTTCACCCTTCATATCCGGGTTTCCCAAACCATGGACATATTTTTTGCTTTCTATTATCTCAATAGATTATTAAAAAAACAAGAATTTTTTGATATCCGATGAGAAATTATTTTCCGGTAAAATACGGGATGTCCTGTTTGTATTTCAACCATTTTCAAAAGAAACACACAGAGATATTTCACGGAGATAATTCATGGATAAGACGCAGACCGTTATCCCGGAAGACCGCGTCATAGAAAGCCTGGGACAGATTAAGTCCAAGCAGAGTGTCGATCTCATCCTCACGGGGGTACAGGACGTTAGGGAAATCCGAACCATAGAGGATCCGTTCCCGATGTGCCTCCAGAAAGTCGCCTCCGAGATCAAACATGGAACCTAAGCCCGGGAGAAAGGAAAAAGCCGTGTCCATATAGAGTAGGGGATGGCTGCTAAGCAGAGCGCCGAACGCGCCGTACTCAAGCGCTCCCATATGCGCGATTATCGCCGGAAGATCGGGATAGCGTTCGAGTAGCCTCTTAAAAGGCGCTACGCCCACAAACTCGTTTCCCACCGGTCCGGTGCCGACATGAAGAAGGAGACGCTTTTTCTTTGCTGCGACCAGCTCATAGAGAGGAAAGAGTCTTTCATCATCGGGAGAAAAACGTTGTACGAGAAGCTGAAGTTTGAATCCGAGGATCCGTGGATGATCGAGGAGATCGGCGGCCATCGCAAGACCGTCTTTGTCGTCGGGATGAAAGGCGGCAAAACAGTAAATATCCGGCAGCTCCTCCAGAATTTTAAGATTCCAGTCGTTGAGACCTCTGGCAATATCCTTCCGGTGGGCGTAATTGGAGTAAATGATTGGACCGACACCTCTGTCGCGGAGGTATGCGACGCTCTCACGCCAATAGAGTGGATGCAGGATACTCCACCCATAGTCTGTAACGAACTGCCGCCGGATCGCGTCGAACAGTCTATCCGGAAAAAGGTGAACGTGGAAGTCAACCAGAGGCTTAGGCAGTTGCTTTGCCCCGGTAGGCTCTGTAGGCTCGGTAGGTCCGGCAGGCATCAGGCCGCTTTTCGGGGAAATACTTTGTTTGTTCATGGCCAAAACTTAAAGAACCTTATTGTCGTAATCCCATTGTCGTGAGACTATATTTAGCGAGCTTTTAAGTATTTCTCCACCCGGATCAGGCCTTCCTCGATCTTATCCACATCAAGGGCATAGGAGAAGCGCACACGATCCGGCGCGCCAAACCACTCGCCCAGATAGGTGATCACCTGATGGTCATAAAACATATCCCGGACAAAGCCTCTTGGATTATCGATTTTCGGAAGAACATAAAATGCCCCTTCCGGCTTCCAGAGATCAAGCCCGAGTTCGACCATGCCTTTATAAATCATGTCCCTGCGCGATTCCCATATGACGAGCTGCTCGTCAATGTAGCGCTTGGGCACCGTTGTGGCCGTATAAGCCATTTCCTGAGCAATGATGCTGGTGTTCATTGAAGTATGCGACTTCATTTCAATGACCGTCTTCACCAGTTCCTTATCCAGCGACCAGAGGTACCCGACACGCAGGCCGGTCATGGCAAAAGTTTTTGAAAATGAATTGATGGTGACCACATGAGGCCCTTTGATCAGATAGTTTTGCCGGACATAAATTAGATCCTTGTAAACCTCGTCGGAGAGGACATACACACCGTAATGCTCAGTAATTTTTTCGATGGCCTTCAGGGTCTCTATCGCCTCGACCCGGCCGGTGGGGTTTGATGGCGAGTTAATGAGCACGGCCTTGCAGTCTTTGATCTTTTTCGCGAAATCCTCATACACAATCCGGCCTTCCTTCATGTCCGTGAAAACAGGTTCGAATCCGGCATACTCCACCAGAGGGAGATAGGAATAATAATAGGGGCGGCAAATCAGGCATTTCGGTTTTTTGCCGTTCTTTTTCTTCTGGAGCAAAACCATGGCTCGCAGCGACAGATCAAGGGCCTCCGACGCGCCGTTGGTAATCACAAAGCTATCTGCCGTGGAGCGGGGATACTGCTTAGCCAGGGCATCCCGCAGGTTTACCTGGCCCTGGATGAGCCCATACTTAAAGCCGTTGTAATCCGGCAGCATATCGTAAACTTCTTTTGGCGGCGGCAGATCGGGCTGACCGGAGCCAAAAGATATGATTCCCTCGCCCCCGACGCCAATGAACATCGCCGCAGTCATTTTAGTATCTTTCCTTACCATTTTCCTCCTGCAAAAAAACTTACAATTTACATTATTAACACAAGTTAAGTTAAAATTCTATAGTGTTTGATAATATTATTCGAAATATGCAATAAAAAAGGCAGAAGCGTGATGTGCCTCTGCCTTGTCCCCTGTCGTAAATTTATCGCCTAAAATTATTTTAGCTTTTGTTTTTGATCAGGTCGTCATAAGCCAGAATAACCACGTATTCGGCGTAATCAAACATGAGAATCATCCGGCTCTGACTTTCCAGGGCGTGACGCTGTTCGACGGCTGTTTCGAACACAGCCTGATACTCGACAAACAGCCACATGTGGCGCCTCATCAGGATGATAGAGTAAATGGCCTGAGAAAGCGGGATGTGTTTACTGAAGCATTTCCTGGCAAACCTGGTGAAAAGGTCCTGGGCTTCCTCATACGGTTTGTCCGTATCAAAGAGTTTCCGGTAGCTGTTATAAAAGCTTACGGCCAGACTTATGGCCTCGTCATGGGGCATGTTATGAAAGATGGGCGTTTTAGGGTTGATCTTCACATTCTTATACCATTGTTCGGCAATGTCTTGAGCTTTATTCTCGATCGTATCAATCATCTTTGTTGTATGTGTTGCTGTCATAACCTAACTCCTTCCTTTCTGCCATAATGGGAAACGCGTTAACGGGTTCACCAGTTTGCCGCAGAGCCGGCTATTACGCCCTTGTATTATTTCGTTTCAGAGCATCCTCCGCCAATTTTTGTTCGGTGATGTTTTCCAACGTTTCAACAGCCCCAATGAGCTCTCCCTGAAAATCACGGATGAGGGCGGCTGTAAACCTGAGCCAGCGGCCGCTGTCACCCAACTCCGGAAAGAAATCCGTTGCCTCGTAAGCGTCTTCGATGAGATCGGATTTCTGATATTTTCCGGAATACCATTTGGGAACATTTTCCAGGGCGCTGTCAACGAGCAGGTCGGCCATGCAGGGTCTTTCTTTCTTGTAGAAGACCCGCCATTGCTGATTGGTCCCTCTAACATCGGCGGCTTTCACGCCCGTCAAATTTTCCAATGCACGGTTCCAGTAAAGGATTTTATGATTTTTATCGATTACGAAAGCGGGAATGGAAAATCCTTCAAGAATGCTGTGCAGAACCCGTTCGCTTTCAAAGACGATTCGTTCCGTCAATTCCCGTTCCGTAATATCTTCAAGCGTTTCTATACAACCGACAATGGCGCCGCGGGAACTGCGCAGCGGCGACACGGTGAACCGCAGCCAGCGCCCTTTGTCGCCCAGATCGGGGAAAAATCCCTCCGCCTCGTATGTGTCTTCCAACAGTTTCGATTTGGTAACGCCGCCGTACCATTCCGGGATGGTTTCCATGGTTTGATCGATAACCAGATCGGACAGGCAGGGTCTTTCTGTGGCGTAGAAAGCGCGCCAGTGTTCGTTCGTCCCGACGATATCCTTTGCGGGTATCTTGCTGAGTTTTTCCAGAGCCCGGTTCCAGTAAATGACATTGTGATCAAGGCCGATGACATAGGCAGGTATCGGCGATCCCTGAATGATGTTGAAAAGTTGCTGTTCGCCTTCGCACAACAAAAGTTCCGCGGTCATCTTTTCGGTAATATCTTCGAGGGTTGTAATCGCGCCGACAATATTGCCGTTAGGCTGCCGGATCAGCGCGGCCGTGAAGCGCTGCCAGCGCCCGTTTTCGCCGAGATCAGGAAAAAAATCCGTTGCCTCGTAAGCCTCTTCCAGAAGACCTGATTTTTTGTATTTACCGGCATACCATTTTGGAATCCGGTTCTCGGCGCCATCGACAAGGAGGTCTGCCATGCAGGGCCGCTCCTCGGCATAGAAGGCACGCCAGTGCTGGCTGGTATCGACAATCTCGCTCATGGGAATATTCGTAAGCTTCTCAAGGGCGCGGTTCCAGTAGAGCACCTTATGATTTGCTCCGATGACAAAGGCCGGAATGGAAAAGCCCTGAAAAATGCTATAAAGCATCTGGGCCGGTTCCACGGACTTAATGGATTTATCCGGGATACCGCGTTTTCCTTTTGAGGTCTTCTTGACGATTCCTTTTGAGGTCTTGACGCTTGCTTTTGGAGTTTTGACGTTTGCTTTTGAGGTCTTGATGCTTCCTTTTGGGGTTTTAACGCTTCCTTTTGATGCTTTGACGCGTCCGGCGGCGTTAATCTTTTCAACCGTTTTTCTTTTCATAAAATCCTCCTTTCATGAAAAGCCCGCTTGATCATTTACACCTATGTTTTGACCCGTACATTATGAAGTTCTGACTCACATCAGCTTGGTGGAACGTTGTTGAACGCTTTGTCTGGTAAGAAATTGAGTTTAAGTATGGTGCAGTATACGTCAAGCTGTTTCATGTGTCAATAACGAAAATAAAAATCGTAGTGCGTACCTTTAGGTGCGCTTATTCTCAAATGAAATCGTAGTATGTACCTTCAGGTGTGCTAACAAAAATGAAAACGTAGTGCGTACCTTTAGGTGCGCCGGGTTGGTGGATCTAAAAATCCGCATCACATATGCAATGAAACAATTGACAAAATGGAATATTTTCGGAGGCCATGTTCCATCAACTTTCTTAATTAAGAAGACATAGAATTTCATTAAAAAATATTCTTACTCAATTGAATAATTTCTTAAAAATACTGATGTGTGTAGTTCTTCATGAAATAGAAATTTCTCAAATTTTACGACAGATACAACATTTTTTCATGAAATTAATAGATGTCGTCAGTTTCAAAATCAAATATATTAAGTTATTTTAGTAATTTGCAAATTATTATATACGACAAATTTTAAATATTAATCATACTCAAACTTTAACTTTATGCGCACTAAAATAATAAAATATCCCTCTTTCGAGGGATTGACAATATTATTTGTTCAAGATAGCATTTACTACAATTGATTATCCAATTCTCCTACACTCATTTATTATAAAACACATCTCTTGTTGAACATAAGATTCTATTCATCGGAATTGTTTGTTTAAAAGTCGCACATTATGCGGAGGGTATAGATGGTACCTTTTGTTCCGTACTTTTTCACTAACAAGATTATTCATCAATTAACAATTTACTAAAACAAAGAAGCCTTTATTAAAATATTGATTGAGTTGAAGTCTCTCAATAAGCATATTTTTTTTAAAACAAGCAATCGAATTCTTATCAGTTATGATTTTAAAATACATCTTATTTAAAGGAGGTCTATATGAGTATTTCAAAAATATCATTTTTTTGTACATTGCTGATTTTATTTCTTTTGGCAGGTTGTAATGATTTGTCACCCTATTTGAAGGCAAGCGGAGACTATGCCAAGGCGCTGGACGGCAGTGTTTCGACTCTCCGGAGCATGAAAGATTATAATTCACAAATGTGTCAACAGCGCATGCAATACGATTATTTGTTTCACCGTATAATAGATAAAAAATCTGGGACGACGAATGCTTATTGGGCGGATTATTCAAAAAAGTTTATGTATGAGGTTACACTATCTAACGGGAAAAAAGTGAAGCAAAATTGGGATACTCATTGTAAGCAGGTTCAAATAAGTGATGATATCGTGAATAAGGCTTTAAGTGGGCTTTCAGCTTATGCCAGTGCTCTGAATACCATTGCAGCAAGGGATTACTCGGGAGCAAATATAAAACCCCTGGCTGATGATACAATCACTCTGGCGAGTAAACTTAATGCGCCTTCGAAGATAACGGATATCGCTACGGCATTGACGATGCCCCTTCAGCAGCTTGCGGGCGCATTAATGATGAATTATGCTGAAGGGCAGGTCGAAAAAATCGTTAAAGAAGCCGACCCTAGCGTGACAAAAATTTTAGATTTAATAGGTGAATATATTGATGCGCTTACAGAAGAAGAACTTGACCTTGAAGATCAAATGAAAAATACGATCAATGCCGCGGATTCACGTCTTACCGGTGATTCAATGGAAAAGCTGCAGTTTAACGAATTGGCTTTCCGCTGGACATACGATTTGCAGGCAAAAAAGGATGCAATACAAACGCTGTCAGGCGCTTTAAAAAAGCTTCAGGATGCAGAGAAAGCACTTGTGACAGCAGGTAGTAAGCAGGATCCAAATACTGCAGAAGAGTTAAAAACAGTTTTAGCAAATGCGGCTATTGTAATCAATGATATTCAGGCCGTCAGTAACGCAATACAGAGTAAAGGAGGAACCAGCAAATGAAAGGATCAGAAATACTGCAGAACCTTTTTGATGAACGTGATGCGTTGAGCGACATAATTATTAACAGCACTCCCAAAAATGATAACGATCAAAAAAAAATGCAAGCTGTGATGCAACAGCGTGACACTATTACCGGAGCAATCAATCAGATTATTGCTAACAAATTTAATGAGGTGGCGGCAACTGGACTTGCAGATAAAATTTCTGATTTGGCTAAACTGACGGATAAGCTCAATGCACTAGATAAGACATTGAAAAATATTGATACTGTAATCCAGATAGCAGATCAAAGCATTAAACTGATAACTTCGATTATAGCAATTGCTGTTGTCTTATAGTTAACATATGTGCGATTTTAACTATAGAAACAAATGCGGAATAAAGCCATAATCCGTATAGCGTAGCGTAGGTTGCACAGAAACAGATACAACCACTGCTTTTCAATATCTTAACGACCTCGGGCACTATAGGATTTTCTCGCTGCTGTATTATTGGTTTACCTGCGAGTGGCGGGTCTGGATTCTGAAATCAATGTCTAAGTATTGAAGAAGTGGTGAACAATGCTAAGCAGCTGTAGTTGCAAGTGCTTAAACAACAACAAGCGAAAGCGCTACAACAACAAGTGCAATAGTGCCATTCGGCGAGGAGATAAACCATGCCAGCCGCATTTGCCCACATGATTGCCGCAGATAAAGCGAAAAGGCAGCTAGAGAAAGAAGGCTTGAAGCTTCCCCAGATTGTATTGAATGAGTATCCGCAATGGTTGCAAGCAGGTGCTGTCGGGCCAGACTATCCATATCTTCACCATATGATTAACAACATCCCATCTGAGAGTTGGGCAGACTTATTCCATTACGTAAAAAGCAGCGATATTGTAAGAGCAGGTGTGAAAACTCTTAAAGCCAGATACCCATCGGAAAATGGCGATGAAAACTTCAAAAAGGCATTAGCCTGGCTTTATGGTTATGCATCTCATGTTGTTCTTGATGCAAGCATTCATCCTGTAGTCAGGGCAATAGTAGGAGAATATGAACAGCATAAGACAGAGCACAGGGCTTGTGAAATGTTTATGGATAGCTTTATATATAAAGAATATTTTGGAATAGAGCTCGACAACAGCGATTGGGTAAACTATCTAAAAGCCTTGACGGATGCAAATACCGGGGGCATGGATCTTCCTGTTGCCGCACTTTGGCATGCCACATTGAAAGAAGTACATCCCTCCGATTACGCAAATAATTCTCCACAAATAGATGGTTGGCAAAAAGCTTATGAAGAACACCTTTCAATGGCGGAGCATAATGCCATTTTCTTCCGTCATGCAGCAGCTGATGATGGGATACTCTATGAGCTTAGCACGGAGATTCTTCCTGCAGACATGACCAAATATATAGAAAAAGCTTTGCTTCCTAAGCCAAATAAGTTTTCACAAGACACAATGCATTACAGGGATATAATCGAATTTGGCGCTAATAATGTTGCCCGTTTTTGGGTTTATATTACAAACGCAATTGAGGGTACCGGAGATCCAACACTACCGGGACTCCTTAATTGGAATCTTGATAAAGGAACAATTGATCCACAGGGGGTTGGCAATGCGACGCTTTGGGTTTAGTCTTCTTATGGTTTTTGTTTTCTTTATCATAGCAGCTCCAAGTAGTTGCACTAAATCTTATGATGAAGAAGAAATGGGCAAACTCGCAACTTTTGCCAGGGTAGCTATGGATATTGTATACAGTGAATATATTAGTAAGCCAATTCCAGATGTAATTACAAAAGATCAGATCAAGGAAATTGTGATTAGGCAAAACAGTAATATGGACAAGCTAAAACTTCTCGACAGATACAATATGGTCATTGTTTCCAAAGGCAACCAAATCGGCTGCGTTATCTGTGATCCCGAGAACGGGCGAAAGCTTATTCAAGACCTGAGGTGTACGCCGAAACTTGACGAGCCTACCTGGCGTCAGAAAGTCTTTGGATGTAACTTCACTCTACCCTGGTCGATATGCAACGCAGCACAATGATGGCTGATATGTATTGCCTTAAAAGATTATAGTAAACTATTAGTTATTATAATCCAGATTTATAGTTGATAATATGAAGGTTGGATCAAAGTTAATCTGAAACAAAATAAATATTAATCCAATAAAAATAAGTGGTTATTGATAATAAAAATTTACTTGACATATTATAATAGACTGGTCTATTATATAAACAATTAAAGTGCATGGCGAAGGAACAGAGGGATTACAACGACTCCCAGAGGCGTCTCGTAATGACAAAGGATTTAAGCTCATGGCGAAAGAGGCAACCAGGCAGGCTATCATTCAAAAAGGCGCGAAACTCATTCACTCAAGGGGATTCGTAAACACCGGTATTCAGGAAATCATTACTGCTGCCGGCGTTCCCAAGGGATCATTTTATTTTTATTTCAAGAATAAGGATGATTTCGGAGCAAGTGTGATCGACCATTTTTCCGATTTCCTCATTTCCTGGTTTGAAAAGTACAGCCAAGACCATACTCTTTTGCCGCTCGCCAGATTGGAGCGTTTCTTTGATGATAATAATCACTTTTACGAAAAGATAGGCTTTACCTGCGGATGTCCCATTGGTAATCTATCCCAGGAGATGAGCGATCTAAGCGAACCGATGCGCAACAAGCTGTCTGAGGCTTATGGCCGAATTCGTTTAATTATGAAAAACTGTATTGTCGAAGCCAAAGAGCAGGGCGCTATCAGCTCAAAAGAAGATGCTGAAGAGTTGGCTGTTTTTGTTCTCAACGGTTGGGAAGGCGCTCTCATCGATATGAAGGTTTCGAAAAGTATCCGCCCGCTTATCATATTTAAAAAGGTACTGTTCGAAAAGATTTTGACCGCGTAATTTAATAAACTGGAACGATCTCCAGTCCAAAGACAAAACAGGGAGGATAGTCATGAATGTTTATGAAGAACTAAGAAGCGTGCTGGATTCGCATCCCACGACAGCGCCGGAATCACCAAAGATATTGGAAATTCTGGGAATCCTTTTTACCCCTGACGAAGCATCACTTGCGGCTAAGATGAGTTACAAGCCCTGGCCCGTTGAGAAAATCGCCAAAACGGGAGCTCTCACGGAAAATGACGCGGAAAAGCTTCTCGAATCAATGGCCAACAAGGGGATTATCTTCTCTAAAACCAAGGAAGGGAAAAAACTCTATGGATTGGTGCCGCTTATTCCCGGTATCTTCGAGTTTCCTTTCATGAAAATCAAGACGGTTACATCTGAGATGGAAAAGAGATTAGCCGAGCTCTGGGAGGAATATCATCACGAGGCCCTTGGCGCGTCATTTTCGGGCAATCCGACGCCGCTTATGCGGGTTATTGCGGTCCAGAAGGCGATCCCGTCGGAAAATCGCGTTCATCCCTACGAGGAAGTTAAGCATTTTATCAGCAATGCCGCCTTTATCGCGCTGGCGGACTGCGCCTGCCGTATCAGCGTGGGCAAGTGCGATAAGCCGAAGGACGTTTGCCTCATCTTTGACGGCGCCGGTGAGTTTTTGGTGGAGCGCGGTTTCGCCCGCCAGATCACAAAAGAAGAGGGGATGGATGTGCTCGACCGCTCGGAGAAAGCCGGGCTTGTCCATACCAGTAATAACAGCGCCGACAGAGCCGGAATGATCTGCAATTGCTGTCCCTGTTGTTGTACGGTTTTGCGGGGAAGGACACAGGTGAAACATCCCCACGCCTTTGAGACCAGCCGTTTTGAAGCCAGAATCATAAGCGATGAATGCACCGGCTGCGGCGTCTGCGCGGAGGAGCGGTGTCCGGTAAACGCGATAGAAATAGTAGATGATCTTGCCGTGGTGAATGTAGAAGAGTGTATCGGCTGCGGGTTATGCGTCACGGGTTGTCCGGTGGACGCTATTGAACTTGTCGAACGGAAGTCGATTCCGGCAGTGCCCGGCACAACCGTTGAGATGGCCCTCAAGATAGCTCAGGAAAAAGGCCGGATGGATAATTTTATCAAGATAATGCAGCGCTAAGATTTTTGCATCCCCTGTTCGGTCAAGCCGGAAAGACTCAACCGGACAGGGGATGATAGATTATTACCGCTATGGTGGAGTTCATTGGTGAAGCCACCTGTTTTTAAAGGCAGGGTCGGAAACGACCCTGCCTTTTTTGTTTCATTTAATACCAATTCTAAATCAAAGATGATGTTGAGGCGGCTAGATGAAGGTGACGAGGCGTATTATACATACGTTGAGGAAGCCGACAACGACGCCAACAAAAATAGCGCTTTGATTTAGAAATGGTATAAGTTCAAACCGTGATGTCGCAGGTTCCGAATCCAGCCCACTCATTGAGAGGAATACTCGATGTGATTATAAAACCCGCTCTATTGGGTTCGTCACTGCGGGCAATCGCGATCTGACCGACCAGATCATGGATTTCACGACCAACAACAAAAGTAATTCCTTCGACAATCACCACCATGTCTGATTCCCGGGCGGAATCGATTCTCATGCCGAGTGAAGCGTCGCAGCATCCGGTAGACCTGATCTCGATCCGAATTGCGCCCTGCGCATTATTCCCGAACATCCATGTTTTAATGGCCCCAGCCGTCCCAGGACCAAGTGTTACGATGGATTTTTCCTGCATAAGAATTTCTCCTGTATTGGGTGGATTGCTCGCCAGAAAATCCCCGGCAATCCTTTAGCGGCGCGTTTTGGAGAAACGCGCCCTACATAATTTTGGGTAGATAGATAAAGTTATTTAATGCCCTTTAAAAAATCCGGAGCGGTGAAAGAAGGATTCGGGTATGTGTAAAATCCTTTTCTGGTTTTTTGTCCCAAATCGCCTCTGTCCACATATTTTTTTACAAATTCTGTGTTCTTGATTTTCACGGGATCGCCGGTATTTTTCGCCCAGAAATTCGTAACGTGCCATACGGTGTCCAGACCCACGCTGTCCATGAGTCCAAACGGTCCTATCAACATTCGCATAATTCCCATCCAGACTCTGTCTATGTCTTCGACCGCCGCGATATCATTTGAGGCAAGCGTAAGCGCGTTGTCGAAAAGACCGGCGAACATATAATTAAAGACGTAGCCCATGCTTTCTTTATGGAGGACAATCGGAGCCAAGCCCGTTTTTTCGGCGAACTCCTTCACCAGTTGCACGACCTCAGGAGATGTCCCGGGATGAGGCATTACATCAACCACGTTTGTCATGCGTATATCGTGAAAGTGGTAGGCGAGAAACTTCTCCGGCCTTCCCGTGGCCTGGGCGATCATTGAAGGCAAAAGGGTTGATGTGTTGGTGGTAAATATCGTCCTTTCCGGGCACAATGCGTTTAATTGCCCGAATACTTTGCCCTTGAGCTCCGGATCTTCCGGCACCGATTCACTTACGATGTCGGCATCCTTTGCGGACTCTTCCATATCGATGCTGGTTTTTATTCTGCTTATGGCTTCCTGGGCCTTCTCATGAGTGATCCGGCCTTCTCTTAACATCCTGGCGGCAATTCTATTTATCCGCTCCATCGCCTTTTCCAGGAACTCTTTTTTTACATCGTACAATACCACATTCCGATCGTGGAGAGCGCACTGAAATCCGATCTGCTGTCCCATAGTGCCGCTGCCCGCGATAAGAACATTTTTAATGTCGTCAACTTTCATAAAAACCTGCTCCTTGCATTTCTGAAATATGAGTTTTTCTAATGATGGCCGTGTTTGGCTTTGGATTTCACTTCCGTATATTCGGCGCGAAGAGCGATATGATCCATGTCGTCCATATCTTCGGCTCTCTTTACCCAGTCTTCGAATTGAATATCGACGCCGAAAATTCCGATCATTTCGTCCTGATCATTAACGATAGGAGCGGAAACCGTAAAACATAAAATTCCGGTCATCTTGGAAATAAAGAAATCGGAAACATAAACCTTGCCCGTACGCAGAGGCTGTATGAACCATTCCCGGTCGGATTGATCGGTGCCGACTCCGTAGTTTTCATATTTGGCGCGATCTTCGATGTAGGTAATATTTTTTGTAGTTTTACGGCCGTTCATGTCAACGATATAGGCAAATTGAATGGAGGGATGTTCATCCACAAATTCCTGCATCAATGCTTCCTGTTCTTCCGTGTTCATGGTCTTCATGATAGGATGTTCGATAATTTGATTGATCTCGGCAACGGCCGCTTTTTCAGCCATAAATTTGATTTTTTCCAGTTCAGACATAAAGTATTCCGGTAAATACATCTGGACTCTTTTCTCCATCTCTTCAGGAGAAATCGAGGTGATCCGTCCTGCCTCGTATTGTTCCACGACCCACTTGTGAATTTTAGAAATTGCCGGATGCCTTTTATCCACAACTTTGCTTCCTTCAAGATTGAATCGTTGATTAATCCAGAAAGCTATGCCGGCGTTGCCGGATTTATCGGTGATCGTTGTGGTAATCGGTCGTTTCAAAATCTTTCTTGTATCGAATATATTGTAAATTTCTTCGCATTTAATTAATCCGTCGGCATGGACGCCGGCGCTGGTGACATTGAACCCCAATCCGACAAAAGGATAATTATGCGGTATTTTCACGCCGATTTCCTTTTCAAAATATTCGGCGATATCGGTAATGACAGTTGTATCAATGCCATTTTCTCCCTTAAGCGCTATATATTCGAAAATCAAACCTTCAATGGGGGGATTGCCAGTTCTTTCACCAAGCCCCAAAAGGGTGGAATTGGCCGCGCTGCAGCCATAGAGCCAGGATGTTGTGGCGTTAATCATCGCCTTGTGAAAATCGTTGTGACCGTGCCATTCCAGCAGATGGCCGGGAACACCGGCATCATTGATGAAAGCATGGACAAGTTTGTCAACGCTGCGGGGAAGCGATGCGCCGGGGTATGTAACGCCGTAGCCCATCGTGTCGCAAAGCCTTATTTTTATATCAATGCCGGCCTCTTTCCTTAGTTTCATTAATTCCTGCGCGAAAGGAATGCAGAAGCCGTAAATATCCGCGCGGGTGACATCTTCAAAGTGGCAACGGGGTATTATTCCTAAATCCAGAATCGATTTAACCACACCCAGATAACTCTCCATGGCCTCGCTTCGTTTTTTGTTCAGCTTTAGAAAAATATGGTAATCGGAAACGGAGGTGAGAATGCCGGTTTCCTTAAGTCCGAATTCCTTGACCAACGGAACATCTTCTTTTGCCGCCCTGATCCAGCTGGTAATTTCCGGATAACGCAGACCAAGTTCCAGGCATTCGTTCACGGCATCTTTGTCTTTTTTGCTGTACAGGAAAAATTCCGATTGGCGGATTACGCCATTTGGACCGCCCAGTTTATTCAATAATTGAAATATTTTAACAATTTGTTCTACCGTATAAGGAGGGCGCGACTGTTGTCCGTCACGAAAGGTTGTGTCGGTGATAAAAATTTCCTCAGCCGGCCGCATGGGAACCGGTTTATTGTCAAAAACAATTTTGCTTACTTCCGTGTAAGGGAAAATATCTTTATATAAGTTCGGTTCATCCACATCCTGTAATCTATATTTTTTACATTTTTGAGGGGGAGAGTTCTTCTTTTTTTTGATTTCTGCCATATTTTCTCCAATATCTTTGATTAAACAATTTTAAGCGATAATTCCATCAATTGCTCTATGCTTACTTTTGAAGGCGCGTCAGACATCAGGTCGGATGCTTTTTGTGTTTTCGGAAAAGCGATGACATCCCGGATAGATTCCGCGCGTGTCATGATCATGGTCAACCGGTCCAGTCCGAAAGCCAGGCCTCCATGAGGCGGAGCGCCGTATTCGAGCGCTTCAAGCAGGAACCCGAATTTGGAACGGGCATCTTCATCCGATAGGCCCAGGGCGGCAAACGCCTGCGCCTGAACGTCTTTGCGGTGAATACGGATGCTGCCGCCGCCGATTTCCGAACCGTTAAGAACCAGGTCGTACGCTTTTGCCCGGACTTTGCCGGGATCCGTAGCCAAAAGCGGCAAATCTTCCAGAAAGGGCGACGTAAAAGGATGATGCGTGGAAACAAAACGTTTCTCCGATTCGGAATATTCCATCAGCGGGAATTCCGTAATCCATGTAAATGCCAGAGCTTCAGGATCGATTAAATTCAATTTCTTTGCCAGATGTACTCGTAAATTACCAAGCGAGTCATTGACGACACGCGGAGTATCGGCAACAAAGAAAATTACATCACCTTCTCTGGCATTCATGGTTTTGGCGATACCTTCCACTTCTTCGGGTTTGAGAAATTTGAAAATAGGCGAAGTCCAGTCGGCGGCATTGACTTTTGCCCAGGCAAGTCCCTTGGCTCCGTAAATTTCGACAAAGTCCTTTAATCCGTCGAGGTCTTTGCGCGAGAGGCTGGTTGCCTGTTCCACTTTAATGGCTTTAATAATTCCGCCGGACGCGGCAACTTCCCCAAAAAGCTTGAACCCGGAATTTTTGACGATGGAGGTCAGGTCAACCAGTTCCAGGCCGAAACGCACATCGGGGTTATCTTTGCCGTAACGGTTTATCGCCTGGGCATAGGTCAGCCGGGGAAGGGGAAGGGTAATTTCTTTGTCCAGACAGGCCTTAAAGATGGCCCTCATCAGGCCTTCCATCATATTCATAATGTCTTCTTCGGTAATAAAAGACATTTCAACGTCGATTTGCGTGAATTCCGGTTGACGGTCGGCGCGCAAGTCTTCATCGCGGAAACATTTTACAATTTGATAATAACGGTCAAAACCGGATACCATCAGTAATTGTTTAAATATCTGGGGCGATTGCGGCAGCGCGTAAAATGTGCCTTTGTTGATACGGCTGGGTACAAGATAATCACGTGCGCCCTCCGGAGTGCTTTTCCCCAGAAAAGGTGTTTCCACTTCAATAAAACCGTTTTGTTCAAAGTAATGGCGGGTGGATGCCGCAAGACGGCTGCGCAAAAATAAATTCCGCTGAATTGCCGGACGGCGCAGATCAAGATAACGGTACTTTAAGCGCACGTTTTCCGAGATTTCCTCATCATCAAAAGAAAAAGGAGGCGTCTTGGATTCATTCATTATTTCCAGCTCAGAGACGATAACTTCTATCTCACCGGTCTTTAACGCCGGATTTTCCATGCCCTCCGGTCTTTTGCGAACTTTTCCTTTAACGGCTAAAACAAATTCGCTGCGGATTTTATGCGCTTCTGTGTGAACATTTTCTCCGGCATCTGGATTGAAAACAACCTGCACGATTCCTTCACGGTCGCGTAAGTCCACAAATATAACACCGCCATGATCGCGCCGGCGATGCGCCCAGCCCATCAGGATCACTTCCTGATCTACAAGAGAAATATCCAGATTACCGCAGTAATGAGTCCTCTTGTCTTTTGTTAAAAAATTAGCCAAAACTTTTTACCTCTCTTTAATAATTTTAATGATTGACGAAAGCAATCCATCCAAAGGAACAGCCTGCTGATCTTTTGTCCGCATATTTCTAAGCTCGAGACGTTTTTCATCAATTTCTTTATCGCCAAAAATCAGTGTGTAGGAACTGTTTAATTTGTCGGCGCGTTTCATCTGGCTTTTTAAGCTTTTACCGGAATAGTCCATTGCCGCGGCAATTCCCGCCCTGCGCAATTCGCAAGTAAGCTTAAAACCGATTTTTTGCGCCCGCGGGCCAAGCGCCGCTATAAATACATCCGCCTTGTATTTATCTTTTTCAATATCGGGCAGACAGGAAAGAAGTCGTTCGATTCCTACACCAAAGCCGATTCCCGGTGTTTCCGGTCCGCCGAGATCACTGACCAGACCGTCATATCGGCCGCCGCCCGCAAGAGAATTCTGCGCGCCCAGCGACCCCGATTTAACTTCAAAAGCCGTTTTTACGTAATAATCAAGACCGCGTACCATTTTGGGATTAACGCTATATTTGATATTTTGTTCATCAAGGCAGGATTTAACCTCAACAAAATGCTCTTTGCAGCCGGAGCATAAGTAGTCTAATATCCGGGGAGCCTGGGCTATAATGAGGCCGCAGCTCTCCACTTTACAATCGAAAACCCTTAAGGGATTTGTGACCATTCTTCTTTGGCAATCAGGACAAAGTTCTTTTTCCGATCCTTTTAAATAATCGACAACCGCCTTTGAAAAAGCAGGCCTGCATGCCCTGCAGCCCAGAGAATTAATTTCCAGATTAAGCTCCGTAAGTCCGGCGGATGCAAGAAATTGAATCAACATTAAAATAACTTCTACGTCGGATTGAGGCTTATCATCACCAAAGAGTTCAACATTGATTTGGTGAAATTGACGGAAGCGGCCTTTTTGGGGCCTTTCGCGGCGAAACATCGGACCCATCGTAAAAAGTTTTGTTACCGGTTCTGCAGCCGACATGTTGTGTTCAATATAGGCGCGGATGATTGAAGCGGTGGCTTCCGGCCGCAAAGTTATATATTCATTGTCGCGATCGGCAAATGTATACATTTCCTTTTCGACAATATCCGTTGTTTCCCCTATGCTTCGTTTGAACAGCTCTGTCTTTTCCATAATGGGTACGCGAATTTCGCGAAACCCGAAAGTGTCGAAAACTCCGCGGGCAATTGATTCCACCCGGCGCCAGTTAGGAGTATCCTCCGGTAAAATATCCTTAAAACCTTTGATTACTGTAATTTTTTCCATAATTTATAGCCACAATTCAAAGCGGAGTTATTTAACATATTCAGGTGTGTTTGGCAATGGGAAAAAAAGGTCAGACTAATTTGCCGGGGATATCCAGCCATACGGCAGGAATTCATGATAATGGAATTTACAGATTGTGAAAAAGATCCGGTATTACAACCTATGGTCTATCGTGGGAGAATCCTCAGAAAAATACCAAAAATATCAATTAAATAATCATAAACAGAGAACTTCCTTAATAGAAAGTATAGTTTTTTTTGAGGAACAATCTAAGACAGGCATCCACGACATGTGCATCATAAAGAATGACTCTATTCTTGGTAATTTCATCCAGAGCAAAATTAATCCCTAATGTCGGCCGGTATGGACGGTGAGAAGAAATGGCCTCAACAACGTCGGCAAGAGCCACAATCCTGGCCTCCAGAAGAATATCTTTTCCTTTGAGCTTATTGGGATAGCCGGATCCATTCATCCGTTCATGGTGTTGAAGGATGACAGTGGCCACAGGCCATGGGAATTTGATATCCTTCAGTATATTGTATCCTGACTGGGAGTGAGTTTTAATTAATTCAAATTCCAGAGCGGTCAGTTTAGTCGGTTTGCTGAGAATTTCCGATGGAATGGATAACTTGCCAATGTCATGTATGATGGCCGCTGTGCCGATAAATTCTTTCTGATCAAGGGTTAAACCCATTTCCTCGGCAATATCCCGGGCCAGATGAGATACACGAAGTTGATGACCGGTCGTGTAAGGGTCTCTCGTTTCCACAATCATGGCAATCGAGTTTACCGTGGCGTCTAATGTTTCCTTTGTTCGCTTAAAACTTTCACTGCGTTCTTCGTCCAATAATTTACGGGCTGTTATGTCTGTCAAAAAATTCAGGATGGCCGGTTTTTTCTCCCATTGAATCAATGTGGCATTGAGTTCCACCCACTTCACCGTTTTATCCCGGCAAATAATTCTGAAAGAATAAATGGAAGGAACTTTTTTGCCATTCAACCTTCTTGAGTGATAATCGACGACCATATTAATGTCATCGGGATGGATAAGTTTTTTTAAATCTAATGCTGTTAGGGCTTGTACGGAATAACCTGTGTTTTCAGCCGCGGCATTATTGGCGAAGACAATCTTCATATGTTGAGTGATGAGGATGGATTCCTGGGCGTGTTCCACGACAACACGATAACGTTCCTCGCTGTCCCGCAGATTTTTTTCGGCCTGTTTACGTTTTGTAATATCACTATACAGGGCCTGAAATTGTGTCTCGCCGTTCCACAGCACCTGCTTGCGAAATACTTCAAGGTTGCGAATACTTCCATCCTTGCGGATAATGCTTATTTCATAATTTGATGGAACATCCTCACCTCGTCTCCTTTTTGCTTTTCTTGCTTCGTGTTCGACACAGGATTCCGGTGTGTACCTTTTTTCCCGGGGATTCGATTTCATTTCTTCAAAACTTTCATAACCATATATATTTAATATTTCCTGATTAGCATAGATTAATTCGCCGGTTGCGGTGACGATACGAACTCCCAGCGGAGAATCGTCAAGTGAATGGCGGAAATTCTCCCTGCTCATTTTTAACATTTCTTCCGTCATTTTTTTATCCCGCCGGATTTTCGCTTCGCGAATCGCTCTTTCTACCGCGACTGCGAGCTTGGCAAGTTTGTCCTTCATCACGTAATCGTGCGCGCCGGATTTCATCAAGTCCACCGCCGTGTCCTCTCCAATAGCGCCGGACACAACAATGAAAGGAATGTCCGTCTTGTTTACATGTGCAAGTTTCAGGGCAGCCGGTGCATTGAAATTGGGCATTTTATAGTCGCAGAGAATAATATCCCAGTCTTCACGCTTAAGAGCGTTTTTCATTGCTTCGGATGAATCCACTCTTTCCCATTTCGGATCATAGCCGCCACTGGACAGTTTTCGTATTATCAGACTGGTATCATCTTCCGAATCATCCACAATTAAAACGCGAAGCAAAGCAGGCATGGTTACACTCCTTTTAAATGCACCGGGCTCTCAGCTCAAGATTGTCGGGATTGTCTTCCGGCAGCAGTGTCTTTTGTTATTGAACACAGGACCCCTCTGTCTTTATTATTCCTGAAGCGTGAAATAAAAGGTTGCGCCCTCGCCGGGCAACCCTTCCGCCCGGACTGTGCCTTCGTGGCGGTTGATAATACGCCTGACCGTAGCCAGACCGATTCCCGTGCCAGGATATTCTTCAGAATTATGCAGGCGCTGAAAAGGCGCGAATATTCTCTCCGCGTATTCCATGTCGAAACCGGCTCCGTTATCACGAATAAAATATACTTTCTTGTTGTCTTTCGTTGTCGACCCGAATTC
>JBEKMY010000036.1:0-22500 GCA_049523355.1 Smithella sp. | reverse complement strand
GCTTCAGGGAATTATTTCTAAGAAGCTGTGAAGAAGTTGGCATTCCTACCGAAGTCATTTCCTCTACCAGGGCTATTGATCTGGTTCCGAACCTGAATCCGGAAATCGAAGAAGCCATCAAGGTTCCCGATTGCTCCATTGATCCGTTCCGCCTTTGTCTGCTTAATATTCGTACTTCGCAGCTTCGGGGCGGGATTATCTTCACACGGCATAAAGTCACGGAAATTATCAAATCTCACGGCCGCTGCACGGGCATCAAAGCCGTTGATCAGGCAACAGGCGAAGTCAGAGAAATCCATGCCAACATCATCGTCAACGCGACAGGCGCATGGGCTAATATGATCGCCTCTCTTGCCGGCAGTGAAGTGCCGATGACTCTTGTCAAGGGATCGCTGGTCATTACCAATCACCGTCTGACCAATATGGTGATAAACAGGCTAAGGCAGCCGTCAGATGGCGATATCATAGTGCCTAATGAAGCTGTTTGTCTGGCCGGCACAACTGCGCTGGCGATTGACGACCCGGATCAACTGCTTACCGAATCTTCCGAAGTAGACACCATAATCAGTGAAGCGGGAAAAATGATTCCTCATTTCAATAACACCCGCATTATCCGCGCTTTTTCGGGAGTCAGGCCATTGCTGAAATCAAAGAAAGCGGACAGTCACGAAATATCCCGCGGTTTTCAGATCATCAACCACGAAAACGGCATGTACAGCATCGCGGGAGGAAAACTCACGACTTTCCGGCTGATGGCTGAAAAGATGGTTGACACTATCATGGCTTCTTTTAATCTCAAGAAATTATGTGAAACGGCGGAAATACCATTGGACGGGCAGGAAGAACTGAGCGGTTATCCTCTTTCCAGACGGCTTGCGGACATGAAAAATATCGTTTGTGAATGTGAACTCGTCACAAGACAGGAAGTGGAAAGAATCATCAGGCAAACCGGCACACGAAATGTGGGAGATATTCAGCACCGGACGCGTCTGGGCATGGGACCGTGCCAGGGCGGTTTCTGCACTTTTCGCGCTCTTGGTATCATGAATGATATGAGTGTTATATCGCCCCAACAGTCTATGGAAATGTTACGAGGATTCCTGCAGCGCCGTTACAGAGGCATAAGACACGCTCTCTGGGGAGATCAACTCCGGGAAGAACAGCTTATTGAATATATCTATCTGGGCATTCTTGCCATGGAGAAACCCGAATGAGCGTTATTGAATACGATGTCGTTATCATAGGGGCGGGGGTAGCCGGTCTGACAGCCGGTGCGCTTCTTGCCGAACGCGGTTTTAAAGTCGCACTCGTCACTACGGGAGAACCGACAGCCTGTCTTTCCACCGGCTGCGTTGACGTTTGTTCCCGTGATCATAAGCCTCTGTCGGGCATTCATGATCTCCCGCCGGAGCATCCCTACCACCTTGTGCCTGAAAAAATTACCAGGGATGCTTTGAATTATTTTCAGACGGCCATGATGGATATGGGAATTCCCTATGCGGGCTCTGCCGAAGAAAATCGCTTTATTCTTTCCGCCCTGGGCACGCTTAAAACTTCCTGTCTGGTTCCCTTAACCATGAAGACGGCGCCTCAAGACAACAAGGAGGGCATACACATCGTAACCTTCAAAGGTCTCAAGGATTTTTATCCCGGCTACATCATATCCCGGCGCAAAAATACTAAATTTTCAGTATATGACGCCGGTGTCTACCACACCATGGGTATCGCTTCTCATTTTGAGGAAAAAGAATTTTTTGAAAAGTTTATCATCTGGCTGGGGAAGCTAAACATTGATGAAGATAAGATTGCCTTCCCCGCAGTTATTGGCATGGAATCGGCCGCCGAAATCATCAACACCATAGCCATCCTGATGGGAAAGCCGGTCTTTGAAATTCCGACCATTCCGCCATCCATGCCGGGCAGAAGACTTTTCAATGCCTTGAAAGGATATTTCCGCAAAAAAGGAGGCATGATATACTGGTCATGGCCGGTCGAGGGAACAGAAAAAGCGGGCAGGCTGATTGAAGCGGTAGCGACACATTCCGCGGGAAGGCCTAACAGCATTAATGCCAGAGCTTTTATTCTGGCTACAGGATCATTTGTCGGCGGCGGCCTTACCGCGACACGCGAAGCAATCATTGAAAATGTATTTAATCTTCCCGTGCATACTGACGGACCGCGGGAAACATGGTTCGATAATAATTATTTTTCTTTAAACCATGGCATTGGCAGAGCGGGCATTATCGCTGATTTATCTTTACGGCCCGCTGATTCTCCGTGGGATAATATTTTCGTGTGCGGCGGGATTCTCGCCAATACCGAAATCCTGAAAAACGGCTGCGGCCATGGTCTGGCGCTTGCGACAGCTCATGTGGCGGCGCAATCCTGCGCGGAGTACTTATCCAATGAAATATGAACATTGTATACGCTGCACTATTTGCGTGGAAAACTGTCCCGTATTCCGGGTGAACCCGGAGTTTCCCGGACCGAAGCAGGCGGGACCGGACGCGCAGCGATTCCGTTCGGACAGAGAAAAAGCCGAGGACGAGTGGGTTCTTTTATGCAGCCAGTGCAAACGCTGTGAAATGGCCTGCCCATGCGGCGTAGAACCTGCCGAAATCATACTCAAAGCCCAGCAGAGATACGGACGGGAACATTCCCATACACCGGCGCATCTGCTTTTTGCCAATAACTATTATTTGAGCGCCCTTGGTTCTTTAACCGTCCCTATCGCTAACATGATCGCTTCTGCTGAAATAGGAAAGAAAGCTTTTCGGGCCATGGGAATATCCACTTATATTCCCTTCCCGAAGTTTCGTTTCAGGACCATGCGCAAGGAGAAAAAAATCCTGAACAGAAGGACGAGAAAAGTCGCCTTTTTTTATGGATGTTTTATAAATTTCTATCGCCCTGACATCGGCAGAAAAATTATTCGTTTACTTTCCGCCCTTAATGTTGATGTTGTCCTGCCGCCCCAGTGGTGCTGCGGACTTCCCGCGCTGGGCAATGGAAATTTAGCCCTTGCCAAATACTTCGCGCAAAAAAACGCCTCTTCATTATCCAATTATATAGATGCGGGCTACGATATAGTTTATACGTGCACATCCTGCGGACTTTGCCTTCTGCATGATTATCCCGGTATTCTGGAAATCCCGCAGGGCAAAAAGATTGCCGAGAACAGCTACGACGTCCATGAATACATCATTAAACTCATCAATGAAGAATATGCCAGGCCTGTCTTCAAAGAAACGCTGCGCAAGATCGCCTATCACATCCCCTGCCATCTCCGGGCGCTGAATATCGGTTATCCGGCGGCAAAGCTTATGTCTTTGATACCCGGTCTGGAATGTGAAATTCTTGATGACACCTGTTGCGGCCTCTCCGGCAGTTACGGCTTCAAAAAGAGCAACGAGTTAACGGCAATTCAGTTAGGCAACAGAGCTGTCTCATTAATCAGAAAAACCAAAGCCAGTGATATTGTCGCGGACTGCGGTTCCTGCCGTATGCAACTGGGCGGTCTCTCCGGTCTGCCCGCTCTCGATCCGGCGGAAATACTCTGCGAATCCATGGGGATCACCGATCAGAAATAAACTTATGCTACTTCCAAATCAAAGCGCTATTTTTGTTGGCGTCGTTGTCGGCTTCCTCAACGTATATATAATACGCCTCGTCACCTCCTCCTAGCCGCCTCAATATCATCTTTGATTTAGAAGTGGCACTACTGGGCAATAGCTTCTTTAAGTTTCTGAGCTAAAGTTTTATCTTCAAAAAGTTTTTCAATGGCATCTCCGAGAACAATACTGGCCTGATCTCCAAGATGTTCTTCAGAAAACCAGAAATATTCATTCAAATGGCTGTCCTCCACCTTGCTTTCATACAATATTTTCCCTTTGGCCATATCCGCAATAACAACGGTTAATTTTATACTGGCCTTATAAGAATTAGAAGGAAACCCCCTCCGGCAATATATTTCCAGTTCCTCTATATTGCCGCCTATAAGAACTGTGCCATCCCTTTGCGGAATAGTATCTTCCTTCAAATCCCATTGTTCAATTTTATCGGCAACTTTATAACCGGCCTTTCTCAAGTATTGTTTAATGCCATTAGATATAACTTTAGTTGCCTTGATATTTTTGGGCATTACTAGAATGTTCATGTCGTTTTTTTCTATCACACGCCCGATCACAAGCCGGTCGTCAATCTGCCGCGTATCGGTAAATTCAGCTACTGAAATAACAGCATCGGATGTTTTAACATTCGTTTTTAAATACGCGGGAATAGCCGCGTTATCCGCATCATAGTACATATTAACACTGTAAAGACCTGGTCCGGCGCATCCCGAAAAACCAAGAACAGAAAACAGCATCACCCATATCGATATCCAACGCAATCCTTCTATCTTCATTATCCACTCCTTCTTTATGCCAGGCAAGATTCAGCAAATTTTTTTACGTTCTCATCTTCGCCCATCGCGATTAACCTGTCACCTTCAGCAATAACATAATTGGCCAGAGGATTGAAAATCATTTTCCCTGAATCATTTTTGACAGCGACAATGATCAGCCCGTAGCGCTTGCGTATTCCTGAATCTTCCAGCGATTGAGAGACAAACGGTGATCCCTCACATATGGAGATTTCTTCCATGCGCAACTCCAGACTTTGCCGGCTGGTGGTAATTTCAATGAAATCCAGCATGGCCGGGCGCAAAATAGCCATAGCCATTCGGACACCGCCAAGCGTATAAGGAGACATAACCCGATCCGCTCCAGCACGAAGGAGCCTGTGCTCTGATTCTTCTTCCTCGGAACGGGCCATAATATATATTTGTTGATTGAGTTCCTTTGCCGTTAGAATAACATAAAGATTTTCCGCGTCCGACGGCAGGACACAAACAACACCTTTAGCCCGTTTGATGCCTGCTTCAATTAAAACTTTATCCTGTGTCGCGTCTCCCTTGCAGTAAATAAAACCCTCGTCCTGAGCCTTTTGAATCACCTCGGGATCGTTATCAATAACCAGGCAAGGTATTTTCCCCGCCATCAGTTCACGGCAAATCAAGAAACCAATGCGGCCGCCGCCGCAAATAATATAATGGTCATGCATTTTTTCGATCATTTTTTCCAATTTACCCCTCCCCAATATGTCGCGCAGACGCGCGTCAATAAATGTTTCCGCCATGAGAACCAGCGAATAGAACATCATCCCCACGCCAAAAATTATTATAAAAACCGTAAACAACTTACCCGCCGTTGTTTCCGGCGCGAAATCTCCATATCCCACTGTGGATAACGTAGTGATGCAAGTATAAAAAGAATCCAGGAAACTCCATCCCTCGATAAAATGAAAACCGACAGTGCCGATTATAAAAATGGTTAACAGAATTATAAGGGCGAATTTTATCTTGCTGGTAAATACCAAATGTCCTTTTCTCCTTTATATAGGATTCGGGTATCAAAATAATGGAATTTATTTCTTCCTGATTCATGAATATTATAATATAATAAAATGAATCTGGCAACATGAATAGCGTAATCAAATGATTCGCTGACATCTGCAATATTATTTTTCAACAGACAAGGAGGTCATATGACAGCAGCAACACAACAGGCATTGAACGGGTTGAGGGATCTTTCGATGATCAAATGGTATATCATTCCGCTATTGGCTATTGTCTGTTATATTTATACACGCGAAATAAAAGAAGCGCGCCAGACAAAAAACTGGAACGCAATCCTGGCCGGATTAACCATTTTTGGCGTCGATTTCTTTAACGAAACATGGAACGGCTGGGTTATGCATCTGACGGGGCGTTCCGCTGTCTGGACAACGCCGGGCGATACGGCTCTGCGGACACTTGTGGGCTGGAATATCGAAATCATGTTTATGTTTTTAATCATGGGCATTATTTACTACCACACATTATCCGAAAGCACGAAAGAGAAAATACTGGGCATCCCTGAAAAGTGGTTCTGGGCGATAGGTTACAGCGCCTTTTGTGTTTTTGTCGAATGTCTTCTCAACATCGGCGGAGAGCTTGTCTGGGAATACCCCTTCTGGTGTTTATCCTTTAAAGGTGTTTGGCTGATCTTCCTTATAGGCTATTTCCACTTTTTCTGTTTTGCCATTTTAGTAATCAGCCTGAAATCTATGAAGGCAAAATTGACTACTGTGGGAATTATTTACGCCGTGCCGGTTATCATGAATATTCTTGCGTTTGGATTCTGGGGCTGGAGATATTAGTACCGCTTCTATATTAAAGCGCTATCTTTGTTGGCAGTGTCGTCGGCTTCCTCAACGTATATTTATATACGCCTCGTCGCCTCCTCCTTGCCGCCTCGATATCATCTTTAATTTAGAACCGGTATAAGGTAAAACATTTTCACACTATAAGCTGAGTTGGGAATATTCATCGTACACTTTATTATATTTTTCATGAATCATTTTACGGTCAAATTCCCAGAATTCGGCGAGCATCTTTCCCTGTTCGTCCATACTGAAGTATTCCTGGCAGGGATAAAAGAAATGCTTGTCTTCCTTTTCTATATGTTTTGGATAGAAGTTGCCCAGTTCCCGGGCAATAGAGATTATCACGGAAATCTTTTCTTCATCACCCTGTAAATATTTTTCTTTGGCGGCAACAAGCGCTGCGGTTGTCTTTCTGCCCCAGACATGTTCATCGAATAATTCCTGCATGGTTTTCTTCAGTTCGGGCGTAAGATTTTTCCTGGCCAGATCGCGAAACAATATTTCTTCTTCCTTTCCATGATGGGTGCGGTCAGCATAAGTACGGACAAAATCGACAACCATGTCGATAATAAGAGGATTCACCTTTTTAGTTTTTTCGACCTGATCAATATGACGCATCATTGAAACCAGCATTTTTTCGATTAATCTGTGTTCCCACATTAATGGCCCGATTGGTTTCATAAACAGTCCTCCTTTAATTATTATACCACTGCGCTTTATTTACTTTGTTAATTTATAACATAAATTAAATTCGTCAACATGAACTTATTTTATATTGATAATTGTTGCAACTCGGTTGCATTTTTGATAATAGACGGAAATGCCGACTAATACAGAAAACAGAGATGCCCTGCTTACTTTGCAAAAAGCCGGCATTTCTAAAACATCTCAGCGCCTTGCTGTTTTAAATATATTGCTCGAGGCAACAGCGCCGCTGAGCGCAAATAGTATACGACAATCGCTGAGGACCAAGGCAAGTATTGATAAAGTAACTATTTATCGCATCTTGTCTCTTTTCAGACGACGCGGGATTATTCGGGAGATCGCATCAGCAGGCGGAGCCAATTATTTTGAAATGGTTGCCTTGGAAAATCCTATGCATCCTCACTTCAACTGCCGAAATTGCGGTGCATTTATTTGTATGGCGCCACAGCCCTTTATAAAAATGCCGGAGTTAATTTTATCAAAAAGTGATTGTAGCATTGAGCACATCGAAATTAATATATCGGGTCTTTGCTCAGACTGCCGCTATACAGCCAAACCTGAATCGTGAAAGCAATATTGTAAGGATGAGAAATGATCATGTATTCAAAAAAGGTGATTCTGCTCTTACTGCTTTTTTTAACTTTTCTTTCGTCCTGTCAACCGGCAAAAGAATCAAACAGGGAAGATCAAAAACTAAGAGTTATTGCAACAATTTTTCCTATCTACGACTTTGCACGCAATATTGGCGGGGACAAAATTAAAGTGACGATGCTTTTGCCGCCGGGAACAGATGCTCATCATTACGAATTGAGGCCGGAGGATATCGTTAAGGTCAGCAAAACAGATGTTTTCCTCTTTACCAACTTTGAGATGGAACATTGGGCATACAAAATTATCAATGCCGCCGAGAAGAACACCAATATGCTGGCCATAGAGACCGGAAAAGGGGCGTTCTTGTTGCCATTCAATGAAGAGGAAGGGAATCAGGAAGAAAAGATTTCCCAATTTGACCCGCATATCTGGCTGGATATGGATAACGCCCAAAAAATGGTGGATAATATTACGGAAGCATTTATTAAAAAGGATTCGCGCAACAGCGATTATTATTTGAAAAACGCTCATAATTATAAGCTTAAATTGATGGACATGGATCAGCGATACCGGACAGAATTAAACGGATGCAAGACAAAAATAATTTTGCATGCCGGGCACTGGGCTTTTGCTTATCTGGCCAGAAGATATAACTTAAAATATATTGCGGCTTATAATGTGCTGGCTGACGCGGAACCTTCACCACAAAAGATATTCGCTCTTGTTAAACAAATAAAAAGCGAAAATGTACATTACGTTTATTATGAAAGCATGATTAATCCGCGTTTAGCCCAAACGATTGCGAAAGAAACAGGCGCCGGTTTATTGAAACTCAATAATGGACATGATATCAGTAAGGCGGATATGAAAAACGGTGAATCCTTTATTTCGTTAATGGAGAAGAATCTGATTAACTTAAAGAAAGGAATGAAATGTCCGAAAATATAATCAACGTTGATAATCTAACCTTCTGTTATAACGGCATGGAAGTTATCAGTAATATTTCCTTTGCTGTGAAAAAAGGCGATTATCTGGGCATTGCCGGACCCAATGGATCCGGAAAGAGCACCCTTATTAAAAATATTCTGGGCATTCTGCAACCGAAAAAGGGAACCATCAATATCTTGGGTCAGCCCCTGACCTCTTTTAATCAATGGAACAAAATCGGTTATTTGCCCCAGCGGATAAACGCATTGAATAATCATTTTCCCAGTACCGTCGACGAGATTGTTCAATTGGGGGCAACAAAAAGAAATCCAACGGCTTTAAAACGAACTCTCGGGCTGATGGGAATCGCGCATCTTTCCACCCGCCTGATCGGCGAACTCTCTTACGGTGAACAGCAAAGAATAATGCTGGCGCGCGCTTTAATCAGTCAACCGGATTTGCTCATCTTCGACGAACCAACGACTGCCCTTGATCCCGAAACAAGAGATATTTTTTATTCTCTTACCGGTGAGATGAATCGCAAAAGCGGTACGACCATTGTTCTTGTCACGCATGATACGAGCATCATAGGCCAATACGCCCGCAACCTTCTTTATCTGGACAAGAAATTAATCTTTTTCGGAACATTCGAAAATTTCTGCGCTTCACCTGATATGGCCGGTTTTTTCGGATTAACCAGTCAGCATGTGATTTGTCATCAACATGAAAAAACGGAGAACAATATTTAATGGGACTGGCTGAGATATTTAATTATGAATTTGTTCAACGCGCCTTTGCAGCGGGCATATTAATCGCTATAGTTTCTTCCATTCTGGGAGTTTTTCTTGTCCTGCGCCGTTTCTCTCTGATTGGTGACGGGCTTGCTCACATTACCTTCGGCAGCGTTGCCTTCGTCATGTTTCTCGGCGTCAGCCCTCTATATATTACATTGGCCGCCCTGCCTATAGTAATGGCTTCATCTCTGGCCATTCTAAAATTGACTCATTCCAAACGTATTCAGGGAGACGCGGCTATCGGTGTTGTTTCTTCAGTCGGCATCGCCGCGGGTATTATTCTGGCAAGTTTATCCAATGGTTATAATATTGATTTATTCAGCTACCTTTTCGGCAATATCCTCACCGTCACAAGAATTGAACTCATTCTCTCTTTTATCGTTTTTCTCATCGTCACAGCCATAGTAATCATTTTCTATAATGACTTCTTTGCTGTAACTTTCGATGAAGAATTAGCCCGGACAATGGGCATTAAAACAGGACGAATCAATGCTATTCTCTTTCTGCTGACGGCGGTAGCTGCGGTTTTAGCCATGAAAGTCGCAGGCATCATGCTCGTTTCGGCTATGCTGATTTTGCCTCCTTTAACTGCTTTGCAGCTATCCTTGAGCTTTAAACTGACCATCATTGCTGCTGTATTTTTTTCTATTTTATCAGTAATTTGCGGAATTATTGCGGCTTTTCTGTTGAATTTACCGGCTGGAGGAACTATAGTAATCTTCAATATCGGTTTTCTCTTATTCATTTCCGGAGCTAAAAAAATATTACCTGCCAAGAGGTAAAAAAATATGGTTGTATCCTCTTCTGCTTTTTATCGTTCTAATTTAATTTTTCTGATTGCTTTGATTTGCGGAATAACTTTACCACAAGGCTTCCGGGCAGGCAAAACTCTTATACTGCCGGCATTGATGGTAATTATTACCATAACGTTATTAAAATTTCCCCGCGGGTTCTTCCGCCATCCCGGTTCACTTCTGTATTCATCTGTCAAGAGCAATGTGATGAATTATCTCGTTTTGGGAAATTTCATTATTCTGGCAGGCGCCTTTCTGATTCGTAAACAAGAGCTTTGGGTTGGTATGGTGTTGATTGCCGCCATGCCATCCTCATTAGAAATAATACTTCTGGGTAATTTATCGCGCATTGAAAAAATTTCTATTTTTACCGCTCTGGCAGGAACTTATTTAGGGGCATTGTTGATCATACCGTTAGCGGGTTTATGTTTTTTCAAATATATTCATCTGAATCATTGGAATATTATTGTAGTGATATTAGGTTTAATTCTTCTGCCAATGCTGGTTTCACGGATTATTATAGAACAAGAATGGGACAAGATTATTAAAAAACATGAGGAAACAGCGATAAATTGCAGTTCCTTTATTGTATTTTACGCCATAACGGCAAACAGCATAAATTTTCTTATGAACTGGTCTTCTGATCTTTTTATTATTTGCTTGATTGCTTTTGTCAGCACTTTTTTATTTTACTTTGCAATTAGACAAGCAGGATTTTATTTTCACGGACAGGAAAACAATATTAATATGTTTATTCTACTGGGCACGATGAAAGACTGCGGACTGGCCGGCGGTATAGGGCTTACCGTCTTTAATCAGGAAGCCGCCATTCCGCCATTGATTTTCGCCATTTTCACTTTCATTTACATGAATTGGCTCAAATTCAGGTTCAGACATATTATTAACAACTCAAGTGATAATTAAAAGATATGAAATATTAGTTTGACAAATCAAAAACTGTTACTATTTTAAAAAAAAGCGAAAGGAGAACTAAAATGGCCATATTATTGCCGGAACTACCCTACGGGAAAGATGCGTTAGCGCCAACCATCAGCGCCAATACTTTGGATTTCCATTATGGCAAGCATCACAGGGCCTATGTGGACAATTTAAACAAATTAATTGCCGGCACCGATCTTGAGAAAAAATCCTTGGAAGAAATTATTATGATTTCTGCTAAAGACTCAGCAAAAGCAGGTATCTTCAACAATGCCGCCCAGATCTGGAATCACTCCTTTTACTGGCAGTGCCTGAAAAAATCAGGAGGAGGGATACCCGGCAAAGCGATCGCGGCAAAAATAAACGACACATGGGGAAACTATGATAAGTTTGCCGAAGAATTGAAAAACGCAGGCATGACGCAGTTTGGCAGTGGCTGGGCCTGGTTGGTTTTAGATGGAAGTCAGCTAAAAATAACGAAGACAGCCAATGCCGATACACATCTGGCCCGCGGTCAAAAACCGCTCTTAACCATAGATGTCTGGGAACATGCTTATTATCTGGATTATCAAAACCGAAGGCCGGATTATCTCGCCGCTGTGATTCAAAATCTGATTAACTGGGACTTCGTCAATGCCAATTTAGGTTGACTTAATCTTATCATAATGATGTCTTATATAAAAAAGGAGGCTTTATAAGGCCTCCTTTTTATATCTTTTTTATATCTTATAGAAACAGGCAATGATTGTTATTTCTTTTTATCAACTCTAACCTTAAGTTCTTTTCCTACTTTAAAGAAGGGCAATTTCTTCGGTTCAACCTGGATTTTAGTGCCGGTTTTAGGATTTCTTCCTGTATATGATCCGTATTCTTTGACTACAAAGCTGCCAAAACCTCTGATTTCAATACGACCGTTTTTCTTCAGCTCGTCGGTAAATCCTTTAAAGACAAGATTAACAACATCAATTGCTTTTTTTTCCGTCAAGTTTAACTTACTGCTTAAAGTTTCAATAAGACCGGATTTGTTCATAGACCCTCCTTATACTAATTACGACCATGAATAGCCATAGTGGTAATATATGTCTGTTTTCTCTATGTTAGAGTTTATTATTTATTTTTTGGTGAATGTCAAGAAAATTTTACCTTCTCTATCACTTTATTATCAAGCAGTTGACCTATTTCTTTTTTAGTTAAATGCCGCCACATGCCTTCCTTCAAACTGCCTAATCGGAGATCACCTATTGATTCACGCATGAGATGAGCTACCCTGTGACCAATAGCCTCAAACCCTCTCCTGATGATTCTGTTCTTTCCCTCTCTCAAAGTAAGCCGCAACCAGCAACTTTTATCATTTATTTTCTCCACTTTAAGATTTTCCGGTTTAAAAACAGCATCCGGCAATTTAATTCCCGCTCCCAGTTGTTTTAACTCATCTTTAGATAAACGCCCTTGAATTTTGACCATGTATGTTTTAGGTTTCTCAAAACGCGGATGTTGTATTTTCTGAGCAAAATCGCCATCATTAGTCAAAAGCAAGAGTCCCCGGGAATCATAATCCAGCCTTCCCACGGGATAGACCCTTTCCGTCACATCGCTTAGCAAATCCACTACAGTCGGCCTGTTTTGAGGATCATGAAGCGTCGTGACAAATCCGGCCGGTTTGTTTAAGATTATATAGAGTTTTATTTTTTCCGGAGAAATGGTTTTGCCGTCTATACGAATAATATCTTTTTCGGCGTCTGCTTTAACCCCCATCTGGGTTACCACAACATTATTAACGCTGACGCGCCCTTCGGTTATCAGTTTTTCCGCGTGGCGCCTTGAGGCAATACCAGCTGTCGCAATGACCTTTTGCAAACGTTCTTTCATAAGTCGGGAACTTCTTCTATTTTCTCTTTTTCTTCAATTTCTTGTTCCAGGAGGTCCTGTTGCTGGTTAAGTTCTTTCAATTCCCGTAAATTAGGCAAATCAAGGAGGTCTTTCAAATTAAAAACTTCCAGAAATTTTTTAGTCGTCCCGTAAATAATCGGTTTACCCGGCACATCTTTACGCCCGACAATACGAATGAGCTTTTTTTCCAGAAGCCCTTTAAGCGGAGCGCCCACATCCACCCCTCGAATACTTTCAATTTCGGATTTAACAATGGGCTGTTTATACGCAACAATTGCCAGAGTTTCCATTGCCGCAGGAGATATGGAATGAGGTTTTGTGCTTTTTAGTTTTTTTACCCATTGGCTGAGTTCAGAACGGGTCCGAAATTGAAAACCGCCGGCGACTTCCTGCAGGTAAATTCCACCCTGCCGCGCGTTATATTCCAGAACAAGATTATCAAGAACTTCTTTAATTTCAGTTTTTTCAACTTCCGAAAGAATGACGCTGATCTTTTCGGGCATCAATGGTGTATCGGAAGCAAAAATCAAAGCTTCTATTACTGCCTTCACATTTTCCATTTACGACTCCACGGCCGGAAATATCCGGATAGCTCCAAAATTCGAAGTTTGATAAGCTTTAACCATTCTCAGCTTAATTAATTCCAGCAAGGCTAAAAAAGTGTAGATAATGCGACGGCGATCTTTTCTGCCCCCGAGCAACTCCTCAAAATTTAAATTTTTTGTTACGGTCAACTTCTCCATAATTTCATTAATTATATCAGTAAGAGATAATTTCTCCAAATCAATTTCCATAAGTTCTTTCTTATCCGTCTGCGAAATAATCCGATGGAAAGCTTCTATAAGTTCGAAAACACTCACCTCAATAAGTACGTCTTCATCTCCTGCTGACTCTGCAACTTCTTCCGGTAAAACGGCTGCACGGGTAAATACATCTCTTTCCAAAAGCGGCCTGCTTCCCAGATTCGTCGCGATCTCCTTGAAAGTCTTATGCTCCAATAATTGCCTGACCAGTTCTGCTCGGGGATCTTCTTCCTCTTCTTCCGGTTCCTCAGGCGGGGGCAAAAGCATTCTTGATTTGATATGAATAAGAGTAGAGGCCATAACCAGATACTCTCCGGCCAGATCGAGATTAAGCGCCTTGATCATTTTAAGGTACTCAAGATATTGCTCAGTGACAAGAGCTATGGGAATATTATAGATGTCAATTTCGTTTTTTTTAATCAGGTAAAGCAGCAGGTCAAGCGGACCCTCAAAGATATCCAGCTTAATAGCGTAATTTGCTGCTTGTTCGTTATCTGTTGTTTGTTCGTTATCCATAATTTATTAATTGCGCAATCCGCGAAGGTGTTTGCTCGCTTGCGAATTTATACGAAATCAGATTTTAACGGCAGCGCGAACCTCATCCATTGTTTTTCGGGCTATTTTTTTCGCCTTGTTGTTGCCCTCTTCCATGATGTTGTTAATTTCATCCAAGTGACTTACATAGTAATCCATGCGTTCATGAACAGGACTCAGTTCTTCGGCAACATGCCTGGCCAGCATCTTTTTACAATCTGTGCAGCCGATTTCCGCTTTTCTGCAAGCGGCGTCAATTTCCTTAACCTGATCCGATGAAGAGTATAAACCATGGAAAGTGAAGACATTGCAAATTTCCGGATTTCCCGGATCTTTTTTTCTCATCCGCTGAGGATCGGTAAACATGGAACTGATTTTCTGTTGTAACGTTTTACCCCGATCACTGATATAAATAGAGTTATCGTAGGATTTGCTCATCTTTCGTCCGTCGATTCCCAGCAACTTGGGCACGCTCGTCAAAAGCGGTTCAGGAACAGGAAATATTTCTTTATAAAGAAAATTAAAACGACGGGCTATTTCACGGGTAAGTTCAACATGTGGGAGTTGATCAACACCGACAGGCACGCCGTAAGCCTTGTACATAATAATGTCGGCAGCCTGCAGCACCGGATATCCTAAAAAACCGAAAGTGGACAAATCCTTGCTGGCCAGTTCTGTTTTCATTTCCTTATAGGTCGGATTGCGCTCAAGCCATGCGAGCGGAGTAATCATGGAAAGAAGTAAAAACAACTCGGCATGCTCCTTAACCGCTGATTGTATGAAGAGAGTGCTCTTTTGAGGATCGAGACCGACACTGAGCCAGTCTATCACCATACTGATGGTGTTATCTTTTATGTCTTGGGTGGAACTGTATTCGCTTGTAATGGCATGCCAGTCGGCCACAAAATAGAAACAATCATATTTGCCGCTTTCCTGCAAATCCACCCAGTTTTTCAAAGCGCCATGTAAATTTCCCAGATGCAGCTTGCCGGTCGGCCTCATTCCACTTAAAATTCTCTTGGCTTCCAAAACAAAAACTCCTTATAAATTATAACGCACTAAGGCCTCCGGCATATTGTGCTAAGAAATACGGAGGCCTTAGTTGTACTTAAAACCAAATAATTTATTATTTAACTTTACCAGCCAGTTCGGCGCCTGCCTTAAATTTGACGACCTTCTTCGCGGGAATCTTAATGGCTTTGCCGGTCTGAGGATTTCTGCCTTCCCTGGCTTTCCTTTTTACTACTGAGAACGTACCAAACCCGACAAGGGCAAGCCTGCCATTTTTCTTGAGTTCTTTGGCAACTGTGGCTACGTATGTTTCCAACGCCACTGCTGCTTTTGCTTTGGTGATATCTGCTGCTTTTGCTATAACTCCAACTAACTCTGCCTTCGTCATTTTCTAAAATCCCCCTTTCTTAAAATAAAATTTTAAAATTTTATGATTAACCGTTTCCACGGTTATAATCAGAGTTTTTATCATTTAGACAGGTAAATTGTATCTGCAACCATTATTGGAAAAGCACAATATCCTTCAACTCGTCTCAAAAACAAATTTAAATAATCTTGCTCAAACCTGCTTGTTTTCTGGCTTAGATGGGTGCTTTATCCTCTAAATCGGTGCTATGACTAGCATAACAAAGATTAACAATCAAGAAAAAAATGATTATTTGCTGAATAATGTCCTTATATTTAAAAATATTTGTCTCCCATCAAGACTTGCTCTCTGAAAGGTTTTATTTTAGAGCTCGATGCTCATTCCGGCAATAATATCCACATCAGAAAAATTGAATCTCTTCGCGGCAAGCTGCTGAAGATCTTTGATTCGTAAGAAAGAATATGGTTCTGTATTTGCTCGCCTGCGGATTAATTATCTACAGAACTCACGCTGTATTGCAAAAAATAACCTTGAAACCACAACCCCCTATAATAAGTGAATCGTAATATCCCCTGCTACTTGACATTACTTCTTTATTAATAAATACAACTCTCCTTTTTCCTTGAGAGTACCGGCAGTGTATTCCGCGTTTGCGCCAAAACCGCAGAAAAGATCTACCCTGCCGGGTCCTTCTATGGCAGAGCCCTTGTCCTGACTGAGCACAAAGCGGGAGAAATCAACTGTTTCTTTAACATTACCTTCCGTGTCAAAAACCGGTTTGCGTAAATGGATAAATGCCAAAGCTCCTTCCGGGAAAAACTCCGGATCGGTAGCGATTGATCTGCCCGGAGTTACCGGTTCGCCTAAAGAACCCACGGGTTCGTTATTCAAAAAGCGAAAGAATGTGTATCTTTCATTGTAGCTTAAAATATCATATATTTCCTGATCACTCTTTCCCTTTAAAAATGGATAACGATAAGAAGCTTCACTGCTGTTTATTTTGCCGCCATCCAGCATGAATTTGGTTATGCTGCGGAAAGGTCTGCCGTTGGTTTGCGCATAACCAACTGTTAAAATAGTCCCGTCTTCCAGCTTAACCTTCCCGGAACCCTGTATCTGCAGGGAAAACAATTCCACGGGGTCATCAACCCAGATAAGTTCCAGATTCGTTCCCTTCAAAACGCCTTCAACATCGATTTCATGGCGGCTATAGTATGGAACAAATTCACCGTTACTCATCCGGCCGATTTTGTTTTCATTTTTAATCAAATCAGGCGGCACCCGATAAAGAGGGTATTTGTATTTTTCGGTGCGTTCCAGGGAACCTTCAAGCAGAGGTTCATAATAACCGGTAAAAAGCACATCCTTGGCAACACCGGAACCACTGACACGATAGATATTAAATTCCTCGGCAACTTTTTTTCTTAAATCAGCTTTATTGTCCGTTCCATGCAGAATCTCGCGAAATGCTTTTAGTGTTTCCTTTAATTGTTGAGCGCCAATTAATCCGTCCGCGATTCGGTAAACCTTATCCCGACCGGCGTTTTCATAATAATTAATGCTGTGATCTATCGCCAAATCCAGCGACGCCTGGTCAAGATCATCCTGGAAATCAATATCTGCGATGGAAACGGGAGTAAACGATTCGAGAGACTTTACAGAAGACTGCGGGGGAAAACTTACGCACCCGCTGAAGAAAATAACCATAATGAAGGGAAGGGTTTTAAACCATGATTTCATAGTTCCACAATCATCGCTACTTCATCACAATAATCGGGATATTTGGAACAGCGGAAACAATCAGACCAGATTTTTTCCGGCAGCAAATTCCTGTCAATTTCCTTAAAGCCTAATTGAACAAAAAAATCTTTCTTATAAGTCAATGTGAATATTTTAAAGAGCCTCAGGGTAATGGCTTCGGAAATGCAGGCTTCCACAAGTTTTCGGCCCATGCCTTTCCCGCGATGATTTTCATCTACGTAAAGCGACCGTATTTCCGCAAGATTTTCCCAGATTATGTTCATTGCGCAAACACCGATAATCTGTGTTTCATCTTCATCATAGTAAACAAAAAAATCCCGTAAAGAACTGTAAATATCCATTAGGGAACGCGGCAGCATCTCACCTTTCCCCGACGATGAATTTATCATGCGGTGAATAGTTTTAACATCATCAATGCGCGCTTTCCTCATCATTTTCTTTCTCCCGAATTACTGAATTTGTATGATTTAGAACCATTAAGCATCTCTCGGGCATGCTCTCTTGTTTTTTGAGTTACATTTACTCCGCCAAGCATACGGCTGATTTCTTCAATTTTCTGTTCACTGTCAAGTTCTTCCAAAGAGGTGACCGTTCTGCCTTTCACAACCTTTTTGGAAACATACATGTGTTTATCTCCAAAACAGGCGATTTGAGGCAAATGAGTAATACAGACAACCTGATGGTTGGCAGAAACTTCTTTTAACTTTCTGCCGACAATTTCCGCCACGGCCCCTCCAATACCATTGTCCACTTCATCAAAAATAATTGATGAAACGGAACCGGTGCGCGACAAAACATTTTTCAATGCCAGAATTATTCTTGACAGTTCGCCGCCCGAAGCAACCTTATTTAAAGGTCTGGACTCTTCTCCTTTATTAGCCGTCAGATAAAATTCAACCTCATCACTGCCTTTTGGCCCGAAAAATTCAGCGGCATCATCAGCATCTTTTTTAAAATTCACAGAAAAGGATGCGTGCGGCATGTTTAGAGCATGTATTTCTTTATCTACCGCGTCCTGTAATTTTTTCGCCGCCTGCCCTCTGATTTGAGAAAGTTTGAGCGCGTTTTGCCGCAGGTTTTGTTGAACCTTTTCTTCCTCTTTGGTCAGTTTTTCCAATTCTTCATCCATAGAAAATACCGTTTTCAGATATTCCTCTATTTCCTGTTTTCTGCGAAAAACATTTTCCAGAGAACCGCCATGTTTTCGTTTGAGACGGTTTAACAATTCAAGGCGTTCATCTATGGCCGCAAGCCGCTCGGAATCAAAGAAAAGATTCTTGCTGTAATCACGCAGTTGTAAAACGGTTTCCTGAAGAGCAATAAAACTACTCTCAATATCCACGTCGGAAATTTGCAAATTCGAATCTATTTTTTTTATTTCTTTAACCTGATTCTGAACTTCCTTTAACTTAACCATGATGGAATCTTTTTCGCCGTAGAGTAAATCGTAAGCATTGGCGGCCCAGCCGGATAGCTTTTGGAAATTAATCAAAACCTTCTTTTCATCCGCCAGCGCCGTATCTTCCGCCGGTTGCGGATTAATATCCTGAATCTCTTTTAATTGAAATTTAAACAAATCCGCTTTTTCTTCCCGCCTTTGACTCAAATCTTTTAATTTCTCAATCTGAGTTCTGATCTGCTGATATTGATTATAAATTTCCGTATACTGAGCTCTTACAGGCAGGCAACCGCCAAATTCATCCAGAATATCGATATGATTTTCGGCATTGAGAATTACCTGATGTTCATGCTGTCCGCAAATATTAATCAGTAATTCGCTGACGGCGGTTAAATTGACCAAAGTCGCCATTTGCCCGTTGATAAACGCTTTATTTTTACCCGCGTGTGAAATCACCCGGCGAACAAGCAATTCATCTCCGGCTGAGAAACCCATGGCTGCAATTTTATCCTGCAACGGTTTGTTGCCGGCAATATCAAAGATAGCTTCCACAGATGCCGAATCGGCTTGAGTTCTGATCATATCAGATGTCGCCCTATCGCCCAGAAGCAGACTAACCGCGCCGATAATTATTGATTTTCCCGCGCCTGTTTCACCGGAAATAACATTCAGGCCTTCACCAAAACAAACATGAAGTTCATCAATAATTGCAAAATTTTTAATGCTCAATTCATTAAGCATTTTTCTTTTTCTTGGCTCCCGGAGGCAAATCACCCCAACCCAGCTTGGAACGCAGGATTTCCCCGTGGCTGCGGTATGGAGAAAGAATCAGCATTGTTGCATGTTTCGATTTCTTTATCGTCACGACATCGCCAGACGTTATCCTGTAAGCTTCCTGTCCATCCAAAGTCAGCATAGCGCCGTTATCCTTGGACCAGAGAGTTATTTCCAGATTGGAATCATGAGAAAAAATGATCGGCCGGTTAGTCAGAGTATGGGGACAAATGGGATTAACAATAATCAAATCGTTCCCGGGGAAAACGATGGGACCTCCGGCGGAAAGCGAATAGGCGGTGGAACCTGTGGGAGTGGAAATAATAAGGCCGTCTCCTTTATACGTTGTCAGATATGTGCCGTTAACTTCCATTTCCAGTTCATTCATGCGAGACAAACTGCCGCGATTTATTACGACATCGTTTAAAACATTGCCGACATGGGTAACCGTTTTTCCATGTTTAATGCTCGCATCAAGCATCATCCTCTTTTCCGCCACAAATTTCCCGGAAATAATTAATTCCAGCGTCGAGTGTATTTCGTTTAAATTGACTTCGGTGAGGTAACCCAAACTGCCCATATTGATTCCCAGAATGGGAACCTTGTGCACAGCCACGTAACGCGCTGTGCGGAGCATTGTACCATCGCCGCCCAAAACAACAATCAGTTGTGATTTTCGCGCCAGGTCATTCCATTTAAGTCCGCCGCCAAGAGCCATTTTTTGGGAGATTTCCATTCCCAGAAATACTTTCACGCCCTTTTCTTCCAGCCACTTTTTTAATGATTTGACGTGGTCGGCGATCTTTTCTTTTTCAATGTTGGCAACAATCCCTATTCTTTTTATTTTCATTGACTTAAACCCCAAAACATGGAGTTCACTAACACAAAACAAATCCTCTGTCTACGGATAAATAGCTCGCGGATATATTTCTAAAATGATTGAATTCGGCAGCAAACGCAAACACCTTCGCGAGCTTTTTAGGTAAGCGAGCCAATACCGAATTATATTGTTCCTTATGTATCGAAGATTCTTCGCGGCTTGCCGCGGTAGTTCTTCAATTTTCAAAGCAATCTCCAACATAAATTCTTGACACATTCCGACCGGTATAATATACGGTGCAACCTTGTGAGGTATTAATTATGGGTTTACTTAAAGGGAGTTTTACTTTCGCGCGTTTTCATGTAGAAGGCCAGCTCCCTCAGGCCTTTTTAAATTTCATCAATAGCAGGATTAGGGCCAATTCCTTTACGGATAAGTTCAAATCAATGGAAGAAAAACGGCTGGGATGGGTTTCGCTTACTGATGTATTGGATACCGATTTTGAAAATGCCAATTACGCACTGGGCGATTACCTTATCTTCTCTATGCGCATTGATCGTAAGCTTATCTCTCCTAAACTAATGAAGATCAAATTAATGGAAGAGGAAAGACGTCTCCTTGCCGAAAGCGGCAAAAACAGAATAAACAAGTCCATGTCCATGGCCATTAAAGACAAGGTAAAACTTGAACTGCTGACAAAACTTGACGCCATACCTTCTTTTTACGATGTCTGCTGGGCTGTGGGAAAAAACACAATTTACTTTTCTTCACTGACCGACAAAGTGGCTGATGACTTTGTTGATTTGTTCAAAAAATCGTTTTCGCTGAATCTTCGGCGTTTTTCACCGCAGGAAAATAATCTGATATCGACAAAATCTGAATCCACGGAAGCCGCCTCTTTAATCGGCCGTGAATTTTTAACCTGGCTCTGGTTTAAATCGGAAGAACGCAATGGAAGGATAGCTTTGATAAACAAAGAAGAAGCCGAACTTCATTTTTTAAAAAGAATTGTTCTGGAAGCGGGAGAGGGCGAATATTCCCAGAGCGTCGTCTGTCACGGAATTCACGCCGAGCTCAAAGAAGGCAAGGAAGCAATCCGTCAGGGGAAAAAAGTTAAAGAAGCTGGAATTAAACTGATTCATGATAAAAACGAATGGGAATTTACTTTCAAATCTGATTGTTTTCATTTTCAATCTCTGAAAATGCCCGCGCCAGACTGGCAGGAAACTCAGGAAGATCCCTCGGGAAGCCTTCTGGAACGAATTTACCTTATTGAAAACGCGGTAAAAACAATTGACAGTCTTTACGAATCTTTTTTACAAATCCGTTATTCGCCTCAATGGGAAGAAAAGGAAACGAAACTACTGGCGAAATGGCTGGAACATACTCTGAGCCATTAAGTACTCGTATAATGCTGATTAATTCAACGGACAATTTGGAAAAATAATACAGATAGACTTTGTGAATGCCCCCGTATGAAAGATTCAGTGATCTTTATAGTCACTTTTTGACCGTTCCTTTCTCTCCACTTGTTTAAGCAGGAGAGAAAGGAACTTTCAACAATATCACTCTTTGGCAGAGCTAGAAGGTGCTTAATATGCTGCTGTCTTTGTCATCCAACGGTATCACTTTGCGGGGATCGGGCACAAGGCCGGCCGAAGCTTTGAAGCCTTTTTTCTGTTGAGCCGGATTATTGTGCAACAGATGCCCCGTTTGTCTGCCTGACCGCGGGGAATGGGTGTATTCCCCTGAACCGGTAAGCTTAAAACCGGCCACCATGCTGCGCATCTCCTCGGACTGAGAGGACATCTCATCGGCGGCGCTGGCCGATTCCTCGGCATTGGCGGCGTTTTGCTGGGTTACCTGATTAAGCTGCTCCACAGCCTTGGTCACCTGGCTTATTCCCTGATCCTGCTGCTCGGATGCTGCCGCGATCTCCGCCACTACATGGCTGACCTGGTTGGATTTATCGGCAATCTCCTGGAAGTTCTTCAAAACCTCGGCGTTGATGTTAACCCCATTTTCCGAGTTCTTGACTGCTTCTTCAATCAAATTGGCCGTGTTCTTGGCCGCTTCCGCGCTCCGCATGGCCAGATTCCTTACTTCCTCGGCCACTACCGCAAATCCCTTACCGGCATCCCCGGC
>JBEKMY010000035.1:0-34432 GCA_049523355.1 Smithella sp. | reverse complement strand
TGTTAGCTTTGAACGATCTTTAGTAGCTTACCTCGATGCCTTCTGCTGTTTCGAACATCAAATTATCGACCTATGGAAGCTACCCTGAAGGAATAAAATTTGCTGTCCGTCATCAGCTTTAAGTCGCAAATGAATAGCTGAACCACAGCTGTAATGACTCCGGAAGAATTAATTGGCAAGCTGGTATAGCTGATCGAAGATTTTCAGAGCTAATGTTGATCACCGGGTACAGCTACTACTGAGGAGGATGGCTGACACTGTTTGTTACCTTACCCAATGAGTAGCTTTTAAAGATCTAAAGATGGACTCTACAGTAGAATATTATTATTTTGGGGGTATTTTTGGGGGTATGCGAATAAATTATCTATTAAGAAATTCAATGATTATAAATGGTTGACCTATCTCTTCAATTCCCGCCCCAACCAAGAATAATTAAGGATTTTCTAAAGACTTCTGATCTGCTTCTGAGGGGAAAACTTCAACTGTGAGGAGTTTTGTGTTTAATTGAAATAGTTTGTAAGGACATCTATTTCTCCTATTTCACTTGTTATGATTGTCGTTTTATACATGATTATTTATATAAATAAAACTTGTCATTTAATAGTTCCAATGTTTTGAAGAAGTTGTATTCTTGCTCCACAAACATCCTGACAAAAGAAGCCGTTTATAAAAATACGCATAAAAAGAGAATCACCTTTGGACTTTTTACCAGTTATAAGACAGCTTTTTGGTAGTATAATCTTTTTCTTGATTCCGCTTGCTATTCTAATAGGTGTTCTAAAATCTTCCAGGTTCAAAGGTTGGACGGGTGAGTTTATTGTAAACGTTTTAGCAAAATGGATGCTTGATAAAAGTGAGTACCATATTATAAAAAATGTAACTTTGCCGGTAGAAAACGGAACAACACAAATCGATCATATTATTGTTTGTGTTTATGGCGTCTTTGTTGTCGAAACAAAAAATTATAAAGGCTGGATTTTCGGCAATTCGTACGATCCAATGTGGGTAAGTAAATTATTCGGGCATTCGGATAAATTTCAAAACCCGCTTCGTCAAAATTATAAACACGTAAAAACATTGCAACAACTGTTGAATTTGAAGGATGAACAAATTCATTCATTGGTTGTTTTTGTTGGAGATAGCACATTCAAAACGGCCATGCCGGAAAATGTAACTTATGGTTTCGGTTATATCCGGTATATCAAGTCAAAAAAACGGGAAGTTTTGTCTTCGCAGGCAGTTACAGAAATCGTCATCAAAATTGAAGCTGGAAGACTGACCCCATCTTTTAAAACGCATCAAGAACACGTAGCGAATGCACAAAAAATCAAAATTGATAAACAAAATAATGTGATTTGTCCTGGCTGTGGTGCTCAGATGATTTTGCGGACAGTAAAAAATGGCCAACATGAGGGAGAAAAATTTTGGGGTTGCTTGGCATTTCCAAAGTGTCGAACTACCAAACCATATAATTCATAGTAAAAGTGGTTCGAGGGAATATAACTTCTTAAATTATTTCAAATTTATTCTTGCAATGTTTTTAAGAAGTTGTATTATGATGCTCGATTAATAAGCTACATGTCTGCTGGTATAAAAAACAGAGCACCGTCTCATATTTAAACCAATAAACGAATATTATGAATAAATCTAAAAAAATATTTTTCGTTCTGGCGAGTGGTGGTCATAAGACTGATAAACACTATAATGACACTATAAAAAATCGTCGGCCGGTAGATGAATTTAGTAGATATCTTACAAGTGAAGAAGCAACAAAATTAAAAGCATATTCACATGGTCGCCCATACGCTGTCTGGGGTGCTGTCCCCGGACCAAGTAACGTTAGAAATTGGGAAACAATGGAAGAAGGCGATTATGTAATGGTTTATCGTAAAGGTAAGATTATTCTTGCAGCTGAAATCGCGATGAAATTAAGAAAAGCTGATTTAGCAAAATATTTTTGGGGCACAGACGATGATGGACAAACCTGGGAATATATTTATTTCATGATTAATGATGTTTCATTAGATATTGAAATATCAAAATTAAGCAAATACCTCGGATATGAAGAAAATTTTCATCCACAAAAATTCATGGCTATTAATCAAGATAAAGCCAATCAATTACTTTCAGTATATGGTGACTTAATTTCTCTATTAGAAAATTTGAGTGTTGGAAAAGAGCTTGAAAAAATTGAAGTAGAAAAAAAAGAAATTATTAATACTTTTATTGATGAACAAGTCGAAAAATCTCCGACAGAGCATACAGAAATACAGTGGCGGCTTATCAGATTAGGCAATAAAGCTAATTTCGATGTTTGGGTTCCATCATTTTGTAATCAAAACCTTTCAAGAATCAATCGATGTGCCATCATACATAAAGAATATTGATACCGTTTGGAAACTGGGTTATTCAATAAAATCTGCTTTTGAAATAGAACATTCTACTAGTATATATTCAGGGATACTTAGACTTTCAGATTTACGTTCACTTACACCGAACTCAACATATCCATTGTTTATTGTGGCTAATAGCGAACGGAAAAACAAGGTTTTTGAACAGTTACGAAGGCCAACATTTTCTAATGAATATCTTGCACTAGATAAATGCGTCAAATATTTATCTTATAATGCAGTAAGAAAATTAGATACAGAAGCAAAGAAAGAACTAATGGGATTAAATATCGAGTGGCTTTTAAAAGAGGCAGAAGCAGTTAATTAAGTTAATAACTGTTGCAAAATAAAAAGAGCTGTAAGTTTATAAAATAATTCGATTGTTAAGAAATTAAGATATTAAGGGAGTCAATGCCGCTAAGCTGGAACGAAATTAAAACACGCGCTTTTGCTTTTTCCAAGGAATGGCAGGACGAAACCTCCGAGGACGCCGAGGCAAAATCCTTCTGGGATGATTTTTTCAGCGTCTTCGGCATTACCCGGCGACGGGTGGCAAGTTTTGAAGTGCATGTTAAAGAGCTGGGCGATAAAGACGGCTATATTGATTTATTCTGGAAAGGCGTTCTTGTTGTCGAGCACAAATCACGCGGTAAAAATCTAGAAAAGGCCTACTCGCAAGCTTTGGATTATTTTTCCGGCATCGCCGAACGCGACCTGCCCAAGTATGTAATAGTTTCCGATTTTGCCCGCTTTCGGCTATATAATCTGGAAGAAAATCAACAGCACGACTTTGATCTGAAAGATTTGCACAAAAACGTGCACCTGTTCAGTTTTATCGCTGGTTATCAGACTCACAAAATTCAGGAGCAAGACCCGGTCAACATTAGAGCAGCCGAGCAGATGGGTAAACTGCACGATCAGATGAAGGATGCCGGTTACAGCGGGCATCCGCTGGAACTCTATATGGTGCGGCTTCTTTTTTGCCTGTTTGCCGAAGATACCGGAATTTTTGATCGCCAGCAGTTTAAGGAATATATCGAACAGCGCACTAGCGAAGACGGCTCCGACCTTGGCCATCATTTAAGCACTTTGTTTCAGGTTCTGAACACGCCGCACGAAAAGCGTTTGAAAAATCTCGACGAACAGCTTGCCGCTTTTAATTACATCAACGGCAAACTATTTGAAGAGATGCTGCCTAGCGCCGGTTTTGATTCCGCCATGCGACAGGAACTGCTAAACTGCTGCGCGCTCAACTGGAGCAGAATTTCACCCGCTATTTTCGGCTCGCTTTTTCAATCCATCATGGACAAACAGGCGCGGCGCAACCTGGGCGCGCATTACACCAGCGAAGAAAATATTCTAAAACTTATCAAGCCGCTTTTTTTAGATGGTCTTTGGGAAGAATTTGAAAAAATAAAAAACAACAAAAACAAACTCCTCGAATTTCATCAAAGACTGCGGCGGCTTAATTTTCTTGATCCCGCCTGCGGCTGCGGCAATTTCCTCGTTATTGCCTACCGCGAGTTGCGCCTCTTGGAGCTTGAAATTTTACGAGCGTCAAAAATCTACCAAAGTGAGATTTATATTCATAAACTTATTAATCTCAATGTTGACCAGTTTTTCGGTATAGAAAGCGAAGAATTTCCAGCGCAGATCGCGCAGGTCGCATTGTGGCTGATGGATCACCAGATGAATCTGCTGGTGTCCGAAGAGTTTGGCCTCTACTTCGCGCGCATTCCTCTGGAGACTAGTGCCAAGATTGTCTGCGGCAACGCGCTTGAAATTGACTGGGAAGAAGTTATCCCCGTCCGGCATGTAAGTTACATCATGGGCAATCCGCCATTTTCAGGCGCAATGGTTATGTCTGATCAAGCTCGTGCGGATGTGGATTTTGTTTTTCAAGATTTAAAAGGTTCTGGCGTGCTTGATTATGTAGCTTGTTGGTATTGGTTAGCTGCGAAGTTTATTTATGGAACGTCTATTGAAGTTGGATTTGTATCAACCAACTCGATTTGTCAAGGTGAGCAGGTAGGGTTATTGTGGCAACCAATTCTTGATCGTTTCAAATGTCGAATAAATTTTGCCCATAGAACATTTAAATGGAACAATGAAGCAAAAGGAAAAGCAGCGGTTCATTGCGTAATAATTGGTTTTGCCACTCACGATGCACCAGTTAAAATTATCTATGACTACGATACGGTTAATGGAAAGCTCCATGCTATTAAGGCTAAAAACATAAATCCTTTTTTAATTGATGCTCCTAATGTGCTTCTTGTAAATAGAAAAGAACCTATCTGTCAGGTTCCTGCTATGCGTTTTGGCAGTATGCCTCGCGATGGAGGACACTTTATTTTTACAGAACAAGAAAGAAATGATTTTCTTAAAAAAGAACCTAATGCTAAAAAATGGATTAGACCTTATACTGGTGCACAAGAATTTATTAATGGCTATATACGATATTGTCTATGGTTAAATGATATTAAACCTGATGAATTAAGTAAATTACATGAAGTTATAAAAAGAGTCGAGTTAGTTAAAGAATTCCGATTGGCTAGTAAAGCAGCGGCTACTAGAAGATTTGCAAGAACCTCTTCATTATTCTGTCAAATAGCTCAACCTAAGACTGATTATTTATTAGTTCCAAGAGTTTCCTCCGAAAGAAGAAAATACATTCCTATTGGTTTTGTAAATGCTAATGTTATTGCAAATGACCAAGTTTTAACAGTTGAGGACGCTTCATTTTTTCATTTTGGTATTATTTCATCTTCGATGCACATGGCTTGGGTTAGTTATGTTTGCGGAAGATTAAAGAGTGACTATCGATATTCTAAGGATATCGTTTACAATAATTTCCCCTGGCCGGAAAATCCAACCGAAAAGCAAAAGCAGGCTATTGAAGCCGCCGCTCAGACAGTGATTGACATCCGCGCGCAATTCCCTGATTCATCTCTTGCCGACCTCTATGATCCACTGACCATGCCGCCGGATCTTCTCAATGCTCATCAGCAACTGGACAAATCGGTTGATGCCGTCTACGGTAAAACCAATTTCCAGACCGAAGACCAGCGCATGGCATTTTTATTTGAATTGTATCAGAAATACACCAGCCTCTTTCCACCGGAAAAGAAACGCCGGAGCGGGTGCTAAAAAGATAGTTTGTGGAGGAAAGACACAGAAGAATTTCACCTGTCCTCAAAGTCGGGAAATAAAGAATTGAACAGCAAATATGGGTCATTTTGTCCTAATAATAAAAATTGCCTAAGGTGACGTAATGACAAACAACTGGGTATCCGAATAAAGGAGGTCCATTGATGAAAGAAAAAATAAGCCCAAAAAATAACATTGAATATATTCTTCAAAAATGGCTAGACCAACCATACGCAGATCTCTTTAGGATTGCATTGCGAAAGGGTATATATGATAAGATGTTTGCTGCGGTTGCATACGCAACTGTTGGTGGTGTGAGTATCATAGAAAATATTTTCAGAGAAGAATTTGGCACTAAAAATTGGGACAGTATGAGCAAACAATGGCTTGTCGGAATAGACTGGTGCCGCTCCGACCCACGAGCGCTATCTCAACTTGAAGCGTTCAATAGATCACAGGTAAAAATTCCTAACGGGGAGAAAAATATATCTCGATTAGGATGTTTGCCTGACAAAATATTTCACCCAAAACTTTATATTCTCCAAGGGAAGGATTTAAGTGCCATCATCTGTGGGTCAGGAAATTTATCCCGCAGTGGTTTGACCAAGGGGTGTGAGTGCGGTAATGTATTATTAATAAAATCTTCCCAGAATCCACAACTTATTAAACTGCTAAGTTGGTTTTATGCTGAATGGGAAAAAGCCAATCCATACAGTAAATTAAAGGATGTTTATATAGCCCGCTGCAAACAATCACTCAAGAATAAGGATAAGTTTGTTCCAACCGAGGACGATCTTACACCTGAACAATTTAAAAAGCGTGTTCAAAAAAAGCCATTGTCCGAATTACAGATCAGACAACTTCAAACATTCGACAACTTCTGGATCCAGGCTGGCGCTCTTGGAGGCAATCTAGGTCCAGATAAACCAGGCAATCAACTTGATATGACACGCTACACCAGAGTGTTTTTTGGATACCCCGCTCTTGATGTTAAGCGAAATAAAATTATCGGTCATGTTACTTTAATTTGGGATGGTCAGGATTATTTTGAACGTACGCTCAAATTTGGAAATAATGAAATGGATAAACTAAATGTGCCACCATCTGGAGATCATGGTCCTTTATTTTATAAAAATAAGACGTTATTATTTACCCGAAATGTGGATGGATCATTCTTATTTACCGTGGGCAAAAATGCGGATTGTGCCAAGTGGCGAAGGCTGAGTAAGCAGTTGAATGCGCACTACACTATGCAACCTCGTGGAAGAGAATGGGGACTGTTTTGATTAAATAAACCAATTCTCATATAATTCTTAATAAGCAATTTTCAAGCTTGTAAAAATTCCTTCGAGTAGAACATGCCACTAAGTCATCCACTGAATAAGTACCCTTTGGTGCTCGATTGTGAATCGGCATGCAATTCTGAACCATTTACAAGGAGTATCAGATTCCAATTTTGACCTGCTGTCCTTGACTCTTGTTCGCGATTTTTGTAATAGTGATTGAACAAAAGGAAATTAAATCTTGTAAATCATTAGAAATTTAGTATCATAAAAAAGTTAGGTAAATTTTCATTAGTTCAGTCATTTTTTTAATCATGGAGGCTTCAAGGTGAAAAGAAAATTGTTTTTATCCATTCTTATTATTTTCTTCGCAACATCATTCATATCCTTAGTCGGATGTAATAATCATAACATAATAAAAGAACAATTATCCCCATCGGAGAAAAAAATAAAAGGAAATGACGATTTACAGAAAGAATGTGGAAAAAAGAGTGAAGAGTATTTCAAGAAAGAATACGGTGGCGGAATTATCAATGGGGAGAAAGGAGAACGACTGACATCAAATTACACTTATCATTATAATAAAAAATTCCATACATGTTTCATCCTAATTAATTCAACAGAATATATAAATGTGTATGGTAAAATTGAAAGTATTAGGATGAAAACATTCTTTGATGTGAATGAAAATAGAGAATACGGATCATTAATACAATTTGAAAATGATAACAAACCGAGTACTTGTCGGATCCTGGAAAAGGATTATGATTCGGAAAAAGAATGGGACTTAATTGTAAAACCCTATATGGAAGAATAATGATGGATTTCATAATAAATGATTTTGATCTTCCCCTGTGCGATGAATGTGTCTAATTTAGAATGTGGCTCTAAATATTAAACTGATCTGGTCAAGTAAAAACGGACACCCCGTTAAGCTGCGTTTGCCAATAAAAAGTTCTTTTCAAAGTCATTCGGTTGTTTGTATCCTAAATACGAATGAAGCCGTTGGCTGTTATAAAACATTTCAATGTACTTGATCACATCATTTCTAGCGTCGTTTCTTGTCCGATATAGAATATCAGACGTCCATTCTGTTTTTAAACTGTGAAAGAAACTCTCCACAACAGCATTATCCCAGCAATCGCCTTTGCGACTCATGCTGCAGATCATCCCATAGACATCCAGGAGGTGCCGGTAATCCCTGCTGGCATATTGGCTGCCACGGTCAGAGTGATGAATCAATCCATTTTCCGGTTTTCTTCGCCAATAAGCCATTGAAAGGGCATCCTTAACAAGAGATTCCTTCATGCGGCTACTCATCGCCCAACCAACTATTTTTCTCGAATACAGATCAATTACAACAGCCAGATACGACCAGCCTTCCATTGTCCACAGATAGGTGATATCGCTGCACCAAACTTTATCAGGGCGATCAGCTTGAAAATTTCTATTGAGAAGATTAGTAGCAACTGGCAGATTGTGTTTGCTGTCTGTTGTTATTCTGAATCTCCTGCGGCGCTTTACAAATATGCCGGCCTTTTTCATTAGGCTCCGGGCTCGATACCTGCCCACATCATGCCCGTTAGAACGGAGCCGTGCAGATGTTCTGCGTGAACCATAAGCACCCCTGGTTTCATTATGGATCTTGCGAATCTCTGACAATAATATAAAATCTCTATGCATTTCCCGGTGACTATCTGTTTTCAAATATTGATAAAATCCACTCCGGCTGACGCCCATCACCCGGCACAAAACGGTTATGGGATAGACCTTCTGTTGCTGCCGGATAAATCTATATTTTACATCGATTCTTTGGCAAAGAAGGCCGCGGCTTTTTTTAAAATTTCATGCTCCATCCGCAAACGCTTGTTTTCTTTCCGTAACTGATTCAGCTCTCCTTTCTCCGATATCATATGACCTTTGCCAGGAAATGACTGAACTTGGTCATTGTTTAATTGTTCTCTCCATCTTCGCAATAGATTCTGATGAAGATCTAGATTCCGTGCTGCTTCTGAAATATTGTATCCCTGCTCGGTTACAAGTTTAACGGCATCTATTTTAAATTGTTTCGTATAGCTCCTGCGCTTTGCTGTCATCCTTCACCTCCAAAAGTTTATTCCTTATAACACTCTTTTCGAGGTGTCCACAATCACTGTACCAGTTCAAACCGTTACCGGGGCGGGTGTGAAAGCATCCACCTTTTTTATTGACGGCATTCGTTAAAGATAATATAAAAAGAAAAAATCCTACCTAAATACAAAATAGAGCAATATAATTAAAAAAAGCAAAGGAGAAAGTCGGATGACAAATGCTACAGGGCCGTACAGCGTTCTGATGTCGGGCAAAAGGACTTGGATCATTTTATCCGTGGTTCTTTTTCTGATAATACTATTTTCCAGCCAGGTTGTGGAGCTGATCACGGACTGGCTATGGTTTCAGGAAGTTGGGTATGAAAATGTATTTACCATAACGCTGTTGGCTCAACTGAAAATGGCGCTGCTTTTCGGGCTTGCCTTCTTTGTCATCTTTTACGGAAACCTCTTTGCGGCCATGCGACTGACTTCCCGGCTGCCTGTGATTGATCAGGAAGGCTGGATCCAAATTTCAAAACTGGAAATAGCCAACAGGCCCCTGCAACTTTTGATTTTAATCGGATCTCTTCTTTTGGGCCTCTTTGCGGCCCTGATCGGTTCAAGTCAATGGGAAAATTTTCTGAGGTTTCTTAACGTTTCGTCCTTTGGAGTTACCGATCCCCTTTTTCAGCGTGATGTCGGCTTCTATGTTTTCCGCCTGCCGTTTCTAAATCATCTTTACTCTTGGCTGATGATGGTATTGATATTCACGACCATCTCTACAGCCTTTCTTTATTTTGTCCGCCGGGCTTTCCATTTCGCACTGCCGCGCACTTTGCAGGTGGCGCCTGCCGCCCGGGTTCACCTCTCTATTCTTTTAGCTCTTATTTTCTTCGTCGCGATTTTCGGGCTATGGCTTGCACTGAGCGGAATCCTGTTCGTCAAACGGGGAGTCGTCTTCGGCCCCGGTTATACCGATGTAACCACCCAGTTATGGGTTTTGAAAGGATTGATGGGGCTTGCTTTTTTATGCGGCGTCGCCTTCCTGAGCTTTGCTTTCAAAATGAGCTGGCGATACCCTGCAATTACCGTGCTTTTCTTTGTGGCCTTTCTCGTGTTCGGTCGCGGGATCTATCCTGCAATGGTTCAGAGCTTTAAAGTCGTTCCCAATGAAATCGTTCTGGAGAAACCCTATATTGAAAAAAATATCCAGTTTACCCGGCTGGCCTATCGGCTCAACGACATCGAAGACAAACAATTTCCGGTAGAGGAGAACCTGACCCGGGAAGACTTAAAACGCAATGACCTGACCATCAAAAACATCCGCCTGTGGAACCACGACCCTCTTCTGCAGACATATAGCCAGTTGCAGGAAATCCGCACCTATTACAAATTCGGCGGGGTGGATAATGATCGTTACCAGATAGACGGGGAGTACCGTCAGGTAATGCTCTCCCCTCGGGAACTCTCCTATGCGTCGCTGCCTTCGCGTTCCTGGGTCAATGAGCATATAGAATACACCCACGGCTACGGAGCCGTCCTGAGTCCTGTAAACCGTATATCAAAGGAAGGGCTCCCGGAATTTTTCATCAAGGATATTCCGCCTGCTTCCACGATCAATATCAAGATTTCCCGCCCCGAGATTTACTATGGCGAGAATTCCAATGACTACGTCTTTGTACGCACAAATCGGCCGGAATTCGACTATCCGGTGGGAAACCAGAACGTTTACTCCAAGTATGAAGGCAAGGGCGGCGTTGGGCTGTCCTTTCTGAGAAAACTGCTTTTTGCTGTTCGCTTTGGTTCCTTCACCATGCTCCTTTCCGATGATATTACGCCCTCAAGCCGGATTATGTACTATCGTCAGATAAAGGATCGGGTCGCCCGGATCGTTCCCTTTGCGGAGCTGGACAGTGATCCCTATTTAGTGATTTCTCCTGAAGGAAGGCTTTTGTGGTTTTTGGACGGATATACTATGACCAGCTTGTTTCCCTATTCAGAACCGACGCCCTCAATGGGTAATTACATCCGTAATTCTTTCAAGGCCGTTGTGGATGCTTATGACGGATCGGTAAAGCTTTATATCAGTGACGAAAAGGATCCCATAATTCAAACTTATGCCCGGATTTTTCCGGGGGTATTCAAGAAACTGGGAGATATGCAGCCCCAGCTTCAGAAACACATCCGCTATCCGTCGAGAATGCTTTCCATCCAGGCCAGGATGTACAGAGCTTATCACATGCAGGATGCCCAGGTCTTTTACAACAAGGAAGATCTCTGGGCCACTCCGGCAGGCGTCGATCAGGAGATGGAACCATACTATACAATCATGAAACTGCCCGAAGAGCAGAAAGAGGAATTTATCCTCCTGCTGCCCTTTACACCCAGCAAGAGAGATAATATGTCCGCCTGGATGGGCGCTCGTTGTGATGCACCCAACTATGGGAAAGTTATTGTCTATCTTTTTTCAAAGGATAAGCTTGTCTACGGGCCGCAGCAAATAGAGGCCCGGATTAATCAGGATACGGCGATATCGAAAGAGCTTTCTTTATGGAATCAGCGGGGTTCGCAGGTCATCAGGGGAGGCCTTCTGGCCATTCCCATCGAGAAATCCATCCTCTATGTCGAATCGCTATACCTTGCCGCCGAAAAAGGACAGCTTCCGGAACTCAAGCGTGTAATTCTGGCTTACGGAAACTCCATTGTCATGGAGGAAAATCTGGAACTGGCCTTGCAGCAGCTGTTCGGTGGGGAAATGATGCGGGAAAAGGAAATCGGCAAGACCACCGCAACAATGTCCGCAGGGGAAAATACCGACCGGAAGCGGGCTCTGGAAGCGCTCTCCCATTACCGGAAGGCGCAGAACTTTCTGCATAAGGGGGATTGGGGAGCCTATGGCGAAGAGCTCCGCAAAATGGACGATATACTGCGATCCATCGAGAGCGGGAAATAGGAATACTAATTTGTCTGCTCTCTTCCCGCCCCGCCCGTTATATCAGGGATGAATTATATTACTTAACCTTTTCGGGTTTTACCTTTTCGGGTTTTACCGGGCATTCATTCTTATCGGTATTCTGTTCAAAATACTCTTTGATCTTCATTCTGATCGTTTCGGGAATTTTGATGCCGATGTCCTTGATCCGGCTTTCATATTTCTTAAACGATCGCGTATGTTGCGACGTATTGATGAATATCTGGAAATAGGAACGAATGCTTCCCTCAACCTCTGTCCTGAATTCCATGTCCTGATTTAATAGATCCTCCACCGGAGCAATAAAGCGGTAGTTGATCGGGCGGCAGATGGCTCTATAGGCAACAAAACGCATCAACATCTCGTCTTCAAAATTTTTTTCTTTGATGGATTTTTCCACAACATTCAGATCAATAGCATCCATAATTTGGAAGGCATATTGGGGACTTAAAATCTTCTCTATGATATTTTTGGCATTGTTATATTGTTCGCAGGAACTGACGTCTTCCTCAAAACCGGGATCACACCGGACATAAATAACAAAATCGATATCGGAAGTATTTTCGCAAAGTCCCATATTCGTGGAACCCATGACATCCATTGCTATATCATCGTGAATTCCACCTTCGATTAGATTAGTAATCTGTTCGAGCTTGTTGAGGCGCTCTTCTGTTTCTTCCGTCTGGAACATGCGGTAAAATTGTTTAATCTCGTTGTATAATTGTACTTCCGGAATGTGAGAGTACTTTTCGGTTTTTAAATCGAAGTTATCGCCCTGTTTCAGGGCTTTGTAGCGCTCGGGATCGACGATTGTTTCCTTCCAGTGTCCATTGCCTTGTGGATTGTAATCGGCAATATCATAGACGCGGTCTTCAACAAGCTTCTTGAAGATAATTTTAGAGACCAGCCGGTCTTCCATTTCAATGATGTAGAAGAAGCCGCCTTCTGAAACGCCGCCGGTCAGTGTTGTTACTTCCCCGAAATTGGATGGATTAAGGTAGATGGTTCCCTCGCTGATTTGAAACCCCCAATCCATATGAATGTGACCTGTCAGACATAAAAGGACGGGGTTGTTATCGCAGTAATGTCGTAGCGCCATTGAGCCGGATGTTCCAAATTGGGTTACCCGGTCGTGAATGCCGTGTGCCGGTTGATGGCTTACAATGATGTCGGGCTTTACGGCTTTGAAGAAATTATACATTTCATTATGGCCGCTTTCAACATTCGCGCTTCCACTATAAGGAACTACGTAACGTTCGGGAATTCCCGGCGTCCAGATGTTGGCTCCTCCGTAACCGGCAATCCTGAAGTCGTGCACATCATGCCAGTGCAGGTGGAGGTCGCGTTCATGGAGAGACGTATATTTCAAATCCATGTCATAGTTGCCGGGCAGGGCAAATATCAGAGAACTCTGTTTGGTTGTAAGAATATTCTCCAAAACCTTGTATTTTTGTTGAAGGACCCGGCGGGCGCGAATGGTGTCCCGCTGATATTTCGTGCCTTTTTTTTCAATTTCTTCAGAAATGTTGGGCGTATCGAGCAACTCGTCCACAAAATCTTCGATGACCATATTTTCTTTTTGCATTCTGACACGCAAGCCGTGAAAATAGGATTGAAGCTCATGGTAATTGATGGCTGTGCTCATATTGTAAAAGGGAATATCAATGAGATCGCCGGCAATTATATAGATATCCGCTAATGTTTCGGACAACAAAGTTTGGACCCGTTCAAAAGCGCCGTGAATATCGGTTACATAAATGATTTTCATATTAAATACCTGGCACCTGTTTAAACATTAATGACAGCTGATTATTCATTTACCTTATCTTAAGATAAGGTACCATATGTTGGGTTAAAGTTCAGCCATTTTTCAATCAATACCTTTGCTTTTGTCAAGTTATAGAAGATTTCTTTGGACTAAAAGCAACAAAAAATCAATCATTTCTAGTGGGTTCTTGCTTCCGGATAAGCTGATAGCCATTCTTTCGGTCCGTGAACCCTTAATCGTTCCGGATCATAATTTAAGAGTTGTCACCGCCAGCCTGAGATTATTTCGGAAGAAAGGCTGTCAGCTTGCATAAGATGGAGAAAACAATCCAGTAAATGATTTCATTGACACACAAAGTTACTTACCTTACACTTAATACACAAAGAAGCGGGTTCTTATCAAGGAAGCATTTTTACCTATATGTTAGGAGATCTTGCATTTGAATAAAAGACATTTCATTTATTCATTACCGATGATTCTTCTGCTGATCGTCGTTATTACCGGCTGGTTTGCCACGCACTATCTTGGCTATCAGGCCCGGCGGGAAATCATCTCGGAGAGTCAGGCTTCAGTATTAACCCTGTCTACTTATGTATCCTCTATATTCACAACCATTGAAGGCGCCGTTAAATCCCTGTCTGGTTCTCCCTTGATCGTTCCCGCACTGACGTCTAAACGTAGTCAGGATATCGAGAATGCCAACAGTGCATTAGACAGATACAATTCCGCCCTAAATGCTTCCGTGTCCTACCTGATGGATGCCAACGGAATGACTATAGTATCCTCCAACCGGAAAGATCCGGACAGCTTTGTTGGAACATCCTATCGTTTTCGTCCATACTTTCAGGAGGCAGCCAAAGGTCAACCTTATCATTATTTTGCTCTTGGCATTACTTCCGGAAAGAGAGGTTTCTATGCCAGCTATCCGGTTCAGAATCGTCCAGGCAAGGTGCTTGGCGTGGTTACTATGAAAAAGGATCTTGATGATATGGGAATCTTTTTCAGAAAATATCCTTTTTGCTTTCTTATCAGCCCTGAGGGCATTATTTTTCTGTCCAGCAAGCCGGAAATGGTTAGAAAAAGTTTCTGGCCACTGGACAAAACGACACAGGAAAAATTGATTGCTTCCCAGCAATTCGGCAATAAACCCTTTGAAGCTGTTACCCAAAAGGAAATGGTCGATGGCACGGAAGTAACTTTTAAAGGGAAGAATTATTTCGTTTCCAGAAAAGTGATTGACAGCGGCGGATGGTCGATTGTGCTGCTGACATCGACAGACCGTATCTGGATTTACAAACTAACCGGTATTCTGGCAACGATTTTCGTATGCTTTTTAATTATAATCTTTACAGCCATTATCTATTTAACAGAACGATCCCACGAGGCTATTCGGCAAAGTGAAGAGAGTAAGTGCCAGTTACTTGATGCAGTCGGAGATGGCATATTTGTTGTCGATGCCAAGGGGCGGGTTACCTTCGTCAACCCTGCCGCCCTGCACATGCTTGAGTATGTAGAAGAAGAGATGTTGGGTCAAATGGTGCACGCTCTCATCCACCATTCTCATAAGGATGGTTCAAACTACCCGGTGGAAGATTGTCCCATGTATGCTTCCTTCACCAGGGCCGTCGATAGCCATGTTGAGGACGAGGTGCTCTGGCGCAAAGACGGCAGCAGTTTCCCCGTTGATTATTTCAGCACACCGATCATCAGGGATGGCAAAGTCGAAGGCGTGGTGGTGACCTTTCGCGACATCACCAAACGTAAACAGGCGGAGGATTCACTGCGGGAGAGCGAAGAGCGCTATCGAGTCCTGGTGGAAAATGCCAGTGATATAATCTTCAGGACTGACGTCAATGGAAACTTCACCTTTGTAAATCCGGCGATGATCCATATTTCGGGATATGAGAAAGAGGAGCTTATTGGAGAGCAGTATACAATATTGATCCGCCCGGACATGCGTGACAATGCTCTTAAATTCTTCGGTCGTCAGATGGTAAAGGGACTTCAAAATACATATTCAGAATATCCCATTATTACGAAAGATGGCCAAAATCTCTGGTTTGGGCAAAACACACAGTTGATTGTGAACGATGGAAAGGTTACGGGCTTTCAGGTAGTTTCCCGCGATATAACTGACCGCAAACGTATGGAGGAGAAATTACGGTTCGAGGAAAAGCGTTTCCGGGCTTTTGTAGAACACGCTTCGGATATGATTGTTCTGGTTAATCCGGAAGGGGTTATTCTCTATGTAAATCCTGCAATTGAGAGTATTTTGGGATACAAACCTGAAGAAAGGATTGGCGCCAACGGAGGTGAGATTGTTCATCCGGATGACGTTAAGGCTTTAGTCGATGTATTCACTACTTTATCCAGGGATACAAGCTCTCCGGTTATAAACGGTGAACTGCGTCTTCGCCATAAGGATGGAAGCTGGCGTACGCTCGAAGCTACGGGAAGCAACCTGGTAAACAATAATGTTGTTGAATCTATAATTATCAACTACCGCGACATAACCGAACGCAAAAAGGCGGAGGATGGACTGCGGAAAAGCGAGGAAAAATTCAAACAACTTGCTGAAGTATTTCCCGAGACGATTTTCGAGGCAAACATGAAAGGCGATGTCACTTACGCTAATGAGCATGGCCTTAAACAATTCGGTTTAACTCAAGAAGATATTGTAAGCGGTATAAATATCTTCGACCTGGTATCACCCCTTGATCGCAATCTGGCGATGGAGAGGATACAGACCAGAATAAAAGACAACGATAACAGCGATAAAAGATATCTCGAATATAAGGCCGTGAAAAAAGACGGCAGCACCTTTTATGCCATGGCTTTATCTGTGCCGATTATGGTTGACGGCGAGCCGGTTGGCATTCGCGGATTCATTCTGGACATTACAGAACGCAAGCAAGCAGAGAACATGTTGTACGAAAGCGAAGAACGATACCGTCTCATTGCTGAAAACACCGCGGATACAATCTCCGTATTTGACCTGAATCTCAAGCCGACATATATTAGTCCTTCAATACTAAAGCTTCGCGGCTACCCGGTTCAAGAAGCGATGACACAAACGTTGGATCAAATGCTGACACCCGATTCTCTGCAGCAAGCACGTAAGCATTTCGCCGATCAGATGGCCCTGGAGTTAAGCGGAACCGCCGATCTAACGAGGACTATATTGATGGAACTTGAAGAGTATTGTAAAGATGGTTCTACTATTCTGGTGGAGCTTGCGGCATCCTTTCTAAGGGACAAAAATTTAAAACCGACTGGAATATTAACGGTAACAAGGGATATCACCGAGCGCAAAAAGGCGGAAGAGCAGATACAATATTTGGCAACTCACGATTTGCTGACAGACCTTCCCAGCTTGAGATTTGCCAAGGACCGGCTGTCTGTAGCTCTTAACATGGCTCGCCGGTATAAGAAAGCAGTAGCCGTGATGTTTATCGATCTGGATGGTTTCAAAGATGTCAATGACACACTTGGCCATGATACCGGTGATTATGTTCTCCAGCAAGTGGCTAAACGTTTGCTTTCGTGCGTGCGCGAAACCGACACGGTTACTCGTATCGGAGGAGACGAATTTTTAATCATCGCAACCGAAATCAACGCTCCGGAGAATGTCGCGCAGATTGCCGAAAAGGTAATTCACCTGGTATCCCAACCAATTATTTTCAATGGGAGACAGTCGGTTGTGACCGCAAGTATCGGGATCGCGCTTTTCCCCGACGACGGTCAAGATATGGATCAGCTGATCAAGAAGGCCGATGAAGCCATGTATAGCGTGAAAAAAGCCGGCAAGAACGGATTCCGCTTTATAAATCCTAAAGTAAACTGATTTTTTGCACTCGATTACTGACTATTTTTTTTCAGATCATTGATCATGTAGTCGATAAGAGCCTTGTAATCTTCGGCGCTCAATTTAACCGGTTTCATAACGCCTTTCCCTTTGGTCAACACAGAATAAATCTTTTTTTCACTGAGATTTTTCCATGTTGAAGATGAGGTAAAATCTTTGGGATTATATTGTGCATTGAAGGCAGAAACAGGATCGTCTTCTGATTTGATGAGATGGCACACTGTGCAGTTAGTTCTGAATATAGCCCTGCCTTTGCTATAGTCTTTGCAAAATGCATTGCCGGCAAAAAAAAGATTACTTCCAAGAAGTAGTGAAATGTAAATAATATAGCGGGTTATTTTCATAAAAGCACAACCTCTAAGATTACTTTAAAAATATTTTAACATACAGTTGTCAATGACGTCAAGAAAGAAGCTAATGGGCGAATCGCCTTATAAATATTACCATGAAAAGAGCGATTTCGGGGTCAATATTTAGTTGACATACAAGATAAGTTTTCTTATATTAATACACGGAAAAAAGAAACTTCACATATTGATAATTTTATGAAAATAAAAATAATCGATGTTTGGTTCTTTTCTCTTTTCACCTTTTCCCTGCTGGTATTTCTAATTGTCATTATTCACCAATCCGCGTTTGCGGATGATGATTATGCCGGTATAGACGTATGCCGGGCCTGTCACCAGAAAAACTATGATAATTATCTGAAATCATCACATTCCAAAGCGGCAATTCCGGGAAACCCGGCCAATGGCAATGCCTGTGAATCCTGCCATGGTCCCGGTCTTGTGCATGTACAAAAAGCCGGCGCCAAGGGAACGGGCATGATTGCCTTCAATAAAAAAGAAAATCCGGAAATGAAGCAGGCCAGATGTCTTGCCTGTCATCAGAATTCGAGAATCGTACCTTTCTGGGATTTAAGCAGGCATAAAATTAACGGAGTTTCATGTAGTGATTGTCACAGCGGGCACTCCGGAATGAAAAAAAATTTAAAAATGGACGAACCGGGGCTTTGCTTTACCTGCCATGCCTCTATCCGGGCTCAGGTCGATAAACAATCACATCATCCGCTTAAGGAAGGCCTGATGAAATGCACCCAGTGTCATGACCCGCATGGCGGATCGGGGCCGAAGATGGTGAGGGCGGACACGGTAAATGAACTCTGTTTCAAGTGTCATGCCGAAAAGCGCGGGCCATATATGTGGGAACATCCGCCGGTTGCTGAAAATTGTCTTACCTGCCATGTGCCTCACGGCAGCAATCACGGAAAGCTTCTGTCTTCGAAGCCGCCATTGTTGTGTCAGAGCTGCCACGACGCCACCCGGCATCCCGGAACAATTTACACCAGGTTTGAAACATTTTCCGGCACTGCCGCATCCGGGAAAAACAGGATAATTGCCCGCGGCTGCCTGAACTGCCATACCAACATTCATGGAAGCAATGGCCCTTCAGTTAGGGGACAATACTTTATCCGGTAAAAGGTGTGACGATGAGAAGTCAAACATTTTTACCATTTCTTTTGTTAGGTTTATTTTCCTTGAGTCCTGCCTTTGCCGATGACCAGGAGAATAAATTTTCCGGTGAAATCAGCACGCAAGGCACTCTAGTCAATGTAAACGGCAACAAGGCTAAATTCAACGAATACGGAGACACTGAGAATGGTGGTGTCTATGGCGATGTTAAAATCAAATATGATGATGATAAATATTATGTGGATTTCTACAGCCGTAATATGTTCTACGATACACAGAGTTATGATCTGGAAGGTGGAAAATGGGGTGACTTCAAATTCAACGTTAACTATAGTGAAATCCCTCACAACTTCACCTATGATGCGCAAACATTATATTCGGGTGCGGGTACTGCCAATCTGACCTATCCCACCCAACCGCCCAGCACCAATACCAGCACATGGAATAAATTTGATTACTCAACAGAACGTAAAGATTATAGTGCGGGATTCAAGATTGATGTTTTGAAACCCTTTTTTCTGGATTTCTCCGCTGCTGTAGATGAACGGACAGGCATTTATCCCATCGGAGCAGCAGGAACATCACCCGGTGGGATTTCCTTAGAGCTTCCAGCGCCGATTGATTACAAAACAAACAGCATCAATTTGCTTGCCGGATATGTTCGCAAGCCCCTGTTCATTTCTCTGGGCTATTTTTACAGTAATTTCACCGATTCCAACACGAGCTTTAATTTCCGCAATCCCGCTACAAACAATACGGCGTCGGTAACGGATACCTATTCAATGCCGCCGGATAACCAGTTCTATAAAATCAATCTCAAGGGTGCGCTTAGCAACTTGCCTTTAAACAGCAAGTTCAATGTTGATCTGGCTACAGCCGACGCCAGATCGGATGCCGTATTGCGCAATTCATATGTGGGTGATGTTGCCGGAGGACTGACGAACATCGGTTTGGGCACCCCGTTCTTTAATGGCGAAGTCATTACAAACAACATCGCTACTTCAGTCACGTCAAAACCGCTGTCGTTCCTCGATGTCAAACTTTTCCTTAAATATGACGAGCATGAAAATAAATCAAATGTTATTACAATAACAGATGCAACCCAGACGCCTGCAACTTTCACCAACGACCTGTTCAACTACCGGAGAGTGAAATACGGCACGGAACTCGGGTTCCAACTGCCGGCAAATTTTAATTTCCTCGGCGCTTACACTTATTCAACAATCAGCAGAGAAAGAGATGACATTCCTAATGACAGGGATAATCTCTTCAGCGCTGAACTAAGGTGGAAGGGATTTGATTTCCTTACCGCCCGTGTCGGGTACGAAAGACTGGACAGAAGAGCGGATTTCCAGCTGACTGACCCGACCGATATTAATACCTTCATCAGATGTTTTGATGCCGCCAGTAAAAGCGGAAATACCTATAAAGCCTACCTGGACTTGTTCCCAGCCGATAACTTCAGCATCAGCCTTGGTTACAAGCACAGAGATACGAATTATCCGGATACTATTTTAGGACTGACCGGTGACAGGGATGATGAATTCCTAATCGATGTGGATTATCTGATCAACAAACGAATCAGGTTATTCGGCTCTTTCGATTATGAATACGCCCGGCAGGAGCAATTCCAGCGGCAGACAGTAAGCGCAGTTAATCCGTCACTGCCGCCGACATCGACCGACTTTAACTGGATGGCAGCGCAAAAAAGCGAAAACTACAGTTACATGGCGGGCTCGGAAATATTTATTATCCCGGAAAAACTTACGCTGCTGCTCCAGTACAGCTATCTGTTGGCCGATGGTTGGGTTGATTACACTTATCTGCTGGGTGCAAATCCACTTCCTGCGGGCAGAACTCAGGACAATATTGATCTTCCCGACTGGGATGCCTACAGGCTTTCCTCTTTTTGCATTAAACTTTCTTATACTGTAACAAAAGCGATATCAGTAGCGGCAGGTTATGTCTATGAAAGATATGATTATAATGACGCGCAGTATGACGGGTATCAATATGTTCCGGCCACCACCGGAACGAACGGGGCATATTTGACGGGAGCTTACAATAATCCTTCTTATGAATCCAATGTCGGATTTGTTACCCTCACTTACCGTTTCTAAATAAGTGAGGGGCGCTACAAATTATTTCAAGAGGTCAATGATGATTATGACGAACAATCCTGGAGAAATTTAGCTTATGCATGTGCTGCGGCCTCTATTTGTAGTTTTGGCTCTTGCGGCGATCATTTTAATCGCCAGGAGCATTTTGATACCCTCTGATTTCGGAATTCATGAACGGGGGTATACGTATGGCTGGTACCGGCAATCAAATATCGAGGAATGGAAGAATTTCACGGTACAATATCAAGGCCGGGAGTTCTGCGCGGCCTGTCACACCCAACAGGCGCAAAAGCTTACTTCCTCAAAACATAAAAATATTGAATGTGAAAACTGTCACGGACCGGCTCTTTCCCATCCGGCAGATCCGGCAAAACTTGATCTCGACCGCAGCCGGGAGCTATGCCTTCGGTGCCATGCAAATCTTTCCTATCCCAACAGTCAAAGATCGCAAATCAAAGGCATCAATCCGGATCAGCATAATCCCGGGTTGGAATGTGTGCTCTGTCACAATCCGCATGAGGCATCCAAACCCCATTAGGAGGCATAGGTGAACAGGAGAGATTTTATAAAATTGACGATAAAAGGGACCGCCGCTTTGGCGCTGTTCAAAGGACTGGACGGAATTTTCCGGCCCTCCGATGTTTTGGCTTGGACATCACTGCGTCGCTTTGTGTTTCTCGTTGATACCTATAAATGTATTGGCTGCGGCTTCTGTGTAAAAGCCTGTAAGCTGGAAAACGAAATCCCCTTTGATGCCGGTGTTTCCCGAACATGGGTTGAACGATATATCGTTAACGGAGAAGGAGAAGTATTTGCCGATACTCCTAAAGAAGCGAGGTACGGATTTACGACCGGCCGGATCGACCTGGGACGCGGTAAGTTTAAAGATATTCCAGCAGAAGAAATAAAAAAGGCATATTTTGTTCCCAAACTCTGCAACCAATGCGAAAAGCCTTCCTGTGTGCAGGTATGTCCTGTAGGCGCGACTTATCAGAATGCCGACGGGGTGGTGCTGGTGGACCGGAAGTGGTGCATCGGCTGCGGCTATTGTATCATGGCCTGTCCGTACGGTATGAGGTTTTTTCACCCGGTCCACCGCGTGGCTGATAAATGTAATTTCTGTTATCACCGGATTAACCAGGGCCTGCGGCCGGCTTGCGTCCAGGCGTGTCCGACAGGGGCAAGATTGATCGGCAATATCAAAGACCCCGCAGATCCCGTGGAAAAGATCATCCGCACGCAACAGGTAGCAGTCCACAAACCGGAATATGGAACCAACCCCCAAGTTTACTATATAGGGCTTGGCGAAGAGGTGAGGTAAAAAATGGTTCTGGAATCATTATGGACAGTCAAGGAACTTTTCGTTTATCCCAATGAGTACATTTATTGGGCCATTCAGATTGTAATGTATCCCTTCATGACAGGGCTCGTGGCCGGCGCTTTTGTTCTTTCGTCCCTGTATCATCTCTTCGGCATTAAGCCGCTGAAGGAAATCGCAAGATTTGCCCTTGTTTTTTCTTTCGCCCTGTTGATGGTTGCGCCCCTGCCTCTCCTGATGCATCTTGGGCAACCCCAAAGAAGTCTCTATGTTGGCCTTACGCCTCACTTTACTTCGGCTATCGCTGCCTTCGGCGTCGTGCTGTTTGTTTATGGATCAGTCGTCGCCGCCGAACTTTGGTTTCTTTTCCGGAAGCACCTGGTGGAAGTATCAATAGAACTCAAAAGCAAGACGAATAAGAGCCTGACCGAAACAATAAGATATGCGGTACACACAATTCTTACCCTCGGCGCCATGGATGTAAGTGATGCCGGCCTGAAGCTGGACGCCAAAGCCATCAAGGTTCTGGCGGGAGTCGGTGTGCCGATTGCCTGTTTCCTTCACGGGTACGCCGGTTTCATCTTCGGCTCGGTAAAAGCCAATGCCCTGTGGATGACCCCTCTCATGCCGGTTATTTTTATCATGTCCGCTATTGTTTCCGGCGTCGCTCTGTGCATGCTGATCTATATTATCATTATGGGAATGAAAAAATTTATCGCTTCCCGGAAAAATGATTCCGCCGCTCTCTCCACAGTCAAAGAAATGAATAGCGAGGAAATAAGCACGGTACAGACCTCTGTGAAATATCTTATTTTTTTCATGATATTCTCGATCAGTCTGGAGCTGTTGGATCTGGTCTTTCGCGGTTACACAGCAGTAAAATCCTGGGACATCCTGAGAAATGTCATCTATGGAACAGATTTTGTTAATATCTTCCTGCTCCAATATTTCATGGGAAACCTGGTTCCTCTTATTCTCCTTCTGCTCCCCGGTTTAAAAATCCGCAGATTAATTCCGGCGCTTTTGCTGGTGCTTTTCGGGGTCTTCATGATGAGATGGAACGTGGTCATCGGCGGCCAATCTTTTTCTTTGACTTTTTCAGGGTATATGGATTACCAGCTTCCCATCATCCCCAACGGTCTGGAAACTTTTAAAGAGGGCCTGGGCGGCGCTCTGCTCATCGCGGCGCTTCCCTTCATTTTCTTCTGGATTCTTAATAAAGTTTTTCCCGTGTTGCAGACGAAAGGGCCGGATTAGAAATATTAAAAAGCGGACAATTTCCGCAGGACTTTCTTCTCGATTTATTGACTCTTAAAAAATTTAACTTTACAGGATAATTCTGGAGAGTGTATTATTAAGATGCTCGAAAGAGTCGGGCTGCTAAACGAAAAAGCCGCCATCATCTGACCAAAAAATTGGAGGTATTATGAAAAAATCAACAATCTGGTTTTTATTTATTTTACCCATCGTCGGATGGGTGCTTTTCGGAGTGACAACGATTTCTTCCGGCAACACGGCTTCGGCAGCGCCAGACGGAGCAAAGCTTTATGCCCACCATTGCGGCGCCTGCCATCCCAACGGCGGAAATAAAATCAATCCCGCTATACCGCTTATTGGTTCATCCAAGACTAAAAGTCTTGCCGCCTTCACCGCTTATAACAGGAATCCATTAAAAGCCGATGGATCAAAAGGCGTGATGCCTGCTTTTCCCAAGGATAAAATCTCCGATCAGGAGATGAAACTCATTTATGATTACTGTTTGACATTGCCCAGAACCGGCAAGTAATCCTTAGGCATTCGTGATCGGAGCATGAACGATTTGAGGTTCGATTACGTCAATGGCTGGTTTTTAGTAAACATTAACACGTACAAGGAGCATGTTGGTTGCCGATAGAGAAGCACGCCCTTTGGTCATTTTTTTCTTCCGTAAAACTGACAATTACTCTTCTCGTGTTAGTTGTCCTTCTCTTTATTACCGGCACTTTTATACCTTCGCCCGATGTTGTTCAAACATTTGCCAATCATCTTTCACCGGGAGCAGGTAAGGTTTTCCTCTTTTTTTGTTTATCCGATCTTTATCATTCTTCGCTATTCTACATTCTGCTGGCGCTTCTATCGCTTAATCTTATCATCTGTTCCATAAACCGTTTTCCTGCATTATGGAGACAATACAATGCTCCGCATTTTCCGGAACCGGACGGTATTTTCGATAATCTTCCGCAGGGCCGGATTATTACGGTAGATAAAGAAATCGGCAAAATAAAGCCAATCGTAAAATCCTCCCTGAAAAAATATTATGGTCATATCGGCGAAATTGAGGAAAAGAGAGGACACTTTTTTTATGCCCAACGGGGTCGTTTCTCTCTTTTTGGCGTTTATATTATTCATTTGAGCGTTTTAATAATGATTGCCGGAGCGATTATCGGCTCCGTCTTTGGCCTCGAGGCCGATATCAATATTAAAGAAGGCGAATCCGTCAATGTTGCCAATATGACAAAAGGTAATCGATTATATAATCTGGATTTTTCCATCCGCTGCGATAAATTTACGGTTGAGTTTTATAAAGACGGAACTCCTAAAACTTACCGCTCCGACTTGAGCTTTATCAAAAATGGACAAGTCAGGCGGCAGGCAACGCTGCTTGTCAATCACCCCCTCACCTTCGAGGGGTTCCGTTTCTACCAGTCGACCTACGGTATAGCGCCTGAAATCAAGGCAATAATCACCTACACTAATGCAGGAGAAAACGGTGGCGAGATGACGCTCGCTGCCGGAGATACCTTTTTCTTGCCCCAGAGCAGAGCCAGGGGCTTTGTTTTACGTGTTGAAGAAAATATAATGCAGATAGGACCTGCCATAAAGTTGAGGATTGTTTCACAAAAAAAGGATGTTCAATTCTGGGTTTTTCAGCATCTTGATCAGATCGTCGCCGTAAATCCCGACCTCTTGACAAAGATGCCCATGTTCAATCCCGGCCTTTTCCAGCCGTTTGTGTTTTCGCTTAACCGTTTAGAACAAACTTATTTTACCGGTTTGCACCTCGTTTGCGACCCCGGTATTCCCCTTGTTGCCCTCGGAGGATTACTTATGGTCGCAGGTTTGATTATCGTCTTTTTTATTCAGTATCAACGTTTATGGGTTTTTATAAAACAGGAAGACTCAAAAATCAGCATCCGTATGGCAGGCCGAAGCAACCGGAATAATCAGCAACTGAAAAAGAAAATAGATTATTTGTGCAAGCGAATTAACGAGGAGATAAAAGCATGAACCACACGCTGATTTTAAGCTGGGTGACGTTTGTCTACTTTGCCTCCTTTGTTTTATATTTATTCAGATTGATTACCGGAAAAGAATTTTGGGGGCGAGCCGCTTCATTTTTGGCCTGGGCGGGTCTCATCGCGCAAACGATTGCCCTGATTCTAAGATGGAAAAACTCTTACGATCTCGGCATGGGACATGTTCCTTTGGCCAATCTTTACGAATCAATGATCTTCTTTGCCTGGACTATTATTCTGATTTATCTGATCATTGAATGGCGGACTAAAAGCAGGATTATTGGAGTCTTTGTCGTACCGATAGCATTTCTGGCTATGGCTTATGCATCCATCGCGCCGGATATCAGCAATCGCATCGAACCGCTTATCCCGGCTTTGCAAAGCAACTGGCTCACAAGCCACGTCGTCACATGTTTTATGGGTTATGCCGCCTTTACCATCGCTTTTGGCTGCGGTTTAATCTATCTGCTGAAAAATAAGGAAAAAGGTGGTGTGGAAAAACCGGCGGGCTTTTCAGCAAAGCTGCCCGATTTTACAACACTGGATACTTTAATTTATCAGAGCATCACCCTTGGTTTTGTTTTTCTTACCATCGGAATCATGACCGGTTCCGTTTGGGCGCATTACGCCTGGGGCTCTTACTGGAGCTGGGACCCCAAGGAGACGTGGTCGCTTATCACCTGGCTTGTCTATGCAATTCTTTTGCATTCGCGATACGTACGAGGCTGGCGGGGAAAGCGTATGGCCATCCTTGCCATCATCGGGTTTGGCTGTGTCCTCTTCACATACCTTGGAGTCAACTATCTGCCGGGTTTGCATAGTTATCTCAAGGCATAAAGAAATCTGAATATATACTTTCTGCAATAAATATTTAATAGCCAAGGACAAACCATCCCTAATCGAAAAGCAAATCGTTTTGGTTGCAAATTAATGCTTCAGGCGCCAATATTGAAATGCTTCTTCATGGCTTTTTTAATCTGACTCCACATCTGCGGACCGACACTGTCTTTATCAATGATCAAATGATAGGAGACTTTTTCGCCTATATAATTGTCTTTGCGCACAACGTGGACTTGCCAGCGGTCAAGTTTTCTCTGTGTGATAATCTCGTTTAGTTTTGCGAAAGGCACAAATTCATCTTTTTCATCGATAAAAATAAGCGTTGGTTTGTTCAGTTTATCACTGGCATTCTTATTAAAATAGTCGACAGCTTCAAACACAGCCTTGTAGGCAGCCATAGGTGTACCTTCGTTTGAGCGGTAATATATAGGAGACAAGCTGTCGATAACCATACCGGGAAACGGCATCAGTGCTTTTAACAGATAACTTTCTACAGTGATACTTAAAGCCGGCGCAAACAAAATCATACGGTCATAAGACACATCGTGATGTAACAGTAGGAGGTCGCACCCCATCAGCCCGCCTAAGGAAAACCCTACGAATAAGACAGGCACCCTTTTTGTATCTGCCCTATGCTTTACTTTCAGATAAGCTGTGTAAATTTCATCCATCCACAAGCGATAAGTTACGGTTTGGAATGACTCCAGTCTGGCTTGATCATCTGAGAGATGGGGATTTTTTTGGTAATTGTTGCCATGACCACGCAGGGACAGGTTCAGAACATCAATCCCGGCATCATTAAGCTCGGCGATGATGCATTGCATTCTTTCAGGTTTCAGGTTGAGACCGTGAACAACCAGGGCAATGCCCTTTACTTTCTTTGTTCTTTTAATTTTATGCCATTGTGTGGCATTATCCCTGTTATCTATCAGTTTTTCCAATGACGATATTGGCTCGGGCATTCTGTTGCCAGATAGAAAATAAAAACAGAAAACGGAAATGGTTAATAAAATGAATATAATGAAAAAACGTTTTAACATCATTAGAACCTATATCGGTTTATTGTTTAATATGGAATCGTTTTACAAAATAAAATAATATATTCCATTACAACGGCAAATTGATTTTTAAAAGCATTTTGAGTGATTATGTTCTTCCAAAAACAATTATTTATCATGCATTAATATGATTTCAAAAATAATACAGTTTAAGAATAAGAATTTCCTTATCATCAATTCCATTGCTTCTGAAATATTATTTTTATTTGTTGCTTCCAGGTTACAAACCTGTAATCATTAATGATTTGAGTTTTTATTTGAAAAATAATATGCATGAAATTAAAACTGATTAACGGACTAAAAAAGCGATGCCAATGGATACAAAAGCAGGTCAACAAAAACAAAATGAGGTGATTATCGTCCGCTTGCATAGCGGTTTGGGTAACCAGTTATTTCAGTATGCTCTGGGAAGAAGGCTTTCTATTATACATAAAAGGCCCCTTAAGTTGGATGTTAGTTATTATACTGCGACCAATCCAGACCCACGAGAAGGAGTAAGAATATATTGCTTGAAGTATTTTAACGTCCAGGCTCAAATTGCCGAACCGGAGGATATGGCGCCTTTTAAAAAGTATTTAGAAAAAACATTTATTGGCAAAGTCTTTCGTCATGCCAGCATTTGTAAATACTATAAACGTTCCTTCATTATTGAACCGCCAAAAATATTCTGGGTTTTTGACCCTAATCTTTTAACCTGGTCACTTAAGGCGAATGTCTATTTAGTCGGTTACTGGCAAACTGAAAAATATTTTACTTCCATTGAGAACATCATTCGCAACGACTTTGTTTTTAAAGATGCGCCGGATGAAGTCAATAGAAAAATGCTGGCAGAAATAGATTCTTCGAGTTCCGTTTGTATTCATGTCAGGCACGGCGATAAGGCTACCCCAAAAGCCTCAATACATGGTGTTTTACCATTAAGTTATTACTACGAAGCCGTAAAAGATTTAATGAAAACCGTTAAAAGTCCGCATTTTTATGTTTTTTCCGATGACATCGAACGGGCAAAAGAAAGTTTGCGTTTGGACTTTCCCTCGACTTTTGTCGGCCACAATGGTGATGAAAAAAATTATGAAGATTTGAGGTTGATGAGTCATTGCAAGCACCACATTACAGGCAACAGTACTTTTAGTTGGTGGGGGGCGTGGCTCGGGAAAAAGCCGGGACAGTTAGTTTACGCGCCAAATCGTCACTTTGTTAACATAGACATCCCAACTTTTGATTTTTATCCCGCGTCCTGGAAACTAATCGAAATATAATTACGGATTGAGAAATAATCGTATCGCGTATAATGAATTATTGAGGAATATCTATGTAAATGAGAATAACGTTTTGGGTTATGATTTTATGAGTATCCGTTTCATTCTCCCTGACAGAAGCCCTAAAATGCGGCAGATTTTTAATTCATAATTTAATCTGTCATTTGCGAAGCATACAATTTTCAACAGGCTCACAATGGCATGTTTCAACAATATTATTTTTGTTGCATGGTGACGACAAATCATAGTGTCTGAATATTTCGTATCTTTCATACGAATTCCTTCCATCTCCCCATTATCAAATTCCCACTTGCGCATGTATTGTTTCGATATTCGATCAGCGGAAATACAATGATGAACGATTGATAAAGGATAATATAATATTTTTTCACCGGCATTCCGCAATCTCTTTAAAAATTCAGCTTCTTCACCGCTATAAATCTTTTTTGGCGTTCTTCCGAGATTTGTATCAAACAGGCCGTATTTTTTGAACATTTCAGATTTGACGGCAAAATTCGCTCCCCAAATATCTAACGCATCCATATATGCGACGGTGTCACCCTTATCTAACAATGCTAAATACCCATACAAATCATGTTTTAGCCATTTCGGTTTGGGAATCTCCCAAATCGGCAATATCTTCCCGCCTACACATGCAACATCATCATATTCTTTAAATGCCTTATCAATGCTTTTGATCCAATGTTTGTCTACGATCACGTCATCATCTGTAAACGCGATAATTTCACCGCCAGCTTCTTTTACCCCTCGATTGCGGGCATGGGAAAGCCCCTTCTTATTTTCAAATACATATCTTATTTTTAGTTCAAAATGCTTTTCGATTTCTTCGACGACAAGTCGTGTGTCATCATCCGAATTGTTATCTACTACGATAACCTCACATGATAAATAATCGGGGATCACCATCTCCTGAAGACTTTTCAGCATTCTTCTCAGACTTTCGGATCGATTTAATGAACAAACAACAACGCTCAATTTCATATTAATGTCCTAAAAAGAGTAAATGCTGTAGCCTGAACTAAAAATATTTGTAGCATATGTTAATCTATATATTCAATGATGGATTTTCTTATAATCGATTTTTATCTTTATACTTTGCGGTCTATATTTTCTTGACACGTAATATCAATCTTCTTATACTTCTTTACATCAGAATCAATATCCTAAAAAATATAGTACAGTCGACAGGACGATAAAAAAATATGGGAGAAAACTGCTATTTCAATGTCCTATTTAGATTCATAATACATTTAGATAAATTTAAGGGGTATTTTGGATAATACTCTGCCCTTAATAAGCGTAATTGTTCCGGTGTATAATACAGAAGCGTACCTTATCCGCTGTCTTGACTCCATTATAGCGCAAACCTGTTGCAATCTTGAAATAATCATTATCAATGACGGTTCGTCCGATCGCTGCCCTGTTATTGCCGAAGAATATGCTAAAAAAGATCGCCGGATTTGTTTAGTTCATCAGGAGAATGCAGGCGTATCAGAAGCACGGAATGCAGGGAAGCGTCTTTCGCACGGCAGTTATTTAAGTTTCATCGATTCGGATGATTTTATTGAGCCTGATTATTACAAAACGCTTTACCGCATTTTATACTCAAACAATGCGGACATTTCAATATGCAATAAACGGATTATCAATTCTACAGCCGAGTATCCGTTCCCATATGATATTCCCGAAGGTGTTACCCTTTTCTCGGGCAATGAAGCGCTCTTCGAGCTTGTAAACGACAAGTGGCTTCGCAATTACTTGTGGGATAAATTGTTCAAAAAAGAGCTTTTTAGCGGCATCGAATTTCCGAAAGACAGAACGTTTGAAGATATGGCCGTAATGCATAAAATATTTTACCGCGCAAAAACGATAGTCATAACAAATGAAATAAAATACAATTATACATTGCGAAAAGATGCTCTTTCGGGGTCCATGACAATTTGTAATCAATATCATCGCTTCCTTGCGCATATAGAGCGAGTTTCGTTTTTTGAAAACGTAAATCGCGGAGATCTTGCACTAAAAGCAATCATTGCGGCACTCCATTGTGCGATGAATGCAACGGCACTGACTCTTTTTCATTTTACAACACACCGGGAAAAGGAATATCTTCACGCAATAAAAACGTGGACATCTCATTACAAAGATAAATTACATACACTGCCTTACGAGACTGCCTCGGAAGCAAAAAAAATACGGCGTTTTTTAATGTCGCATACTTTCTTTATGGTAAGATATGCCTCGAAAAATGCATACATCAGGATGAAGAGTTTTATAAAACAACTCCTGCCGGCTAAACTGGTTGAATTCGGTAGCGAGCGCATTCACCGTGGCTTGCTGCGGGGTAAGCGAGCGAATATAGAATTATGATTTACCTGAAGAATCGAAGATTCTCCGCGGCAAGCCGCGGAGATCTTCAATTATTTATTACGGCAAAATCCGTTATTAACAAACCGGGAGGCGCCTGATGGGTGCAGCGCCGGATGAGTTATTTATGATTCAGACTCGCATTCCGATTGCCCTGGCCACGGATGAAAATTACGCCATGCCCACCGCTGTGGCAATGACTTCCATACTGGAAAACGCCGCAAAAAATACCTTTTATGATTTTTATATTCTGGTGCCCGCCGATTTTTCTAAACGGACTGCCCAAAAGATAGCTCTTATAAAAGCTGCGTATCCCCATTGTGATATTCATTTTATTGATATGAAGGATAGTTTCTCCGATACTTTGATGCGTCTAGGCCATATAACAAAGCCTACCTGTTACCGTCTCGGGCTGGGCAAGATCCTCCTGCAATACGAAAAATGCATATATCTTGACAGCGATATCATCGTTTGCACTGATCTTACTGAGCTTTTTTCTACAGATTTGGAAGGTTACTATCTCGGCGGTGTCAAAGATTTTGATTTTAATGATCCGTTTCAGAATCATGCCCAACGGTATAAGGAAACAGGTCTTTCCGCAAAGAGCAATTATATCAATACGGGCGTATTGCTGATGAATCTGAAAAAGATTCGCCAGGACAAAATGACCGAAACATTTTGCGCCGAGATCAAAAAAGGATATCTGTTCCAGGACCAGGATGTTCTGAATATCACATGCCGCAATAAGATTAGACTTCTTCCGGTGAGATATAATCTGATGAACTATCTATTCCTGCTTCCCGGCAGAAAGCCTTATCTGATTTATCCGGAAGAAGAATTCGATGAGGCAAAAAACAATCCCATGATTATCCATTTTGCCGCTCATGTGAAACCGTGGCTTTATTACGGCCTGATATTTGATTCTGTATGGTACAAATATTTCAGCATATCGGTTTTTAAAGCGCAAAAGCTTAAAAGGAGAAACGGTAAATTTAAGATTTTCTATGATAAAATTTTATCCAGAATAGATAATGCTGTCATGCTGATAAGGACATTCTTAAGATACTGGAAAACGCACGGCTTGCTTTTTACTTTGCGAAAAGTAAAAAAAAGGCTTAATTAAATTCATTTAATTTCTTTTTGATGCAAGGCGCCCGGGCTGGAGAAGGCTATTTCCGGGACTAACCATTGAAAAGAGGCCGCAAAAACGCTTTCTGTCCGCCGGCGCGTTCGGGGAACGTGCCCTACATGGTGCAATATGTTGCGAAAAAGGAAACAAATTCAATAAACAGCGCCGGAAATCCATGCCCAAACAAATCTCTTCATTTTTTACATTTCGTTTAACCTGCTTGAATATTCCATTAAAAAAGATTGAAATTTATTTTTAGCATCAACGCTTGCCGGCAGTGATGATCGCTAAAATAGTCATCTATATCAAATAGATAGAAACAAGATTTTTTTGCATGAAACTTTGGCACGGTATTTTCATTAATATATTGGCAAATAAACAAATTACCTAAGGAGGTAACGGATCATGAAAAAGACATTAGCAACAACAATAGTAGCAACGGCGGTAGTTCTTTTAACGGCAACTTTCAGCTTTGCTGAATACGTGGCAGCAGGCGTAACCAATTTCCCGTTCTTTCAACTTGGATGTTTGATCGTTGGCGGATTGATTCTGGTTTCTTTAAAACGTAAATATGAAAAAATGTATATCGGCGAAGTAGTCGGTGTATTTGCTCTGTACACGATTTTAATGGCGCTGTTCACCAATCCGGTTATTAATGTGGTGAAGGCTGCTGTTTCTTAACAGGCATAATAAAAAAATAGCAAACAGGAAATATTAAAGTATAACACCGCAACAAACTCATGATCTGTTTGTTACACACTCCCTCAAGGCCGTACGGCTTGAGGGAGTTTTTTTTATACTTTGGAAGAACGGCATTTATTCTTATAACCGGTCAGTATGAAAGATGCCGCTTAAACAAGTTGATTTGCCTGTAAAGAAGGCTTAAAAAATGAAAAATAATTTGCTTTTTCAAATTATTCAATACATATATTAAAATCTTAATAATTTATAAATGTTGATCGTTAATATTTTTATAAGCGCATTTTAAAAATCATTTTAACAGTGTGGTCAATAAGCTATTCTAAATAATATTTTATCAGGGGGTGGATAGATGAAAAGATTAAGAATCCTGTCTGCAATTTGGTTTGCCTTGTTTATTGCCGCCTGCGCTCCGGCATATACGATCAATCATGCCGTGCCGGTTAAGCCTCTGAGCCTGCCTGATGATCTGGCGGCTCATTACTGGGCACAGACCGAGTGGTGGTATTACACCGGTCACTTAAAGGGAAATGACGGAAAAGATTACGGATACGAAATAACTTTTTTCAAAAGAATTGCCAATGAAGATAAAGTGCCTGTGCTTTTCATTCCTGTGCCTGCCTACTGGCTCAAGGATGTGCCCATGATAGCGCATTTTGCCGTTACAGATATTACAGACGGGAAATTCCACGCAAGTGAAGTGGACAATTTATTTGGCAGGTTGAAAGCCGATGATAAAAAATATGATGTTGAGGTGGATAAATGGACCGGGCGTGAAGAAAACGGGAAGCAGATACTTCATGCCGAAATGAAGGGCTACAGTGTCGATCTGGAACTGGAACCGGTTAAACCGGCTGCCCTGCATGGGGAAAACGGCATTGTAAATAAGGGGGGGAAATATTCCAATTACTACTATTCATTTACAAACATGAAAACATCAGGGACATTAACGATTGACGGTTACCCGATTAAGGTTGAAGGAAAGTCCTGGATGGATCATGAATTCGGAACCATGAAAATGGCTTACCCGAAGGTCGGCTGGGATTGGTTCAGTGTTCAACTGGATAATAATCATGAGTTGATGCTGTTTTCTATAAGGGACGTAAGTGATAGAAATAATGATCACGTCGGAGGCTCTTTTGTCCTGCCGGACGGCAAAACAATTCCACTTAAAAAAGACGATATAGATATTAAAGTGCTGGATTACTGGCACAGCAGCAAAACCGACGCCGATTACCCCGCCTTGTGGGAAGTAACGGTTAAATCGCTGGATTTAAAACTTAAAGTCAGTCCGCTTATTGCCGGGCAGGAACTGAATTTAAAACCTACTCCTTATTGGGAAGGAGGCGTTAAAATCAGCGGCACCCATAATAATTTG
>JBEKMY010000034.1:0-32440 GCA_049523355.1 Smithella sp. | reverse complement strand
GAATTATGACGAAAATTAGCTTTATACTTGGCTTCGGTATACGGAGCAAGGCCTAATGAATATATATGAATAATTTCCGCATCAAAAAAAGCTTTGGGGTGGGATTCCACATAACGTATCATCGCCTGAACAAGGTATTGAGGCTCGCCGCAGCCGGAGGCGACAAAAATATGATCACCGCGGCGAATATGGCTGAAAATTTCATCTTCCGAAGCGAATTTTTCCGGATATACTTTTTTGAAGCCGGCAAGGTATTCCAGAAAAATATCCGGTTTCATAACAGCCTCCATTGATTATTCTGCACATGAGCAAAACAGCGCTTCATATTCCAGAACATTAGTAAATACTTTATGTCCGTCAATATCGCCCCCCCCCAGAGACTCACTTATCAGAGTATTTGTACCACTTGCGAGTATTATAGGCTGTCTTTACCATCTCCACAACCGTATCCTGCTCATTCATTTCCATATTGAACACCAGATCATAATTGACGGGATTAAGCATGTCCTCATGAAAATATCCCCTGATAAAGGCAATGCGCTCAGACTCTTTGCCCACAACATTCTGCCGGGCCACTTTTTCAGATACCTTATAAGCCTCTATCACGTTTTGAATCCTTCTTTCCAGAGGAGCAACCACCAAAACGCGAAGACAGATCGCCTTCGGCAGAATGTAACTGGCGCCTCTGCCTAAAATGACGGCGTGTCCATGGGCGCCAATGGTCCCTATTACATTTGTTAACTGGCCGAGGTATTCATTGGGCCAGAGATGACGCTCCGCGGTAAGCATAGACAGCCAGTCCAGAATAATGGAGTTGTCCTGCTCGTCGACGGTTTCCACTACACGACGGTTAACATCTGCATTTTTGGCTATTTCATCGACAATCTCCTGATCGAAAAAATCGATTTCCAAATTTGCTGAGATTTGTTTGGCTATGTTCCAGGCATCACAGCCGGGAAGTCTTGAAATGGTAATGACCGGCCGTATCGGTTTTTTATATTTTCTTTTCCGGTTGGCCTGCCATCGTGCGATTTGTTCCTCAACCAGTCCACCAAGTGTTTTGCTTGTATAAGTATCCATTGATCAGTTGCCTCCTTTTCATGTTAAAAAATCAACGGCGAAGATCCTGATGACTACGTTAACACTCCTGTTTTAATTGGGGAGTGCAATTAAAGAGCCACTGCTATGCCGTTTTGTCTTTTACCGTTAACATCCGGCAAATAGATTCATTACGAACATAGCAATCCTCATCGATTGCGATCATAACGCAGTGCTGTCCACCTTCAACTTCAGCGTGCAGGTCGAAAGAATGCTTTCAAATAAAATTCTATAACTTGCGAACATTCTCGGCAGCAGGACCCTTGGCGCCTTTACCAACATCGAAACTGACCCGATCGCCCTCTGCCAGTGATTTAAAACCTTCTCCCTGTATCGAGGAGTGATGTACAAACAGGTCTTTGTCACCATTTTGTTCGATAAAACCAAACCCTTTCGAATCATTAAACCATTTTACTTTTCCTTCCGGCATCTTTAATCCTCCTTTGTATTGTGTTTCTATGTGGAGCCATTTGTAATCTCAATTTACCTGTTACTATTAATTCTGCACTTCAACAGGACAAAGCTGTTACGCAAGTCTCTGTACCATGATTTCCTGTCAAATAAAGTCCTTCATTTTTATTCCAGAATTTCCAGGAGTACCCGTTTATGTGATTTGGCGGACGAGGCACTCAAAATGGTACGGATGGCATAGGCGATTCTGCCCTGTTTTCCGATTACCTTGCCCATATCTTCTTTTGCCACACGCAATTCAATGACAGATGTTTGTTCACCGATAATTTCAGTAACTTCAACTTTATCCGGAACATCTACCAGAGACTGAGCTAAATACTTAATCAATTCCTTCATGGTCTGTACCTCCATTGGTTTGGGATAAGATGTAATCTACTACTTCATTGTCATACTGTTGTTTACACTCGTCACACCATTTACATCGCTTACGAATCCAGCGCCGAATCCTAACACAAACAGAATTAACCTGCATATGACTACTGCGCCTTCAGGCGTTTTATTAAATCCCTCATTAAGGCTGCTCGTTCTTTAAGTGCATGGAGGAACTCCTTTCTGTCCGTATCCGCCATTTCTCTTTCCAGATCAGGTAGATATCTTTCGAGAATCCGCAACAGCTCTTCTTCTTCGTTATGTGTCAGATTGATTTTTGACATGGCAATTTCTCCTTTTTTCGATTTTTTTTAACATTAATACTTTTAAGCAAATAACCGGCCAACAGCTCAAAACCGGCCAAAATATTGAATTATTCCTTTCAGAACAGTGAATTAGATCAATGGGAGAGAATGGTAGAAAAGCATGCAATGATGCGTTTAGCCTCAACATATGGTGGGTCTTCAATATATTGATGGCTGCTTTGAATAATGGACAGTTCGGCCGGATGTTTGTATTCGGGCCTGGATTATTTTGTTATGGATTGAAAAGTTGCATAATTATCAAGACTTTTAAGCACCACAGACACCCGGATACAAACATCCAGGCAAAGAGCCCTCAATATGCTGAGGCTCCGCCAAATACTGAGGTCAAACGCATCATTGCATACTTTTTTAGTCATGATCTGCAATCGCCTGATTGTAATTGCCAAGAAAAAAAATAAGCGCCTCCTCTATTAACATAGGCACCTGCATAATTTGGGTTTAATTCAATAAGCATCATGTAAGTTCCTTATCGTAATTTTCAACACGTATTTATCTCACCCCTTTACATGGCTGTAAAATGTGAGGTGATGGGTAATTTAAAATAATTGACAGACAAATGAAACTTTTCTATATTTAACACGCCATAGATGGGTGATGTCTTGTCAAGCAAAGACCTGATGATGAGAGACACTGAAAATTTTAAAGATTCATTTGTCCATTCGGTAAAACAAAAGGAAACTCTGAAAAAGGAGGCAGTAAATGGCAGGTGTAAGCTTTATAACGCATAATGGTGTAAAGATTCTATATGAGAATTATTCCCAATGCAAACCTCAAGAAACAATAGCCCTTCTTAAACAAGCTGAAGGAATAATCTCCAGGGAGCCTCTAAATTCGGTACTCGCGCTTGTTAATGTCAAAGATTCACATTTTGACACAGATCTCAGCACAGCCCTGAAGGATTTTGTGAAGAAAAACACCCCTTATATCAAATGTTCAGCAGTTTACGGTGTGGAAGGTTTAAAGGAAATCATCTTTAAGGGCATCATCGCCTTTACGGGCCGGAAAAATCTTGTTCTTTTCAAAACGCTTGAAGAGGCAAAGGATTATCTTGCGAATCTGAAATAATCGTCCATTTCCAGCCTTTGGGCCGCAGGAAGCAAATAGAGCCGGTCTTCAGACCCGTTGAAAAAGCGAACCTGAAGGTTCGGACTACGAATACAAGAAATGCGGTTCGGGTCTTCAGACCCGCTTTGTTCGGCGCGGCTAAAGCCACGCACTACGAATACAAATGGAAATGCGAACCTGAAGGTTCGGACTACGAATACAAACTTATCTAATCCATGTGAACGGATTCGTGCTCATCGAACTTTTTAAGTTTGCCGTAAAAAGAGATGCCAAAATGAAATAATTTTTTATCTTTGGTATCTATATCGTGCCACCTTTTATTCAGCTCGTTATAAGAAAGAAATGTTCTGTATTGACTTGCCGGATCTTCAAAATGAATATATTTGTTATCGTAACCGATAGGAACCACCCAGTGCCCGTCTTGCCAATCATCTTCATATTTAATTTTGCGATTATCACGGTAAGCCTGGATTGCCAGCATGCACGGAATGTTTTTATCGACACAATCCTTGATATCGTCAATAATCATATTTTCATGCACTTTGTATTTTAGCTTATATTTCCTGGCTACTTTAATGATTCCTTTTACCAATGTTCCATCTTTTGCAGATGTGCCGGCTATCTTTATGACTTCGGCTTCGCTGACAATGAAGCCAAAGTAAGTTAAAACCGTTTCCAGGCAGGAAGCTCCGCAACTATATGAGTATGGCTGCCTCTTAAATGGATACATCATTTCGTGGCGCAGATTTTTAATGTTTTTAGTTTTCATAATTTAAAATGTTTATCTCCGTTATTTAACGAATACTGTTCCGCTGGCCGGAAATGTATCATACACGCCCAAAGGTTTTCAATCATTTTCCCCTACCCACGCAATACAATTTATTGCCAAATAATTCTTGATACATAAGACAGTGTCTACTATAATTCAGGCTGTATTAAGGGATAATTTTTATCAATGTTTGGGGGGCATCGGCTAAAAGACCAAAGCACGAAATGAGAGGCAGGTGCAATAAATATAAATGTTCCCGCGCATGAATGATTATATTGAAAACGGTAAAAAAATAACGCATGCGGCAATCTGGCCGCTGGTAAGTATAGCCGTTTTTATAAATCTGTCAGGGTGCGGCGCAATTTATAAAAATTATATTGATAGAAAAGTTGATCCTTACGAAGAGGAAGTGAAGGCGCGCGCCACGAGAGGCGAAATCAATGTGATTCTATTGCCGGGGTGCGCGGCAAATCCGGGTGGACAGGATACTCTTTTTGGCTGCCTGAAGTTGTCGCGTGACGTCAATCCGGAATCGGTCATACTGCCGCCCGGTGAAAAACTGTACCTTGGCCATGTCTCTGAATTCATCGTGCGCGCCTTAAAATATTATCAGTTGGAGGAGAACTTCAAGGATTTCTACGGCTGCCGCATTGTCATGAAATTCCGGAAATTAACTCCTTTAGAGCTTCGTTCCAGAAAATTTTCGGATTATTCGAGTATCGCCGTGGGAACGGCAAGCACCGTCGCGGGGACATTAACGATGATGCCGGTGGGATCGGTTTTGTTTCTGGTTGATGGAATTTCAACGGAAATTGATCGCCGGGACTTTGAAAACCGCGCCCAGACGCTGGGACTTCCCGCGCCTACAAAAAATATGGTTACTTATCAGATAAAATCCGGAGGACGAACGCTTTTACATGTCAAAGACGAACTCGTGCATGATGTGATCGGACAAAACAGTCCCAGGATGCAATTTGATGACAAGATAACAAGTTATATGGTTGAAGAATGTACTTTGGAAAAAGTCACGCCCGAAGAGATGACTGCCTATCAGGGACAGATTAAACTCTTTAGAAATAATGCCGGAACAACCGGGTCTTTACCTGCAGATTGAAAATAAGCCGCTTTTAAGGAAAGATTTTTTCTTTATTCCATATTTTTCAAATTTATAATTTTATGCTAGGCTTATAATACGTAATGGTTAAAAGCTGTCATAAAAGATTAACGCTGTTTGTTTTGGATGGTGCCTCCGGTGATTAGAAATCGTATTGTTGTTTTCCTTTTTTTTGCCTTCCTGTTTTTTGTCCCTGAGAGCTGTTGTATCATTACGGTCCCGTACCATGTGGTGAAAGGGACGGTGAAGGGGACGTATTACGTAGTGAAAGGGGCCTATGAACTGACCGCGGGCACAACGCACATCGTTTACAGTATCGGCAAATTTACGTTCAAAGTGGCAAAAGCCCCCATGAACTTGCCACTGACCAGCGATGCGATCATGTCCATAGGCGGGTTAGACCCCAAAGCGGCGATTCTCAAAGGCATCGTGAAAGACTCGCCCTACATGGTCAAAGGGAAGATGTATTACCCCATGTCTTTTGCGAAAGCTCGCTCATACCAGGAGACAGGGCTGGCTTCATGGTATGGTTACGAGAGCGATCACATGACCGCGAACGGCGAAGTCTTTGACCCCAACGGGTTGAGCGCCGCCCACAAGTACCTGCCCATTCCCATGCACGTCAAGGTCACGAATCTTGAAAACAATCGCTGGATCATTGTGCGGGTGAATGATCGCGGCCCGTTTCCCAGTGACCACAACGCGGCGTCCGGGGACAGGATCATCGATTTAAGCGAGGGCGCCGCGAAGAAACTGGGATTCCATGACCAGGGCGTGGCAAAGGTAAAGGTGACGGCCATTGAGCTCAAAAATGAGGGGTAGAGTTTCAGTAGCTGATTTTTATAATTTTCCATTTTATGATACATTGCAAACAAAGAAAAAAATAAATCAGATTTTATTCATCGGAAGAAAAATAATTATGAAGTTCAAAATTCTCCTGATTTCTATAATCGTTATGGTCTTTTCTTTTCCCTTTCTTTGTTTTTCAGGACAGCCGGACCCGGCTAAGTGGGAACAATATGGGGAAAATTCTTATTACAATAAAACAAATATCACTAAATCATCCGACATGGTTTCCGTCTGGACGTATACAACTGTTACAGATGATATCCGGGAAAAAACGATTAAGATAAAAAAAGAAGAAGATTTAGAGAAATCCGTAAAATATCAAAATTTTGATCATATCGTTATGTGGAGTGATATCGATTGCGCGTATAAAGTATGGAGACAGGACGAAATTGTATTTTATGACGATAAAGAAAATGTTTTAGATCAACAAAAAAATATTAATAGTGAATGGGGAAACATTATATCCGATTCTTTAATGGAACGATTATACAATAAAGTATGTGTCATTCAGACGGACTCATCGGCAGCATCGGCAACACTAGTAACACCTGACGGCAAAGCCATGGATTCATCGGAAACACCGGTAACGCCGCTTGTAAGAACACTTGGGAAATCATGGGAATATCTTTCTGATAACGTTTATTACAATAAAAGAAATATTACGAAATCATCCAACATGATATCAGTCCGGACTTATAATATCGTAACAGATGACTTCAGAGAACAGAAGATTGAGGCCATTAAGAAAAATGATTCAGAGAAATCCAGAAAATACCAATACTATGACCACAACGTTGTTTTGTCGGAAATTAATTGCCGCAAGAAACTTGCCAGAACGAAAATGTATGTAGATTATGACGATGCGGGGGAAGTTTTATACAGTTATACCTATAAAAGCCGTGAATGGAAAGATATAACACCGGGCAGTTCCGGTGAAAAATTATATCAAAAACTTTGTATGACCCGGCAGACGCAATTGCATAAGAAGAAATCATTGAAACACTGATGGATTCATATAAAAAAATGTATTTTAATATTACAGGCGGGGGGGTATAATATATAAAATCCAAAAAATAATTGAGGAGGGATATAATATTTAAAAATAAAATTGAGAAAGGGAGGAGAAGCAAACTATGGCGGCAAATATAACTTACGAAAGTAAACCCTGGTTGAAGTCTTATCAAAAAGGCGTGCCGGAAAGTATCAACTATGAAGAAGTTTGTATGCCGGATTATCTGGATAAAAGAGCGTCTCAATTTCCAAATCATGATGCCTTGATTTTTCAGGGATACAAACTCAATTTTACACAGCTAAAGGATATGGTCGATAGATTTGCCACCTGCCTGACGGATTTTGGAGTCAGGAAGGGCGACTCCGTGGCAATTTTGCTGCCTAACATGATTCCCTGCGTGGCGGCTTATTACGCTATTTTGAAAATAGGCGCGATCACCGTAATGAATAATCCTCTTTATTCCGATCGGGAACTGGAGCATCAATTTAACGATTCCGGCTCCCGCGTGTTAATCACCCTGGACCTTCTGGGCAATCGCATGATTGATCTTCGTCCGGTCACGCCCATAAAACAAATAGTCATTACATCCATCGGCGATTACCTGCCATTCCCCAAAAATATTTTATTCCCGCTGGTGGCTAAAAAGAAAAAACTGGCTGCCGACGTGAAAACGGCCGAGGATGTTTATCGCTGGAAGGACTGTATTGCCAAATATCAGCCCAATCCTCCCGAAGTAAAAAATCTTTTTAGCGATGTGGCAATGTATCAATATACCGGCGGAACAACGGGTGTTTCCAAAGGCGTGGAATTAACGCATTCCAATTTAAGCAAGCAGGTACAGCAATTGCGCGCGTGGTTCCCCACTTTTGAAAACGGCACGGAAATCATGCTGGGAGCGCTGCCCTATTTTCATGTTTTCGGCATGTCGGTTTCCATGAATTTTTCCATTTTCATGGGGTGGACGCAAGTGCTTGTTCCCAAGCCGCAGCCTGAACCGCTGCTGGAATCCATCAGGCATTTTAAACCCTCCTTCGCGCCCCTGGTGCCCACAATGTATATCGGCATGTTACACCATCCCGACTTGAAAAAAACGGATATGAGCTGCATTAAAGGCGCTTTTTCCGGCAGCGCGCCTCTGCCCGTGGAGGTTATCAACGATTTTGAAAAAATGACCGGCGCCACTATCGTGGAAGGATTTGGAATGACGGAAACAACACCGGTCACGCATGTTAATCCGTTTGCCGGCGGCGCCCGTAAAGTAGGTTCGGTCGGTGTTCCCATTTCCGATACCCTGTGCCGGATAGTGGATCTGGATCAGGGCTCCGAGGATATGCCTATCGGTGAACGCGGCGAATTAATCGTCAAAGGGCCGCAGATTATGCGGGGCTATAAAGGCAAACCGGAAGAAACGGCAAATACCCTGAAAGATGGCTGGATCTATACCGGAGATATCGCGACGATGGATGAAGACGGATATTTTTATATTGTCGACCGCAAGAAAGACATGATTATCACCAGCGGCTATAACGTTTATCCGCGGGATATCGATGAGGTGTATTACCTGAATCCTAAAGTTCAGGAAGCCTGCGCCATAGGCATTCCCGATGCGAAGAGGGGAGAGAGCGCCAAGGTTTTCATTGTCCTGAAAAAGGGAGAAACAGCGACGGCTGAAGAAATGATCGAGTTTGCGAAGGACCATCTGGCGACTTATAAACTGCCCACGGAGATTGAATTTCGTGATGATCTTCCAAAGACCAATGTGGGGAAAATACTGCGTAAAGAATTGCGGGCGGAGGAATTAAAGAAGAGAAAAAAATAAAGGCGTCAGTGCAAAGATGTTATGGTGAATATCATAGAAGCTCTCCCAAGGCTTGCCGCGGAGAGCTTCTATTTTTTATTTTCTCTTCTGTAGAAATAATATCTTTTAAAATATAGTTTTACTTTCGGATACGAAAGATCGCTTATTATTGTAATACAATTGCGGTCAATATTTTCTTGACATTTAAAACCTCATATTCTATGCATCTTTCAACTATGAAAATATTCACATTGCTAAGATGGACTGCAGCTGTCGTGTTGGTATTTTGTTTCCTCGCTCTACAGGCCTGCCACACACTTCGGTTCGACATAGAAAATGAGCAGCATGAAACGGTTATAGAAGATACTAACTGGTTCTTCCTGTTCGGCTGGTTTCCCACCAGAGAGATCGATGTCGCCAAGAAGTGTCCGCATGGCGCCGCTGCAATCAAGGAGCAGACAACCTTCGGCGACGGTTTTATCAGTTTAATCACCCTCGACATCGTGTATCCCCGGTCGGTCTGGTATTACTGTCTGCCGGCAAAGACTCCCGGAAATAAAACGGCGGAAGATTCTTTGAAAGAGGGTGTAAAATGAGACGACTACTATGGGTTATCCTAATAAGTTTTTGTCTTTTCGGTTGCAGCCGGGCTGTCTACATAAACGTGCAGGGGGACAGGGTTGCCCAAAAAATTCCGATGGAGCGTATCGAAAGCACCCCCGGTTTCGATGATACTCAATGGCAGCATTTCTTCCTCTACGGATGGGTGCCGGGCGAACGGATTATCGATGCGGCCAAACTTTGTAACGGCAAGGAACACATTGTCGCCATCAAGACAAAGGAGACCTTTCTGGAAGGATTGGTAACCGAGGCTGCCACTGTTTACATTAATATATATTCTCCCTATGACGGTTATGTGGTCTGCGACAAAAGTTTAGAGCCTGAAAAGAAAGCTGAAAAATAATAGGTTAAAATACCATATGATATTATTTCTTATGAATTGAAGCTCTTTGCGGCGAGACGCGGAGAGCTTCAATTTTCTATTTCCTTTTACTCCTGCGTAGAGATACATTTATGATTAAATTTGAGAAGCGTTAGAATCGTATTTCACACGGCTTGCCGCGGAGCGCTTCAATTGGCTGTTTATATACAGATAAGCCGCGCCTATAAAAAATCCAGTGATTGTTTATAGTGAATACCGCATTTGCAGGCCGTCAAGAATTTGTAGCTTTTCAATCGGAAACAAACATTTGAATAATTAATGAATGATTTAAAAAATAAATTTATTCGTTTATGAAACTTCTTATTGACAACAAGCCTCTTAGTATTTATACGTAACTACATTCAAAAAACAGTTTCGAAAAAATTTTAAAAAAGCTTTATTTTTTTCATAATTAATAAATCTAAACGGTCTTCACCGGCAGTTTGGATTGGGAGGAAAAAAAAAGGATTTTTAAGGATTTTTTTGTCGCAAATTACCACGAAATTATCATTTTTACGCACTGTTATGTCCATGAGATAATTCGACGAGTCACTTTAATTGAAAGGAGTGTAAACGAAAATGAGATTATGCCTTAAGACAGCCCGGAATTGCGCAGTAATAGTTGCAGTCATTCTATTATTTTATATGTTCTGTTATGCCCAAAACGAAGGCATTAAAGGTGTGCAATTAAAAGATGGAAGCATCGTCTGCGGAAAAGTTATAAAAATGAATGTTGATGATATTCAAATTGAAACAGCAGATGGCAAAATAATATCCCATAAATTCGATGAAGTGGAAGGTTTCATAATAACGGAAAACTTAGCGGGTATTCAATTCAAAGATGGCAGCATCATATATGGCAAGATCACTGAAATAGATATGAACAAGGTGATTATAGTAACCAAAGACAACAAAACGATTACAAGGAAGTTTGACGAAGTTGCCTATTTTATAAAAGAAGGTGAAGAAAAAAGTATAAAGCATTCCTTTGCTTTGGGGACAGAAATATCTTATTTCCGATATAAAGAACCGGATATGGAATATAAAGGCATGATGTATGGTGTCACCGGTTCTTACACCTATCACATTAATAAAATGATGTTGAAAACGGAAGGGAAGTTTGCCTATGGACAGTTAGATTATGACGGCTCCACCTGGGGAGGGACCCCGTTAAACGTATCAGGTGTACCTGATTATATGCTGGAATTCAGATCTTTATTGGGCTATGACTTCGTCGTGGCAAAGAAAATTACGATTACTCCTGATTTCGGGTTTGGATACAGATGGTTGCAGGATAATATGCAGGAAAAATCTTCTTCCGGATATCAAAGAGAATCAAATTATTTGTATCTCCCGATAGGTATAGGAGTTATTACTCCTTTAGATAAAAACTGGTCTTTGGGCGCGAATATAGAATATGACTTTTTACTGTTGGGAGAACAGAAATCTTATTTAAGTGATTATGATCCCGGTTTTAATGATATCGGAAGCCGGCAGACGCGCGGCTACGGCGCCAGAGGCTCGATATCCATTGCAAAGAAAGGTGAGAGAATAGGTTTTATAATAGAACCTTATATTAGATATTGGAATATCGCGGATTCAGATATTGGACCAATCACTTATTACGGAAAAATTGTGGATTATGGTATGGAACCAAGTAATGAATCTGTGGAATTTGGATGTAAATTGGCAATAACGTTTTAATCTTCTGTGACGGATAATTATTACGGTATGCTTTATATGAAGATTCGCGCGGCAAGTTGCGGAGAGCTTCGAAACTAAACCGGATTTAACGACTATTAATATTCAAATAACGTAAGAACAGAGGACATGTCTTAATATGTTTCGCGGAAAATTGAAATTCCTGTCGGGCATCATATTGCTGGTGATTATGGTTATCGCGATTTATGTTTATTGCCTCTATCGACAGGGAGGAACCGAATTCTACACGCCGCCGGTGGAAAAAATGGAGGCTCCCTGCATACAGATTATCAAAGACATGACTGTTTTATCTTCGGCTGTTGAGGCCTATTACGCGAAAAATTTGAAATACCCTGAATCGCTTGCAGAATTAAAACCGGAATTTGTTGATAAAATACCATTGGAAGCAGGCACTGAAAAATCATTTATCTATCAGTCGGATGAAACTGATCGTTATCGGATTACGGTAACAGATGCGTCCCGCTACGGATTTAAGGAGCTCTTTATTGAAAATGGAAAAATCAAACAAAAATAAGACGATTCGATTCCTGTTTTATTTCCTTTTGATTTCCATGGGTCTTATCTTGCCCTATGGCTCATTTGCGGAAACAACGCGGCCTGACACCGGGCATTTAGAAAATGAGATCAGACAGATTCTGGGCAAGAATATCAAGTGCGGGAAAATCATTGTTCAGATCATGATGTCAAAAGAGAAACCGGGTGAAATAAAAACCCTTGCCGTGAAGTTTGAAAGCGCCGTAATAGGAAATATGGTGGCGGATTATATGACCGTCGTATACGAAAAACCGGTCATCGACCTAAACCAGCTGCGGAGCGCAAAAAAGTTCAAAATTCTTTCCTCTTCCAATAACAAAGTGGGTATTCTGATTTCGGCCAAAGCCATTGATAACTATATTGCCGCTAAAGCAAAACAATATCGGAACAATCAGGCGCGGGTCTCAGTCAGGTTTTCACCGCCTTATGCCGAATGTTTTTTTGATATTCCTGTTTCGGAAGTCCCTCCCCAAACCCTGAAGCTTCTTGCAGGGTATGTGAAGGGGAAAAAGCTCGAAGGCTACGCGGCTGTGCAGATGAGTGCAAAGAATAATTCCCTTTGGGTTCAATCTTCAAAGGCCATTGTCAACCATTTTCTAATCCCCGGCACCATTATCCAAAAGTTGCAAAACACATTAAACCCGGTTGATCGCGTTTTTTTCCCGGCGTCACTGCGATACGCTATCAATAATGTCACTGTTCAAAACAATTATTTATTCTTATCCAACTGATGCCAAACAGGCATTTAGAATAAAGGGAACGGTTTCGAAATGAAACACTATTTGTAAACATTGAGGTAGAAGATTACTATGGAAAAAGATTTTAGAAAAGAGTTTGACCAGTTGCGACCAGAAATCAGAAAACAAGGTATAATAGCAGTTGTTCTTGCGGTCGGCTTTCTGCCATTTCTTTTATTAGTGAAGTATTTTTCCCCTAATATTCTTTTTGGTAAATACATAGGGGTGGGGTACATATTGCTATTTGCATATATGGCCTTTCGCGCGACAGTCAAAATAAAATGTCCTAATTGTAAAAAAAGTCTATACGTTTATAAATACGTCTGGAAAATACCAATTTTAATGCAAGGTATGATTACAGACCATTGTCAGCATTGTGGTGTATGGCTAAAAGGGGAAAAGTAAAGGGACAGAGGCGCTGTTAAAATAATAGGGGAATGATGGGGTCGGGTCTTGAAATATAAGTTTTGGGGAAAGGATAAAAGTTAAAGATGGATTGCCACGGCATCCGAGGGATGCCTCGCAATGACAGACAATGACTGGATTCCCGCCTGCGCGGGAATGACAGAAGGATAAAAGGGTAGTTTTCTTTCGTAGTCCGGGCCTTCAGGCCCGTTTATTGTCATCGCGGGGAAAAAATGGGGACAGCAGTTCCCTTTTCTGCAATTTCATTTTTAAAAGGTAGGTATACATATGCAAGACACAGTTAAAATGATTCAAGAAGCACTTAGTAATTTGTTGCCTGGATATTTAGGTATGCAGGTAATTAAAGCAACTACAGAAGAAGTAGTGGGCAGTCTTGAAATAAAAGAAAATCTCTGCACAATTGGTCAGATCGCGCATGGTGGAACTATTATGGCGTTTGCGGATACAATGGGTGCCATCTGTACATTTTTAAATATGCCACCAAACTCAACAACTACTACCATAGAATCTAAAACCAGCCTGATTCGTCCCGGGAAATTAGGGGATACATTAACGGCCAACAGTAAGTTACTTAATAAAGGACGCACGCTTATGCTTTTGTACACAGAGGTTTTAGACTCCCAAAAACAGCTTGTTGCCGTAGTTATTCAGACTCAACTTATTAAATTACCCCCAACAATGAGTGCATAGAACAAAACAAGGGGTAGGTTCAAACGTCCACATTATCCTTACTTTTGGAGAATTAAATTTTGAATATAGTTTTTGCAACTGATAGAGGTTATTTGCAGCACTTAGCCGTGGCATTGGCATCCTTACTGGAAAATAATTCAGGGATGAATATTTATGTTATTAACAATGACATATCGTCAATGGACTGGAAAAGGCTGGAGAAGCTTTTTATCGGAAAAGATTCAAATTTAATTGACGCGAAAATCGATGACAGGCAGATTGAAAATCTGATTACGCATTCATATTTTACAAAAGCCACTTATTACAGGCTTTTCATACCAGATGTTGTAAAGGGAGACAGAGCGCTTTATTTAGATGTTGATATTATTATCAATGGGTGCATTGACGATCTTTATAATACCGAATTATCAAATACCTTTCTTGCCGCAGTTGATGACTTGTACATCAAAGACTTTTATTACTTGGAAATGGAACATTCAGCTAAATATTTTAATTCGGGCGTTATGTTAATTAATCTTGAATATTGGCGTGCCTATAATGTCAAAGAAAAAGTCATAGAATTTATTCGTCGCAAGCCAGAGGTGATCAGTTTTATGGATCAGGATGGTTTGAATTCCGTTATCAACGGTAACTGGCTGGAACTTCATTCCCAATACAACATGCATACCGGCTTTTTTAAAGAGAGCGGTGTTAATTTACAAATCAAAGAAGCAATCGACAATCCAGTTATTATCCACTATACGGGCTCTTCTAAGCCCTGGCATTTCAGAAACGATCATCCCTATAAGCATCTTTATTGGAAATATCTTAGAAAGACCCCTTATAAATATTTCATTCCTGATGATTTAAATATGATTAATATTGTTAAATGGATCGTGCCAATGCCGGCAAAGCAATATCTCAAAAATATATTAAACATTAAGTCAAATAACAACGGGAAATGAGGGACAACAGCGCCCGATAAAAAAGATAGATTGCCATGACGTCTGCGAGTCGTCCCGCAATGACAAAAGAGAGAAAACTGGATACCGGTCTTCACCGGTATGACGAAATAAAGATTGCCACATCCCGATCAGGTCGGGAATGACAGAAGAAAAAATTGCTGAGGCGTCTGAGATTACACCTAATGACAGATAAAATAGAAAACTCGAAAGCATTAGCCCGGCGCATGCCCGCAGCGGGAATCGCGCGTATTTAAAATATTTTTTTCGGTCTTTTATGTCCTTAAAATCAACATTCAGAGCACTACAGTATAAAAATTACCGGTTATTTTTCATTGGTCAGGGACTGTCTTTAATAGGAACCTGGATGCAGCGTATTGCAACATCCTGGCTGGTATACCGGCTGACCAATTCAGTAATTTTGCTCGGGATAACAGGATTCGCGGGTCAAATCCCGACATTTTTTCTTTCGCCCTTCGGTGGAATCATAGCCGATAAATGGAACCTGAAAAATATTCTTCTGGTTACGCAGATTCTGGCCCTGCTTCAGGCTCTTCTTTTGGCCGTTTTGGTTTTAACAAACGCAATTACCGTGTATTTAATCATAGTTTTAAATGTCTGTCTCGGTATAATCAATGCTTTTGATATTACCGCTCGGCAGTCTTTTGTCGTGGAGATGATCGAAAAAAAAGAAGATCTCGGTAACGCGATCGCATTGAATTCTTCCATGGTAAATGGAGCGCGTCTAGTGGGACCGTCAATTACAGGAATTCTGATAGCCTTTGCGGGGGAAGGCGTCTGCTTTCTTATTAACAGCCTGAGTTATGTGGTCATAATCATTGCCTTGCTGGCAATGAAAATTGTCCCCCGGAAAAAGATTATTAAAAAGACAAATATGATTTTCGATTTCAGGGAAGGATTTATTTATGTCTGGAAATCCGTGCCGATGAGATCAACGATTATTTTACTGGCATTGGTCAGCCTGATGGGAATGCCTTATCAGGTGTTGATGCCCGTATTCGCGAAACAGGTTCTCGGAGGAGGCCCGCATACTTACGGATTTCTTATGGGAGCGACAGGCCTTGGCGCTTTAACAGGCGCAATGTATCTTGCTTCCAGAACAAGTGTTCATAAGATATGGAAAATGATACCGGCCTCCGCGGTTGTATTCGGAATCGGGCTGATCATGTTTTCCCTGTCGAAAAATCTCTGGATTTCTTTAGCGCTTCTTTTGATCGTAGGCTGGGGAATGATGGTTCAGATGGCCTCAAGCAATACATTGCTTCAGGTTCTCGTCGATGATGATAAAAGAGGCCGCATCATGGCATTTTATGCCATGGCCTTTATGGGAATGGTTCCTTTCGGAAGTTTGCTTGCCGGTGGTCTCGGCAAAATAATCGGTGTGCGCAGCACCGTATTTCTGGGAGGCGTACTTTGCATTTTGGGCGCCTTTTATCTTTTCAAAAATATCCACTCTGCAAAGGACATCATGATTGCCCAGAAGAAAAAGATCAGTTCAGAAATGGAAGAAGGCATTGAATCTTCGGAGGAAGTCTCCGATTCTTTGTAAGATGGAGGCAAGTCAAAGAAAGTACAATTTAAGCCGATTATAAATATTTCATAATTGATATTTATCAGCTAAAATTTATTGATTTAAAAACCGCGTCTGTTATATCATGTCCGGCATATTGGCAGGTCGCTTGCGTCCCGGCTGTTTTTTCGTTAAATATTTTAATGGTGAGGAAATATGGCATCCACTAAAGAGGAATTTATAGGAATCATAAAAGAAATCCGTAAGGTGATAGCCTCAGATGAATGTTCTGAATGTTCATGCCCGAATATCCGATGCGAACTTCACGGCGACTGCTACAATTGCGTAAGAGTATACAGGCACTTTGGTCACCATGTGCCCAGATGCCTTCAGTTTGTTTTAGATAAAAAGATTGCAAACATATCCCAAACAACGGAAAATGAAATGGGAAAAAGGCCGGAAACACCTGATGCATTTTACGATTTTTTAAATACCGTGATGCCTAAAACCGGCATTTAACCCAATAACGCGGAAGGATGGAGTCTATGGCAATTCGGATTGTTCAGCTTGGAAGTCCCCGAACGAAAAATGAAGGGCTGCGGATAGGAACTGTCAGGCGGCCTCCCCGGGGAGTGCCGAAGAGCGAATTTAAGTCACGTAATTTCTATGATGTCTGGCTGCCCCAGCTAGCTCCCAGTGATGAACTCTTAAAGAAAGGCCGTTCATCCCAGACAGAGAAGGAGTGGCAGTCTTTTCTAAAGGGCTACAGAAGCCAGATGAGCCGCCTGGATGTGAGCCGGCTTCTTGATCTGCTTGCGGCATTGTCGCACTCAACGAATTTTTCAGTCGGATGTTACTGTGCCGACGAACGGCACTGCCATCGCCTGGCGCTTCGCGCTCTTTTGACCGAGCGCGGCGCTTTGCTGATCTGACGATAACCGCCGCCACTTGTGTTTTAAGGATTTTCTTGACACGCCGGAACAATTTTCCTATGTTTGTGTGTAGTGAAAGCAAATATTTATCAGAGAAAATCGTCTTTAAAAAAACAGTAAGGAGGAAATATTATGAACAGAGTCGGACGTCTATTGCTGCTGATAATTACGGCAGGGGTATTGGTTTTATTGGGTTGCGCGGCACACGGCCCGAGCTTTAAACAGGTGGAGAACATACCGGCTGACAAAGCGGTGGTATATATTTATCACTCAGGCGGTTCAAACCATCCTTTTTTCTTACAGGCAAATGGTAAAGATATAACGGGGCTGAAAAGAGGCACGTATTACCCTTTTATTACCGAACCCGGCAGGATAGAATTTACGGCTAAAACAATGGGAACAACATCTCTGGTTCTCGAAGCGAAAGCCGGTGAGACATATTACCTCAAAGGCAGTGTTCCCCCGGGATTTGCTCCAACACCATCTTTAGTATTGGTCTCCACGGAAGTGGGAACGAGCGAAATTGCGAATTGCAAGCTCATGCCTCCCCGTTAGCAATTGATGATCCTATAATTGATAATTATTGCGGCAGGCAGCGGAGAATCTGTGATTCTTAAGGGATTTTATAATTCTATTAAGGAGGTTATTATGAAAAAGAGATTTTTTAGTTGTGTGGTAGTATTTTCCTTAATATTATTTGGGGCGGCCGTGCCTGCTTTCGCCGCAGGGCCTTTAGGAGTTTATGTCGGCATAACAGGAGGTTATGTCATACCCCAGACGTTGACCATTTCCGATCCGGATAATAGCTCCAATTATACGGATCTATCACTGAATAATGGCTACCTTTTAGGGATAAAAACAGGCTGGAACACCCCGTTTACACGAAGAATCATGGCGATGGAGATAGAATACAATTATTTCAACAATAATTTAGATAACAGTAAGGTGGTATATGGAGAAACATATGATGGAAATATGAGCGTACATGCCGTTCTCTTTAATCTCAAGGCGCGTTATCCGGAGGGCAAATTCCATCCTTATATCGGAGGCGGGATGGGTTACGCGTATATGAGTGTTGGCGATATAACGGAAAGAGGCTCAAATCCGCAGCTAATTAAGGGTGGCTCAGGCAGCGCGTTTTGCTGGCAGTTTCTGACCGGTCTGGACTTTGACATAACCCCGAATTTTGGCATAGGCATAGGGTATAAATATTTTGCGACTAAACCGACTATTGGTGATCGCAACAGCGATATTTATAATGACTTTGATTACAGGACAAGCGTTATTACGGCAGGTTTGACCTTTACCTTTTAAGGTGAATGGCAAATAAAACACTCCCAACTATTCAATCAAACGGACAGCGACGCAATCACGGCCGCTGTTTTCAGTCGTTGTGCTGATCCAGGCAGTATTATTTTGAGTATAGAGGAATAAAGCTATGATAAAAGAGAAAATCGGCAATGCATGGAAGGATGGAAAGATTTTAAATAGATTTTAAAAAGTATGAACCTGAGGCAATAAAGCCGGTTGCTTGCGCTCCGGCTGATTTTTCCGCTGCTTTCAATTGCTAATTCTCAATTAAGAAGATTGCCAAATAATGTGGATAAGCAGGCGGGTTCAGTAATACAACTGATTCGGAAAGAGTATTTCCAATCATTTTTATTTCTTCCTTCCTCCACAAATCTTCAACCTTTATACATATGCTAGCTTTTAACCCCATAAGAAACAACACAATTCATATCCTGCTATAAAAGGCAGCATTACGCATCAACTGCGGATATGAAATATCCCCTTGACATAGTATGAAAATAAATGCATATTATCAAATAGATAAAGTCACATCTCCATTATTGAAAATCATAAAGCGGTCATGTCAGTCATTGGCTAATCTTTTAACCTAACAGATCATTTCAACACACTGGGGAAAACCTGATGAATGATCGACGCAAGACAAAGCAGGCCATAATTCAAGAATCAAATTCTCTCGAATACGCCGCGAGCATCATCAACACCATCCGTGAACCCTTAATCGTTATTTGCCATTGGCAGAAGATCATTCTTATAAGCATATAAGGTGACTTTAATGCAATCTAAGCTGTCAACGCCAACTGCTTCGCTCACGCGCCGGAGTATTATTTTCGTAGGTCTCATCCTTTTTATAATCCTTTTTAGCACGACCATCTTATTATCCAACAAATATTATCAGGATTCCAAGGTCAAATCTTTGAGAGATGACCAAAACACCAACTTTCTGATCTCCCTTGTTATTGATCAACATGTCCAGAAGATCGTCAAAACCATGAGCGCGTTTTGCACTCGTCCCCTCCTTGTCCGGGCAGTTAAAGAACATAATTCCGAAAAGGCGAAGATTCATCTGGTCAGTCTAATCAAGAGCGATCCCGACATAGATACTTTAATAATTACAGATAAGGAAGGCACGCTCTGGTGTTCCTACCCGGAACATCAGGGAATAACGGGAACTAATCTAGCCTATAGAGAATGGTATAAAGGTGTCAGTAAAGATTGGAAAGTCTACGTGTCTAATATGATCTTAAGGATAGTTGCTAAGAAGGATGCCGCCTTCCAGATAGCTGTTCCAATTTTTGACGAATCGGGCAAAGTGATTGGGATAATGGTGAATACTCAGCGTGCCATCGAACTCTCCAAAATCATGAAGAAGATCAATCTCGATCCCGGCACCTATATCAACATTACCGACCGGATAGGCAATCTTGTCTACAGCAGCCGTTTTGCCTATGAAAAAGAGATAGCGCATTATCCTTTCTATTTCGTTAAAGAGAAGGTGATTTCTGCAAAAAATAGTACCATGCTTGTTAAAGACCCCTATCTTGAAGGGAGGAAGCGATACATAACATATGCCCCGATAGCCGATATCGGATGGTCCGTTTTCATAGGGCGTGATAGCAGGACAATCTTGATGGGCGGGTTTGCGTACTATATCCAGATAGCGGTGATTTCCCTGCTGTTGTTTATATTGATAATCGGTTCACTGGTCTATATAAGAAAAAACGAGTTGACTCGGCAACTTTCGGCGAAGTTGGAGTCAGAGAAAAAATTACTGATAAGCGAAAAACTTTACCGTTCTTTGTTTGACAGCATGCTTAACGCGTTCCAGTATTCAAAAATGATATTTGATCAGGGGACGCCGGTGGATTATATTTATCTTGATGTTAACAGATCATTTGAATCATTGACCGGGCTAAAGGATGTTATCGGCAGAAAAGTCTCTGAAATTCTTCCGGGCATATTGCAATCGGATCCGGAGTTGTTTCACATTTTGGGCAGGGTGGCTTTGAGCGGAAGCCCTGAGAAATTTGATATTTATGTAAACGCTTTAAATCAATGGTTTTCAGCCTCTGCATATAGCCCCGCGAAAGAATATTTCGTTGTCATATTTGAGGATATCACCGAGCGCAAGAAGGCGGAAGAAAAGCTGCAAGAGAGCGAGAAAAAACTGCGACGCTTTTATGAATCAGGGATGATCGGAGTCATGTACTGGAACATGGAAGGCAAGATCACCGGCGCGAACGACCGCTTCCTGCAGATGATCGGCTATACCCGGGAGGAGCTTGAATCAGAAAATATTGAATGGGACAAAATAACCCCGCCGGAGTTCAAACACCTCGACGATAATTCGGTCAAAGAGTTGAAAGCCACGGGCATTAATGCCAACCCGTTCGAGAAAGAGTATATCCGCAAGGATGGTACCCGGATAGCGATCATGATCGCCGGAGCCATGCTGGATGAGGCGCGTTTTAATGGGGTGGCATTCGTTCTGGACATCACTGAGCGCAAGCGGATAGAGGAAGAGTTGCGGCAGAGCGAAGAAAAATATCGTTTGATTTTTGAGTATTCGCCGCTGGGCCTTTTATCATTTAATGAAAAAGGCGTTATTGTTGCATGCAATGACAATTTCGTCAAAGTTATCGGATCTTCGCAAGAAAAGCTCGTCGGTCTCAACATGATCAACCTGCCCGATAAAAATATTGTTTCAGCTGTTCAGAAAGCACTGTGCGGTGGCCGCGGATTTTATGAAGGTGACTATTCTTCAACAACCGCAAAAAAGATTACTCCGGTCAGGTGTCTTTTTGCGCCGATGGATATTGGAGGTGGACGGGTTTCCGGAGGGGTTGGGATTATCGAAGACATCACCGATCGCAGGAAAAAAGAAGAAGTCCAGAACCGATTGGCTGCAATTGTGGAATCCGCTGATGATTCAATTATAAGTAAAGACTTAGAGGGTATCATTACCAGCTGGAATGAAGGGGCGGAAATTGATTATGGTTATAAACAAGAAGAAGTTATAGGCAAGTCGATGTCTTTATTAATGCCGCCTTATCACACTGATGAGCACAAAGAAATTCTGGAAAAGATAAGGCACGGTGAAAAAATTAAGCATTATGAAACCAAACGCAGAAGAAAAGACGGACAACTGATCGATGTTTCGCTGACAGTTTCTCCGATTAAAAACACATCAGGGGAAATTATAGGTGCGTCCACAATTGCCCGCAACATCACCGAACGCAAGAAGGCGGAAAGAGAGATCCGCGTACTAAACGAGGAGCTGGAACAAAGGGTATTGCAGCGCACCGCCCAGTTGAATGAAGTCAACAAAGAACTGGAGAAGTTTTCTTATTCCGTTTCTCATGACCTGCGCGCCCCTCTGCGCGGCATTGACGGATGGAGCCTGGCGTTGCTGGAGGATTACGGAGACAAGCTGGATGATCAGGCCCGCACATATATTGAACGTGTTCGCAACGAGACACAGCTGATGGGAATGCTGATCAACGATCTGTTGAATCTTTCCCGCATAACCCGTATTGAACCACAGTTGATGCCTTTAGACCTCACCGCCATGGCGCAAAGCCTTGCCGACCGTCTGCAGGAAGAGAAACAGGAGCGCCGGATAGAGTTTATAATTCAACCGGACTTGCGAGCCCATGGAGACAATCATCTGATCAACATAGCCCTCACCAATCTTTTTGATAATGCCGTCAAGTTCACCGGTAAGCGGTCCCCTGCAAGAATTGAGTTCGGCGAAGCGGAGATTGATGGAGGAAAGGCCTTCTTTGTACGTGACAACGGAGCGGGATTTGATATGGCCAATGCGGATAAACTGTTCGGGACCTTTCAACGCCTTCATAAAGCATCGGAGTTCTCCGGCACCGGTATCGGCCTTGTAACAGTGCAGCGTATCATTAACCGGCACGGCGGCCGCATCTGGGCCGAAGCCAAGCCAAACGAAGGGGCAACCTTTTACTTTACCTTGAAGGAGGCAACATGAATAAAATCATTTTATTGGTTGAAGATAATCCCAGCGATATCATGCTGACCAAAAGGGCACTGGATCAGAATAAAATTACGAATAAACTGGTTGTTGCCGAGAATGGCAGGGAGGCGCTGGATTACCTTTTAGGCGCTGGCAAGTACGCAGGCAGGGACGTCAGGGAGTTACCTGCCGTGGTATTGCTCGACCTGAAACTGCCATTGATAGACGGCCTGGAAGTCCTGAAGGAAATACGTTCCAATGAATTCACCAGACTCCTCCCAGTGGTGATCCTCACGTCGTCTGACCAGGAAAAAGATATAATCGACAGCTATAAGCTGGGGGCCAACAGCTACATACGCAAGCCGGTGGATTTCCACCAGTTTGCCGATGCTGTGCGCACACTGGGTATGTACTGGCTGCTGCTGAACGAAGCCCCGCCGCTAATATGAGGTTTTTATGGATTTACCGCTCAGGTTATTGATCATAGAGGATTCAGAAAGTGACGTGGCACTGGAGGTCCGGCAGCTGAAAGCAGCGGGCTATCGGGTTACCTATGAGGTGGCGGACAACGCCGCAAAAATGAAAGCAGCCTTGATCAAACAGGTCTTTGATATAGTCATCTCGGATCACTCCCTTCCGCAATTTGATGCGCCCGGAGCCTTGGCCGTGCTTAAGCAAAGCGGTTTGGATATCCCGTTTATCATCGTTTCAGGCGCTATCGGCGAAGAAACCGCGGTGGCATTAATGAAGGCCGGAGCGCATGACTACGTAATGAAGGATAAGCTGTCCCGTCTTGTTCCTGCCGTTGTGAGGGAGCTCAGGGACGCAGAAGTAAGAAAAGAGCGCAGGCAGGCCGAGGAAATGCTCAGGCAGCAAACCGATGCCATGGATTCGGCAATCGATGGGATGGCCATCCTTAATGCGAAAGGAGAATACATCTATTTAAACAAAGCGCATGCCAGGATTTACGGTTATGAGAATGAAGGGGAACTTATCGGGAAGTCATGGAGAGTTCTTTATGATTCTGATGTCATTCAACGCTTTGAACAAGAATTCATGCCTGAACTTAGTCGGAAAGGATATTGGTCTGGCGAATCCATCGGTAAGAAAAAAAACGGGAGCAGATTTCCGCAGGCTGTATCCCTGACAGCTATGGCTAATGGTGATTTGGTTTGTGTCGTCCGCGACATCACCGAACGCAAGAAGGCCGAGGAGGAATTGAGGGAAAGTGAAAATAAATATCGCCTGCTGGCCGATAATATCCAGGACGTCATATTCGTTATGGATATGAATCTGAATTACACCTATCTCAGCCCTTCCGTAAAACTCCTGAGGGGATATGAACCGGAAGAGGCTATGAAACACACACCTGCAGAGACAGTGACACCCTCCTCCATGAATTTGGCCCTGAGTATCCTATCTGAGATCATGGAGATGGAAAAATCAGAAAATAGAGATATTAACGTATCCCGGACGTTTCAGGTGGAAATGAGTCGAAAAGACGGGACCACCGTTTGGACAGAGGTGAAGGCTTCCTTAATCAGAGACGAAAATCAGCGGGCAATTGGCATTATGGGTGTAACCCGCGACATCACCGAGCGCAAGCGGATGGAAGACGCACTGGGCCAGAGTGAAGAAAGATATCGAACCATTCTTCAAGAAATTCAGGAAGGCTATTTTGAGGTTGATTTTGCCGGTAACTTTACCTTTTTCAACGATTCATTATGTCAATTCCTTGGCTACACCAAAGAAGAAATGATGGGCGTGAATAACCGTCAATATACAGATAAAGAGAACGCAAGAAAAATTTTTCAAACGTTTAATAAAGTATTCAACACAGGAAAATCGACTGAAGGATTCAATTGGCAGCTTATAAGAAAAGACGGGACTAAAAGGTATGTTGAAGCGTCTATATCTTTAAAAAAAGACTCATCAGGCAGGCCGATGGGTTTTAAAGGAATTGCACATGACATTACCGAGCGTAAGAATGCTGAGGAAGATTTAAAGGCAAGTGAAAAAAAATATCGCCTGCTGGCCGACAATATCCAGGATGTCATTTTCGTTTTGGATATGAATCTGAAGTACACCTATATCAGTCCTTCCGTAAAAACCATGAGGGGATATGAACCGGAAGAAGTGTTGAAACAACAGCCCATTGAGAAAACGTTGACACCATCATCCCTTGATTTAGCAGTGAAGACCTATTCTGAGATGATGGAGCTGGAAAAATCCGAACTTAGAGAAGCGATACCCTTGTCACGGACGATTCAGTTGGAAATGAGTCGAAAAGACGGGACCACCTTGTGGACGGACGTGAAGTTTTCCTTTATCAGAGATGAAAATAAGCAGCCAATTGGCATTATGGGTGTAACCCGCGACATCACCGAGCGGAAGAAGTCGGAAGAGGAACTCCAAAAGACCCTTGACCGTCTCAAGAACGCGGTTGGCACGACTATTCAGGTCTTGATTTCTGCCGTAGAATCAAGAGATCCTTATACGGCAGGTCACCAGAAGAGGGTTGCCGATCTGGCCCGCACCATCGCCACGGAGATGGGACTTCCTCAGGATAAAATAGAAGGAATCCGTATGGCAGGTTCCATCCATGACATCGGAAAATTATCCATCCCCGCGGAAATATTGTCCAAACCTACCAAGCTGACAGACATTGAATTTTCTCTTATTAAAGAACACCCTCGCATTGGATATGAAATGCTGAAGGATGTGGAATCTCCCTGGCCGCTGGCACAAATTGTCTATCAACACCATGAACGGATGAATGGTACCGGCTATCCAAGAAATCTGAAAGGAGATGAAATTCTTATAGAGGCACGCATTATGGCTATAGCCGATGTGGTGGAGGCAATGGGTTCCCACCGTCCCTATCGTGCGTCTTTGGGTGTTGAGGTCGCTCTTGAAGAAATCGAGAAAAATAAGGGCATTCTTTATGATGTTGTTGTAGCCGACGCCTGCCTGAAAATATTCCGTGAGAAAGGCTATCAGCTTAAATAAAATGGATAACCAAAGTACAAGCCGCAGGAAGATATTAAGGCATTCGTTCACCGGATTGATCAACTCATGTACCATGGAAAGAAGAAAGGAAAAGGCAATATTTGTTCAGAATCATTGCGGTGAATCTTTTAATAGGCAAATATTTTAAAAATGATTCTCCGCGATATACATGGACGCGTATGGATTCTTACAAAGAAATTCCGCTAAAAGCGCGATGTACTTTTCCAATCCCTCTTTTGGCGTGTTAAATTCATCTATCGGCAGGATGGATACGGTATATTGACGTTTATTTCTTGTCATGCCGACAAACAGTATCGGAATATTATATTTTATGGCCATCTTAAACGGAAGTTCTGAAAGATATATATTTTTGCCGAATAAAGTCTGATTATTGGAATCCCTTTTTTTTACAGGCACATCATTTAAAAAATTTATCCATTCCCTTCGAAGCAATCCTTCCTCAAATTGTTTTTCTTCACCTACGGCATAGTATGGAAAAGAAGAATTTATCCTGTATAATTTCACGGAAGCATTGCTAATCTTTTTTTTATAAGCCATGTGAGCGTATGATGAAACTTCTTTTCCAAACGCCTCTTTAAATAAAAGACTTCTAAACATGGGTCCGAAATGCCCGGATATTAAAATAACCCCCGTATCTTCATCCATGAGCTGCCGGACATAATCTTTGCCTTCTATACAAATATATTTCATATATCTGCCGGGATTTTCCGCAAGAAGTTGGGGAAATATCCTGCTGTAACTTTCAGCCATAAAACAATTAAATATGAATATAATATTCAGTTGGGAATTGTTGGTTGCTTTTTTATATCGGGCCAGGTTTTTGATTTTCGCTCTGTTCCTGTAAATGTTCCATAAGGTGATGACAACCAGAATAAAGTGAAAACGATATGAATTCAGCGGGGTCTGCAAAGCAATTTTTAAAACAGCATTTTTTACTTTCTGCTTAAACTTTTCAGTTGCATTCTTTATTGCACCGGACATGATTTCCAAGTCTCCAGTATTTTTTGAGCATAGTATCTTCAATAAATATTATCAATTATTTTTCAGTATGGTAAACGAATGCCCGGAATATGTGGATACCATTTTGGTTCTTCCTGAAATCCTATTCAAGTCAGGCCGGGTCTTTTTGACCAGGCCTTTCATTACAGAATCGTTATATTTCAGTTGTAAAATAATATTTGACTGTAACGATTCTTTATTGTAATTTTATTAAAATAATTCATCTAAGAAAGGCGGTAAAAATCTAATGAAGCAAGAGTATGAGAAACCTGAACTTGTAGTGTACGAAGAGCTTTTGGATATTACAGGGGCACAAAACCCGTCAAATATATAGCTTAAGTATTCGTCCTACAAAAAGATCACATTTCTTAAGCGCGCGACGGAGGTAATATTGAAGCCTCAATTATCAGTTGAAGTCTTTGATGAATACCTGAAGGTTACTCTCTCCGGAGATGGGAATCCATTCGCCCATGTTGCCGATATTAATAACACAATAATGACCGTCAAAAGGTTGTCGGAGGAAAACAAACGCACAAGAGTTCTTGTCGATGCGTTCAATGTGCCTAATGTGAGGGATATGCAAAAGTTTTATATCGGCGCGCTGGTTGCCACTATATTCGGAAATAAATTCAAGTTGGTGATGCTTAGAAAGCCGGAGCACATAAACAAGTTTGCGGAGAACATGGCGGTAAACAGCGGAGCTAACGTACACGTTGAAAGCAATGAACAAAAAGCTATTAGCTGGTTATTGGCGTAATTTCGTAGGCGATCTTCGCGCCTTTGGAATCGTGATCCTCAAATCGCTCTTTACAATTTACTGATGCAAAACGTAGTCCGAGTCCTCAGATCCGTTTGACAGCGGACAGACATGTCCGCGCTGCGCGTTAATTCATTGCGCCTTGAAACGGGCAAGTATCATCTCTTCAATCTCAAAAATCATCGTAACTTTCACTTGGCAATCAATAATATTTTTCTTCCTAGGGAAAACATAATACGGGTTTTCCGACCCGATGAAAATAAGCGAACCTGAAGGTTCGAACTATAATTTTCATTACCTTGTCAAGTCCTTTAACTGCCGTTTGAGAGCCGCCCAGACCCAACCAGAGCCAGCCAAAGAAAACACAAAAATCAGTGCTTATAATGCAGCCATGAAAAAAGGACGGACTTCCAAACCCGATAAAACCGAAATTCAAAAAGCAATCTGTAATATGATTGCCGCGTCAAACAAATCTGTCCGCAGTATTCTCAAAGAATTATCAAAATCCATGAATGGCATACCTGATCTGTCCACATTCATGGAATGGCTCAATGATAAAGAATTTGCACAGCAATACGCACGGGCGAAAGAAGAGCAGTACGCGTTTTTAGCGGAGGAAATACTGGAAATTGCCGACGATGAAAGCCTTGATGTTGCCTTTGACGATAAGGGCAAGCCGTTTGTCGACAAGGAGCATATCACCCGCTCTAAACTCCGTGTGGATGCCCGCAAATTGATTTTAAGCGAACTAAAGCCGAAGACATCTCCGGACAAAACAAGCGCGGGGCAAGGCGCGGAGGCAAATTTAACCGTTAACATTATTGATAAATTCGAGGTCAGGTAGTGGAGATCACAATTCCATACAATTACACGCCGCGAAATTATCAAAGAGGCCTGTTTAACTGCATTCCAGAGGGCTATAAGCGCGGGGTTGCCGTATGGCACAGGCGATCCGGCAAAGTTTGGGCAAGTGAAAATGTCCGTTTTAATATTTCGTCAAATTCAGTTTCACCTTCTTTTATGCAAACAGAATTTACTTCAAATGTTGATGAAAGAAAAATATCTCAAATGATAGATGATCATCCGTTAAGAAAAATACTTACCGTGGATGAGGTTGCGGAAACTATTTTATTTCTGGTTAATGCTTCATCGCACGTAAATGGAATGGATATTATCATGAATGCGGGAGTAAATATTATATAGAATGAAACGCCCTACCGCAAACAACGAGGCATTAAAAGATTTAATAAATCTATTCGCCACAAGGAGCAGGGAAGTTACCCATAACGATTAAAATATGCTTTTTAATTCCATTATTTTTTTGATTTTTTTTACAATATTCTTCATACTTTATTGGTTCGTATTTAATAAAAATCTAAAACTTCAAAACGTACTTATTTTAGTTGGCAGTTATGTTTTTATGCTTGGACTGACTGGCGTTTTCTATCATTTTTGGTTGTGGTTTCTATTCTAAATTATTTTTTAGGAATATACATAAGTAAAAAAACAAAACACCACCGATTGCTTCTTTATATTGGTTTAATTCAAGGAATAGGTGGATTAGCTTTTTTTAAATATTTCAATTTCTTTATTACTTCATTTAATGATGCTTTTCAATCATTGGGTGTTGATTTTAATCTTCATACCTTAAACATTATTATACCTTTAGGAATTAGCTTTTTCACATTTAAAACAATCAGTTATTTATTAGACATTGATAAAGGGAAAATTAATCCCACAACAGACATTGTAGTTTTTTTTGCCTATGTGTCATTTTTCCCAACTATATTATCTGGTCCAATTGACAAAGCAAGGTCATTTGTTCCTCAATTAGAAAGAAAGAGGGTATTTGATTATTATCAATTTACTGATGGGTTACGTCAAATACTATGGGGGCTATTTAAGAAAGTCGTTATTGCAGATAATTGCGCAACTTTTACAGATCTAATATTTGCCAATTATCAAGGTCTTCCAGCAATTTATTTACTGATTGGAGCATTCTTATATACTGTTCAGATTTATGCAGATTTTTCCGGTTATTCAGATATGGCAATTGGGTTTTCACGACTTATTGGGTTTGATATTACGAAAAATTTTGACTTTCCTTTCTTTGCGCAAAATATTGCCGAATTCTGGCGCAAATGGCATATATCATTAACATCTTGGTTAACTGAATATGTGTTTACTCCTTTGAATATTACTTTCAGAAATTATGGTAAATTTGGGATTATTTTATCAATTATTATTAATTTCACATTAATGGGCATTTGGCATGGCGCAAATTGGACATATGTACTGTTTGGTTTCTTGCATGGTTGTTATTTCATACCTCTAATATTAAGAAATACTGTGAACAAAAAGAAAAGAATAGTAAAAGATAAATTATTCTCTTCGTTTAAAGAACTTATAAATGCGTTAGGAACATTTATATTAGTAATGCTAACATTTATTGTTTTCAGATCCAATACCATTTGGGATGCTAGCCATTATTATAGCAGGTTATTTTCTGTATCTTTTTTCCCTATTCCGATACCGAGCATGACATCGGATAAGTTAAACGGATTAACTTTATTGATACTAATTTCCATCATGTTTGTAATTGAATGGCTTGGTCGCGATCAACAATATGCAATCGCACGTTTGGGCTTTAAATGGTATTTGCCGCTGAGGTGGTTAATGTATTACTGTATCATTTTAGCGATTTTCTATTATTTTGGTAATGGACAACAATTTATTTATTCTCAATTTTAAGTAGCAGGAAGTTTTATGGGAACGGTTCAATAAAAAATAAGATTCTATTTCACCATAGGTTTTGCGGGATTTCCGACCACAGTTATTCCGGGAGGGACGCTTTTAGTCACGACGGCCCCCATTCCTACTGTAGCGCCTCGACCTATTATAATCGGTTTGTCAGTTCCATCTTTAATAATCGCACCGGTACCGATATAAACATGATCTTCAATGATGACATGTCCATTGCATGAAACTCTCGGCGCGAATGTAACGAAATCTCCAATTACACAATCATGTTCTACATACGAGTAAATATTACAATGAAAAAAACGGCCAATAGTTACATTAGAAGTAATATGTGAAAAACTGCAAAAAATCGCTCCTTCGCCAATAGTATTGTTATGAAGAGAAACATAATTCGGGGCTGTAATTGAAAATGGCCTGGCTATATCACGGGAAATAATGTTGGCAATTCTCTCTCGCGCCTTTGAGTCTGCAATGGCGATATTGTAGTATCGATCTGCCGATGCGGTAAGAAAATCGGTCATACTCATTACCCTGTATCCGATAACTTCTTTATTGGGTGTATAATATTGATCTTCAACTACAAAAACCAACTCTGAGGCATCCTTTAAACTCTTTAACCAGTAATTCGCAAGGGGTATCACTCCTTTGCCGAAACCGCCAGCTCCAATAATGCCGTATAATTTCATTTAATTCTCCTTTAATCCTTTTTACCATAAACGTTATAAAATCTGTATTACAAACTTATCCGTCGTAAACTATATCTTTGTTGCATATTCAAGAATGATTTTGCGTTTTATGCGGAGCATATATACCTGTTAAAGACGAAATATACTGTCAATATATAGTAAAAATGATTAATTTGGGGAGAAATGAAAAAGAGCAATTAGCGTAAATGCACGATATCATTTATTTATACTGTGGGACATAAGAGATTTAAATCTTTGGACAACGGATTAAAAGCACTTTATTTCCAGTTTAATATTGGCGCAGTTTAAAATAAAATTAATTATTATAGATACTTATAAGAGCGACTTGGATCAACTGTTGAATTATTGTAAATATGAAATACAATGTTTCGTATATGAAACATTGTATTTCACTCGTGAATCCGTATTGTCTAAATATATAGAATTGTTCATGTATTTATAAGCCTTTTTTGTCCATCTGATTTAATCCTGATGGAGTACCCTGGACTAACCTCTTATAATAGTGCCACTGAGCATTAGAGTTTTCCGTAAAAATATCTTCTTCTTTTTGTCCAAATTCCTTCGGCGGGAGCCCATTCTCGCCGGAACCTTTTAATTTATTTCTTCCGGAAATCCTCATTTTTAAATTTATGATTTTATGTTAGGTTAACCCGTAATCCTTATCTGACCAGGGAGGTCATTCAATGAATCGAAGGTGTGTGATGCTTACCTTCATCGCAGTTTGCCTAACCACTGCTTTCCTAATTGGCTGTGCAACCACCAAACAAATAGCGCCTGTAGCTTCAGGCACAATTTCAGCCAATTCAGCTCGAATAATAGTTTTAAGAGAGGGAGGTATTACCGGATCAGCTGCTCCTATAGGCATTACAGACAGCGGCAAACAGATTGGCGAAGTTGGACTTCATAGTCAGATTACATGGGATAGAAATGCGGGGCCTATGCAATTAGTTGGATTTAGCGCGCTTGATCCCCAAAACACGCGCACACCGCCGATTCAAATGTGCGTTGGCGCTGGAATGACTTACAAATTTATGGCTTTATGGCCTATAAGTTTTAATCATTATCCGAAGGTTGAGTTGGTGTCGGGCACACCTGTCGCATGTGAGCAAAGCGTTACTGACACAAGTGTCGGCAATACTGAATCATCTCAACAATCATCAACCAATACCGGTGAAGTGAAAATCTTTATAGGCACTATTGAATCCTTTGTGACTGGGTTCCATTTTAAGTCCGGACCACCCTTATGGCCATTTGGTATGATTATCGTTGTCGCGGATAATGGCGACAAAAATGATTTTCGTCTAGTTGGGGAAGGGCCAAAAGCTACCAATTTTTATGATACTGACGGAAAGACGAAAAAAGAGTTTAATAATGCTACTTTGATAGGTAAAAAAGTAGAGGTTAAGTACGAAATGGACTGCACCCCCGAAGTTGGACAAAATATGTTAGAGTAGTTGGCAGGAACCAAAGTCCCTTAAAATGGGAGAAAGGAACTTGCCATGAAGCACCGAAGGAGTTTTGCTGCTGAACT
>JBEKMY010000033.1:0-32576 GCA_049523355.1 Smithella sp. | reverse complement strand
TAATTACACAGTTGATTTCTATATTTGGTTTAAATGGAAGGGTAATGTTAATCCGCGAAATTTTGAGATAATGAACGGATACATCGCGTATAAAGCGAGGCAGGATAACTTCATCACACATGGTGATTATCATCATGTTTCTTACCGATGCCGAGCGAACCTTCATACACCATTCAATTTATCCGCGTATCCGTGGGACAGGCAAATAATATCAATACAAGTCGAAGACGAGGATGACGATATTAAAAAATTGATTTACGTCCCTGATGTGGAAAATTCAAAAATATATTCCGGTTTGAATATCAATGACTGGGCTATACGCGCCCTCAAAGTGTATACTGCTGATAATATATATGAAACTAATTTTGGTAAACCGTCAAGAAGTCGTGACGAAAAAGCAACATATTCACGATTCACGTTTGATATTCATATTGCTCACAGAGGCATCAATTTATTCTTAAAAACCTTCATTGCGTTGTTTATCTCAGTCGCAATTGCATTTTTAACATTTCTTATTCACCCAAAACATTATGCGGCCCCTCGCTTTAGCGTCTGCGTAACGGGAATGTTTGGCGCTGTATCATCCCATATTGTTGTGTCGCAAAGGATATTTGAGAGCCCCGTGTTAACCTTAGCGGACCATATTCATTTTCTGGGATTTTTTTTCATTTTTCTTTCTGTACTTGAATCATGTGTTGCATTAAGGCTGTATCATAATGGCAGGGATCATAAGGCGCGTCTGCTTGATTTATGTTCTGCATATCTTTTCCCAGTTGTCTTCCTGATATCAGTCATTATTGCTATTTCAATAAATAAGTAGACTCAATAAGCGGTTCGAATTCGGAGGTGTTATGCGCCTAACCATTATCTAAACTCTGATTGCAGTCTGTATTACAGCGACTTCCCTGTTCAGCGGCTGATTTGCTTACTTCTTCTTCAAAGAAATTCCATCCCGGATGAATGTCAGAATTTCCATAAATTCTTTATTTAAAAAAGACTCACTTGATTCAGATTGTTTTCTTTCTTCAATAGTTTTCCCAAATGCATTAAAATGAACTTTGTCTATAACCTCTTTTAATTCTTCGTAATCGAAAACATTCAAAGCTCTGGCCGCAGCCATATAACCTTTAATATATTGCCTCCGTTCCTCAGATACAGAATTGTTGCGTTTGATTTCTTTGCAATATTCCCATGTAATATGGGATAGTATATCAAGGTAGCGTTCTTTATTAATCATGGTTCACATAACTCCTGGGATTTTATTCTTCTCTCATATCCTTTAATTAAATATCTCCTTGTTCAGTTTTTTCCTGTTTTGCTCTTGCCTTGTTGAGTTCCTGCAGCAGTACGTTTGAGAGATGCAACAATCGCTCAGCTTCACTCTCCAGCTTTCTCGTTTTCTTTTCCATAGCATCATCTTTCAGTTCCAGGTCAGTTATATCGTCTTCAATTTCAGCGCTGGTCTGTTTTGTGTCAAGTTTTTCCGCCATTTATTATCTACCCTCATATTTTTCTGAATGTTCTCTGTGTTTATACCGGTTATAAATATAAATCTCCGCCAATTTCTTATCACTTGTACGTACTAGTTTTTCAAGTTAATGAGTCCCTCTTTAGAAAAAGTGAATTTGTGGTTTCTCAATACTGTGCTTACATCGGCTGTTCCCTCTATCTTATAAGGCAAATCATTCCCTGTGAAAATAGTCTTTATGCTGCCACTCAAATCCTTGAATTTTGCAACGAGAGGCACCTGTATCTGTGTTGTTGATGATGAGGGGATCAAGAGTTCCTTTTCCATGTGGCCATTTCCGATTTCCTCATTTTTAAGGTAAACCGTGTATTCAAAAGATCTGAGTTTAAGGTCAAAATGGTTTGGATTTTGTACATCGAGATCGAGGATAAGATTTATCTCTGTGAAGGAAATCGGACTGAGACTGACTTTACGAAGAGTAAAGGACGGATTATCCAGTATCCAATTTGTACAAGACATGAGACAAATGGAAAGGGCAAACAATACTAATATTCTATAATGAAGACTTACTGTCCGGGATTTGATGACGGTAGATATTAATTTATTATTCATTAGTCTATCTTTCCACATACCTATCTGAATGTTCCTTATGCTTATACAATTATCAATATAAATTTCCGCATTCTTTTCTTCCTATGTCTCATAATCCTATTGATCTCTCGAAATATTATAATAAAATTCCAGCCGGCTAAGCTGATCGTCTTTTTACTACATCATATTTGAGTGTCAAGGCAATCAATAACTTATGTCCCCCTAATTCCCTCCTAAATAGGGCGCTGTTGTTCCCTGTTTCAGAAGCGGCACTCAGCCACTGTGGCAATCTAATTTCTCCATTTATTCTTTGTGTCATTCCCGTCGCCTGATGCCCTTTGGGTACGCAGGCGGGAATCCAGTTACTTATTTAATAGGGTGCTCTTGTTCCCTATTTCCTCTTATTTTTACTTTTTATAAAAACAATTACTTTAATAATGATGATAATTATAACCGTATAGATACCAGCGGAAACAAGAGTGCACTATAACCCCAATGAATCTGTACGATTGGTAGATTCCAACCAGCATTGAACACCGACGCATATCATAAAGACACATACAATTATAAGAAGCCATTTACGCATTAATGAGCACCTTTTTCTATTTCTTTTTGAGAGGTAAAGGGGACGGTTTGAACCTACCCCAGTTTAACGGACACTTTAAAAAGTATACAGAAAAATGGTATACAATGCAAAAGAAAGGAGTGTCCGATGATAGGAAAGCAGCAGAGATTCAGCCGGAAGTTTAAACTGGAAGCCGTAAGATTAATGGATGAGGGCAAGAAACCGCCAGCGGAACTGGCTCGGGAACTTAGGATGAGAAGTTTGTAGGGTGGATGAAGCGAAGCGCATCAACCGAATGTTTCGATAATGGTGGAACCGCTGTGCTTGTTCCACCCTACAATACTGTAAAATATGAGATTACCACGCCGCGTGAGATACGGCTCGTAATGGCAGAGAGCAAGATATATCCACCTCCATCATTGCGTGACACTATACCCTGCGGAGGATACGCACTGATATTTTCTTCTATGATGACGCCGTTTTATGAGTTTGGGTTTTGATTTCGGAATTGGAATTTCGCAAATAAAAAAAGGGAGAAGAAGTCCATTGTTATTTGCTTCTTCTCCCTTTGATAAAATACCTGATTGCTTTTTACTAACCGCCTAAACCAACATATTTAATTAATGGATTGGCATAAAGCATGATCAAAGAGATAACCAACGCGTAAATCGCGACGGATTCCGTCATGGCCATACCGACCATCATGGTTAACATAACTTTACCCTGAGCTTCGGGGTTTCTGCCAACTGCGTTACTTGCGCCGCTTGTAGCCTGCCCAAGACCAAGACCTGAACCAATTGCGCCAAATCCCATCGCGAAACCCGCGCCGAGCAATCCGCAACCAAGGACAATAGCTTTAGTGTAGTCTACGCCTGCCGCAACAGCCGGAGCTGCTGCCGCCGCCTGTGTAGCCGCAAAAACAAAGGGAGCAGAAACAATAACCAACACGAACGCCAGCACTGAATAAATCAAACTTTTTTTCATTTAAATTCTCCTTAAAATAATTATTGTAACAGCTTTTAAATCCCCGGTCGCCAATAAGTTATTTTTTTTCGAACCTCCTTTCTTCAAAATTTAGCGATCCGGCAACTTATATATCTTTTTAAACGATCATCTAAATGATTGTCAAGAAATATTTTATAAATTTAACCAATAACTTGATTTTATTTTCCATGCGGGATAAAATTTATTTATGGAAAGTTTAACATCGAGGCAAAAAAAAGTTGCCTGTTTAATTCAGAAAGATATAGCAGTGACAAAGTTTCCTTTTGAAGAAACAGGCAATCTCTGCGGATTGACAGGCGATGAAGTCCTGGACACGATAAGTGAACTCTTGGAAAAAGGTTTTATCCGGAAGTTTGGCGCCATCCTTCGCCATCAAAGGGCCGGCTATAAAAAAAACGCGCTGGTGGTGTGGTCGGCGCCTGCCGGACAAATACAAAAAGCGGGAGAAATATTTGCATCCTTCTCTTTTATTTCCCACTGCTACGAAAGGAAACCCGCTTTCAAAAAGAAATACAATATCTTTACCATGCTTCATTCCAATGATGAAAATATTTCTTCATTGATCCATGAAGCGGCAGCGGCCACCGGTATTCATGATTACCTGATACTGGAAAGTGTTCGGGAATATAAAAAAACATCTCCGGAGTATTTTAAATGAACAAAACCGTTTTGGATTGTTTTACCAAAGCACGCCGGGTTATTCCCGGAGGCGTCAACTCTCCTGTCCGCGCGTGGAAGGCGGTCGGCGGCAAACCGGTCTTTGTGAGCCGCGCCAAAGGCAGTAAAATTTACGATGTTTCCGGCAGGCAATATATTGATTATGTTCTTTCGTGGGGTCCCATGATTCTCGGACACGCGCATCCGAAAGTCATCGCTGCCATTTGCAGTACGGCTAAAAAAGGAACAAGTTTTGGAGCGCCCACCCAAGCCGAAACGCAAATCGCGACATTAATTTCCGCGGCCATTCCTTCCATGCAACTCATACGGTTCACATCCTCCGGCACTGAAGCAGCCATGACGGCGATACGCCTGGCGCGGGGTTTTACAGGCAGGGATTTGATTGCGAAATTCGACGGCTGTTACCATGGGCATTCGGATTCACTTTTGATTAAAGCCGGATCCGGCGTTGCGACGCTGGGCATTCCGGGCTCTCCGGGAGTTCCCGCCGAACTTGCCCAGCTGACATTGAGTCTGCCGTATAATGATATTGACGCGCTGCAAAAAGCAATAGATGTGCATGGCTCACGGCTGGCGGCAATTATTGTTGAACCTGTTGCGGGTAATATGGGGGTTGTCCCGCCTAAAGAGGGATTTCTGGAAAAGCTAAGAGTTCTCACGGCAAAAAACGGCATCGTTTTAATTTTTGACGAAGTTATCACCGGATTTCGTTTTACCTTCGGCGGCTTCCAGAATTTAATCGGAATAAAACCCGATTTAACCTGTTTAGGCAAAATAATAGGCGGAGGAATGCCCGTTGGAGCCATTGGCGGGAAAAAAGAAATCATGGAAAAGCTCGCGCCTGCGGGAGATATCTATCAGGCGGGAACTCTTTCAGGAAATCCGCTGGCGATGAGCGCGGGTCTGGCAACACTTAACATCATCAAATCAAAAGCCGGTTCGTTTTCTGTTCTGGAGAATAAAATGAAACGTCTTTGCCTTGAGATGGAAAATTTATTTTCAGCCAAAGGCATTCCTATTTGCGTAAACCGCTTTGGTTCGATGTTCACGATATTTTTTCAGCAGGGCCCCGTTTACGATTTAAACACGGCTCAAAAATCGGATACGGCTGTATTTGCCCGCTTTTTCCACGGCATGTTGAAAAATGGCGTGTGGCTGGCGCCTTCACAATTCGAGGCTGTTTTTGTTTCTTTCGCCCATAGTAATGCCGATATCTCTTTTACTCTGGATCGCTGCGCGGCGGCGCTAAAAAAACTATAACCTCGCCGGTTGACAAGCGCCGGTCATTACGGTAATGTGAACCGCAATTAACAATTACAATAAACAATTTATTCATATTTTCAGGAGATGAAATGAAAAAAGCTTTCATTACCGGAATTACCGGTCAAGACGGCTCTTATCTGGCCGAGCTTCTTTTGGGCAAAGGTTATGAGGTTCATGGTTTGATACGCCGTTCCAGCACTTTTAACACCGATCGCATCGATCATCTGTATCGTGATGTTCATGAACAGGACGCGAAATTATTTTTGCATTACGGCGATTTAAGCGTTTCCGGGCAGCTTATGGATATGCTGCACTCCCTGAGCCCCGATGAGATTTATCATTTAGGCGCGCAAAGCCACGTCCGCGTGAGCTTCGACATGCCAGAATACACCGGCGATGTCACGGGATTGGGAACTTTGAGAATTCTGGAGGCCATACGTAAAACAGGAATAAAAACCAAATTCTACCAGGCATCGTCAAGCGAAATGTTCGGCGCGGCGCCGCCTCCTCAGAATGAAAATACGTTGTTTCAACCCCGCAGCCCTTATGCCGCCGCCAAAGTTTATGCCTATTACATTGTCCGGAACTATCGCGACGCATACGGTATTTTCGCGACCAACGGCATTCTTTTCAATCATGAATCGCCAAGGCGCGGAGAAACTTTTGTCACCAGAAAAATCACCCGGGCAGCCACGCAGATCAAATTGGGATTAAAAGACAAACTTTACCTGGGAAATCTGGAATCAAAAAGAGACTGGGGATTTGCCGGTGATTTTGTGGAAGCCATGTGGCTGATGCTTCAGCAGGACAAGCCTGACGATTTTGTGATTGCCACCGGCGAAACTCACTCGGTGCGCGAGTTTGCGGAAAAAGTATTCAGTAAGCTCGATCTGGATTATCATAAATATGTTTCTATCGACCCCCGTTATTTCCGCCCGACGGAAGTCGATGTTCTGCTTGGCGAGGCGTCCCGGGCAAAAAAAATTCTGAACTGGCAGCCCAAAGTCACCTTTGACAAACTGATTGACATGATGATCGAGGCCGATATGCAACTGGCTCAAAAAGAAAAGACTCTTGTGGATGCGGGTTTTTCATGCATCAACAGTGAACGGCTTACTTAAGACGATGAGGAGTGTTCTGTGCTGAAAAATAAAAGGATAACCGTAACCGGCGGCAAAGGGTTTCTGGGAGGCCATCTGCTTAAGAAACTGACTGATTACGGCTGTGAGCATATTAAAATTGCCGACCGTCCCGAATATGATTTAACCGACATTGCCGATATTCGCAGGATGTATGAAGAAACCATGCCGGAAGTCGTCATTCATCTTGCCGCCAAAGTCGGCGGTATTGGCTTTAATCAGGAAAAACCGGCTGAACTTTTTTACGATAATTTAATCATGGGCACGCAATTGATGCATGAAGCGTATCTCAGGAATATTGAAAAATTCGTCGCGCTTGGCACTATCTGCGCTTATCCCAAATTCACACCGGTCCCTTTCAAGGAAGATGATATCTGGAACGGCTACCCCGAAGAAACCAATGCTCCTTACGGACTTGCCAAAAAAATGATGCTGGTTCAGTCGCAGGCTTACCGGCAACAATACGGCTTTAACTCCATTTTCCTGCTGCCGGTAAATCTTTATGGCCCCGGCGATAATTTTGATCCCCGCTCGTCCCATGTGATTCCCGCATTAATTAAGAAATGTTTTGATGCCATGGATAATAATTCAGATAGCCTCGAAGTCTGGGGCACGGGATTGGCCACCCGGGAATTCTTTTATGTGGAAGACGCGGCCGAAGCCATTTATCTTGCAACTTTATCCTACAATAAAAGTGATCCTGTAAATATCGGCACCGGCTCTGAAATATCCATCAAAGAGCTTACTAATCTCATTGCGAAACTAACCGGATTTTCAGGAAAAATCATCTGGAATAAATCGATGCCCGATGGCCAGCCGAAACGCTTACTGGAAACTTCCAAAGCGTTGAAAGAATTTGGATTTACTGCCAGTACGGATATGACAGCGGGTCTTGTCAAAACAATTGACTGGTATAGAAAAAATCGCCATTTATTAAAAAAATGAACGTCAGTCATGTTTTGCTTGACTTTGTTCACCATTTGATGTTAAGGAGCCCTTCAGAAAAATGGATCAGGAAACCAGAAAGTATGCCATGCAAATGGCTTTTGCCAGCAGCATAGGCATTGCCATGATACTGGCAATTTTCGGGTGCCTTTTAATAGGAGTTTATTTAGATAAAAAATTCGACTCCGGCCATGTTTTCAGCGTTATTTTTTTAATGATAGGTATTGCGGCAGGATTTCGTAACTTATACAAATTAATTAAAGAAAATTTTACGGATGAAGAACAGATTATAAAGAGTTTAAAAAGTGAACCTCATCGTCAAAGACCCCCTACAAAGAAGAATTGAATTAGCCAATTGGATTATACTTACCGTTATTTTTATTCCCGCAGTGATATTTGCTCCTTTTAAATTTGCCCTGGGTATTCTTATGGGCGGTTTCATCAGCATTGTTAATTTCCATTGGATGGATCGAAGCCTGCGCAGCGCTTTCGCTATTAATACCGGCAATGTAAAAGGAAAGATCGTCGGGAAATATTTCCTGCGCCTTGCATTAACAGGCGTAGTCCTTTATTTTTTGATCGCCTATAATACCGTAGATGTTTTCGGTTTGCTTATCGGGCTTTCTCTGGTTATCATAAATATAATTATAAATGTATTTACCAATATGACAAAAAATAACTTTCTCAAGGAGGTTAAGTAGAATATGAATACACTACTTTTTTTAGAAAATCATTATGTTCCCGAGCAGTGCATGTACGCGTTTGTTGTCGTCATCATTTTGGCCGTGCTCTCGTTGTTAGCCACGAGGCGCCTGGCGGTTTATCCCGGCAAAGTACAGAATGTAATGGAAGTGATTATCGGCGGATTTGATTCTTTGCTTACTGAAACCATGGGACATGAAGGCAGAAAATTTTTTCCCCTGATCGCGACATTAGGACTATTCATTCTTACATCCAATCTTCTGGGTCTTATACCCGGCTTTGAATCTCCTACCGCGAATATTAATACGAATGCGGCCATGGCCATTATTGTTTTTCTATCAACGCATGTTGTCGGAATCATGAATCACGGATTTAAATACTTCAAACAGTTTATGGGACCTGTCGGCTGGCTGACGCCGCTTATGCTGCCCATTGAAGTTATCAGCCATATATCAAGGCCGCTTTCATTGACTTTCCGGTTATTCGGCAATATCAAGGGTGAAGATATCGTTTTGCTGGTTGTCCTTTTTCTGGTTCCTTACCTTGTTCCCATCCCCGTTTTCATACTTATGATTTTTACATCTCTGGTTCAGACGCTTGTTTTCATGCTTCTGGCCATGATGTATATCGCAGGAGCCATGGAAGAAGGGCATTAATATAAACTGCTTCGGGAATTATATTTTTCCTGAAAGCCTTCATATAAAAATCTTAAACGGGAAATCTTATAAAGAAATGATAAGGTTTCCCGTTTTTTTCCACAATCAAACTTAAATATTCTAAAGTGTTTCTTTAAATACGCCATTGCAGTAAATAAAAGGATTGTTTGTTTGCGTTATTTGTGACATTTTAAGAAACAGCATCTGATACTTGACCATTATTATATTATTCAACACAATATCATAAACATTATTTTTATTATCGGAGACTTTGGTATTACTTATGCGTAGTTTGGGAATTAATATCGGCGCGTCCAGTGTTAAGGCAATTTTACTTGAGGGAAATAATGTTTTATGGAGCAAAGTAGAACCCCATGAAGGAAATTTTCTCCAGACACTGGAAAAAATCTTATCATCTCAGAATTTACCGGCAAATATTAAAGCCCTGGCCACGGGCACCGAAGGCAGGCATCTTTTAAACATTGACAGCGTCATTGAACCTCTTTGCATAGAAGAGGCGCTGTGCAATATTAATGACGAGGTTGATGCTGTAGTGTCACTCGGCGGTGAAGATCTCGTTGTTTATACGATAGACAAAAACCGGAAAATAATAACCAGTTTTTCAGGGAACAAATGCGCCTCCGGCACCGGCGAATTCTTCAAGCAGCAACTTGCCCGAATGAATATGACTCTCAATGACATCCATTCGATTCCTGAACAAAGCCGGGCTTTAAAACTTTCTTCGCGCTGTTCCGTATTCCTGAAAAGCGACTGTACCCACCGATTGAATAAAGGCGAAGCCAACAGGGGCGACATTGTTGTGTCGCTTTGCGATGTAATGGCTGCCAAGGTTGTTGATTTTATCAAAAAGGCGAAAATAATAAACAAGAAGGTGCTCCTTGTCGGCGGAATCACGCAAAATCAACACATCATTCGCTTTATTCAGGAGAGGATGCCGGAAAATAAATTTATAATTCCCGAACAGGCTACTTATTTCGAAGCCTATGGAGCGGCGCTCATGGCCGTAAATTCGGGAAGCATATTGCCTTCCGCTGAAAATCTTTTCAAGCAAAACAGTGTTCAATTTAAAAGATTTAAAAGCCTCAAGACGGCTCAAGGGAGGGTGACCTGTCTTCCCTCCAAAAAATCAAAAGTTATCGCGGGGAAAGAATATATCCTCGGTGTTGACGGCGGATCGACCACGACCAAGGCCTGTTTAATTGATATGGAAACCAGTGAAATTACGGCATCTTTCTATGGGCGCACGCACGGCGACCCGGTTAAGGCGCTGAAAAATTGCTTCGTTGAAATGCAAAAACAAATCAAAGAAGATACAGGAGCCGGCGGGATCAATATAACGCTTGCCGCGACAACCGGCTCATCACGTGAGCTTCTTGGCGTATTTCTGGAAACTCCGGCTGTATATAATGAAATCATCGCCCACAGCGTCGGCACAACTTTTTACAAAGAAGATATCGATACCATATTCGAAATCGGCGGACAGGATGCCAAATATGTCTTTCTGAAAAATAAAGTCCCGATAGATTACGCCATGAATGAAGCCTGCTCCGCGGGAACGGGATCGTTTCTGGAAGAATCCGCCCAGGGGGATTTGAATATTTCCAATGCGATGGAAATCGGCGATATTGCTCTTGCGGCAAAAGAACCGTTGAAATTCGGCGAACATTGTTCCGCCTTTATAAATTCGGACGTCCGTAAAGCTATCCAGCAGGGCGCATCAAGGGAAGACATCACGGCAGGCATCGTCACCTCCATTGTTTCCAACTATCTCAACCGGGTCGTCGGCAACAGAACTTTGGGGAAAAATATTGTTCTGCAGGGAGGAGTTGCCAAAAACAAGGCCATTCCTTTGGCCTTTGCGATGCTTCTGGACAGGGATATTCTGGTGCCGCCCGATCCTGAATTGATGGGTTGTTTCGGCGTCGGCATTCTGGCCGGACAAAAGCTCAAAGAAGGATTCCTGACGAAAACAAGTTACAGTATCGAAAAAATTCTGGCCACCGAAATTATTTACGAAAAAGAATTTCAATGCAAAGCCTGCGAAAACTTCTGTCCGATACGCATTCTCAACGTCAACGGCAACAAATACATGTTCGGCGGCCGTTGTAATAAATACGCCAACATCCGGAAGAAAAAGGTCTTTAACGAAGAAGAAGTTATCGACTATATTGATAAACGCAATAATATTCTCTTCGTGGAATGCGCTCCCAACCCTGAGGACTTTATCAGAAAAAAAGATTTTGTTGTCGGCATTCCCCGGTGCTTTTCCATCTATACGCTCTGGCCTCTATATTCATGGTTCTTCCATAACCTGGGCGTGGAAACATTTGTCTCTGAGGAAATTTCACCGGGGGGAACGGCGCGAGTGGAAAGCAATTACTGTTTTCCCGCGGAAATCGCGCACGGAGCAGTCCAGGACATCTTTAACCGTAAAATAGATTACATTTTTCTGCCGCATTTCCGCGACATGGAAAGCTATGAAAAAAATGCTCCGGCCAATTTCTGCCCTATAACGCAGAGCCTTCCCTATTATATCAAGAAAGCTTTCCCGGAGATTCCGGAGGAAAAATATTTAGCGCCGGTCATCAGCTTTATGTATGGAAAGGAAAAAGCCGCCCTGCCCTTTATTGAGATGGCCGCAAAACTTGGTTTTAACGAAACCGAGGCAAAAGAAGCCTTTGCCGCGGCCTGCGAAAAACAAATGGAGTGCAATGCCAGATTTTCCGAATTGGGCAGAGGGGCTATTGCTGATGCCCGTCGGGCCAAACGGCCGGTAATAGCGATTCTGGGGCGGCCGTATAATTCCTTCACGACGGATGCCAATATGGATATTCCCCGCAAATACACATCCCGCGGTTATTCGGTTATCCCTTTTGATATTCTTCCGTTTGAAACTCAGACCATCTATCCCAATATGTACTGGTATTACGGTCAGCAGGATATGAAGGCATGCAGGCTCATAAAAGAAGAAGATAACATCTTTATCACCTACATATCCAATTTTTCCTGCGCGCCGGATTCCTTTATGCTGCACTATCTGAAGTGGATGATGGGCGCCAAACCTTTCCTTGTTCTGGAACTGGATTCCCACACGGCTGATGCCGGCGTGGATACCCGTATCGAAGCGTTTCTGGACATCATCGAAGGATACCGCTTAAAGCTTAGCGGTATCCGTGAAGAAAGATATGACAATGGTTTGCGGTTCATCAATAATCCCGGTGAAGAGATTCACATTAAAAACACGATCACCGGAGAAAAGATACCGGTTAAAAACAATCCCCGTGTGAAGTTGCTCTTATCCAATATGGGCAGGCTGTCGGCGGAATTGATCGGCGCGGCGACCCGCGGTTTCGGCATTAACGCGGAAACCATGCCTGTGCCTGATATATACACGCTGCAAATGGCCCGCAATCACGCCTCCGGCAAGGAATGCCTGCCCTCGCATCTTGTTCTGGGCAGCACACTTAAATATTTGTCTTCCGGAAAATACCGTAAAGATGAAATCTATATATTATTTGTTCCGACAACGACAGGGCCCTGCCGAACCGGCCAGTATTTTGTCTTTTTTCAAAACCTATTCCGGGATTTGCGCATGGAAAACGTCGTCGTTTTCACGCTGGATTCGGATAATTCCTACAATGAGCTTGGACCGGAATTTTCCAAATATGCATGGTGGGTGTTTGTTTTGGGCGATTACATGAAAGACTTGGAAACATCCTTAAAAACATGCGCGGCTGATCCGTTACAGGCCATGAAGGATTACGATAGGCTCTGGCAAAAAATGATCAATACGGCCGAAAAAGATGTTACCAAAATGCTTCCTGTTTTGAGAGAAATATCGACTGATATTGCCAAAATACCATTAAAGATAAATATAGATAAATGCCCTAAAGTGCTGATTGTCGGTGAGATTTACGTGCGCCGCGATGATTTTGCCGTGGACGAATTAATTCAGCATTTCAGCCGTCGCGGAATTATCGGCAAGGTATCGGGTGTCTCCGAATGGGTTTATTATTGCGATTTTATGCGTTATAACGAACTTAAAAAAAGGTTGAGTTTACTTCCCTGGTATCGCCGGCCTGCCTCCAAAGAATTTATGGATTTAATAAAGTGGAATATTGAACAGGCTTACAAGCATAATGTGGAAAAAAATATTCACGGAATACTGGCTTCAACCGGGTTGATTCCCGATTCTCCTCAAAATATGCGGGAGATGATGGAGAATACCGAAAAACACTTTGTAAACCGCGAGCTTTATTCTGAAATAAGCATATCGAGCGGCGCCGCCGCCACGGCGATGATGGATGGATATTCGGGTATCGTTAACATTTCTCCTTTTGCCTGTTTAATCGGACGGGTGATTGAAGGTGTTCTGACTCCGTGGGCAAGGGAACAAAAATATCCGATAATGTCGGTTGAAATTGACGGAAACCTTTTACCGCCCAATGTGATAAACAAGCTGGAAATATTTATGCTCAATGTGCAGAGATTCAGAAACAAAGACAGCATAAACACAAATTCGGAATAATAATGAAGATGAACATAACCGGAATATTATTAGCAGGCGGTAAAAATTCCCGCACGGGCGTCAATAAGGCATTTCTGCCAATTGACGGGATACGCCTGATTGAAAAAACGCTAAACATTTATGGTCAGATCTTTAACGAAATTATTATCGTCACAAACGATCCTCTTGCCTGTATTGAATTTGCCGACGCCTCTATTGTTACTGATATTTACAAAGACAAAGGTCCGGCGGGAGCAATCTTCACAGGCCTGTTTTACGCGAAAAATTCTTACGCTTTTGTCAGCGCCTGCGATATGCCCTATCTCAATAAAGATTTTATACTTTATATGATTGATCAGAGGGGCAGATATGACATTATCGTTCCCGAACTTCCCGAAGGATTCCAGCCCCTGCACGCCCTTTATTCCCGAAACTGCCTTTTTGCTATGAAACGAATGATCGATTCCGATGAACTCAAGATTACAGGATTGTACAAAGAAGCGCGAATACTCCGCATTACGGAAGAAAAAATAAAACCGTTCGACAAAGACGGACGCCTTTTTCTCAACCTTAACACACCGGAAGAGTTAAAATCCCTCGGTCATTGAGGATGTGCGGGTTCAATTCCGCCACACCATATATTCCAAAGATTTACAAATTGGGGTTTAAGACACTTCTTTGATTTTTGCTCGAAATTTTGCAAAGGGTGCAGTAAAAGTGAGATGGGTGGCGAACGAAAAGTGTGACACCTGTTTAAGATTTTGAACAACATCAGGAGTTTAGTAAGCCCCCCCAGTTTTGACATCATCCAATTCATTTCGACACTTCAAAAGTAGTTCGCTTACACTCGGATCCCTGATCCTTACCTGACATGGTCTTCTGCCATGCCTTTTCCTTAACGCTCACTATATTAACTCTTTACCAATACAGCGTAAGGTGGTTTGAAGCATGTTCCTGCAAGCCGACTTCGAAAAGGTATCTACCCTCTTCTCTTATGCAGCCTCGTGGCATACTTACCATTAGAAAGGGAGTATCTAATAACATCGTTAGTGAATTAATTAAATATTGAACTCGTCCGTTGTTACTTACTCAAGAAGATGGTTCTGACAGCGCCTGTGTCGCGATCGAATTGCAACTGCAATCCCGTAGGCATGTAAAAATATATAAAAGGGGATATATTGGGAAGTTTTTTGTCAGGTTCCCCAAGAGACTTCAAAACCATCTCTAAACTTTCCCCGATCTTGACGCCTTTGATACTTCCTCGGAATGGCGCTTCCAGCCGAATGGTATAAATCTTTCCGGTTTGATCAAAAAAGAACCAAACTCCTTCACTTTGTAATCGCAGAACCTTTCCACCTGGTTTATCTGGCCTGTCAGTTGGTTCCGGTTCAGCAGAAGTATGATAAACACTTCTCACCTGATCAATGGTGTCGCCCGGCTTAACCAATAGATTGTTAAATCTAGGACTTGAGATCGGTGCTGAACTATTTACGGCTTTTTTATTTGCATTACCAATTTGTGTTGAGTTGACAGTAGTATTTTGTCTTTCATCAGCATATTTTTCGTTTATCAAGGTCGTGAACGATTTATTAATGAGAGGTAAAAACGTAAGCCCCCATGCCTTTATTTTTTTCACGAAAGCCACTTTCTCGGGAAAACGATTGATATTACGTTGAGACCAATCTGAATCTTCAAAAGAAAGCGCTTCATGTGAAGTAATTCCTTCTGTTTTGGTTGTAAACAGGTATTGGGTGATTAATAGCCCCCTTTTTGCCGTTTGTACAAACGCCACGGTAATAAAATCCTGAGGATAGGTTACTCCTTTAGCCGCTAAATCTCCGGCTGCAGCCCTGGAAATTTGCTCCATCCGGACTGAACGATCAGCCCATTTCTTCCAGGCTGGAGTAAAAAGATTAAACATGTACCAACAGGAAGGAAGGTTGGCATCAACGGATTTTTCTTCCTCCAGGAACAAAGCATCTGTTCTATTGCATCCGGAAGTTTTTACGATCTGCCAGTTTGGATCGACAATTTCAGGTGGTTCAGCTTTTAACGTATAAATAATTACTCCGCCGACAAGTTGTTTATGTTCTATCCTTCCTAAAAAATAGACCATGCCGGAATTTATACCGTATTTCATTGTGCTATTGGCAAGCATAACCCAGTCGCCTTGCGGCAGCGGTACTGTGAATCCGCTAACGTAGACTGACTTGGTGTAAATATTGCCGGTCATGGCTTCATTTAAACCGATATTTTGTTGCTTTATGTTTGCCTTGTTCTGACCCGCCAGGGATAACTCTGCTGTTTTCGGTGATTGCGTTGTATTCTGAACACTTTTTGCTACAGGCTCATTTACCGGATTGCCGGGAGCGGGGACAGTTGACGGGGTTTGTTGATCATGTCCTGTAAATTGCGAAGTATAAGTTCCCTGAGTAGCACTTGTTTGCGGCAAGGGATTTGTCTGGTTTTGCTGTTGCGGCGGGAAAAAAATAAACAGCATAGTCAACAGAGATGCCGACAGCAGAAAAAAACGCCACCAGGGTGCACGAGTCCATAACGTTCTAATGGTGCCTAGCAGTGATGTTCTTCCTATCATTGTCATTTTTTCGGTTTTGCTATAACCATATCATTATCTGTTATGAGAGACACGCTTGAGTATCCTTTCTGCTTTGCATCAACAAGAGTGTCAGCGATGGATTCTTCAACGCTGCGAACCAAATCTCTGGATGACGCCCCTCCTCCAAGTTTTTGTTGACGATGTATTATGCCGAACAGTATTTCAGGGTCTATTCCGCCCTCAGTAATGTTAAGACCATAGTTTTTTATCATAGCTTCGATCTCAAGAGCGGCAACACGTGCAATATCCAAACCCGACAGTTGTTTAAATACAAAAATGCGATCAATACGATTCAGTACTTCAGGAACAAACCCGCTTTCCCGAAGAGCGTTAATCGATGTACGCCGAAGTTCATCGGCATCATTGGCATAGGTCACGCTAAGGGACTGCAAAGCATCAGTCGCCGCATTTGTTGTGAGAACGAAAACAGCATCTGTCGTTGAAATCTGTTTTCCGTCTGATGCCTCTGTGATAAAGCCATCATTCCAGGCTGTAAGAAAATTTTTATGCACCTCCGGATGAGCTTTCTCAAATTCATCGAGCAGAACGAGGGCATCAGGGGTATCCCGAAGTGAGCCCGTGAGCTTCCCATAGGTGTCGGAGCCTACATATCCTTTGGATGAACCGAATAATTGAGTTGCCCCATGTCCTCCACTTGCGAACTGGGTCATGTCGAGATGAATTAGTCTGCGGTGTAACTCGACAGCCAGCTGCTTCGCTAAATAGCTCTTTCCGGTTCCGGGAGGTCCGGCAAACATGAAGACGCCGACAGGTTTGCCCCGCTGTTTGAGCGCCAATCTGCGTCTGAGCTGAGCCGCTACATCATCGCAAACGGCATCCTGCCCGATAACCTTATCTTTAAGAGCTCCCGCCAATTTCTCCGTGTCGATAAACACGGCTTCCGGTTCCTTGGCTATCTTTGATTCGAGAATCTGCCGGTTCGTCAAGCGATCCAGTACGTCCATAATAAACCCCTTTTTATTTGAATTGACCCTGTCCCGGCGTTCATGGAAAAAACAGGCAAAAGTGAGCAGCCAGAAGAAAGCTGCCAGCCCCAAAACGATCCATGCGTGGTCGTGCAGGAACACGACAGCTCTGTAGCAATAAGCGCCAATCGCTCCATGGGATGGACCAAGCTGCATCCAAAACTGAGCAATTGCAACAATCGCGATCACAAGAAACGCGACGGGCATAAGTTTTGTTGCGACAGAAGTTAACCAACGCATTTTTACATCGTAACCTTTAGACCTAAAACCTGACCTACGCTCATAATCGGGAAAACAGCTTTTGATGCCCCTGAAGCAAGACCAACCGTAATACCGCCTCCATCACCATCAAGAATGCCTGTGACATTAATAACTCCACTTGCCGGAACAGGCACTGCGAAGGTGAGGGGCTTCTTTTTTAAAAGGATCGTGCGGGAATACCCTTGACTATCGATTCTTACAACATCACCATCCTCAACGTCAGTATCCCAAACCGTTATCCACGCCAGTCGTATCCGATGATCTTTTGCAGGAGCAACTTCCCTGACAGGATTGGAACTCGGTGCAGTTACTGTTTTCATCGATGGGTTTGGAACAATTTGAGAAGGCGTAGAGGGTGATGGAGTTTTAGTTTTGGAGTCCGCTGCATCCGAAGTATTTGAGGGTATTCTAACCAAATCCGCTTGCAACGCCTGTTTGGCGGCAGCAGAAAGTTGCATACTTTCGATTGCATTCGGTATGTCTTTTTCCGATACTGCCAATAAATGTACCGTACCCAGAGCATTAAATGCATTCAGGCGTTCTTGACGCTGGGCTTCAGACAAGTTGTCGGTCTGTCGGGACAAGAAAGGTAAATCAAAAGTACCGGAAAGACCCATGCCTATCACCACCACAGCAACGAGTATCCCCGTGGTCAGAAGTGATTTTATTGCCAGCAGAAAAGATGAACTGTGCTTCGGTTCAGATTCTGCTTTAGGAGGCAAAGAAGTTTGGGGTATATAATTTTCACCCATTCGTTGCTCACAAGTCCTTACGTGTATAATATTTTTTTTATTTCGAGCAACCTAACACATCATCTCCTAAATTGTCAACTGAATCGTGTATATTGATCGAAGCAGCCGAGTTGTGTGCTTGATATTTTGGGGGCAAAGGTCAGATCATTAACGATTCGATTGTAACCAGACCATAAAATCGCAGTTTTGATTCCTGCATCGGCACGGAAACTTTATATGGAAAATCCTTAAATACCTTAAGCGCAAATTCCCTTCTTTGTTCTTCAGCCGTTGAATTTTTTTCTGACATTAGTGAGTCTCCATCAGTAACAGGTTTTGCCGTTCTTGATAACCGGTCGAGTCAGCGCTGATTACCTGGTTTGATAGGTAACTGTTCTTACAAAAGAATTTTTCTCAAAATCATAAGAAAACTTTACTAAGTTGCCATCTAATGTTGTTGTAATCGCATAACCTGATGTATTAAATTGACGAATAACATCAAGCAATTCACTTTGATCAATCTTATACTCCTTGAATATTTCACCAAAATCCTTTTGATATCTTATAATTTTTACTTCCCTTATGTTTTCATCATCGTCTAAAGTAAAAATGAGTTTACACCACTTTCCAGCATCGTGAGCTATTATTGCACCTTGTCCATTATTTTTATTTATGGAATGTATTAATCCATTAACATATGTATTAACGAAAGAGGGATCAAAATAATGATCATCTTCAGCAAGCGCCATAACATTTTGTGTTACTATCTTTTTGGCTTTTTGCAATTTTTCATCAGATTTTATCGGCCAGCAGTTTGCAGTGCCGGCTATCATTAATAATGTCGCTAAAATGAACAGGAACAAACCATGACGATTTTTCATACCCATATCCCCCTTATATTAATAGCTCTAATGTATTACGCCGCCTAAGCGTTTATCAAATATTGTGTTTAAATATTTGAAGATGAACAGTAACCTAGAAGCATAAATAAATTTATCTTCTATAACTTCTCGATATTTGAAATATTAATTTTAATGAGAAATCACCTTGTTTTAATTTACTGTCTTAAACGCACACAGGCAATAATTTATTTTTTATAAATTTAATCACGCGCGGATACCGGTTGAACCCATTTTTCATTTTCCCCATTATAATACCATTTATCCGGAAAGCCGCGGCGCCGGATAAATACAGGATTGTCCGCCCAGTGCAAAAGTTCTTTGTAAGCGTCATGAATTTTTCTGAAAGACTCAGCCTGCCCGCCCAGATCGGGATGGTGGATTTTTACCTGCTGCCGGTAGGCATTTTTTATGATCTTGTTTAATTCATGGGAGTGAAGATCAGCCTTATTGATTTGCAGACAATTCAGGGATTCCGTCTTTATGGTGGGAATCCTTATTAATCTGGGACGCTGCGATCCGTCGGAAATAGCGTGGCGAGTCGCCAGCTTCAAAACACACTGGGAAGCCAGATAATTCTTGTTCGTCCGCCGCGACTCCGCCCACCAGGCCTCCCCCAGATCATTGGTCATTATTGTGAAATCGGCTGCCGGATTACTGCCCGCTTTACGCTTGCTTTCGTAGCGGAATACTTCTTTGATCCCGTGAGGCACAATATCCAGAACAATATTTGTGTCGGAGAAATAAAAAGTCGCGTAACGGGTATTTAAAGCCTGCAGCAGGCCGCTCTTCATATTTAGTTTCTGCCTCAGGTGCTGGCGGCATTTAATAGAGCAATAGCGGCGGTTTTTAATATTTTTTGTCGTGCCACATGAAAGACAATGGTTTTTAGTCCCGGCGGATATTTTACTTTTAATTAGCATTTTAATCGGTTTTATTTATTTTTTAGTTTTTCACGATGCAATAGTTCCTGCCATATTTCATTCACTTTTCTTTCCGTATCGGCGACTGTTCCTTTATTATCAATAACAATATCCGCCAGCGCGATTTTTTCACTTACCGGCATCTGGCTGTTTAATCTCTTTTGAGCCTCTTCCCTGCTCCACCCGTTGCGCTTCATCAAACGGTTTATCTGATCTTCCTGCGAAACCAGAACCACCATGGTCAGATCAAAAAAATACTGCATTTTCCCTTCGAAGAGAAGTGGAACATCAGAAAGAATAATGGCATGTTTTTCCTTTTTTTCGATTCTTTCAAGACGCGCTTCCCACTCCTGATAAATTAAAGGATGAACAATTTTACCTAGTTTAGAGAGTTTCTTTTTATCGGCAAAAACAATATTGCCCAGTTTAATGCGGTCTATTTTTTTGTCCGGCTGGAGAATTTCCCTGCCGAAATAATCAACAATTTTTTGCCACGCCGGTTTTCCCGGCTCCTGCGCTTCGTGAGTAAGCCTGTCAAAATCAATCAAGTGCGCTCCCCTGTTTACGAACATCTTCGCCACCGTTGATTTTCCGCAGGCTATACCGCCTGTCAATCCAACATTCAACATAATTTACTCTAAATTATTTATTTTTTGTTAAGATCATAGATTATACGCAGGCCGTCCAATGTCAGCATCTCTTCAATTTTTTCAATCGTCTTCGTTTCCGGCGCTATGATATTGGCCAGGCCTCCCGTGGCAATCACCAGCGGATTGGTTTTTACTTCCGCTTTCATTCTATCAACAATGCCGTCCACAAGCCCCGCGTAACCATACATAATCCCCGCCTGCATGGCGCTGACTGTATCTTTGGTAATGACCGTTTTGGGTTTGCTGAATTCGACCCGCGGCAATTTAGAAGCCTTTTCAAAAAGCGCTTCACTGGAAATGACAATTCCCGGAGAGATGCATCCCCCCATATATTCTCCCTTGGGTGAAATGTAATCAAAAGTAGTCGCGGTGCCGAAATCAACGATAATACATTCTTTGTGATATTTTTCGTAAGCCGCCACGGCGTTTACGATTCTGTCCGCTCCAACCTCCTTGGGATTATCATAAAATATAGGCATTCCTGTCTTGATTCCGGGGCCTACAATGAGCGGTTTGATGTTAAAATACTTGATGCAGAGAGGCTCCAGAATATTGAGCATCGGCGGCACGACACACGAAATAATAATGGCTGTCACAGATCTCATCTCTTTGGCTTTCATCGGGGTGGACAGATATAAATTATATATGAGCACACCGTATTCATCAATTGTATGATCAATTTCCGTTCGTATACGCCAATCGTGCAGCAAATGTTTTCCATCAAAAAGTCCCAAAACCGTATTGGTATTACCAACGTCAATTACTATAAGCATAACTTCTCCTTATATAGTTTGTCATTGCCATGACATCTCTGAGGTGTCGTGGCAATCTCTCTTTTCCTTTTGTCATTCCCGACCTGATCGGGAATCCAGTATTCTATTTAATAGGGCGCTGTTGTACTAGCTCAGTAATTCGGTAACTTTTTGGAGCTTATCAAAAGGTGTTTCATAATTCAATCCTCCGTGTCTGCGAAGATGATTAAATTCAAATAAATAGTTGCCAAGATTTAAAATCATATCTTCTTGAGAATCAAATGAATTGGGATAGAAAAATTCACTTTTCAGGATTCTCCAAAATGCTTCTATCTTACCATTCGTCTGCGGACGATATGGTCTTGTATAAATGTGCTTAATACCCAATTCCTGACACATGGTTTCAAAAGGATGTTCTTTGCTCAATACACCTTTAAACTCAGGTCCGTTATCAGACATGACTGATTCAAATTCAAAATTGTATATTTGCTTGAACCAGGACAACGATCTGGCCATAAAATAAGTAAGTGTTGATGCTTTCTTATCTTTAATGGTCTCAGCATAGGTCAGCCTTGTGCAATCATCGCAGACGGCAGCAACATAAAGCTCTTTGATTTTAAAAGAACAACGTAAATCTTTCGGTATCTTTGTCAGGTCAATATGAGCCAGCTCTCCGGGGGCTTGTTTCTCATAGCGTTTGATAATAGCTTTTGCCGATTCATTTAAAGGATATCTTGCCTTGATTCTATCCATTGTAGCCGAAGAAGGCGTCTTGTCCAGATAGTAAGGCTTGAATATCAAAACCAGTTCATAGCGATTAGAACCAAACCTCCTGTATGCTTTAATAATGTTGCGCTCTACATCTTTAGGTGTTCTTCTGCTTCCTGGTTTTGCTCCCCGCGTTGCAGGCATTAGAGAATCGGCTGTTTTTCCGCCTTCTATCCATTTACGATAGTAACGGCAAAGCTCTTTCTTTGATATATGATGAGCTTCGCAAATATCTTTTACATACCTGAATGGACGAGGACTGACTTTTGCCTTTGTCCGTTCGTACTCCTTTTAAATTGGTATCCAACGTTTAACCACTATTATTTGTGAATACTTCATACGGTGCCTCCTTCAGTATATCTACCACTTTACAAATTATACCAAAAGAGTTACCTAATTAGTGAGCATTAACAGCTGTCCCCTATTTTGTCCTTCTCTTTCACTCTTCACCGGCTTTTTTCCAAAATACTGATATTTCAAGACCTGATCCCGCTATCCAACTTCAATGTCGATATCCCTATGCCTAAATGCTCTATGAATATTATCAATTATATGAGCACGCTCTTTTTCGTCTATTTCGAGACCACCATTCCATGTTTTAATAGAACGTTTATAGATTACAAGTCCCGCTGGTCCATCCAAATACTCAGATGCTATGAATAATATTTTGTTTCCTTCAGTATAGATGACTAGTGTCGGTCCGACAACTTCTACTGAGAAACCTTCATCCGATTCTATGACATTCAAACGAGGTATCGTAAACATATCTAATTATCCTTTCTTAGGGTACAATGTGGTAAATGATGTTTACACCATTTTTATTTAATACCGAATAAGAAATAAAGGGGACGATTGTATTTAATTTCATTTTTTCCCTCTTTTTCATCCGCATCATCTCTTGGCCGGTTTTATAATCGTCGCGTCTCCCGCGGAGACTTTAATTTCTTTGGTTCCCTCCGTAAGAAGAATCAGGGAACCGTCATCATCAAGGCCTGTTGCCTTCCCTTCTATAGCTTCATCCTTAAATATCACCACAACCGTCTGCCCGATCATTGGCGCAAGCTCAAGCCATTTTTCTTTAATCGGGCCAAACCCTTTTTGGAGTAGCTTTTTATAACATTTTCCCAGATTTTCATAGAGGCTAATTATCAATTCCAGCCGGGAAATTTCGCGTCTTGTTTCAACGGCTAAAGATGTAGCAATTTCCTGAATATCCCGTGGAAATTGTTCACGGCTCAAATTGACATTGATGCCGATTCCCAGCACCACAAAATCAACGGCGTCCGCAGAGATTTTCATCTGCGCCAAAATGCCGCAGACCTTTTTCCCGTCAATCAGAACATCATTCGGCCACTTTAGCCGCACTTTGTCCGGGCAGTATTTTTCCAGAACTTCGGCCACAGCAACACCGGCGGCTATGGGAATTTGCGAGGCTTTGGATGGTTGGACCGGCGGCCTCAATATTACAGACGTGTAAATGCTGCTATCTTTTGGAGAATGCCAAGGACGCTGCATTCGCCCTTTTCCCTTAGTCTGACTACCGGCAATAACAACCGTTCCCTCAGGCGCTCCGGCAATACCCAAAGAAAAGGCCTCATCATTCGTTGATCCTGTTTCAGGAAAATAATAAAGCTGATGACCGAAGCATTTTCCGGCAAGGCTTTTTTTTAAGTTTTCTTCGTTGAAGTTCATGGCATTCATAAGAAGGGACAAGCGTAGAGGTTCTACAATTAATCAAAATCGGTGGATGCGCTTCGCTTCATCCACCCTGCTGCTGAATATTTCCTCTCTTTTCTAAAGAGGGGTTAATTGAATCAACTGAAAAATCCCCCTTGATCCCCCTTTAATAAAGGGGGAAAATCTTGTCCATCTGCCGCTGCAGATAGTCTGAATTACTAACAGGTTTTGATTTTCAGTGAAATGTCAGCGGCGCGGACGGAATGAGTAAGTTCTCCCACGGAAATATAATCCACTCCGATTGCTGCAATCTGGGCCACATTTTGCAGGCTTACATTTCCGGATACTTCGATAAGCGCCCCTCCGGCCACCCAATCGACAGCTTTTTTCATAACCGGAACACTCATATTATCCAGCATGATAATATCCACGCCGCAGCGGAGAGCTTCCTTTACTTCCATTAAATTTTTAGTTTCCACTTCGATTTTCATTTTGCGGGGCAGATGCTTGCGTTGCGCGTTCACCGCGGCGGTGATGCCGCCGGCCGCTTCGATATGATTATCCTTGATGAGCACTCCATCATACAAACCGATGCGATGATTAGTGCCGCCGCCGATTCGCACGGCCATTTTATCCAGAATTCGCAGGTTTGGAACGGTCTTGCGCGTATCGAGAATGACTGCTTTGAAGCCGCGCACGGCTTCTACGTACTTTGCCGTAAGTGTTGCTATGCCGGACATGCGCTGAAACAGATTAAGCGAAACGCGCTCCGCTTTTAAAATATTTGATAAACTACCGGAAACTTCGGCAATCAAAGCGCCTTTTTTCACCCGGCTTCCATCGTTGACTATCTTTTTAACTTTAATATTTTTATCAAGACACTTAAATGTTTCGGCAAAGACATCCATTCCGGCTATGACAAAATCATCTTTGGCGATCGCCAATGCCCTTCCCTTCTTTTTGCCACTGACAGTGGCCTGCGTGGTAATATCGCCTGTGCCGATATCTTCAGCCAGAGCGTTTTTGATGATTTTTACGATGGGTTGAGAAACCATTTTTCTTCTCTTGATCAAAGGGAAATCCCTTTTAATTTTTTAAGCGCGCCTTCGAGCGTTGCAAATTTTTTCTGGAAGTCTTTTAACTTTTCTTCTTCTTTCTGAATAATTTCCGGCGCTGCCTTGACGCAGAAGTCCCTGTTGGCAAGTTTCTTCGAGCACTGTTCCAAATCTTTGGACACCTTGCCCAGTTCTTTCTCCAGCCTTGCCTTCTCCGCGGAGATATCCACAGCGCCAGCCAGTGGAACGAATATTTTTGTAGCGCCCATTACAGCGGTCGCGACGCCTTTGGGCTCGACCATATTAATTTCGATTGTCAATGATTCGAGATTGGCCAGATTCAGAATATATCTTTGATCCTTCTGTATGGATTTTTTATTCTGTTCGTCAGAGGCGGAAATGAAAACCTTCAATTTCTGCGAAGGCGCAATGCGCATTTCACCGCGAATATTGCGGATGGATGTAATAATCTCCATAATCATTTCCATCTCTTTCTCTGCTTCCATATCTGCCCATTGCGCGTTAACAACGGGGAATTTGCTGACCATGATCGAATTTTCGTCACTGCCTTTGAGTATCTGCCAGAGTTCTTCCGTCAAAAAAGGCATGAAAGGATGCAGGAGTTGCAGCATTTTCTGGTAAACCTCATGCAACGTCCGCTGGGCAGCCTGTCTTTGCTCCGGGTTTTCTTTGCCGTAAAAAACCGGTTTGCTCAGTTCCAGATACCAGTCACATAATTCATGCCAGATAAAACGGTAAACAGCGGCGGCGGCATCATTGAAACGGTATTCATCCAAAGCCCCGGTGATATCTTCAATGGCTTTATTTAATTTCACCTTTATCCATTTGTCCGGCAGTGAATCGGAAACGCCGGCGGCGGCGGATTCGTCAAAGTCATCCAGATGGCCCAGCGTCAGTTTTGACGCGTTCCAGATTTTATTGACAAAAAATTTGTAGCCTTCGATTCGTTCCGGCGAAAGCCGCACGTCGCGCCCCTGAGCGGTATAGGCGGCCAGCGTAAAGCGAAACGCGTCTGTGCCGTATTGATCGATCATCAAAATAGGATCAATGCTGTTGCCCTTGGACTTGCTCATTTTTTCCCCTTTTTCATCCCGCACAAGCGCGTGCAGATAAACATTTTTAAAGGGGACGTCTTTCATAACGTAAATGCCCATCATCATCATGCGGGCTACCCAGAAGAAAAGAATATCGAAGCCGGTAATTAACAATGAGGTCGGATAGAATGTTTTAAGAGCCTTTGTCCTGTTGGGCCAGCCCAGGGTGGAAAAAGGCCATAGCGCGGAACTAAACCAGGTATCCAGCACATCTTCATCCTGCCGAAGGGATGCGCCGCCGCATTCGGGGCATTTATCGGGATCAGCCGTGGCGACAATAATTTTACCGCAACCATCGCAATACCAGACGGGAATACGATGCCCCCACCACAACTGTCTGGAGATGCACCAGTCACGAATGTTATTCATCCAGTCAAAATAAGTTGCTTCCCACGACTTGGGAACGATTTTTGTTTTACCCTTTACGACTGCCGCCATCGCCTGTTTAGCCAAAGGTTTGATTTTGACAAACCACTGTTTGGAGACCATGGGCTCAATATCCGTTTTGCAGCGATAACACTGGCCGACATTATGCGCGTAAGGCTCCGTGCCTGCTAAAAAGCCCTGTTTTTCCAGGTCGGCAATAACGTTTTTACGGGCTTCGTAGCGATCCTGCCCTTTATAGGCTCCGCCGTTTTCATTGATGATTCCCTTGCCGTCTATGATTGTAATAATTTCCAGATTGTGCCGCTGGGCCATGGCAAAGTCATTGGGATCGGAACCGGGGGTGATTTTTACCGCGCCGGAACCGAAATCCATCGTTACGTATTCATCGGCAATGATGGGAATTTTTTTATTCATTAAAGGCAAAATTACGTATTTGCCGACTTTATCCGTATATCTTTTATCGCCGGGATTAACCGCAACGGCTGTATCGCCCAGCATCGTCTCCGGTCTTGTTGTGGCTACCACAATTTCTCCGCTGCCGTCTTCAAATTTATAACGGATGTTCCACAAAAAGCTTTGATCCTGTTTGAATTCCACTTCCAGATCGGAAATGGCTGTGTGACAGCGGGGACACCAGTTGACAATGTAGTCGCCCTGATAAATCATGCCTTCATTATAAAGCCGGACAAAAACCTCCCGCACGGCGTGGGATAAGCCCTTATCCATCGTAAAACGCTCTCTTTCCCAATCGCAGGAGCAGCCAAGCCGCTTTAACTGATTGATAATGACACCGCCGTATTTTTCCTTCCATTCCCAGACGCGGGCGATAAATTTTTCGCGTCCTAAATCATGGCGGGAGATTCCTTCCTTCATCAACTGCTGTTCAACGACGTTTTGTGTGGCAATGCCCGCATGATCCATTCCCGGCATCCACAAAGTGTTATAACCCTGCATCCTTTTAAAGCGTGTAATAATATCCTGCAATGTATTATTCAAAGCATGCCCCATATGCAACATTCCGGTCACATTTGGGGGAGGAATAACGATAGAAAAAGCCGGAGCTTCACTTGCGTCCTGCGCGTGAAAATATTTATTTTTTAACCAGTAATCATATAGTCTTTTTTCGGCATCGGCCGGTTGGAATGCCTTACTTAACTCTTTGTGTGCCATTTAGTTCTACTCCCTGATTTATTGATATCTTCCGAGTTTCATTATTTCACAAACAAAAAGGGCTTGCGCCCTATTAATTATTATTTTTATATTTCATCTACTTAATCAATTATTTTAAACTTTTCCTTAAACTTATGAATAATCATCAGAGCTTCCACGCCGGAGAGGGGTTTAAGCGGAGCGAATTCTCCCGTTTTTGTATTTTTGGCTTCCATAATGCCCCGTGAGGTCACGGCTGTAATTGCGTTAAAACAAGGCATGTCCGCGGGAACATCAGGGAATAATGATTTTGTTTTAACATTTTTGGCGGCTGCTAAATCCTTATCTTGTGTCAATTTCAGCATCACATCTTCAAGCATGATTGCGTATTCGCCGCGGGAGATAACTTCACCGGGATTGAAATTGCCATTCGGATCATTTTCCAAACCGCGCACGCCAGCCTCCAGTATCCCCTCAATGTACGTTTTATACTGTTGATCTGCTATATCTTTTGCCATCACTTTGACAGGTGCGGGAGGCGGAGACGACAAAGAAGTCCCCGTAAGAACATTTTGTGCTTCTTTGGCATCTGTCAAAACATTCTCACTTCCCTTAACTTCCGAAGAATCTTTTTTTGTTTCCTTTACTTCGGTCGAAACCTTCTCGTTTTCCTTTACTTGTGCAGAACCTTTTGGGGTCTCTTTTAAAGGCATTTCCGGAGCTTTTGGCGCCGGTTTATTGTAAATATTTTTTATTATTAATTCTTCCATAAATAACGCCGCCGTATCCGCTCTGGTCATGCGCTCCACCAGAGCAATCCTCTTTCCTGTTTCTGTTGAAGGCATAGCCAGTTGAATTTTTTGCAAAAACTTCAGTTGTGCGTCGGCATCGGCCATATGATCGGTTTTCAGTTGAATAACTTTTGTGAACATCTGACCGGCCAGATTGAATTCCAGCGCGTCTTTATATGCCAACCCCATAAAATAATAAGCAGAAGTATGTTTGGCATCAATCGCTACAGCTTCATCAAATTGTTTTTTGGCAAGCTCCGGCCATTGGGGGTCTGATTTGCTGATAGTATAATATTGAATCCTGCCGACATTAACGAAAAGTTTTTCTTCATCCGATTTGGCATATTTAGAACCAAGCGCCAGATCATCGAGCGCCGTGGCAAATTTGTTCGTAAAAATATCAACCATGGCCATGCCGGTATAAGCCCTGGAATAATTATTATTAAGCTGAATTGCCATTTTGAATTCGCGTTGGGCGTCGGTGTATTTTTCCTGATCGAGCAGTTTTAAACCGGTGAAGGTATGGCGTTCGGGGGTATCGAGTTGATTTACAGCCACTCTTGTTTTGGGCGCGCAGGAAAGCGCAGACAAAACGGCTGTACAAATTACTAATGGAAAAATTAATGTTCTGATTTTATCGCGTTTCATAATAATTACTTCTTCCTGAACTACCGCGTATAATTATCTTTAGAACGGCCTTAAGTCAAGTAATATTGCACGTTCAACGGAAGGATGCATTACTCAAAAAATATGATCAGGACTGTTCTCCAGATGAGCGGCGTAATCATTATAGGCCATCAATGTCAGGACAGAGGATATTCTCACCCGCTTATCGAAAATCCTGGGCAATAACTTCATGATGAACCTTGACCGCTCGATATTGCGGGAAAAAATCATCGTGGCAAGGCGCAGGGCAAAAAGGACGCGGTATCTGAATTTCACCGGATCTAATTCATTCGAGCGTTTCCAGAAATCTATATCCCAGTAATAATTCAGTTTTTTCCAGATGGAATCAAAAGAGTACACCTCCTGAACAATTTTCCTGAACCCTGCGGCAAGTTCTTCGGGAGTCTGGTAGGCAGGAGAAAAGACAACGTTTTGTGTGTCATATTTGTTCCAGTCTTTGTGGATAATTCTACCTTCCTTTTCAAGACGACCAAACAGCTCTGTTCCCGGAAAGGGGGTAAGGATGTTGATCAGCGGCATGAGGAGATTTGTCTTGTCGATAAAATCTACAAGCTCATTCAAGGTCTTTTCTGAATCGTAATCGTATCCCACAATAAAAGAGCTGTGAACCAGCATTCCATAGGATTGAATCTTCCTGATTGCTTCGGCATAATCAAAGCGTTGATTAACATCTTTATGCATGGCTTTGAGGTTATCCGTGGAGATGGATTCAAACCCGATGAAAATCGCCCCGCACCCGCTATCTCTCATTAAGGCCAACAGCTCATCTTCTTTGGAAATGTCGATTGATGACTGACACATCCAGTTGATGTCATGGGGCCCTATGGCCGTAAAAAGCTCACGGGCGAATTTCCGATTCGTGATGATATTGTCATCTGCGATAAAAATGGCTTTCTTCGACTTATATTTGGAACCGGCGCTTTTTATGTCGAGAATCTCCTGAATGACCTGATCAACGGATTTATGTCTGTTTTTTTGGCCGTCAAAGGCATAGACGGAACAAAATTCACAGTGAAAGGGACACCCTTTGGTCGTTTGAAGAATATCCTGAAAATACATATTTCTCGAAAGGTTCTTCCTGTAAATCGCAGGTGATCGGCTCAAGTCGCTGTATGATCCTGATGCATAACGCTTTTTCAAACGACCTGCTTGGACATCCGCAAGCAGTTGTGCCCATACATCTTCAGCCTCGCCTACAACAACGCTGTCGCAATGATCCATGGCCTCGTCGGGACACATGGAAGGATGAATTCCGCCGAGAACTGTTTTAATCCCAAGATCTCTGTACTTATCCGATATGGCGTATGCCCTTTGGGCAAACATGGTCCTGACACTGATTCCGGCAAGGTCAGCCTTCCAAGAGTAGTCGATCTTTTCGATATTTTCATCGAAAACTCTGATTTCATGATGAGGCGGAGTCAGGGACGCAAGCGTCGGTATTGCCAGAAGATATGAGATATATTTCTTTGTAAGAAGAAAAGAGGAATAGAAATTGTAATCATAAAAACTTCTTGAGTTTTCAGAGCTGTTCCTGGGTATGATGAGGGCGATTTTCACTTCCGGTTCCCTTCATATGCGATAAAAATTTCCATGGGAAGGAATTATAAAAAGATTGATCTTATGTGTCAATGACATTTAATAATAAATTTGAAATATTCATGTTTCAATCCGTTATTGTTGAGAAAAGACTCTGCATTTTAAATCTTGCGGATTAATGGATTATCAGGTGGCTGCCAGTCTGGAATTCAACCGTTTTAACCGGTGCAGCAGCGATTTTTTTTCATCGTCCGAAAATATATTATCCTGATTAAGCGCTTTATCGATGAGTGTTTTCGCCCGGGAATAATCCCGGATATGATGCTCCAGCCATTTGGCAAGTTCAGAAACGACGTAAAAATCAGCGGGAGTACATGCGGCCAGTTCCTGCCATATTTGTGCGGCTTCATCCAATCTGCCGGTTTTCTTGAATAACTGAGCCAGTTTCTTTTTCGACTGCACGGAGAAATCGGTGCCGATATTCTCCTTAAAGATGTCCAGTATCTTTTCGACACCCCGAGTGTTGGAACGTTTAAGCAGAAGACGGGCGGCGGCCAGGTAATCATCTGATTTTACGTATTGGTCCATGGCCTGCGCGTTCATGATCTCAACCAGATGCGCGGTGAGCGCCGCCATGGAAATAACATCCAGACGGTTGTGCTCAAAGATGTCGACAAGCAACAGCGGATCGCGTCTGCGCAGCCAGTCGAAATAACGTTGCGGAATTTCCCAACCGGGAATATCGCCTTCGCGCTGTATGCCGAGAATATCCGCCTCCAGTGTGACCAGGCGGCAGTTTCCCAGGCGATGTCCCAGAATGCGACGCGACGGATGCAGCAAATCCAGATGCGGGAGACCGGCAAGATCGCTTTGCATCCGGTTTAAAATAAAGCGGGATGAGAGCAAATTAACATCAAAGGCTTTGCCGTTGAAGGTTATTAGAAATTTTTTCCCCTCGGCAATCTCGTCCAGATAAGCAAGCGCTGCCGCTTCTTCGTTAAAGTCGCGCGCCAGAATCTGACGGACATGAAAGTTTCCTTCTTCAAACCATCCCAGACCGATCAAAAAAGCCATCGTTCCGGCGCCGCCGGCCAGACCCGTAGTTTCGGTATCCAGAAACAGGCCGTCGGATGAACAATATTCACTGATAACGGGATTGTTGGCGAGCATCGCCGCCGCACCCATATTGAAATCAAACGCTTCACGAATATTGCGATGACCGTGACGGCTGGCGCCGCGCACAACATCGCTTAGCAGAAAGAATCGGCCGTGTTTATTTTCAATTTCTTCACCACAGAGCCTTTCGATGAGTCCCCGATTGCCGCGGGCCAGCGCCTCGGAAGCGGCCGTTTTGTTGTGAGCGTTGGACCGTGACACAACCGTTTCAATACGGCGGCGTAAATCATTGAGCTGCTCTTGTCTTTGGGATGACGGTTTAATGTGCTGTGCCTTATCCGTTCCGCAATTTTGGGCAGCGGGTTTTATAATATTTTCACCGGTCAGGCGTTTTAATTTATCAATCGATTTCATAAGATTTTATTGATCCGGATTAATATCCGCATCTTTGTCAGACTTTTCCGTCTATTTTCCCAGAATCAGTTCCACGATCTTCGGAACAATTTCCTTGGCGGTTTTACCCACTTCCAGTGTCGGTCCCACACAGGACGGACAGCCATATGCGCAGGGACATTTTTCGATAAGGCTCATGGCGGCCGAAAGTAGACTGGCGTGTTCCCGATAGAGCAATTCGGAAAAACCGATGCCGCCGGGGTAGGAATCAAAAATAAAAATGGTCGGGTCAAACTCGTCAATGCGCGCGACCTCTTTGTTATCTGAAATCTTAGTTTCTCTGTCTTTAAACGACGTGATAACCCGCCCTGTTTTGCCCTGACTGATAAACCATTCACCGCTTTTGTCCCCTAGCGACCGGTCAATGTCATGCGTGTCCGCCATGAGATACATGGCCGACAAATGCTGCAGCGTGTAGGCCAGCGCTGAAAGACCGTCAATAATTTCCGCCGCGGTAAAATGGAGTTCGCGCAGGCGGTTACG
>JBEKMY010000032.1:0-33112 GCA_049523355.1 Smithella sp. | reverse complement strand
ACTTAAACTCTTCCTGGATAAAGTCCAGGTCGAGGAAATTAAATACAAATTACGTTAAATAACATTGAGTGTCCACGATGTCCTGGCACTAAAAAGTGTCTACGATGTCTTGGCACTCAGCAGGTAATCCTTAAGCTCGGACGACCATGAAATACTGTGGATAAGTAGCAATTGTGCATTCAACAATTCTTAAAAACCGGGAAGGAGTATTTTAAATCATTTTTTATTTTTTCCTTCCTTAAATGTCAGGTAGAATAATTTCTTTCCTTTAGTAGATTTTAGATGTAAATAGTGATAAAATATAAAAAATTTACAGAATTAAAAAGACCAAAGTCCTCCAACCATACACGAGGGAAGCATGGATTGATTACTGAAATCCCATTTCTGAAAAGATAGAGGGTTTTTGTATTTTAATTGTATGATTATGAAAAAATGTCCTTTTTGTGCCGAAGAGATACAAGACGCTGCAATTAAATGCAGATTTTGTGGAGAATGGCTAGAAAAAAATAAAAAGGTCGTGGATAAACAAGGTTCTATAAGAGATGACGCGCCGACAAAAGAGGAAGTGATGGATTGTCGCAAAGCTGCCCAGCAGGGAAATATGACATCACAGACTCGCCTTGGAGAAATGTATTTTTATGGCAGAGGTGTTCCAAGGGACTATGTTGAGGCCATGAAATGGCTTCTTAAAGCTGCCGAGCAGGGACACGTTGAGGCCTATTACATTTTGGGCTGTATGTACGACGAAGGTAAAGGCGTTCCGCAGGACCGTGCCGAAGCCGTGAAATGGTTTCGCAAAGCCGGTGAGCAATGATATGCAGATGCCCGGTTGAAACCCGATAAGGTAAAAGATAAATGGAAACCGCTCGGAACCGGCAACTTTTGAAACAACCACAAGAAGATTCATCTTATGTGAATCCAAGCTCACATCCCGATTTGCTGAAAGTCTTAAAAATACAACGCACCTGTGTTCACGACGGCCCCGGCATCCGCACAACGATTTTCTTTCAGGGATGCGGATTGCGTTGCCTATGGTGCCAAAATCCGGAAGCGTTGTCGTTCCGTCCCGGCACGACGCCGCACAGTGATTATTCGATTTCCGATATCATCGAACTTGTTTCAAGAGACAGGGATTATTACTGTAAAACAAACGGCGGGGTTACCCTCAGCGGCGGCGAGCCTCTATTACAGGCTCTGGAGGGTCTGATACTGTTGCTGGAATCATTAAAAAAGGAGAACATCTCTGTAGCCGTTGAAACTTCCCTTCATGTGCCCTGGGAGAATATCGAAAAATTGGCGCCTTATGTAGATCTGTTTCTTGCTGATTTGAAGATTGTCGGCGATGAGGGCCTCCATAAGAAATACACCGGAGGGGACAGCAAACTAATCCATGATAATATAAAGAAACTGATTGCTTTAAACGCCAATGTTAAGTTCCGCATGGTGATAGCGCCCGGTTACAACGATGGGGAAAACAATATCAGGGCGGCTGCGGATTTCCTGAAGTCTGTCAACCACAACGCCATCGAACTGCTGAAATACCACAACATGTATGAAGAGAAAGCCAGGCGTCTGGGTCTGGCGCCGGCGTCATTGAATATCACAAACGACATAAGTCTTGCCTCCGTAAAAAGGGCAGTCGATTTATTCAAATCTCTTGGCATCAAAGCCGAATGTTACGATCTTTCTGCCTCACGACATAAAGCCGTCTTTTCCAGGCGCGTTTATGACATACAAAACGCTATCAGGGAAAGCGGCAGGAGTCTGTGTTTTGAAGTATCCAGACTAAAAACAGATTACTATAAAAAGCATGGTTTTGAAAAACCAAATCCCATCGGCAGGGCCGAACGTCTGTCTTATGTATTAAAAAACAAAAGTGTTATTGTCTACCCCCATGAACTGCTCGTCGGCAATTTCACCGCCAAGAGATGCGGCGGTCAGATATGGGAAGAACACTATGGCGTTCTGTTCGCTTCGATTCTCCATCAAATCCATCGCCAGAAACCGGTTGCCTTCCAGTGTTCATGGAAGGAAAGGCTTAACTTCTTTTATAGAACACTTCCTTTCTGGATGGGACACTGCCTTTTATTGAAGGTCAATAACTCCATCCCCAAGTTTATTTTAACCATTGCGCGCTCTTCCGAGAATGTTGCCGGATTCAATAATAACACGGCCGCAATAGCGCATTTTACCGTTAACTTCGAGCGCATGCTTGCTTTGGGAACTACGGGGATCATAAAAGAGATCCAAACCGCGCGAAAAGGAAAGTCTGACCAAAGCCAGGCTTTCTATGAGGGAGCAATTATCGCCCTTAAGGCATTGGAAACTTTTGCGGCGCGTTATGCCGAGAGCCTGTCTTGCCACAGCCGCGGGGAAACGGACCCGGAACGCCGCGGGGAATTGGAAAAAATGGCCGCGATCTGCCGGCATGTTCCCAAATACCCTGCCCGCACGTACCACGAAGCGCTCCAAAGCATGATGTTTTTGCAGATCGCGATTTGTACGGAATCCTATGAAAATGCAATATCTCATGGACGCCTCGATCAGGTATTATATCCCTACTATAAAAGAGATAAAGAAGCCGGTATCATCGATTACGATAAAGCAAAAGAACTGCTGGCTTTATATATTCTCAAGATGGACGAAGCCATTTTAGTAAACGACGGCGATACCTATTTGAGAATCGGAAGACTCTTTGAAACCATGTCCACCGACCAGGCCCTGACAGCCGGAGGTCTTGGCCCGGACGGAAAGGACGCCACCAACGACGTCACTTATATGCTGCTCGATATTTGCGAACTGCAACCTTACGCCTGCAATATGACGGCCCGGATTCATAAGGACAGTCCCATCCGGTATCTGGACAGGCTGGCCGAAGTTTATATTAACGGCGCACCCATGCCCGCTTTGTATAATGATGAAATTTACCTGAAAACTCTGGCGAAGCATTACCCCGCCGCTCCCGTGGAGGATGCGAGAAATTACGCGGTGATCGGATGCGTTGAACCCAATGTGTCTGATGATCATTTCGGCAATACCGACTGCGCCAATGTGAACGTTGCCCTGCCTTTCCTGCAGGCCCTCAAAGGTGAAGAAGACGATCTGTGGAACGTAGGCTTTGCCGATCAACTGGAGAAAATGACCACCAAGTTTTTTGAATATAACTGCCGAAGGGACAATAAATTTTCCCGATATGTCCTTGCAAAATATATGAACGCCCGGAACCGGTTCAAAAAGAAAAGGACCTCCGTACCCAGGCCTCCGGCGAACATGGATGAGTTGCTTCAACGCTTTGGGGCGCGTTTGAATTATTTAACCAACTCCATCCTGACCGACCACCAGAACATTGAAAAGGTGATTCGTGAAAACTTTACAACCCCCCTTTCTTCCACACTCTTTAAGGGTTGTATTGAAAACGGAAAAGATCTGTGCGAAGGCGGCGCAACGATAAACAGCAGCGGCATTCAAGCTGTGGGAATTACGGACGTCGCCGATTCATTATTTGCCATTGACGAAGTCGTCTACAAGAAGAAGCTGTATTCAATGCATGACGTCATCAACGCCATTAACAACAACTTTGAAGGGGAAGACTATCAGCGGGTCAGATCGGCATTGCTCGATGTCCCTAAATTCGGCCATGATGGTTCGCATGAAGCAGTCGAATGGGTAAACAAAACATTACAGATTTACGTCAACGCACTAAACTCGGTTGCAAACTGTCCCAGGGGCGGTATATATACAGCCGGATATTACGCGTTGAATGTAAATGATGTCTACGGAAAGAAAACACCCGCACTGCCTTCAGGCAGATACAGCGGCGTTCCTCTTGCCAACAGCATTACGCCTCATTATGGAATGGAGACGACTGATTTATTGTCATCGCTCAATGCCGTTGCCGGTGTTGATTTTGTGAACTATGCCCCCAATGGCACCACGGTTACATTCATGGTTGACTCAGCGCTGTTTCAGGGTCCGGACGGAGTCAGGAACCTCTCAGGCATCATCAGTACGTACTTTGATAAAGGCGGTATGCAGTTCCAGCCAAACGTCATTGACAGAAAAATTTTAATCGACGCATACGACCATCCGGAAAAATATCCGCATCTCCTGGTTCGCGTTGCCGGTTACTGCTCATATTTTAATGACCTTTCCGATGATTTGAAAAAGGTCATCATCAACAGAACCTGTTACTGCTAGACTTGTTTTTTTGAATTCGTAAGCGAGCAAACACCTTCGCTTGCTGCTTCAGTGCGCAAGCGTTTACAGAATTGAGGCAGCGAACGCATTCCTGTAGCGTGCTACAGAATAAGCAAGCGTTTATATAATTATAATATTCCTTAAGAATCGAAGATTCTCCGCGAGTTGCCGCGGAGAGCTTCAATTACATTTTTATTTAATCCTGTTTTTTTCGTCGACGAAAACGCAGCGCGGACACCAACCGCCTAATTCTTTTTCGTCAACTAATTCATACGCGGCGATAATGATGAGATCGCCGCGTGCGGCTTTTCTCGCTGCGGCTCCGTTGAGGCATATAACACCGCTGTCGGGGTCACCGGGAATTGCGTATGTGGAGAAGCGCTCGCCGTTACTGATATTGTAAATGGCTACTGTTTCGTAGGGCAGAATATCCGCCTCCTTCATTAATAATGGATCAATGGTGATGCTGCCTTCATAATGCAAATCCGCATCCGTAACCGTCGCCCTGTGAATTTTGGATTTTAGCATGAATCTTTGCATAACGACCTGACCCTCCTTTTTAGAATGATAAAGTTATTCATTTATCCAATTCAGTCGCGGAATGTAATCTTCAATTCCCAAAGTCCGACAACGTTTCTCTTCTCGAGGTCAAAACCACCTTTATTAAAAACGTGCAGCATCGGATAATTGTTAGTCAGGACCTCGGCCGTGACGCCCAAAAGCCCCTGACGCTTGGCAAGATATGTCAGATAGGACAATAGCTCCGTGCCTATTCCTTTATTGCTGTAACAATCTTTAACGGCAAAAGCGACTTCCGCCGTATGGGTTGATCCGTTAATGTAATATCTGCCGACACCGACGATTTCTTCATTTTCCCCCTTGGGCACAATAGCCAGAATGGCCATTTCGGTCGTATAATCAATAATCACCAGCGACTGTAATACCTCGTGAGGCATATCTTTTCTGCTGGACATGAACCGGCGGTAAAGGCTCTGCTCCGACAGCGAATAGATAAAGTCCTTCAAACGAGGTTCATCGCTGATTTTAATCGGCCTGAATAAAATATTGAGGCCCGTCTTTGTCGTTTTGTAAGATTCCAGATGTTCGGGATATTCGCCTCTGGTTCCGGTAATGAAATGCTGGTCGCGGTAGATCATATTTCGCTTTTTGGCTTCTTCAATCAAGGCCGGCCTGAATTTGGGATGCGCAATGGCAATGAGTTCCATGGCCCGCTCACGGATATTCTTCCCGTGAAGATACGCGATTCCATACTCCGTCACAACATAGTGAACATCTCCGCGGGTCAGGGTAACCCCGGCGCCTTCCCGCAGGCACGGAACAATCCGGGAAACAACCTCGCAGGCAGCCGTTGATTGCAAGGCAAGAATCGCCTTGCCGCCTTTGGATAAAACAGCCCCGCGCATGAAGTCCGCCTGCCCCCCTACGCCGCTGTGGAAAATGCCGCCTATGGATTCGGCTGTGGCCTGTCCTGTCAGATCGATCTCCAAAGCGCTGTTGATGGCCACCATATTGTCATGCTGGGCTATGATCATCGGATTGTTGGTGTAGTCGATGGTCCTAAAATCGATGGCCGGATTATCATTGAGGTAATCGTACGTTGCCTGATGCCCCATACAGAAGGTCGTAACGGTTTTCCCCGGATTCACGTTTTTTTTCGAGTTGTCGATGATGCCTTTCTTCATCAGATCAATTGTGCCGTCCGTGATCAGTTCCGTGTGGATGCCCAGGTGCTTCTTGCCGCAGAGGTTCTGCAAGACGGCATTGGGAATTCGTCCGTATCCGACCTGAATGGTATCGCCGTCTTCAATCAAACGCGAAACATAATTGCCGATTCTGATGGCAATATCCGTATCGGCCTCCGGACCATATTCCAGCAGCGTCTCATCATGGGGAACGATGTAATCGATATCCTTGATATTCAGAAAAGAATCACCGTGAACCCGGGGCATAAAACTGTTTACCTGAGCAACAACAACCGATGCCCTTTTCACGGCCGCCTTGATCACATCAACGCTGATGCCCAGACTCATATATCCAAGATTATCCGGGACGGAAGTCTGGATCAGGGCAATATCCATCTTGGCCATGCCACTGTCGAACAGCTTCGGCGTTTGTGAAAGAAATATCGGCGTATAATCCGCAACGCCCCGATTAATGGCATCCCGTGTGCTGTCGCCGATGAAAAAAGAATTGTGGCGAAAATGCTGTTTGAATCTTTCCGCGGCGTAAGGGGCGACTCCCAGGGATCGGATGTGGAGAACTTCGGCATCGCAGAAAGCCTTGGGATTCGATTTGACATAATTGATCAAAGACTGCACCAGATGTTGCGGTTCCGCGCAGGCCGAACCGATGAAAATCGTATCTCCCCGATGAATGCGGCCGAAGATTACATTCTCCGAGGCAAACTTTTCCGGATATTTATTTCTCCAAATTTCCAAATCCATGCTCTTTCCCTCATTTTCATGCCGGTTACAGAACATTGATGCTGTTTTAACAGGCATCCTGTTTGCCACTCAAAACACTGATTTTCATCTGTTGAGCCTGTTTGACTAACTTTTTCCTAAAATCAGGGTGAGCAATTTTGCCATTCGTAATCCAGATTTTCATGTGTTGAGCCTGTTTGATTAACTCTTCCCGAAAATCAGGGTGAGCTATGCCGATGAGGGCTTCAGCTCTTTCCCATGTGGATTTGCCTTTCAGCTGAACCATTCCGTATTCCGTCGTAACATACTGAACGATTGACCGCGGCACAGTGACAATCGATCCCGGCTCAAAGGTCGGAACAATGCGTGAATGCAATTTGCCTTGTTTATCCGTATAGGTTGAACTCAGGGAAATGATCCCTTTGCCGCCCTTGGACTGAAAAGCGCCGAAAATAAAATCAAGCTGGCCGCCCGTGCCTGTTTTCTGGTGGATGCCTGATGATTCCGAGCAAACCTGACCGTACAGATCCACTTCAATAGCGTTATTAATGGCAATCACTTTGCTGTTGAAGGATATGATTCTGGGATCATTCGTAATACTGACCGGATAGGAAGAACAGGTGGGGTTGCGATCCAGAAAATCATAGAGTTTTTTTGTCCCCATGCCGAAGGTGTAAACAATTTTGCCCTTATCAGACGATTTCAGACGGCCCGTGACTTTGCCGGCGTTATATAAATCGACGATGGAATCACATATCATTTCCGTGTGAATGCCCAGGTCTTTCAAATCGCTTTCGGCGATCATCTGCCCGATCAGATTCGGCAGACCGCCAATGCCCAATTGAATACACGACCCATCCTCAATTTCCTTCATAATATGCTCGGCAATGCGTCGATCAACTTCTTTGGGCGCTCCGGATTTAACCTCCATCAGCGGCGGGTTTTTTCCTTCCACGATATGATCCACTTTGGATACGTGGATGGACTCTTTGTTGCCCCCGTAGCAGTAGGGAACGTTCTTGTTCACTTCAACAATAATTTTCTTTGTTTTATCCAGTACCGCGCCCGTGAGCGAATTGCACAGGCCGTAATTGAAATAGCCGTTTTTGTCCATCTCGGTTGCCGTAATAAACGCGACGTCGAAATCGAGGTATTTCCTGATTGTTCGCGGCCCCTCATGATAGCTGAAAGGAATGTAGTTACATAAATCTTCATCATGGAGACGGCGGCCGGCTGTTGACAAATGCCAGTCGTTCATGACGACATGCTCGCGGTGGGGATCCGCTTCGACAATCTTGGGAATCCGTGATGTACAAACGCATCTTAAGTCAATATGATGGAGTTCGTGAATTCTTTTGGCCAGCGCTTCATCCAGAGATTCGGGTAACAAAATAAATTCACTGTAAAAAATTCTATCACCGGACTTGACATAGCTTGCCGCTTCGTCAGCCGAAATCAGCTTTTGTTTATAGTCTGCATATAGTTCTTTCATATTTTATCATCCTCTAATAAATAAATTTTATATTAAACAATAGTCAGCTCTTATAGTCATACACGCCGCGATTGCTCTTTCTCCCCAGATTTCCGGCCCGAACGAGTTTTCTCAATAAGGGCGCCGGCCGGTATTTATCGCCTAATTCCCTGTGCAAACCTTCCATAACCCGAAGCAGCGTGTCATTGCCGATCAGGTCCGACAGCGCCAGAGGACCAATGGGATGATTGCAGCCCAGGACCATGCCTTTATCAATGTCTTCGGCAGTCGCCACACCTTCCTCCAATGCATAAAAGGCTTCGTTGATCATCGTGCAGAGAATGCGGTTCACGGCAAAAGCCGGAGCTTCCCTGACGATAATGCATTCCTTGCCCAGTTTCTTCCCCCAGGCCAATGCGGCTTGCAGAGTTTCATCCGATGTCTGATAGGCCCGGATGACTTCCAGCAGACGCATGACGGGGACGGGATTAAAGAAATGCGTGCCGATCACTTTTTCCGGACGGTTGGTAATCGCAGCCATTTCCGTGATGCTAAGACCGGATGTGTTGGTAAAATACAGACAGTCGGCGGAAACAATTTCATCGAGTTCCTTGTAGAGTTTTTTCTTGACGTCCATGACTTCGATAATGACTTCAACAATAACATCCGCATCTTTGGCAGCTTCCGTAAGATCAAGAACCGGTTTGATTCTGGCCAGGATGGCGTCGGCCTCGGCCTTCGTCTTCTTTCCTTTTTCCACATCCCGATTGATATTTTTAGTGATGGCTTTCATCCCGCCGTCGATAAAGCGCTGTTCGATATCCCGCATGGTCACTTCCATGCCCGCCTGAGCACAAACCTGTGCTATGCCGTTACCCATCAATCCTGCGCCTAAGACACATACTTTCTTTATTTCTTTCATGACTGTCTCCTTCGAAATTTTTTTATAATTACTGAAGATTTACCTTTCGCACTTCAACCGGTCTTCCTGTTGCCGGACTTACCTGCTTAGGGCGTTGCAAGGGCCATTTAGACCCTCCGTTTGACTGTAAAATATCAATAAATATCCGAAACGTAAATTCGGTGGAGACCTCATTTTGCCCCGGCAATACCCGTATTTATTTCCCCGGCACCTTATATCGCCCCTAACAACAAGGATAGAGATATCAGGTCCTGAAATGACGCGATTTTTTCCACGCGTTTATCAAGAGTCAGGCAAGCGCCCGGCAAGCGTTCGGCAAGAGTCAGGCAAGCGCCCATCAAGCGCCCGTTAAACGTCCGTCAAGCGCCTGGCAAACGTTCGGCATAAACAAAAAAGAAAAGGCCGGTAAAAACCGGCCCCTTCTTCACGCTTGCATGATGATCACTGGCAATACTATTTTTGCAACAGCTTGCCGATTGTCATGATTTCCGCCTCTTTGGTACCCTCATAGAGTTCGAGAATTTTGGCGTCCCGATACCATTTCTGAACATCATACTCTTCCATGTAACCATAGCCGCCGTGGATTTCCACGCCCGCATTGGCACAAAAGACCGCCGTTTGTCCGCCCAAATATTTACCCATGGCCGCCAGGGTGTAATCGGGCGTTCCATTGTCGACCAGCCATGCTGATTTATAGACAAAACCGCGCAGGGCTTCAATTTTGATGGCCATTTCCGTCAGCTTCTGCATGGTGATCTGATAGCTTCCCAGAGGAGCGCCGAAAACGGTTCTATCCTTTGCATATTTCACGGAAGCAGCCAGACAGGCTTCTGATAATCCCAGGGCCTGGGCGGCAATCATGATTCTGGTGATATCGAAGAAGTGCATCAGCTGATAAAAACCTTTACCGGGAGTGCCAACCAGATTTGCCTGAGGCACACGGACATCTTCCAACGCGATTTCCGCTGTGTCGCTGGCCCGAAGTCCAAGTTTGCCGTGAAGTTTTGTTCTTGTAACGCCTTTGGTATCGCACGGAACAAGAATCTGGCTGAAACTGGAGTGTTTTTTGGCGTCGGCCTCTGTAATGGCCTGAACGATCATGTGGGTGCTGCAGGTTCCATTGGTGATAAACATTTTGGTTCCGTTAATGATCCAGTCCTTGCCATCTTTTACGGCCCTTGTCTTATAGCCTGCCACGTCGGTACCGGCATTCGGTTCCGTATAGGCTCCGGCAAAAACATACTCACCGGTGCAGATGGGCGGAAGGTACTTCTTTTTCTGTTCTTCCGTTCCATAGTTAAAAATATTCTGCGCTCCGAAACAGGCGCCATAAAGATTCAAACCGATGCCAATGCAGGCTTTGGAAAGTTCTTCGGTGATAATTGCATGCCCCAGGAAGCCGACACCTGCTCCTCCATACTCTTCCGGAATCCAGGCGCCCAGCAAACCATTTTCCGCCGCCTTCATTCTGACCTCCGGTGTATACTGCTCCTTTTCGTCCGCCTCATGGGCAATAGGCACCATTTCGGCCTGGCCGAATTTATAGGCCATGTCTTTTAACATCTGAAGTTCTTCGGTTAATCGAAAGTCCATTGTATTCTCCTTTATTTAAATTTGTAGCATTTCATTTCACCTTCAGTGAGCCATTGCCGCACTGAAGACCATTTTCTTCTTACAGAAGCTCCAAAGCAGTCGCCATGGACACGCCGCCGCCGCCGCAAAGCGTAGCCAGGCCCAGGTTCTTACCGTTTTTTATCATCGCATGCAGCAAGGTGACCATGATACGGCATCCCGTCGAGCCGATAGGATGACCCAGTCCGATACCGGAACCGTTGACGTTGGTGATGTCCCGGTTCAGCCCCAGTCCCCTTTCACAGGACAGATACTGGGCGGCAAAGGCCTCGTTCACTTCAATCTGTCCAAAATCACTGATTTTGAGACCCGATTTCTTAAGCATCTGATTGACGGCCGGAATAGGGCTGGTACCCATGATGGAAGGATGGCATCCGCCGTAACCGACTGCCTTGATCCGGGCCAAAGGCTTCAGACCCAATTCCTTGGCTTTTCCGGCGGACATAATGATCATAGCGCTGGCGCCGTCGTTGAGGCCGGATGCGTTTCCGGCGGTAACCTTCCCGACTTCGGGAATAAAGGCCGGTTTGAGCGCCGCCAGCTTATCCATGGTCAGGCCGGGCATGAAGTGTTCATCCTTGTCGAAGATCACCGGCGGTTTGCCTTTCTTGCCGGCAAGGGAGATGGGTACGATTTCTGCCGCAAAGTCTCCGTTTTGTGTTGCCCGTTCGGCGTTGTTGTGGCTCCGCAGCGCGACTTCATCCATTTCTTCGCGGGTGATACCGAGCATCTGAGCGACAAATTCCGCCGTCAGGCCCATGATGTAGGGTTTGCCCTTGTACATATCTATGGGTATACCTGATTTGAGGGGGCCTTTCTCCGGTCCGGGAAGGAGGCGCGATCCACAGAAAAGTTTGCGTTGCAGAGCGTCTTCGAGGACCTGATCCTGCAAACGATATCCCCATCGGGCGCCCGACAGGGCATAGGGCACGCCGGACATGTGTTCAACACCGCCGCCCAGAATGACATCAGCTATTCCTGCCTGGATCATGGCCATTCCGGAAACGACAGCTTCCATGCCGGAAATACAGACCCGGTTGACAGTAACCCCGTTGCTCGATTCTGGAATATCAGCCATCAGGGCAGCCACTCTGGCGATATTCAGGTTGTCATGGTGCTCGCAACAGCATCCGTAACGCACATCGTCAATGATCACCGGATCAATGCCGGCGCGCCGCACGGCTTCTTTCATGGCAACACTGGCAATTGCGGGACCGTTCGAATCTTTCAGTGTACCGCCGAAGCGTCCGATGGCTGTACGGCAGGCAGAAACAATAACAACATCTTTTGTTTTCGTATTCATATTCATTCTCCTTTTATAGAGGTTCTTTACCGATTATTGACTTGATACAAAACTTAGTATCTCCAGAACCTGCATTTTTTTATTTCTTTTCCAAACCGGTTTGCCATCCGGATCCATGTTCTCCGCCCTGACTGACGGGGAGGGGCAATCACAGTCATGGGGGAGACATGGATCACGGAATGGCGGTTGTCTGTTTGCATCGTTTCGATCCTCTTTCGGGTTTAAGAATATGGAATTCACCTTTATTTGTAAATCCGGTGAACATCTTATTTCGGCCATTGAATATCCGCATTTCCCGAATACTTTAACCCTACGCAGGGGATCATCACATCTCTTGTATAAAAGCGGTAAAAGGCTTTTTTCACTTTTAACGGCCGATGTATGCGGGTTTCCTCTTTTCCAGAAAAGCATTCATTCCTTCTTTTTGATCATCGGTGCTGAAGCACTGGGCGCAGCACTCGGCTTCCAGACGGGTGGCGCTATCCAGAGACAGATCATAGCCGTAATTGATGCTGTGCTTGGCCATTTTCAGTGCAAAGCCCGGTAATGCAGCCAGCTTCCCGGCAAACTTCTTCGACTCCGCAAGCAGTTGGTCGGCAGGAAAAACCCGGTTGACCAGACCGATTTCATAGGCGCGCAGGGCCGTAATCTGGCCGCCGCCTAAAATCAACTCCTTGGCTCGCCCCATCCCGATGATTCTGGGAAGACGCTGCGTGCCGCCCCAGCCGGGAATCAGACCGATCAGGATTTCCGGCTGACCGAATGCGGCATTTTCGGAGGCAAAGCGCACATCGCAGGCAAGCGAAATCTCCGTTCCGCCACCCAATGCAAATCCGTTGATGGCGGCGATGACGGGCTTGGGCATCGTCTCGATCAGCCGCAGGGTTTCATGGCCCAGTTCCATAAAGGACAGCGCATCCACAGCCGTCATGTTCTGCATCTGTGAGATGTCGGCTCCCGCAACAAAAGCCTTCTCTCCTGCACCTGTCAAAATCAAAGCCTTGACAGTCGCAGAATTCTTACAAGCCGTAGCGGCATGAAGCAATTCTGTCATGGTCACTGCGTTCATGGCGTTTAGGGCTTTCGGGCGATTGAAAGTGATAGTGGCAATGCCGTCTTCGATTTCAAAAATAATGTTTTGATAGTCCATAGTTCTTTTCCTTTCTTGTGTGGAAGTATTATCTGTATGTTCACTTCATTTCCCGATCCTGCCCGCACGACAGATAACGCGGATAAGATCGGTAATGCCGTCTGTCGTAATAGAATTTTTCAAAAGACAATCATTAACCCCGCTGTCATGGGCTTTTTTGAGGGATTCCGGCTGATCATAACTTGTGATCCAGACAATGCGCAAACCGCGGCGGGACGTTTTGAAGTTCTCCGTCAGTCCGAAACAAGTTGTTCCCATGGACTGGATATCAATAAATAGGATATCCGGAGAAAACAGTTTGAATTGCTCCATGAAAGCGGGGTTGTTTGCCTTCAGACATGTAAAGGATGACGAAAAATTCATCCTGACAATATTCGCCGGTAACTGCCCGAAGGTTTGATGGCTATCGGTAATCATGATTTTCAGCATCAGATTTTTTCTCTTCTTTCTACAGATCAATGGTCTGCCGGAAAACAGACTAAGGGAAAGGCAAGTGAAAGTAAATCAGGTGATGTCCCCATTTGTGGCCTTACGATACCTTATTCTTTCCTAAAAGACCGGAGAGGATATCCTGTTTTGTCCTTTACGAATGAATGATCTCGTGATAGATAATAGTCATGGATACGGAAAAAAAAAGAATCGTCATCGCCGAAGACCATACCATCCTCAGGGAAGGCCTGAAGGCATTGCTTTCTCTAAACACCGAACTTGTCGTGGTCGGAGAAGCGCAAGACGGACGCGAAGCCGTCCGGATTGCGTCGGAATTGAAACCCGATCTGGTTTTGATGGATCTTTCCATGCCCAGGATGAATGGCATTGAAGCCATCAAAGAAATCAAGAAACAGCATCCGGAAATCAAAATCATCGTTTTCACTGTTTATAAAACGGAAGAATATGTTCTGGCCAGTCTTCAGGCCGGAGCGGATGGCTACATATTAAAAGAAGCCAACTACGCCGAGTTTTTGATAGCCATCAAGAATGTGCTGATGGGCAAGCATTATCTGAGTCCTGAAATCTCGGGAAAAGTCATTGAGGGTTATCTGAAAGGGCAACAGGATCACGCACCCCTCACAGTCTGGGATACACTCACCTCACGGGAGCGCGAGATTCTGAAACTGGTGGGAGAAGGATACAAAAACAGGGAAATCGCCGACGATTTGTGCATCAGCATGAAGACGGTTGAAAAGCATCGCGAGAACCTGATGAAAAAACTCGATCTTCATACAGCCTCGGCGCTCACGTCATACGCCATAGAAAAAGGACTGGTCACCAAATAAACTTTAACGCGTTCTACCAGGATGCGATAATGGACGTACCCTTTTCTAATGCTGTCCGTATCTTCAGGGTTCCTCCGGTATGTTCCGCCCGTTCCACCATACTCATCAGCCCCAATCCCTCAAGAACCGAAATATCGTAGTTCCTGGCAACCTGTTTCAAATCAAATCCCTTACCATTATCCTCGATCGTCAGTTGAATCTTGTTTTTTACTTTTTTAAGGGATACACATACGCGATCGGCAGAACTGTGTTTTGCGGCATTGTTGAGCGCCTCCTGAAGGATCCGGTAAATAATGATTTTCAGAGGTTCCGAAATATCCTCCTCTTTAAGTTGAATATCCTGCTCCACATGCATATCGGAATAAACCGCCTGAAGTTCCCGGCAAAACCATGAAATAGTCGCCAGAATACCCAGATCATCAAGAATGGTCGGGCGAAGGTCCATCATGATTCTGCGCACTTCATCAATGGTCTGTTTCAATAAATTTGCGCTTGTGTCCAACAGTGCGACTGCTTTTGATATATCCTGTCTTTCAATGAGATGCTGATGGGTAGTCTCCAGACTGAATTTAATCGCCGTCAGATACTGCCCGATGCTGTCGTGGAGTTCCCGGGAAATGTGTTTTTTTTGCCGTTCCTCGACGTTCATGAGCTGGGCGGACAGAGCGCGCAGCTGTTTTTCCGATGTCTGGAGCCTTTGCTGGGCTATCTTGCGCTCGGTGATATCTTCCATATGAGATATAACGGAATCCGGCGGCATGTAAGTGAAAGTAAATATGATAATTTTTTCTATTTCCCGGGTAAACATCCGGTAGGGCGTCTCTCGTCTGATCTGGTAATGTTTATTGAAGCAGGTGTTCAAATCCGACTGAATGTCAGGTCTGTTTTTATAGATGATACTTGCCGGCGTATCCAGAAAATTGCCGATCAATCCATCCGTGAAATCTTCCATTGTAATATTGTAATCGGCGATAATAAAATCATCGCCCTTTTTCTGCCATGTAATGGTTGGAATGTGCGTGAGCCGGAATTGGATTTTCAGACGCTCCTTGTCGAGCTGAATCATCTTTTCCATCTGCTTGAGTTTGATTTCACTGTTTTCCAGTTCAGCAATTCGCTTACGCAAAACGGTTACATCATCGGTCATTTCCGGATCTATCTTCTTGTTCACCCGAACATCTCCATGTCTTAAAAATGTTTTATATTTAACGACCTATTATTTAGCATCTCTGCAAACAAATTTCCAGCTTCATAAATTTATTATTTTGCCGGTGCATTCAACAATTCTAAAAAAAACGGGGAAGGGGTATTTTAAATCATTTTTTATTTCTTCTTTCCTTAAAGATGTTCTTAAAAATTATGAGAGATATTCAATAGGCGATTACTCGTACTCTTCATCCCATCAAAATATCCCTCAATATGCTGAGGCCCCACCAAATATTGAGGTCAAATGAATCATTTCATGCTTTTCTGCAGTTCTCTCCTGTTAACCCAACCAACTGTCATTAAAGGATGAATTCAAATCTCTGATTCATCTTCGGCTATTGGCCTGCTATTTGCTATTACATTCGTATGAGCATTTTTATCATGTAAACAGGAGGAACATGATTTTTTAAGATCATTTAGATATGTTTATAGCCAGAGCCCTTTTTTGTAAATATAGAGTGGGATTCTTGCATAGGCACATTCTTTCAAACGGCGGTTATCTATCGGACTTATAAAATTTAGTGAAATAAAATAAAAAATAAAGAAGGGCAGGGAGGTGCTTATGAAAAATAATCATTCGCATGAAAAGTATAAAGAATCCGGCCCGATAATGCCTCTGTCGGAAATCAAGATGCGATCCCACCTTTCCGGTATCAAGGTTGTGAAGAAGGGGACAATACCCGTGGACATTCAGGCAAACGATGAAATTTATGATATATCAATCCTTCCCAAATTTACATTATGTGCATGTTATCTCGGATATGAGAATTACAAAATACTGGGCGAAGAAAAAGTTGAGATTCCCGTCAGCCTGATCTGGAATCTATTTAATTGTATATCCGGTCCGGCCACGGGCAGGCAAATAATGGATCGGCATATGATGATCATGCAGAAGGCTTTCGAGATGCTTGGCTTCCATGCGGATCTTTCCGTCAAGGATCAATGTGTCGTTGTTATTGATGGAATATCAAAAATTACGGTCAGAAAGAGCGGTGAAACGAAATACGTTGGCTTCAACGCAAAAGGCATAAATCCGGACATTTTCTCACAGATGTTGATGTGCACTTTACTAAAGGGCTAAGGAGGATACAAACATGAAAGACACATTTGCTGTGATTCATTCAAGAAAGAGCGTCAGGAGTTTTACGGGAGCGCCAGTTAACAAAAACGATCTTGATAATATTATAAAAGCGGGAATGGCTGCACCAACCGCTATGAATATGCAGCCCTGGTCTTTTATTGTGATAACCGACAGGAAAAAGATGGATACACTTGCTGAAGGTCTTCCTCATGCGAAGATGCTTTTCAAGGCAGGTGCGGCCATCATCATTTGCACGCAGGCCGATAAAGCCTATAACAAAAGCAGAGACACTGCGATTATAGATGCATCCCTTGCGGGTGAAAATATTCTGTTGGCCATTGAAGCTCTCGGATTTGGCGGTGTCTGGACTGCCGCATTTCCATATGATGACAGGATGAAACTCGTGCGTGTTGTGCTCAACATTCCACAGGAAGTTATTCCTTTAAATGTTATCCCCGTTGGGGTTTCGGCTGGAGAAGATAAACCCAAAGACAAATACAATAAAGAGAAAATACACTGGGAACAATGGTAATATAACTTGCCGCAACTTAACATATGCTATAAGTATTTGGAACAGATCACTCGTAAAATTATTAGATTATAAATTGTGATCGTGTTGAATGATTAAGATATACTAAACAAAATTCTTTTATAGGAGGTTTCCATGAATACCGCTCTTGAGTTTATAAAAGCCAGCCCTGTTTTTCATATTGCCACTGTAGATGGAGCTAAAGCAAGAGTCCGTCCATTTGGCTTTATAATGAAAAGGAACAATACACTGTATTTCTGTACTAATAAAACCAAGGATGTGTATAAGCAGCTGAAGCGGAATCCGGATATTGAGATTTCAGATATGGGAAGTGATTCTACATGGCTAAGAATAACAGGCCGAATTGCATTTGATGAAACCCGTGAGGCAAAAGCCAAGGCTTTCGAGCACATGCCTGATCTTCTGAAAATTTACCCCAAAGGCGCGGACGATGAGCAGTTTGTGACCTTTTACTTTACCGAAGCAGTAGCCATGTTATATTCTTTCACAGAGAAGCCAAAGAATATACCGCTTTTTTAGCGACAGGCTTTTACAAGAGATGGCAATTAAATTTTGCCGGCGTCGCCACCGGTATCTGTCAAAAAAAGTATCACTGATTTGTTTAATCACAGTATCAATGGCAGAGTTGTAACAAAAATTTAATTTAAATGGAAATTGAACAAGATATAACAGACGCTGAATCTATACTCTATGGTAAAAATAATTATTACAGGATTAGGATATGTCCTTTGTTAGACCGGAAATAATAAGACCCCCCAGTGAACATGGCAGTTATTATCTGCCCTTGACATCGGGATGCTCAAACAATACCTGTTCTTTTTGCGCTTTCTCCTTTACAAATCTCGGCATTCGTGACCTCGACGAAGTAAAAAAGGAAATCGACGCCATGTCCCTATTCATGAATCAACGCATGTGGGTGGCAGGCATGCCGGAAATAATGTATGAAATTCTTGATGACTGGAACGGGAAGAAAGTATTTCTCCAGGATGGAGATGCCCTGGTCTATCCATACCCCAGGCTAATGGAGGCGTTACAATATCTCAATCAAAAATTCCCTGCTATCGAGCGCATAGCAAGCTACGCCACACCTCAAGACATTCTTAGACGAAGTTTGAAAGAACTGAAGGCGCTGAAAGAACAGAAGCTGGGAATTCTTTACATGGGTGTGGAAAGCGGTGATGATGAAGTGTTGCAGAGGATACAAAAAAACGCCACTCATCAGCAGATGGTTGAGGCCGCAAAAAAAGTGAAGGAATCCGGCATGCTGTTGTCGGTTTCAGTTATACTGGGACTTGGCGGAGTTAAAGGCAGTGAAAAACACGCGCTGGAAACCGCAAAAATTCTAACGGAAATGGATCCTGATTATGCCGGAGCGTTGACTCTAACTTTAATACCTGAAACAGGGCTTTATAAAGAATTACAGCGTGGCGAGTTCGAACTGATCACTCCTTTTGATTCCTTGCAGGAGTTAAAAACGATTGTAGAGAATTCAACCTTCTCCAACTGTCTTTTTAGCTCCATGCATGCCTCAAATTATTATTCGATTCGGGGTTCCATGCCGGAAGACAAAAATAAAGTGCTCAAGCAACTTAACATTTTATTGTCCAGAAAAGATCCTAACATGCTGCGTCCGGAATTTATGAGAGGGTTATAATAGTTTTTCCATCCATTCCCTTGACCCCCCGGTTGCAATATATACAGTAATAATGTAAAAAAATTTACAGAATTAAAAAGACCCAAACCATTCAACCATACGCTATGCAGATGCCCGGTTGATACTGCATAAGGTAAAAGATAAATAATTGATGAGGTAAAATCAATAAACACTTCTTCCTGTTCGTCAATTTCAGGGGGCAATATTTCCTGTTGACATTTAATTACTGAAAGAGTATCAAAAAATTACAGTTATTTCTCCTCGTTAACCTGTCAACCTGACAATCAACTTTCTTAGATCCGCTATAAAGGAGTCCGTTGTGGATAGGATTTATCGAAAGTTACCTGTTTTGTTGTTCCCATGGAGGTTATCATATCTCTTGGGGGAACCCGCCTTTTTCTATTAAATAATTTTACTTGATTTGTTTTTCTTCTAAAAAATGTTTTACATGAAATGAACCAAAGCAAAGGTTTTTTATTTAAAAATTTCTATTTCAGAGAAAGGGAGAAGTAATCATTTTTTAAACACTGGTAAGCATTCAAAAATGGAGGTGTTTTATGGAGAAAAAAATCGGGGAGTCGATTAAAAACGGTCTTGTCGGAGTCTTGAAGGGAACCCAGGATGTGGCCGTAGGAATCGTCGACGCTGTAAGCGCCACGACGGTAAAAGTCCTGGAGAGCGTAAAAGACATAGAAACTTCTCTTGGCGCTATTATCGGCGGTGCAATCAAGGTCGCAGGAGATGCGGGAGCGGATTTGACAATGGTTGCCAAAAATTCGATAGTCGGCGTACTCAAAGGAGTTCACGAAATAGGTTCTGTAACCATTGATGTTATTCGCGACACTGCTCATGGGGCGGTTAAAGGAACCGCAGATATAGGAGGGGACATTACTTCCGTAGCAAAAGGCGCTATCGTGGGAGCCATCAGCGGGACAAGGGATATTGCCGTATCGGCGGAGGATGCCGCCTCGGCAGCGGCGCGTGGTATTATCCGCGCGGTTTTTGAAGTTGAGGGCGATGCAGTTGGGGCAACTAAAAGCGCAGTAAAGGGCGCCGTCGGCGGCGTGGCGGAAGCCAGTAACCAACTGACGACGGTCATAAAGGATACATCCAAAGGGCTGGTGCTTGGTGCATCGGAAGTGGGAGGCGATGCGGTTTCCGTTGCAAAAAATGCTGTATTGGGAACAATTGAAGTAGCGAAGGATCTCGGATTGTCCGCAGAGAAAGCCGCTTCCGCGGCAGCCATCGGAGCCGTTGAGGCGGCGGAGACAATTGGTGGTGAAACGGGTAAAGCAATAAAGAAGGTAGTCACAGGGACAATCAGCGGCATAAAAGTTGTTGTAAAAGAACCTTTCAGGAAAAAAAATAATTTAAGGCGTGTAAAAAAGTAAATATAACGGTTTTAAAGCTGCCTCTTTTAGTCTTTGAGGCAGCTTTTTTATTAACCCCGGTGCGTGAGTACGTCTGCCTTTTCGGGGTTAGATCACCCTCAACATGCTGAGGCTCCGCCAAATACTGAGGCCAAATGAATAATTGCATACTTTTCGTCGTTTTCTCCTTTTAGTCTAACAGCTTATTATTAAAGAATTAATAAAAAAATATGAATCTCTTTCGCTTATTGGCAAACGATATGCATTTATTATGTTTATTATCCTTATAATCATACGAATGAATGTCATCCCTGAAAAACGCATGGAGTTGTCACAGACGATTGCTTCACTATCTCTTTCCACGAGGAGGGAGAAGGGATGTCGACGAACGAGGATACGCTTTAATAATAATTGAACAATATGACCCGGAGAGTAATCCGATGAATGGTCAATCCAAAACAAAGCAGACCCTGACTCAAAAAAAGGCTTCTTTAGATAAAGCCGGCGAATACGCCGAAAACATCATCAACACCGTGCGTGAACCCTTAATCGTTCTGGATAAAGATTTAAGAGTAGTCACCGCCAGCCGTTCCTTCTATGAATTTTTCAAAGTTAAACCTGAAGAGACCGTGGGACAACTTATATATAATCTGGGAAATGATCAGTGGGATATCCCCAAACTGCGGGAACTTCTGGAAACCATCCTTCCCCAAAAGACAACCTTTGACAACTATGAGGTTGAACACGATTTTGCTGCCATCGGCAAACGCATCATGCTTTTGAATGCCCGGCAAATTAAAAGAGCGTTGGGAAAAGAGCGGATCATCCTCCTGGCCATTGAAGACATTACCGAGCGCAAGCAACTGGAAAGTTTATTAATAGACTATGAAGAGCAGTACAGGCGTCTTTTTGAAACTGCAAGTGATGGAATAGTCCTTTTGGAAAAACGCGAAGGAAAGATAACCCAGACTAATCCGGCCACCGAAAAGTTGTTAGGCTACACCGAAAAAGAGAGCGTCGGAAATAAGCTTCAGGACATCGGTGTTGTGCTCGATATGAGTGATTTCCAAACGACAATGCAAAATTTGAACAAGAACGGCATTATTAATTATTCCGATGTAAAGGTGGAAACCAAATCCGGGCAAAATATCGATACGGAGATATATCTTGTAGATAGGGCAAAATTAGTACAATGCAACATTCGCGATATTACCGAACATAAGAAGGCGGAGAAAGCGTTGTGGGAGAGCGAAGAGAAGTATCGTTTGGTTGTCGATAATATGTCAGATGTCATAGCGATCACGGACATGAATCTGCGTTTTACCTATGTCAGCCCTTCTATTATTCGTTTGAGGGGATATACGGCTGAAGAGGCCACGGCGCAGACACTTGAGCAGGTCATGACACCTGAATCCATGCAGAACGTGGCCAGGGTCCTGGAAGAAGAGATGAAATTGGAAGCCAGCGGTACGGCAGATACCGGTAGAAGTCGCATTCTGGAATTGGAGGAATACAGAAAAGATGGTTCCAACGTTTGGATCGAGAATCACCTGTCATTTTTGCGGGACGAGGCACAGAAGCCGGTGGGCATAATCTCATTGAGTCATGACATCACCGACCGTAAGCGGGCGGAAGAGGCGCTGCGCCAAAATGAGGAAAAATATCGAACCATTCTTGAAGACATCCAGGAAGGTTATTTTGAGGTTGATTTTACCGGCAACTTCACCTTTTTTAACGATTCAATGTGTCGGCTCTATGGCTATTCCAGAGAAGAATTGATGGGAATGAATTATCGACACTATACAGACAAAGAGCATTCAAAAAATCTTTTTCAGACGTTTAATAAAGTTTACAACACAGGGGAACCCACCGAAGGATTCGGTTGGCGGATTATAAAAAAAGATGGAACTAAAAGATACGTTGAGGCATCTGTATCGTTACAAAAAGATTCATCTGGTAAACCAATAGGGTTTAGAGGAATTGTACGCGACGTTACCGAGCGCAGGGAGGCGGAGGAGGCGGTGGCTGAAAACGAGCGAAAGTTCTCCACTCTGATCGGCAACCTTCCCGGCATTGTATACCGTTGTGATAATGATCGGGAGTGGACAATGTCCTTCCTGAGCGAAGGATGCCGCGATCTCACAGGTTATGCTCCTGAGGAGATTATCGGCAACCGGCGGCTTTCCTATAATGATGTCATCAATTTCGAGCATCGTGAACGAATATGGACCGAGGTACAAACCGCCCTTTCCAAGAGGGAGCATTATTCGTATGAGTATTCCATCACCACCGCCGCAGGAGATGTGAAGTGGGTATGGGAGAGAGGTTGCGGAATATTCTCGCCTGATGGAGAGGTGCAGGCGCTTGAAGGGTTTATCTCGGATATCACCGAGCGCAAGCGGACGGAGCAAGAATGTCAACTGAGCGAAGAGAGGTTCAGGCGTATCTTTGATGAGGGACCTTTCGGGATGGGCTTAGAAAGTCCGGACCATACAATTATCGCAGCCAATAAAGTGCTTTGTGAGTTGTTGGGGTATACCGAACAGGAACTTACCGGTAATAGTGTTGCAGATATCACGTGCGAAGAAGACAGAGAGAAGAGTAAAGAATTGTTGGGACAATTATTCACAAACAGCATCCCCGTCATTCGCATGGAAAAGCGGTACGTGAAAAAGGATGGCGACATCTTGTGGGCTAATACGACCATCTCTGCCATCCATGGGCAAGAAGGCAACGTACATTATGCTCTTGCGATCATTGAGGACCTGACGGAAAGCAGGAAGTCGGCAGACAAGATTCGCCTTCTGGCTTATTATGATAGCCTGACCGGGTTGCCGAACCGCACATTTCATAAAGAGCTGATGAAAAGAGCAATTGAACATGCTCATCGCCATAAAGAGATTTTTGCCCTGATTTACATCGGATTGGATAATTTTCAGCGGATTAACGATTCGCTCGGATATAGCACCGGAGATATCTTACTGAAGGCCGTTGCTGATAGGCTTACCAACTCTTTGCGAAAAAGCGACTACGTTGCCAGACCAGAAAAAAGTGAAATAGTGAATGTTGTATCCCGGGTGGGTGGAGATGAGTTTATCGTATTGGCGCATGATCTCAACCAGGCTCAGGACGCCGCAAAAATGTCCCGTCGCTTACTTGAGGAAATGTCCACCTCCTATGATCTGAATGGTCACGAAATCTTTTTAACCGTCAGTATCGGCATTTCTTTGTATCCTGATGACGGCACGGATGTTGACGAACTCCTTAAAAACGCCGAAAAGGCCATGAGACACACAAAGACTGAAGGGAAAAACAACTATCACTTTTACTCAAGCTCGATGCATGCCTCAGTTCTGGGACTCCTGACGCTGGAAAGCGACCTGCATAAGGCCCTGGAGCGAAATGAGCTGGTGCTCTACTATCAGCCGAAGGTAGAAGCGGCAACGGGAATGATTAAAGGAATGGAAGCGCTGATCCGCTGGATACATCCGGATAAGGGTCTGATTCCACCCATACAGTTTATTCCCATGGCCGAAACAAGCGGCCTCATCATACCTATAGGAGAGTTTGTAATACGCACCGTCTGCAGGCAAATCAAAACATGGCAGGAAGCGGGTTACAAACAAATAGCCATCTCTCTGAACGTGTCGGGTATTCAGTTTGATCAACAGAACCTGATAGAAATAGTTAAGGATGCCTTACGGCAGACCATGATTCCCTCACAGTGTCTGGAGTTGGAAATAACGGAAAGCGTCCTTATGCGGAACCCGGAGAAAGCTATTCGGATACTGACTGAACTAGAAGCGATGGGCATAGGGATTCTGATTGATGATTTCGGCACGGGATATTCATCCTTGAGCTATTTGAAACGGCTGCCTGCGCTGGATTTCTTAAAGATAGATCAGTCCTTTGTCAAAAGCCTGGCATCCGACCCAAGAGATCAGGCAATTGTCAGAGCGACGATTGCTATGGCGCACAGTCTGAATTTGAAAACCATTGCCGAAGGCGTGGAGACTCAGGAGCAGTTGTCCTTCCTGCGGGAACATGGATGCGACGAAATCCAGGGCTACCTGTTCAGCCGTCCTTTGCCGGCAGAGGATATCCCGGGAATTTTGGCAAAAGGATATCTATAGATTGGAGGGTGAGTATTTTCACTCTAAGAAATCCTGATCCTTTTTCTATTATGAGCAGACTACTTTTATCACTTTGGGAAGATTAAGAATGAAAATTAAACTTGTCTTTAGTAATTCTTCACTTGTCCGCTATGTCGTCTCAATTTGCATCACCATACTAGCACTTCTGCTGCACCAGGCGGTGGTGAAGCTCGTTGGCGGTGACTTACCGACTTACATTTTCTTCTATCCAGCTGTGACAATCGCAGCGCTTTTTGCCGGCTTCAGGTTTGGACTTCTGGCAACTGCAATGGCTGCACTTTTTGCGGATTACTGGATTATTCCCCCGAAAGGATTTACTATTTCGTCCTTACCCGATGCCGTAGGTCTGGCCATTTTTTCGTTCAATGGTGTGTTTATAAGCGTAATAGCCGAGCTTTACCGCCGTGCCCGGACAAAGATAGCAAATTATGCGACAGAGTTGGCGCTCCGGGAGGGCTGCAAGCGGACGGAGGAAATCATCCATCAGATGGCCTACCATGATTCCCTGACGGGTCTTCCCAACCGGAAGCTCTTCTCCGATCGTTTAGACATTGCCCTGGCCCATGCCCGGAGAAATCAAAACAAAGTAGTAGTCGCGATGATCGACCTCGACAATTTCAAAGAAATTAATGACACACTGGGCCATATTGTTGGGGATCTCTTTCTCAAGGCAACAGCAGAGAGACTGGATGCAGCGTTGAGGAAGGGTGATACCATTGCACGCTTCGGTGGCGACGAGTTTTTGCTCATACTTCCTGACGTAAAGGTAATAGAAGATGCGATCCAGGTTGCACAGAAGATCATTGACATTTCTTGTAAGCCCCTCCTCATTGATACCCATCAATTCGTTGTCACAATGAGTATCGGCCTTGCTGTCTATCCCAATGATGGAACAGATGAAGGTATGCTTGTAAAAAATGCCGATATCACCATGTATCAAGCCAAGCAAGCGGGGGGAAGCCGATACCGGCTCTATAAAGAGGCCTGAAGATGCAATACTGATCGCATCGGTCTATTCAAAGATTTTGAACTTGAAGGCGCTTGATTTTAGTGGAGTAGAGAGCTGGCATAGTAGCTGCGTGCTCTATCGCAGGCTCTCCCTCATCAGTAGGGCCGGGAACTGGGAATGGGATAAGGTTAACAGTCCATCCCGTAGAGGAGGATGTAATGGAAAGAATTAAGAATGATCTATCGGAGGGCGATGTGGAACGCCTGAGGAAATCCGGCATTATCGGAATAGATACAGAAACAGGAGGGTTAATTCCTAATAGGGACCGGCTCTATCTCATGCAGATATGCGATAACGATGGTGTCATTGATATTATCCGGGCCGGCGATTGGAAGAATGCCCGCAATTTGCGACTGGTTTTGATGGATCCGGCGATTCAAAAGGTCATTCAATTCGCAATAATGGATTGCGCCTTTATTTTAGCTCATTTGGGCATGCTTCCCGCGAATGTATATTGCACGAAAATTGCCAGTAAAATCGCGCGAACCTATTCGTCGGGTCATTCGCTTTCAGGGTTGATCTCGGATCTATTCGGGATTACCCTCGATAAGAAACAGCAAACGACGTTCTGGGGAAAAACACAATTAACGCCTGAACAAATAGAGTATGCATCCAACGATGTAAAGTACCTGATTGGCATCCGGACTAAGTTGGAAACAATTCTTGCGCAAAAAGGATTGCTTCCCACGGGGATATCGTATACGGATTTGAATAATGCGTGTCAATCTTGTATTCCGGCTCTTGTACACATCTGGATGAATGGATGGGATTTCGGCAAGGAAGATCCCCAATTGATTTTCGGAATATGAGATCGCATTGAATCCGGGACGGTACAACACTCTCAGATGGGTAAATAAAAAGATTTTATCACAACAGGTACGGGTACAAATTCAGTAGACTCCTTCATCCACAGTTCCTTTTTTTTCGATATTATGTTAAATTACTATCCGAATCATCCCAAACAGCGACATTCTGATTGAATATATGGCGCTGGTTCTTCAACTTATAGTCTGTGAAAAAAATTATAAGGAGACTTCGATATGACTTATAAGCGGTTAACCGAAGGCAAAAACAGGAAAGAAAAAGCATGGGGTCTTGCGACCATGAATGCTATTGTGACACTTGCAGTGATTCTGTCTTCTCATATCGTCTTTGCCTATGAATTTACTCATCCTGCCCAGTCCTTGCCTGGATCAAACGGTTTACAGAATTTGCCTCCCCGTATTGAGATTTTAAATTATTCCCTGGTCTGCAAACTTATCAATGAACGTTTCAATGATGACCCGACGGCCAATGACCTTCAACACCGTTTCAATCTCAAAGGCACGGATCTGGGTATCTCTACAGCCATTGGAGAAAAAGTTTGGTTCTTTTTCGGAGACACAATGGCCTTTAAGGATTCCTGGAAGCCAGGCCAGGGGCCGGATTCGGTCGGTTACGCAGATGCTTCCGCGGGACGGATTGCGGCGGATCCGGAGATTTTATGCAGCCGCTTGAACTTTCTGCGCGCCAAACCGCCGGCCCAGCAGGACTTCGCTGCCGCCAGAATGATTCCGCCTGAGGGACAACCGCTTTCCATGTATGTACGAAATCCGGCCGGTCCGAAGTTTCCAGACGTTCCGGGCACATTCGAGGTTCCTTCAGGAGCTTTCGTTTACGGCGGAGCTATCTTTGTCTTCTATACAGGAGGACCGGATTTCAGCGTGAAGCCTGTCAAAATGTCGATCTCCTATCTGGCAAAGTGGGAATCTCCATCACCGGATGGTCACCCTCATTATCAAATTCTTTATATGCTGGATGACATTAATGGCGGCCGTATGGGAGGGCACTTCATTAATGTAGCGCCGGTCGTCGATGAGGAGGAGGGTTTTCTTTACCTGTTCGGCAGCGGCCTTTACCGGCGAAGCACCATTTATCTGGCAAGAAAATCTCTGAAAAATTTAAACCGGCCCGACGGCTTCGAATTCTTCGGCGGTCCCGGCAAGTGGTCGCCAGAAAGCAAGACGGCCGTGCCCGTTGTAGATGAAAACGCCGTGGGTGAACTTTCGGCGCGATACTACAAGCGAATCGGAACATGGCTGCTTATGTACGCCGACGAAGGCCGGATTGTACTTCGTGCAGCGCATCGGCCTGATGGTCCGTGGTCTGAGGCTGCAAAGGTGCATTCAATGAAAGACGAAATTTTCCGGGAACGTTATTGCTGCGGCGAAGGCGCCTGTAATGGTCAGCATATGATTCATTGCGGCAAAGCCGGTGTTTATGCTCCATATATGCTGCCTGTCATTGCCTCGCCGGCAAAAGACGGAACCGTCACGGTCAACTATATGCTATCAACATGGAATCCATACAACACTGTCCTCATGTCCGCAAATATGAGGATTTTCGACAACGCACCGGTGCGGCCGTAACTGCGTGAGCATTAAGCGAAAAACGAATACAGTCGTGTGATCTGTCTGATGATGGATGCCCTTTTGTTTAATTGGATTATTATATGCAACGACTTTTTAAGCGCATGCAACCTTTTTTATCAGCATTCCTTATTGACATCCTGTAATCCACAGTTTTCATATTTTTAATTTTATGTTAAGTTAAAAAATATATTGGCTACCGGTACAGGCAGATGCATGTATGACATATAAATCTCTTATTAATAAATTATAATATAAAGGATGTTCCCTGTGAAAATTTTCGCTCTTAATGGAAGCTTCAGAGGTGAAAGAGGAGTCACATTTAAACTTCTTCACAGCATTGGCGAGGGTGTTGAGAAGGCGGGTGGAATATGGAGTGTTGAAAATCTTTCGGAATTAAAAATTGAAAGTTGTCGTGCATGCAATCATTGTCAGACAACAAAAACATATAAGTGCATTTTGGATGCAAAAGATAATGTTAAAGAGGTATTCGGCAAAATGATAGATGCCGATATGATAATATATGCGTCTCCGGTCTATCTGTTCGGCGTATCGAGCCTTATTAAACGTCTTATCGAAAGAATTCATGCCTGTGCTCCTGTCGGAAATATACTTTTAACAAAATCCGGTTTATTTTTTCATGCGACAAATCGATTACTATCGGGAAAACCATTCGTGTCCCTCATCGTCTGTGATAATGTCGAAAACCTCACCGTTGAAAATGCGAAAGAGTATTTCCGTATATTCGGAAGATTTATGGACGCGCCGCATGTGGCACATTTGGAACGTCGGGGCGCAGCAGCGTGGATGACCGCACTGGGCGAAAAAGATACTATGGCAGGAAAACGTGCACAGGAAATTCTGGATATGTATGTGCGTATCGGCGAAGAGCTGGTATTAAAAGGATCCATCTCCGGAGAAGCTAAAAAGAAAGCAGAAAGGCCTTTTATAAAAATTCCGCTTCCCGTGCGTATAGCCCGGCATTTTCTTCCATTCAGGCCGCTTATCGAAAAAGCGGTTCGCAGGCGCTCAAGTAATATTAGCAGCATGGTTGGAGTAAAAGAAGAGTAAGGTCGAAAGGAGTCAGGTCTGCCTTTAACTTTTGCAAAGGTCAACGGCAGATCTCTCTGTGTTCATTCCCCAAAGATCTCGGCAATCAATAATTATGGAGGCAAACCATATGACAATAAAGGAAGCGATAAATCCGTTCAAATATTAGCTTCAATATTTTATTGACATACTCAACTGTTACAGTATAGATAAGAACTGCATATGTATCATATGCAGTTCCATTTGTGTAGTATATCTGCTCTATGATATCAATATAATCCGAACCATCCGCGAGGGTGGAACTAAAAGCTATAGGAGACATTATGAATAAAATGCACGCTTTCTTCAACAAATTCCACTACCGCCTACTTTCCCGCCATGCCGGAGTCATGCTGGCGGTACTACTCACCCCGGTTTGGAGCAGCCTCGCCTTCTGCGCCGAGATTCATGACGCGGCTGAGAGCGGCGATTTGACTAAGGTCGAGATACTGCTAAAAGATAATCCTGCTCTGGTATCCAGCAGAAACAATTACGGAGCGATGCCTTTGCACCTGGCGGCGCAAAATGGCCACAGGGACATTGCGAAATTGCTGCTGGACAAAGGGGCCGATATCAATGCCAGGGACAGCTACGACGGCGAGGAGCCACTGCAGGCGGCAGCGCAAACAGGCCGCAAGGATGTGGTGGAATTGCTGCTGGCCAATAAAGCCGATGTCAATGCCAAGGACCAAAGCGGCGTGACGTCTTTGCAAGCGGCGGCGCAAAATGGCCGCAGGGACGTAGTGGAATTGCTGCTGGCCAAAGGGGCCGATGTTAATGCCAAGGACCAAAGCGACGTGACGCCTTTGTTTGCTGCGGCGCAAAATGGCCACAGGGACGTGGTGGAATTGCTGCTGTCCAAAGGGCCCGATGTCAATGCCAAGGACAAAAGCGGCGTGACGCCTTTGCATGCAGCGGCGCAACTAGGCCACAGGGACGTGATGGAATTGCTGCTGGCCAAAGGGGCCGATGCCAATGCCAAGGACCAAAGCGGCGCGGCGCCTTTGTTTGCTGCGGCGCAACTGGGATACCGCAACGAGGTGGAATTGTTGCTGGCCAACAGGGCCGAGGTCAATGCCAGGGACAACAAAGGCGTGACGCCTCTGTTCGTAGCGGCGCAAAACGGCCACATGGACGTGGTGGAATTACTGCTGGCCAAAGGGGCCGAGGTTAATACCAGGGACAACTACGGCTGGACGCCTTTGAACATAGCGGCGCAAAATGGCCACAAGGACGTGGAGAAATTGCTGCGTCAGCATGACGGGCAGGAATAAACTGTCTTGACTAAATAAAATACATCATTTGTCTATTATCTAATCAAGAGGTCTGCCGTCGACTGTTGCAAAGGTCAACGCCAGACCCCTTGATGCTCAGAGTTTTGTGCCTGAGGAGGATGTTATGAAAAACATTGGGAAGATTTTTAGGATTATCTGTCTGTCCCTTCTTATCCTTTGTATGGCCCAGCCCGTCCTTGCCGAAAAAAATGCCGAACTGAAAGAGGCTAATCACTCAGCGCTTTTAGTGATGGACGTTGAAAACGTTATCGTTTCGCGTTTTGTTGAAGAGCCAAAAGCCTTGGTTCCGTTTCAACGTGCCGTGAGCGCCGCCCGTCGTGCAGGAATTCCGGTGATTTTTGTTCGTGTGGCGTTCCGTGACGGCTATCCGGAATTAAGCGCGAAGAACAAAACGTTTTCGGCAATCACAAAACTTGGGAGTATGACAATTTCCGATACTTCGACGCAAATTCATTCTTCGGTGGCGCCGCTGCCTAATGAACCTGTTGTGACAAAATTACGCGTAAGCGCTTTTGCCGGCAGCGATCTCGAAGTTATTCTCCGTTCCCGCGGGATCGATAAACTGATTCTAACCGGCATTGCAACAAGCGGCGTTGTCCTTTCAACCCTGCGGGAAGCTGCGGATAAGGATTACCGGATTGTTGTTCTTTCCGATGCGTGCTTAGATCCGGACCCGGAGGTCCATCGCGTGTTGGTTGAGAAAGTGTTTCCCCGTCAAGCGGATGTTTTAACGGTGAGCCAGTGGGCTGACACCTTGCCGTAACGAGGCGCCCAAAGCGGATTGACGAAAGAATTAGCTCCAATTGAGTTTTTTTCAGAGAGAACACAAGATTAAACACAAGATATATTCTGCAAGAATTTCTTCCTGAAAGTGAGTATTCGGTAATCTTGATGGTTATCCACCTTTTTAAATCATAATCAATGAAACATCTTCCTGACTTATTTATTAGTTAGGCAAAAACCACTAATGCGATGTGAGGGCATGACGCGTATACAAAAGCGCGGCCTCGACCCGATTTTTGATCTCGGCCTTCACGAAGATATTGCGCAGATGGGTCTTGACGGTCTTGGGGCTTATGAAAAGCTTATCGGCAATCTCTTCATTGGTCAGGCTATGGCTGATCAGTTCCATAATCTCCATCTCTCGAGGGGAAAGCATATCCAGTTTTGCTGAATTCAGTTCGTTGAGAGATTTAAGAAACTCTTTTTTCTTCATAAATTCTTTGATGAATTCATCGAAAACCGGTGTAATCAGAGTAGCTTCGAGCCAGATTTCCCCCATAGCCACCGTGCGAATGCATTTAATAAGTTGCTCCTCATCCAGCGCGAATCGAAAAAACCCCCGCACACCACCCTGCATCATTGCCATAACATTTTCCTCGTTGAAGCGTACACCGATGATGATGGCCTTCACGGCAGGCATGTTATCCATATAATAGAGAATTTTTTTAAAATCCAAGGCAGCCATATCTCGCAAAATGGCCTGTTCAAAGAGTAAAATATCCGGTGGTTGCTCGACCATTTGCTCCATGAGGGCAATGATCTTTTCAGCCTCGCTCTTGAGATCTTCGATAATGACGGCGCTGAGGAGTTTGATATCGTTCTCATTGTGCAGGCGATTTATAAGCTTTTGCAAATACTTTTCATCACGAATGACTACGGCCAGCTTGATCATCTTCTACATCCTGATAATATTAACATTGATGGTTCGTCAACGATAAAACCGGTTCCGGAGAAAACGCTATAGCTTAAAACAGATTGTCTTATATACGCATAAAGGAGTAGTCGTAAAATGTCAACTATAAATTGTTTTAAGAATGGCAAACGTAAGGTGCTTTTTAGTCTGCTAATGTCTCCCAGGCTAACTTTCCTCTGAAAATATGGGTCTAATATATTGATATTATTCAACTTACAATAAAAAGTGTCAACAAGGCTATTTTCATCCTCCTTTGTGACCAAAATGCTGTCATGCAGGTTTCAAACTGTTATCATTATTCCCGGTGATAAGACTAGGTGTGACTTTGTGAAGTTAATAAAGGTGACAAGGCTTAATTGGATACTGAATATTTCGGAAAATGTTTCTTTAGCAGATGATTTTCAGATGGCTCTCCCGATACGTCGGGACTTTCCTAAAATGACATTCTTTAAAATGTGTAAGAGGCACGGGCAATTTCCCCGTGCCTCTTTTTGCACATTCATAACGACTGAATAAACGCCGTTTAATACGCTTTTTACCCTAATTTTAATGGGTAGAAATGACAACTGTACCATTTACCGTAGTGGTAACATTGCTGATATAAGCTGTTCCCAGAGTCATACCAATGATGTTAGTGCCACTCTGTAAAGCAAGGCCTTTATCTGCAGACGTTTTAACGACCATTGTCACGCCGTTTACGCCAATAGCCATATTGTGCAAGCCAAGTGCTATACCGCCGTAACCAGAAGTAGCGCTATATCCGGTGTTAACACCAACATCAATTGTTAACAGACCATTAACACCCACATTACCGACGGTAACATCGGCGCCGACAAAACCGCCCTGATCAAATGCGAAACCACTAATCGTACCACCTGTACCGCTGACGTTCTGCTGGCCCCAGGACATCGTTGCGTTGATGCCGCTTAACGTGATGTTGTTCAGATAAATGGAAACACCTTCTTGAGCCGTAATGGCATTCAGATCACTATCAGAGATAGTGGTCATGGCGAATGACGCCAAAGGCATCATTACAAACAATGCGACAACTGCTAACAATAAAACTTTCTTCATCTTTCTATGTGGACTGCACCCCCGAAGTTGGACAAAATATGTTAGAGTAGTTGGCAGGAACCAAAGTCCCTTAAAATGGGAGAAAGGAACTTGCCATGAAGCACCGAAGGAGTTTTGCTGCTGAACTCAA
>JBEKMY010000031.1:0-33446 GCA_049523355.1 Smithella sp. | reverse complement strand
GCGCTCAGTCTCGTTAAAGGCCATTCCCTTGTTCAAGACGGGGTCGCAAAGCAATGCTTTTCCTTTGATAATTTTTATTGAGCGGTCTTTAATTATCCGGTTTGACATGATTTTTCTCCTAACCTGAACATAGTTAATTTATAAAATGCCGGGTATGTTCAACAATTAAACATATCCGGCGATGTCTTCAAATACTGTTACTTTATATATTGCTCTTTATCTTGAATTTGTCCTAGCATGATTTTCATTCCAATTGCTTTGTCTCTTTGCCTCGCTATCTTTTCAATTTGATATTATTCCAGCAGATGAGTATGAGGATCTTCCTTGTCAATACCCAATTTCTGAATCCGTTCAATTTCGTTGAGCTTCATTTTGATAACTACGATAAGTCCGACGATGGCAAACCAGAAAACAGCAAGGCTCGTGTAGATTGTGTAAACCTCGACAGGTTTGTCAGGGAAAACGGGAATTTTTTCTTCCGCAAAGGCCAAACAGCTGAACAAGAAGATTGTTAATGCGGCAAATAGTATCCTGATAAAATATTTCATAAGTTCACCTAATTAAAAAAGCCGACAAGAGTCATGGTTATAAAATAAAGAAGATAAACAACAGCAATGACTGTGAAGACGGGGCTTCTCTCGTTTCTGTTTGATTTGCGATCCAGAAAGGGAATAAGAAAGAAAAAGAATATTCCGATGGAAACGCATAAAATGGCTATGGTTTCCCCATTGAAGCCCAGAATGGTTCCGGGAAAGAGTTTTAGTGTCTCCAGCATAAAGAGAAAATACCATTCGGGTTTAATGCCTTCCGGAGGCGCAGCCAATGCGTTTGCTTTTTTGCCGATTTCCGGCGGAAGTAAAATTGCCAATGTCACCACAACGCCCAGAACGACAAGCCAGATCATCATATCTTTGTAAAAAACATTGGGGAAGAAGGGCTCTTCTTTGTGTTGGTTCTTTTCCAGAGAAACGGGTGTGCTCATGCCGTGATATTGCACAAAAAGCAGATGTATGCCGATGAGCAACAGCGATAACACCGGCAGAATGGATACATGAAAAACATAGAAGCGGGTTAGGGTTTCGCCTGTTACGTCAACGCCTCCTCTTAAGAAAATTTTGATAAAACTTCCGACAAAAGGTAAGGCGCCGGCGCCTCCGGTGGCTACTCGTACCGCGGCAAAAGCCCGTTCGTCCCAGAGCAGTAAATAACCGCTCAGGCCGAAGAAAATGGAGATGACCAGAAGAATAAATCCGGTAACCCAGAGAAACTCCCGCGGTTTGCGGTATGATTTAACCAGCAGTGTGCCGAAGAGGTGAATAAAAACAAAAACGATGCAGAGTTGTGCGCCCCAGTGATGCAACGAACGAAAAAACCAGCCCATATTGATTTTTGTGACAATATCAATAATGCTTTCATAAGCAAAGTCGATATGCGGAATATAATAAAAAGCCAGCAGCATTCCGGTTATAAATTGCAGGATAAAAAGGAAAAGAGTAATGCCGCCCGTATAATACAGGAAATCGTACCGGTGTTGAGGAACCAGTTTGCTTTTGGCAAACTTCTTCAATTCGGCAATATCATAACGCTCATCAATCCAATCTTTAAACTTTGGCCAGATCAACTTTAGCTCCCTTCCTGGCGATAATCAGCTTTTCGCCTTTTTCCATGATTTCAAAAAATTCCAGTGGTTTGGGCGGCGGTCCGGCAATATTTTTACCTGTCTCGTCATACCACCCCTTATGGCAGGCGCAGTAAAATTTTTTCTCCGCCGGACGGTAAGCGACATTGCATTCCATATGCGTGCAGACGCCTTTCAAAGCGGTAACACTTCCGTCATCTTTTTTTAAATAGAGCCCCAATACTCCTCCCCAGGCGAATGCTTTGGCTGAATTCTTAGGAATACCGGTAAAATCTTTTTTGTCGAGAACAACAAAATCCGGTTCTTTGCCGAGAGTAGGGAAGGCGAATTTCACCAGGGGAAAAATAACGCCGGAGAAGAAAGCAATAAGAGAACCGCCGAAGAGCGTATTGAGAAATTGTCTGCGAGAAATGAGTGAATAGTTAAGCTTCATTTTATCCCACCAGCCGACATTATTTTAAATTTGTTTTTCAGGATTGTTTTGCGCAAGCCGACAATGCCGTCGGTAGGACGCACATCTTTCGGGCAAGCGTCAATACAGCGAAATACAGTATCGCAACCCCAGACGCCCTTTTCATTGTTAAAAATGTCCAGCGCCTCGGCAGGCCTTTCATCGCGGGAATCGGATGAGAAACGCTGTAATTTGGCCAGCGCGGCGGGCCCGGCGTATTGCGGGTCTCTATTTAAAACAGGGCAGGCGCCGTAACAGCAGGCGCAAAGGATGCAATTGACAAACTGATCGATTTTCTTCCGGTCTTTTTCGCTTTGATAAATTTCTTTTTCGGGAGCGGGGCTCTTTCGTATAAGATACGGTTGTATCTTTTCATACATCTGCCAGAAAGGAGTCATCTCGACGACGAGATCTTTGATAATCTCGAAATTGGGCAGAGGCTCCAGAATGATCGTGTCCGTGCCGAAAGTTGCGACCTGTGTCCGGCAGGCCAGGTCTATTTTTCCATTGATGACCATTGCGCATGAGCCGCAGATGGCTGAACGGCAGGAACACCTGAAAGATAAAGTTCCGTCAATTTCATCGCGAATGCGTAAAAGCATCGCCAGGACGGTCAGACCGGGAATAACTTTGATACTATAAGATTCAAAGCGCGGTTCTTTATCCGGCTCTTTGATGTCATAACGTAAAATCTTGAATGTATAGGTATCGCTCTTAATCAATATTTTCTCTCCATTGGTTGATAACGTGTAATTACTACATCTTTATAGGAGATGACCGGCTCTAAATCTTTGCCCATCTGGGCGATGGTATGCTTAAGCCAATTCGTATCGTTTCTGGTGTCGAAATCACGCCGGAAATGAGCGCCTCGGCTCTCCTGCCGCAGGAGCGCTCCCAGAACGATAGTATGAGCAACTTCCAGCATATAATCCAGTTCCAGCGCATTGTGCAGTTCATAATTCATATGCTTATCTGTGGAAGAAACGCTGACATTTTTATATCTTTCTTTTATTTTAATGACTTCATCCAACGCTTGAGCTAATTCATCTTTAGTACGGAAAATACCTACTTTTTCACTCATCACAGCGCCTAAATCAGCCGCCAGTTTGTAAGGCCTTTCACCGCCCGGTTTTGTCAGGCGGTTAATCTTTTTTCTTACGTCTTCTTTTAATTTCAGCAGATATTTTTCTTCCGGCTTTAAATCATGTCCGGATAATTCCTGGTCAATGGCCTGTGCGGCGAGTTTTCCAAACACGATGGTATCGAGCAGCGAATTTCCGCCAAGACGGTTGGCGCCGTGGACACTCACGCAGGCGCATTCGCCCGCAGCGTAAAAGCCTTTTATTTCGGATGCGCCCTTTTCATTGACATCGATTCCGCCCATCGAATAATGCTGGGAAGGCATGATGGGAATCGGTTCTTTCACCGGATCAATGCCGATAAAATCAATACAGATGCTACGGATACCGCAAAGCCGCTCCAGAATCTTCTTTTCACCCAGATGCCGCAGGTCAAGCTGAATGTATTTCCCCAGCGGATGGTCGAAACCGCGGCCTTCGTTAATTTCCGTCTGGATGCAGCGGGAAACGATGTCTCTGGGAGCAAGTTCCATGGCCGTGGGAACGTAATCCTTCATAAACCGCTCGCCCTTATTGTTAAAAAGATAACCGCCTTCTCCGCGGCAGCCTTCGGTCATCAGGATATTTGTGCCGATAAGTGTTGTGGGGTGAAACTGGACGAACTCCATGTCTTTCAAGCCCACTCCGGCCTTGTAAGCCATACCGATACCGCTGCCTGTATTAATCAGAGCATTGGTGGAATTTCGGTAAACCCTTCCGTAGCCACCCGTGCCGAATACAGTTATTTTGGCGCGAACGGGAATAAGTTCACCGCTGTGTATATCAAGAACGATGACGCCGTGACACTGGCCGTCTTCCACGCAGAGACCGGTAACAAACCATTCGGGATAAATTTTAACATTTTTATACACGGCTCTTTCATAAAGAGTGTTCAAAAGCGAATGGCCGGTAACATCGGCGGAATAGCAGGTGCGCGGATAGCCGCCGCCGCCAAAGGGCCGCTGGGCGATAGTACCGTCGGAAAACCTGCTAAAGGGACAGCCCCAATGTTCCATCTCATAAACAATTCCCGGGGCTTCCCTGCACATAATTTCGATGGCATTTTGATCACCGAGATAATCACTGCCTTTTACCGTATCGAAAGTATGCTTCTCCCATGAATCATCCCGGCTTTCGGGATTGTTGGTAAGAGCCGCGTTAATGCCGCCCTGCGCGGCAATAGAATGTGAACGCAAGGGATAGACCTTGGAAATCAATCCCACATCGTATTTATCGCAAAGACCGACGGCCGCCCGCAGTCCGGTTAATCCACCGCCAACGATGAGAATATCGTGAGTAATCATAATTACGAAACCCTGACAAAGAAATAAATTAAGACGGCCGAAACAGCCGCCGCGGCAATATTTGATATCCAGAACAACTGTTTTTCCTTGCGGTAACCAAAATCGATAATGATCGTGCGGATACCGTAGATGCTGTGAAAAGTGAAAAGAATCAGGATAAGAATATCAATAACCGGATGCCTGTGAAGACTCAAAGCCCAGTCGGGTCTGTTATCTTTGGGTAAAAGAAAATAACCGGTTAAAATTTTGATGCCGATCAAAACGATCAGAGTCGCGCCGCTAATGCGGTGAAAAAGCCAGATGAACATATGTTTCCCCCAGAATTATAGTACCAGACTATGGAGTAAAAATTTCTTTGTCAAGAATGAAATCTATCATTTCCCTTTATAGCTTGGTTTTCTCTTCTCCAGAAATGCTTTCATGCCTTCTGTTTGATCTTCGCTGGCAAAGGCCAGAGAAAATGATGCCCGTTCAATGATTTTACCGGTATAGTTACTAAGATCCTGCGAATTTTGTACGGAGAATTTAGCCAAACCAACGGCAACGGGGCTGTGCCGGGTAATCATCCTGGCCATGGCAAAAGCCTCTTCCATTAATTTATCATCAGGGACTACTTTGTTTACGAGATGAATGGAAAGCGCTTCTTCGGCAGAAATAATTTTTCCGGTAAGGATAAGCTCTTTGGCTTTACCCGGACCGACGAGTTTGGAAAGCCGCACGGTTCCGCCGGCGCCGGGAATGATGCCGATATTGATTTCCGGCTGACCGAATTGCGCGCTTTGCGCGGCCACGCGGATATCGCAGCCCATTGCTAATTCACAACCGCCGCCCAGGCAGAAACCGGCAATCGCAGCGATATACGGTTTTCTGGACTCCTCCATTTTTAATGTGATATCCCATAACTCCGAATTGGAAAACATTTCCATAGCGGTGTTTTGCACCATAGCCGCAATATCGGCCCCGGCCGCAAAAACCTTTGCGCCTCCGGTGAGGATGACGGCGCGAACGTTAACGTCAGTTTCCATATCGGCGATAGCCTTGGCCAGTTCCGCTCTGATGGTTTGATTGATCGCGTTGCGCACTTCAGGACGGTTCAACGTAATGATGCCTAGTTTCTCCTCGGTATTTTTTTCGACAATAATAGTAGTATAGCTCATGGAAATTCTCCTTCTGGATTTAATGAACCACTAGTGATTCTTCCGGACAAGTCAAAACAATATTTTCTTCGCTCTTAATCAACTCTGTAGTGAGAAATGCCTGGGGAAGTATGTTGTTTAAGTAATATCTGGCGGACGCGATTTTGCCCTCATAAAATATCGCTTCGCTTGTCCCTTTTTTCACCGACGTTAGTTTTTGATAAGCAATCAACGCCTGCTCCGCAAGGCATTGGGCCACAAAGACCTGAGAACAGACAAATAAAGCCCGCAGGGCATTAAGCGGTATCAGTTGCCGTTTGGCTTCTAAATTACCCCACCAGGAATCATAGGTGGATTTAACTTCGGTCAGGGCTTGATAACCTTTGTCCAGATTTTTCATTTCCTTCTCCAAACCCCTGGCGTTCATATTGGCATCGATAAATTCCCTGATTGAAGCCAGCCAGCGGGCAAAAGATGCTCCTTCCTTCATGCGCATTTTACGCCCGATAAGATCATTGGCATGAATAAAAGATGTGCCTTCCCAAATGGTCAATATCTTTGAATCACGCAGATACTGCTCCACGGGATATTCCGTCGAGTAGCCTACGCCTCCCAAGACCTGAATGGCCTGAGCGATAATACCGAGACTCGCCTCACTGCCGTACCCTTTAACCAGCGGTGTGAGTATTTCGGCAAATTCACCGAATTTCTTCGCTTTCTCCTTATCGCTGGAACTGCCCTGAATATCCAGATAATAGAAACCTTTGAAAATCATCGCACGAATGCCTTCGACGGTGGCTTTCATATCGAGAAGCATGCGGCGAATATCTTCATGCTTGATAATCGGAACACGCTCCGCGTTTTTGATACCGAAAGGTCGTCCCTGAATTCGTTCCGTGGCGTACTGCGAGGCAAAATAGTATGCCGCCGCCGCCTGAGTATTCGAATTATGGCCGGTGCCGATTCTCGATTCGTTCATCATATGGAACATCATGGACAAACCCTGAGAAAAACCTTTGGCATCGGGAGCAGAACCAAGCAAAATGCCGCGGCAGTTATCGTCATCGCCGAAATTGAGTAGTGCTGTCGCCTGCGCGTGCAGTCCCATTTTGTGCTCGACGCTGACTGTGATGACGTCATTAGGTTTACAAAGCGAGCCGTCATCATTGACCCAGATTTTGGGAACGATATAAAGTCCGATGCCCGGCGAACCCGGTGCTCCTTTTTCGGGACGCGCCAGCACCAGATGGATTGTATTCTCACATGTTCCCTGATCTCCGGCAGTGATGAACATTTTGGTTCCTTTGATTTTCCAGATGCGGGGATCATCCGTGGGATAGGAGCGGGTGATAATATCACCGGTGTCCGAGCCGAAGTTCGGTTCGGTGAGGCACATGGTTCCCTGCCAGTCACCGTTGAGCATTTTGGGGATAAACATATCATTTTCTTTCTGTGTGCCAAAACGCAGGATAAGATTGGCGGCGCCGCTGGTTAATTTCACGCAGGAGGTAAGGGCAGGGCAGGCGGCGGTATTCATTTCAGCAATGGCCTTGTACAGAATCAGGGGCATTCCTGTTTCTACCTTGATACATTCGCTGCTTGAACCCCAGCCGTTTTGCTGTAAAAACCGGTACGCTTCTTTGAAGCCGGGAACGGGCGTTACCTTGCCGCCTTCGAACTTAACGCCAATCTTGTCTCCCGGGGCATTGATGGGATTCACGATTTCACGCGCAACCTTATATCCTTCATTCAGCAGCATTTCCACATCATCGAGGCTGAAATTTTCCTTGAACCTGTCGCAGGCAAGCACTTCTTCCGTGGGCAGCCATTCTTTAAGAATGAATTTTAAATCTCTTATGTCGTATTTAAATTCCATTTTTTACTCTCCTTGTATTTTAATATCTCATTCATAGATATCAGCGAGCAATTCCATATTTCAGCCCTGCTGGAAGTTTTCGGATCAGCAGCCATATTTTAGAGGCCGGTATTATTGCGTTCATCTGTGCCGCTCTTTTTACGGACGGTCCAGGCCTTTCACTATTTCTGAGCGAATTATGCGTGGTAATATCATATGATGTTTAGGACAAATCGCCTGCGGATTCTGATAAACGCAATTGGTAAATGCCACCAGGTATTTTCTGATTTCATGAAAACGCACAATTTCATCCACAAAACCTTTCTTGGCGCAAAACAAAGGCCCCGACGTTTTGTCATAATGTTCAACCATCTCATTCATCTTATCGATAACGGGCGCTAAAGGATTCCCCGAATCTTTTTCTTTGACAAGTCGTCGGGCGTAAGTTGCGGCAGCCGCTGTTTCGCCTTGCATGACATTGATTTCGGTCGACGCCGTACCCAGTGAGAAAGCGTTATTATTATTGGCTTGAGGACCTCCCATGACATAATGCCCGGCAACAGTGCCTTTGCGTAAAACAACGAGCATCATCGGAAGATCCGTATTTTCAATGGAATAAGTCAATGATTGACCTAATCCCAGCAGCTCCGCTTTTTCCGCGATATCACCCACGTCGATTCCAGTAGTGTCCTGAAACCAGATTACCGGAATTTTATCGCGGGAGCAAAGCGTTACAAATTCGCTCATTTTGATTAATCCTTGACGATAAAGCTTGCCGCCGACACCGTTATATTCATTGGTGTATTCAGGGTAATCAGGCAGAGTGCCCTGGCGATTGCCGATAGCGCCGATAAGGTAGCCGTTGATTTTTACCAAACCCGTGTAAACTTCGGGGCCGAATCCAGGACGGAATTCCATATGTTCGGAATTATCCACCAACCTGGCCAGAACCTGTTCGAAATCATACACGCCTTCTTTGTTCATCGGTATAATGGAAATAATTTCCGTCGGCGAATATTTAGGTTCCGCAGGTTCGGATACCCGGAAAAACCGGGGATTATACGCAGGCATATCCGCCACATAATCTTTAATGGCGTCGAGAACTTGCTTCTCTTCATCAAAGACAGCGGTGAAAAAACCGGTCACATCATAATGGATTTTTACACTTCCCGGAGGAACCGATTTGAAATGTTTGGCAGCGTTAATGACATCTTCTGCTCGTTCTTCATCGAAATGACCTCTCTGGAATATACCGCTCATGATACCGCCGCCGCCCACAGCCATATTGGCTTTTTTGTGAGCCAGCAGAATAGTCGGACTGACGGACTGATAGCCGCCGCCTGCAGGATTGGTTCCATAGATGCCGGCAATAACGGGTATGCCCATCTGTTCCAGTTCGGCATTACGGAAAAAACATGCTCCCGAACCGCGGCGACTGGCATAAATTTTTTCCTGTTCAGGAAGTTTGACACCGGAGCAGTTTACAAGCCAGACGAGTGGAACGTGAAGAATTTTGGCAATATCCGTCACCCGCAGATTGTTTTCCGCCTGCCCGGCAATCCAGGCTCCTGCCATCCATTTATTATTAAAGCCGATCAAAACGCACCATTTGCCGTTGATGCGTGCCAGACCGTCAACAACGCCGGTACTGCCCGATTCCTCATTTGCCGGATCGAAGATGGTGTGCAACGGACAAAATGTTCCCGGATCGGCCAAATAATCGATACGCTCCCAAACGCTCATTTCATCGCGCTCATGCATTTTCTCCAGAGGCACGCCGACATTTTTAATCCTCTGAGCTTCAGCATCGATTTGCTTCATTACTTCTTCCGCCTGTTTGAGGTTGTCCTTCATTTTATCTATTTGTTCCGGCGAAAGGGCCCTCCCCAAAGGATCCATTTTTTCAAAATATTGTCTCATTTTTTAACTCCGTAAATTATGATGTGATCAGCTTTTCATATTTAAGGCTTGTTTCATCGCCTCGGCTATCTTAGTTGGACTTTTTGCTACGGTGATACCGCATTCGATAAGAGTAGCGATTTTGTCCGCGGCGCGTCCTTTGCCGCCGCTAATAATTGCGCCGGCATGTCCCATGCGTTTGCCTGGGGGGGCTGTAAGTCCGGCAATAAAGGCGGCAACAGGTTTTCTCATATTTTCTTTGATCCATTCGGCCGCTGTTTCTTCCGCATCGCCGCCGATTTCGCCGATCATAAAAACTGCTTTTGTTTCCGGATCCTCATTGAAAAGTTTCAGTACATCAATGAAACTCAAGCCAATGATCGGATCGCCGCCGATGCCCACGCAAGTAGACTGGCCGAGTTGGGCGTCTGTTAATTGTTTGACAGCCTCATAGGTGAGCGTGCCGCTGCGCGAGACAACGCCGATATTTCCTTTTTTATGAATGGCGCCGGGCATGATTCCCACTTTGCATTCACCGGGAGTAATGACTCCCGGACAATTCGGACCAACAAGCTTCATTTTACTTTCCTGAAGATATCTTTTTACAACAACCATATCGCGGATAGGAATGCCCTCGGTTATACAAACGGCCAGTTCAAATCCGCCTTCTGCCGCTTCCAGAATCGCCTCCGCCGCCAATGGGGCGGGAACCAAAATCATCGAAACGGTGGCGCCCGTTGCATAAATGGCTTCATTAAGGGTATCGAATACAGGGAATCCCTCGATTGTCGTGCCGCCCTTTCCCGGAGTGACTCCTCCGACAATATTGCTTCCGTAATCACGGCACTGCCAAGCGTGAAGAAGTCCGCTTTTACCGGTGATGCCTTGAACAATTATTCTAGAAGCACTGTTGATCAAAATGGCCATGTCTTTATCCGTTGGCTTTTAGTTATTTCTCAATTGGCGATGACTTTGCGTTTTTTAATCACCCTCTGCACAATTATAGCTGCGCCGTCTCCGAGATTATCAACCGTTTCAATTTTAAGTCCCGATTGGGAAAGAAGGTTTTTTCCTTCGACAAGGCGGCTGCCATCCATCCTCACCACGATGGGAAGATTACAAGCAGCGATACCCGTTGTGGCGTCAATAATGCCTTGTGCGATTATATCACAGCGCATTATGCCGCCGAATATGTTGACAAATATTCCTTTTACATTTCTGTCCTTTAAAATAATTCTGAAAGCTTCGGCCACTTTTTCTCTACTGGCTCCGCCGCCGACATCAAGGAAATTGGCAGGTTCGCCGCCATATTCCTTCAAAACATCCAGTGTAGCCATGGCCAGACCGGCGCCATTCACCATACATCCTATGTTTCCATTTAATTTAATATAGGCGAGGTCAAGTTTTTTAGCCTGAATTTCCAGAGGATCCAATTGGGAAACATCGATCATTTTTTCATATTCCGGATGCCGGAAGAGGGCGTTATCGTCAAAATTAATTTTGCAGTCCATCGCGATCAATTTACCGGACTTGCTGACAGCAAGAGGATTAATCTCAATTGATGAGCAATCTTTTTCTAAAACGATTTTATACAGGTTTTGAATTAATTTGACACAATCTTCGACAATTTTGCCTTTTAGTCCCAAGAGAATTGCAATTCCGCGAGCGTGGTAGGATCGCACTCCGATGAAAGGGTCGATATAAAGAGTATGAATATTTTCGGGTGACACGCGTGCTATTTCTTCAATATCCATTCCTCCTTGGGCAGAAGCGATAAGGCAATAGCGCGATGTTCGTCTGTCCAGAGTAATGGAAAGATAAAACTCCTTTTCGATTTCAATTATTTCTTCAACAAGAAGACACTTGACGGCCAGACCATTGCTTCCGGTCTGAACAGTCACTAACTTATTTTTTAAAAGATCACCGGCTGCCTGGCTGGCATGCGGAGAGTCCTTCACTTTTCTTACCCCTCCGGCCTTCCCGCGCCCGCCGGCGTAGATCTGCGCTTTCAGCACACAAAGACGGCCGAATTCCTCAACAGCCTTCCGTGTTTGCCGGACGGTTTTCACCATTCGTCCGTTCGGCACCAAAATACCGTATGCCTTCAGAATCTCTTTGGCCTGATATTCATGTATGTTCATTTTATTTTACCGCTGCAAATTTGTGCTGTGTTTAAAATAATCCTATATTCTGTTGGCGGCGAAACCGAGCGCGGCATTAGCCACGATCATTGTATGCATATTGGAAGTTCCTTCCAGAGTTTCGAATTGTTTTGAATCCCGAAGGAAGCGGCCGCAGGGATATTCATCGGAGTAGCCGAATGAACCGAAAAGTTTCATGCATTCATTGGCGGCGTGCACCACTTCTTTGGCTCCGTAAAGTTTGGACATCGATGTTTCCATCACATTGGGAAGGCCTTTATCTTTCAACCATGCGGCCCTGTAGACAAGAGCAGCCGTTGCTTCATGTCCCATTTTCATTTCCGCGATCTGTTGTTGAATCAACTGGAATTTGCCGATCTTTTGTCCAAACTGAGATCTTTCATTCGCGTATTTTATTGAAGCCTCCAGAATAGCCCCGGAAAGCCCCAGCGCGCCTGCCGAACAACCGAGACGCGTGGAATTCAATTGAGTCATGCACATTTGGAATCCTTTGTTGACGGTTCCCAGAACAAGTTTTTTCGGCACCTTCACATCTTCAAAAGTTATTTCCGCCGTATCGGAAGCCAGCAGTCCTACTTTTTCATGAATCTTTTTACGGGTGATTCCCGGGAGGCTGTAATCCATGATAAAACAGGTTATGCCATTTGCTCCCGCTTCCTTATTCGTCTTTACATATAATAAACCATGATTGGAAACGGTTCCGTTCGTAATCCACATCTTATTTCCATTGAGGAGATAATGATCTCCCCTGTCTTCAGCCAGACACTTCATGCCGGCGACATCGGACCCGACATCAGCTTCGGTCATCGCGAAACTGCCGATATATTCGCCGCTGACGAATTTCGGAATGTAGTGCTGTTTTTGTTCTTCTGTTCCGAATTTTTGAATGGTCAGGGAAGGCCCCCAGCATTGCATGTTGAAAGCCATGCGCCAGGAAGTATGAACTTTGGCAATTTGCTCGATGACAAGAGTTCCTTCCATAAAGCCCATGCCGTTTCCGCCGTATTTCTCATCAATGCAGAAACCGAAGAAACCCAATTCTGCCATTTTATCGAATATTTCCTTGCGCCAATAGTGGTTTTTTTCATCTTCTTCCACATGGGGTCTAATTTCATTTTCGGCAAAATTCTTTGCCATATCCTGAAGTATTTTTTGTTCCTCGGTTAATGCGTAATCCATATTTATAGTCCTCCCGATTTTTTCCTCAAACTATTTTCTTTCCACGATCATGCAGATGCCCTGACCGCCTCCGCCGCATATGGTTTCCAGACCATAACGGCAATTTCTTCGGGTCATTTCGTTGATAAGTGTTGTCAGGCGCATTACGCCGGTAGCGCCGATAGGATGCCCCAATGAAATTCCGGAGCCATTAACATTTACTTTTTCATCCATTACATTGTCGTTGATGCCGGAAAGTCTTGCATCAGCCAGCGCCTGAACGGCAAAGGCTTCCTGAACTTCGATAAGGTCTATCTGATCTATGGTGATATTAATTTTTTGCAGGGCTTTCTGAACAGACGCTGGAACAGCCGGGTAGGTCAAGGTTGGATCAGTTGCCGCAATCGCGCAAGAACGGAAATAAGCAAGAGGCTTTATTCCCAGCTCTTTCGCTTTTGTTTCGGATGCGAGCATGATAACCGCCGCGCCGTCATTTTCAGAGGAAGAGTTGCCGGCTGTGCAGACACCATCGGGATAAACAGGCTTTAGTTTGGCCAGTTTTTCCAGAGTAGTTTCTCTTCGCGGGCCCTCATCTATGCTGAAGAAAGTCGTCTGTCCGTTTTTATCTTTGCCGACCGGAACGGGAACGATTTCTTCAGCGAATTTTCCGGCATCCTGCGCCGCAATTGCTCTTTGATGGCTTCTCAATGCCCACTTGTCGGCTTCTTCCCGGGTTATTTTTTCTTTTTTGGCTGCAGCCTCGGCCCAGGTCATCATCGAACTCAGCTCGCCGTATCTGGCAATGGGTTGCGACATGACCCGGCCGCGTTGGAGACGATCGTAGAATGGAATTCCCCACATGGCCAGGGCGCCGTGCCCTCTGGGCATGAATCCGTATTTTTCATGATTCTTGCCCCCCAATCCCCACTTGATATCACCGGGAATATACAGTTCGGTCTGGCTCATTGATTCCATGCCCCCGGCGATGATAATATCGGCATTCCCCGTTTGTATTTTCATGGCACCGAAAAAAATGGTTTCCAGACCGGAACAGCAACGCCGGTCAAGAACTACGCCTGGAACAAAGTCCGGCCAACCGGCTTCGAGCACTGCCATGCGCGCGCCGTTGGAGCATTCACCGTTTTGATAAGACGTTCCCATAATCACATCTTCAACCTGCGCCGGATCTATTTTCGCCCGTTTAACTAATTCCTGCAGAACTATAGCGCCGAGTTTATAAACGGGGATGTTTTTTAAAGAACCGCCGTAAGCGCCGATAGGGGTGCGCACACAACTTAAAATGACTACATTTTCCATGGTTTCATCCCTCAATAGTTTCTATTTTAAAAATTTACGTCTTTTCTCGGTTTCATTTCACCTGAAGTATAATCATACCAACCTTTTCCAGTTTTTCTTCCCAAGTCCCCGCTCTGCACAAGTTTCTCCAAAATTAAAGCGGGGTGGAATTTCGGATCTTTATATCCCTCATAAAGCGTTCTAAAAACACTGAGGCCTATATCGAGTCCTACAAAATCACCCAATTCGAATGGTCCCATAGGATGATTGAGTCCCAGTTTTATGGCCTTGTCTATATCTTCGATAGTTGCGACACCCTCCAGCAGGCAATTATAAATCTCTGCTCTGAATGCCGCATTAACCCGGTTAACAAGAAATCCGGGAACATCTTTCACCCGGACTGTTTCTTTCTGCAGTTTGACTGCAACCGTTTCAATTATTTTTGTTGTTTCTTCAGCTGTTTTAAATCCCGGAATGATTTCAACCAGACGCATTACCGGAACCGGGCTGAAGAAGTGCATGCCGATAAACTTTTCCGGACGTTTCACTGTTGCCGCCAGAGTAGTAATAGGGATGGAAGATGTATTTGTGGCAAAGATTACATCCTCATGGCAAAGAGAATCCAACTTCTGGAAAATGGATTTTTTCACCTCAAAATTTTCATAAGCTGCTTCAATAATCAAATCGGCTTTTGTTGCGTTTTCAAAAGAAGGATCCTTGCTGATTCTGGATAAAATAGCATCCTTGTCGGCGGCGGTTATTTTTTCCTTCTTCACTTTTCCTTCGAGTATCCTGCTGATGGAATTGAAGCCCTTTTCGATAAATTCCATCTTTACATCGTTCATGATAACGTTATATCCGGCTTGCGCGGAAACTTGCGCAATGCCTGATCCCATGAGACCTGAACCGATAATCATAATATTTTTGATATCCATATTTTTACTCCTTTAGTCTGCAAATACTATAGATGATACCGATATAGTTTCCCTGCGATTGCCGCAGCCACTAAAACTTTGTCTGACGGTGCACCCAAGATCGGACTTGCCAAGAAAAAGAAATCAGAGGGTCCTCCCCTTTAGTTTATGATTTTAACAAACAGTGTATCTGTGCTGCCGCCATATCAAATATTGGAGAGTCCAACACCCGGTTCATCTGCAGTCCGCCCTGCATGACGGCAAGCACCACGACAGCCTGATCGCGGGATGTTCCCGGGAACGAGAAGGTGCCTCCTTTTCTGCCTTTATCCAGAAAATTATCCATCCACTTCAGGAGGTCGGACACCAGACCTTTTGTTTCTTCCTGCATTGGCTTGGGCAGAGTGGTGAAATCCGTTTGCATTGCGCCGCTCAGGCATACAGATTCGCTCTTGGTAAGATAATGCCTGTAGATTTCGAAGAAGCGATCCAGTTTATCCCAGTCGGCCATTGCTGCTGTCTCCCGACGTTCGCACCACCCGCTAAAACGTTGCCTGGCCCGTTGAATAACGGCAAGCCCGAGATCGGCCTTGCTGGGGAAATGGTAGTGGATTGAAGATTTTTTTATCCCGAGAGCCAAGGCTATATCGGCATAGCTAAAGCCGTTGAAACCATTTTTTAGCAGGAGCTTTTCTCCTGTGTCGATAATTTTGGTTTTTGTACTATCCGTTAGTTTTCTCATGGCATGTAATCTACCAACTAGTAGATATAATGTCAAGAAAAAAATATTGCTTCAGCCTCTTAAAATTAATACCAGGCTAAATTATCAGATTTATCTATCGTTATTTTGTAAAGTGACGTTTTATTCCCTTAAGGACGGTTACGCACCTGACGAGTTCGCGGTACGCCGGGATTCCCGCCAGAATGCCCTGTTCCATTACGGCACATCAAGAAAAGCAGCCCTAGCCATAGGAATCAGCCAGCCGACAATTGTCCGCAAGGCTTCAAAATACAAAATTAAGGCATGATGGTTACGATTTGGTGATAATCCGCTTGAATTCGCAAGCAGGCATTCCCCCGGAGTTTGAGGATTACCATTTGCCGCTAATGCTTTTGCACAAAATGCGGATAAACCTTATATCCATCCGTGTGATAGCTGGTTTTGGCAACCTATCAACGGTTTGGCAAATAAGGAAGACTTCACACAAATTGAAAGCATAGTCAAAGTACCAGACAATGAAATCAGGACGCAGTTGCTTTAAGACTTCTTGCCCTTAACCTTGTATGCCTCCCAATCAGGATCAATTTCAATATAAATGTGGTGAATTCTTCTCAGTACGTGAAAAACAACCGATTTTGATTTTTCGCTTTCTATACGCTTCATTATTTTTTTGAAAGATACGACATCATCTATTTTGTCGCCCGCCACTTCCAGTATCAAATCCCCGCCATTAAGATTTGCTATCGAAGCCCAACCGCCGGGATCCACGGTCTCAACGTAAACTCCCCGCTGATCGTCACCCCATTTATTATTCGTCCTATCGAACATAGCAACATCTCTAACTGCAAACTCAAAATTATCGCTACGATACTTCTTCATCTCGCGCTCAAGCATCGGTGCACGCACAAGTTCAACCTTCACATTTGACTCTTTGCCATCGCGAATTATTGCCAATTCCACTGTTGTCCCGATCTTATGTTGACGCAGCATGGCTGGAAATACTTCGTTATCCTGCTGATTTGCGGCGGCAATCTTCTCCCCGTCAATTCCGACAATAAGATCACCGACACGTAATCCGGCTTTTTCAGCGCTGCCACCTTTATATGCTTCGGTAATGCGGACACCGGTACGTTCAGGTATACCCAGTTTTTCTGCCATGTCACGGGTAATTACCTGAGTTGCCACGTCCAGCCACGCCTTCTTAGCTTCCAATCCCGGATCTTCCATCTCCTGAATCCCCACTTTTATGACCGTGAGATATTTCTCGGCGTTTCGTTCGAATTCCACCAAAACCGGCACGGGTTCCTTCTTGCCTTCAGTTATCTGCTGCGTAATCATAGCAAGTTCCTTGACATTCTTGACGGACTTTCCATCAAGGGCAATAATAATGTCATTCGGCAATATCTGAGGTTTAGCTTCACCGCAAGGTCCCCCGGGACGTATCGATGTCGCCTGCACGCCGTCGCAATTGTCTCGTTTCATCTTTTTCGCGGCCATGAACGATATATCGCGAACAGCAATGCCCCATTGTTTCAATTCGGATATTTTCAATTCCACCGGTTGGCGTACAACTGCCGTCACCTTGAGAACCTTCTCGACGTTGTTCCTCAAAACAACGGCTTGCGTTTCGCGGCCAATCGGCAATTCGGATATCATTTGCTGAAACAAGGGCAACTGCTCACGGAAACGTACGTCCACGTCCTTGCCGTCAAGACGCAACAGCAGATCGCCGGACTGAAAGCCTGCCTTATCAGCAGGCGATCCATTGATCACTCCGCTCACCAGAGCACCATTGCTCTGCTGAGAATTCTTAAGCAGCGGCTGAATTTCCAGTCCCAGCCATGCTCGCGTTACAATACCCTTCTCGATAAGCTGCTTAGCTACCACCTGTGCGATGTTTGATGGAATCGCGCCGCCGAGTCCAAGACTGATTTCGTTAATGCCTATGATTTCGCCATGCATGTTGACTAATGGTCCACCGGAATTTCCACCATATATAGCCGCATCATGCGCAATCCAGCGTACCAATGAACCGACATCCTCTCCGTCAAGTAAAAATCGAATGCCATACTTATCAAATATTTTCGGCGAGATCATTTCCGTGTTGCTTACGATGCCGTGCGTCACTGACTGGGATATGGACACCGGACTACCCATAGCCAGCACACTATCCCCCACCTTTACCTTGGAGGAATCGCCAAACGATGCGTAGGGAAATTCCCGCTTGTTTTCCGTTTTAATGCGGACGATGGCTATGTCGGATAAAGCGTCTGTTCCAACCAGTTCCGCCTCAAATTCTTCTTTACTTGACAAAATACAAAACAGTCTTGCCGGATGACCGGCCACATGGTGATTGGTCAGGACAAATCCATCCTTGTTTATTATGACACCACTGCCGTACGCTTCGCTCTTCTTTTCACGGCCATCTTCATAGGCCACGGTTACAACCCGAATCTGAACAAGTGCCGGCTTGACTTTAGAGACAGCATCTTCAATCGCTTTTCTTAAAGGATCCTGCATATCCTCGCCAAATGCCACCGTAACCAAACCGCAAACAATTGACAACGCACATATAGTGATTCTAATGATTTTAAGCAGCTTCATAACGCAATTTATTCCTTTACATTCGTTTCGTCCATCGCCTGTTTTGAATCTTCAACAATTTCAGACACTGGCATTATAACGGCCTTAATTCCGTTCTTCATGGAACTCAAACTCTCTTCACCTTCGCTGGTCCGTACGCGCATTAGAATAACGCCAGCCAGTTTACCATCCAGCGTAAAGGCAGGTGTTCCGATATCCTCCATACCGCTCCCTTCCACTTGAGGAATATAACATGTCTGCGGTTTGTTCACTATAGCGGATATTCTACCAGACATTATACTCGGCACGTGGTTGGCTACTTTGCTGAGCCTGTTTAGAATTATAATTTCATCCATGATATGTGGATTCGACTGCTCGGCCATCTTGACTGAAACCATCGGTTTGGCTGTCTTCTGTTTAGGCCGGATAAACGCCATATCCAGGTCCTTGTCGCGTAAAACAACTTTCGCGTCAAGTTCAGTCTCGTCGGGCAATATCACTTTTACACTTTTGATGTCGAGTTTCACTTCCATCTTCTTGTCACCCTTCATCCCGCGTATCAGACTATCCACTAATTTGGATGGATCAATCGTTGTAAGCGACACAAGGACGAGCCCTGATTCATTCAAAACTGTTCCCGTGATTTCATCTTTAAGTTCCTTATTCATTATCTCGTTGCCGTTCATCACAATTTTGCTCTGCATCACCACTTCTACTTTCACCACAGCGTCTTTATAGGAATTCATTATTTTGTTGCCGGCAATAGCCGTCTCATCCGCGTGTCCGAGGCTGACGCCTGCCGATAAAACTATAAACACAACAAAAACTACGAAGCTTAAACATGTCGCTGTCCATTTATCTTTTCTTTCGCATGCCATAGTCAGTTCTCCTTACACGTGCCTGTTTGAATGTTGATGTTGCGACTGTCCTTGAAGAAGCTTGTTCGCGGTACAGCGAATACCGGAATAGGGACACTTTGATAATGTATTGCTTTTTGAACGCTTAAACTATAGGAAACTCAATCTTGCATGTCAAGAAAATACTTATCACAAACTGTCGGTGTGGATCGCAATTATTAATGGTTGCATTTCCCCCGATATAGTGGACACACCGAATTACACTTTTGAAAACTGTGGATAACAGGAAGAAGTCCTTGTTGAGTCTGCAAAGTTTCAGCGGCGGGCAGTTGTCCGAATTGATGATTACAAAAAGAGAGTAATGTTCAGGTTAAAAAAATATGACCGGACTTATCCTTCTATTTCCAAAATCCGGCTGTTTCCAAAGTCCGGCTGAAAGAAAGAATATTGCATGCTCATGATCATATTCCTCCGGATAAATCATTGTCACTATTGTTTCCGGAAGAACAGGAAGATGATTTGGAATCAGAGACAGCCTCTGATGGAAAAACAAAGCGCACGGCCCGTTCATAGAGCAGGTAATCCCATGCCCAGTTAATCAAAACCATAATCCGGTTGCGAAAACCGATTAGATTAAAAAGATGGATGACCAGCCACATCAGCCAGGCAAGAAATCCGGTAAATGTCCGCGAACCGATGGCGACTCCGGCAGCCTTTCGACCGATCGTTATCATTGAGCCGCGATCCTTATAGATGAAAGGTTTCGGCGACAGCCCAGCCATCTGTCTTAATATGTTTTGCGCGGATGCAACGCCCGATTGAATGGCCACCTGTGCGACCATTGGCAGGATTCGCCCACCTTCATGGATGGCCGCCAGATCACCTATCACATAAATATTGGGCTGATCATGAATCTGCAGCGTCTCTTTAACGGCCACGCGGCCATCATGTGTAACCGTAATATTTGAAGCGGCGGCAAGTCCTTCTCCTTTAACGCCCGCCGTCCAAATAACCGTGCCGGTTTCTATATTATCTTCATCTTTTAAAACGACTCTGTCCGGATATACCGCGGATACAGCCTCCTTGGGGCGCACATCCACACCCATTTTCCGCAGTTGTCCGGCTGTATAATCTCTGATGGCCGAAGGCATGGACAAAACCAGTTGTTGTGCCGCTTCCAGTAGAATTATCCGCGTTTCGGAAAAATCAATACCCGGGTAATCTTTTGTCAGTGGACTGTGAATGAGTTCCGCAAGGGCTCCCGCGTATTCCACACCGGTCGCCCCGCCGCCAATGATAACAAACGTCAGCAGCATTTTTTTTCTTTTGGCATTCTTTTCTCTCGTCGCCGCCTCAAAGCAGCAGATGATATGATTCTTCAGGGCGACGGCTTCTTCCAGTGTTTTGAGAAAATAGGCGTGCTCTTCAACACCCGGCACACCAAAGGTTGAAGTGACACTGCCGTTTGCCAGAATCAGGTAATCATAAGATACGGCTTCACCATCCGTTTCAATTTGACGATTCTGCAAATCGATCCGCTGTGCGTGCGCCAGAATAAAATCTATATTCGATATTTTCCAGAAGATGTTGCGGACCGGATAGGCAATGTCTTCGGCCGTGAGTTCGGCAGCCGCCACCTGATAAAGAAGCGCCAGAAAGGTGTGATAATTATTGCGGTCGATTACCACAACATCCACGGACTGATTGGCCAGTGTGCGCGCCGCCCACAGTCCTCCGAAACCGGCGCCGATGATTACAACTTTTGGTCTTTTACTTGAATTTGTATGGTTCAACAATTCATTCACCGGTTATTTTTTGAAGGCTGATTTACGATTGTCAATGCTATAGAATGCTTTTCTGCCGGGAAAGTCTGCAACGTCACGTTGTTCTTCTCCTATGCGAAGAAGCCGATTATATCCGGCTGATCTTTTTAAAATATCATGTAAAGATAATAATGGATGACGCTACCATCCATTGAATTATAAGATCTCTGTTTTGATTTCGATCGGGTTTGATAAAATCTTATGAACCGGACATGCGTTAGCCACATGAAGTAAATGCATCTTTTTTTCTTCATCTATTTTTTCACTGAATTCAATCCTCCGACTGAATGTAGTTTTGTTATCTGCCTCGGTTAATTCTGTTTCCACCTTTATTTCGGCGATTTCCCATCCTTTTCTTTCCGCATACATTCGAAGAGTAGCGGCTGTACAGGCGCTCAAGGCAGCCGCCAATAATTCTTTTGGGGAAAACCCCGTGTCCTTTCCACCTTTATCAAGGGACTCATCAGCTATGATTACATTTTTAGTTGCAGATAATATTTCGATTCTGTAAGGAATCTTTTGAATGGTGGCAATTACTTTAGGCATATTGATTTCCTTCTATATTGAAAATAATGTTTTTTACTTTCGTTTTATTGCTCAATCTAACAATTAATATACCAGGTTGGTTTTCTTCGATTATGCGTATAATGATACTCCATTTAAATCAGGATGAAAAGTAAAAAAGATCAGATTCTTTTGTTTCTGATTAGACAAAACCGATTAAAAGATGAAATTAACCTGGGAGTGAGGTCATCTCAATTAATTTTCATCACAAGGCGCTTAAATTCCGGATGCTAAAATCTTTTCATTCTGCTATTATGCGTCAGGTTTCATTATATGATCTGATTGGATACAGATGATACAATGGTTTCCATATTGAAATAGCAGAGGTGCAGTCTATGAGTTTAAGCAATGAAATCATCATTTTTTCTACTGTCTTTATATTGAGCTTTATTACGTTTTACGTCTTTCTGAAGGTCGGTGTGAAAAAGATTGCCGCCATGGTTACGGCGCGGCCGGTCTTCTACATTGCCACCTCACTGATCATCGTGGCCGTTCTGGGAATAGGAATCAAAAACCTTACCCTCGAGCCTGACATGAAAGTGCTGCTTCCGGATAATATGGCCTCCGTCCAGTCCTTCGACAAGATCGAGCAGCTGTTCGGCGGTCTGGAAACCGTCTATGTCTGCATCACCGCGAAAAACGGCACGATCTGGGACGCGCACATCCTTTCCCGCATCCATGAAATGAGCAAGAAAATTAAAACCTCTCCGAATGTGGACAGGATCCTCTCCATCACTGAAATGAAATCCATCACCAACAAAGACAATATGATGGAAGTCTCAAGCATTGTTCCGGAAAATGCCGCCGAAATCAGGCCCGAAGATGTGGCCGGCATCCGCAACAAGATCGAAGAAAACGATCTGGCCAGTAAACGCCTGATCAGCCCTGATGAAAAATCAGCCCTGATTGTTGCCCAGATCAACATGCATGTCGAAGAAACAAAACCCAACGGGACAAAGATAAACCGGGTCGTGCAGGACAAGGAATTCTGCGAGCCCACGCCGGGTAATCCGGATAAGCCCACCTTCGTCAATATCATGAATCAGTTTGCAGATCCTGCCTACAAGATCACCGTCACCGGTTTTCCGTATATCAGGTACAACCTCTGGATGCAGATGGCTGCGGACCTGAAGGTGTTCCTGATTCTGGGAGTCGTGGTCATGCTGGGCTTCCTGTACGCGAGCTTCCGCACGCTGCGAGGCATGCTCCTGCCGCTTATCGTCGTGCTGCTCTCGGTCATCGCGTCCTTCGGGTTCATGGGATGGATGAAGGAAAAGATTACTCTTCCATTCGTGATTATGGGCCCGATGCTCATTGCCATCGCGCATAATTACGGCACACAACTCATTGCCAAGTACTATGAGGATGTCCAGGCCGCCCATGGCCATCTGACCAAAGACGCCGTAAAACAGATAGCCGGTCACGGCATCATCTCTATCGGCGCGCCGGTTTTCATCTCCGCCATCACGGTCATCATCGGTTTTGTCACCATGATCTCCCACCCCATCAGAGGCCTTGCCCTGCTTGGATTCTTCTGCGCCTTCGGCATCATCGCGGCATTTAATCTCACCATCCTGTTTCATACCGCGATCCTCTCCTATATCAGCGTCCCCAAAATGCTCCTCAAGAAGAATCACGGGGCCGCAACCGACAGGTTTTTAAAGGCCGTCGCCGAGTACACCATCAAAAGAAAATACGGGATGCTGGCAGCCGTGCTCATCCTGGCTCTGTGCTGCGGTTATTTCATCCCGAAAATCAAAGTGGACGCGAACATGATGAACCAGTTCCCGAAGAAATCCGCCACCTACCGCGATGCCCAGTTCATCACCGATAACTTCGGCGGATACAGCACGCTCAACATCCTCATCGAGGCTGTTCATCCCGTTGCCGCCGATTCCCCGGAAGACGGGCCCATGAAGGATCCCGCGATACTCAAATGGATGGAAGGTTTCGAGAAGTATGTCATGGAGCAGAAAGACCCGCACACGAACGAAAAGCTTGTCGGAGACGCGTTATCCATGTCCGATCTGGTCTCCTACATGAACAGGATCATGAAAAACGATCCTAAAGAAAACCGGGTCCCGGACACCCGCAATCTCATTGCCCAATACCTGCTCTCTTATGAAAATCAAAGCTCAGGCGAATTCGGCGGGCTTGTGGACTACAAGTACAACAATGCGCAGATGGTCATCCGGCTACCCGACATGAGCACGCCCAGGCTAAAAGCCATTACCGACCAGTTGAAAACTTACCTGAAGGATCATCCAAACCCGGACATCCGGGTATCCTTCAGCGGACCCGCGGAGATCAATGCCGAGGTCGGGAACATGATCGTGGATGGCCAGTTATGGAGCCTGTCGCTGAGCGTCATCCTTATCGTTATCTGCTACATGATCTTCTTTAGGTCTTTTGCAGCCGGCATGGTGGCGGTGGTGCCTCTTTTGTGCGCCATCGTGCTGGTTTTCGGAATCATGGGGGTCATGCATATTCCGCTGGATTACATCACGGCCACCCTCACAGGCATCAGCATCGGCGCAGGAACCGATTACACGGCCTATTTTCTCTGGCGCCTCAGGGAACGGTCCCGCATCCGCGGCAACCTGGAGGAAGGATATGTCGACACCATGACCTCCATCGGCAAAGGGATCATGTATAACGGATTCTCCGTGGTGGTGGGATTTTTTGTCTTCTTCTTCAGCAACTTTATACCCATGCGCTTTTTCGGCTTCCTGGTCTCCTTTTCCATCTTCGCCTGCATCATAAGCACTCTGACCATCCTGCCGGTGGTCATATTCATGACAAAGCCGGCGTTTCTCATGAGGAGAAAGACCATCCGCAAGCAGAAGGGTCTTCAGAAGTGATGAATGCGCCGGCCGGGAAGATTCAGCCCGGGATGCTAGAGAATACGCTCTTAACGGGAAAGGTGCGATGATGGAGGGACAATTCTTGAGTGGTTAAGAATTTTGTTCATAGAATTTTTATTCCGGATGCCGGAAACAGTGACCGCAACATAATTACTGACTGTTCCGGATCCAGTTTCATTTTTACAGCGTTTTCCGCAGCCAGTAACAGCTGTTCCATAATGAATGAGGCATAGATCTCATCCTTTGCCCTGGCTGCTTCGATAAGTTTTCTGTAATAGGGGAATATCAACTCCCTGCTGTCAGGTATACGGTAGAAGAAGTCCAGGTAAAACATGTACACGGGCCTGCATGAATTGAAGATGAGCTGAATAACGCGGTTGCCTGCTTTACGAATGAAGTGAGCGTGCAGGGCGTAGTCGAGTTCAACGAGCGCTGCAACTGAATTTTCTGCCGCTTCCATCGAGTCTATGATTCCGGAGAGGTGTGTTATATCCTCCTCGTCCATGGCCTGGGCGGCGCGTCCTGCAGCATAGACTTCAACAATCTTCCGGAGGTCAAGAAGCGACAGGAGTATGTTCCGGTCAACGGGTCCACTGCTCGAAACCACGTCAATAAGCAGGTCGAGGGTTCCGTCGTTCCAGAAGTCCCTGATGGTGGTTCCGCTTTGCGGCATGGTCTGGACAAATCCGAGGTTTACAAGCTTTGAGATTGCTGAGCGGATGGTAATCCGACTTACACTGAATCTTGCTGCAAGATCCCTTTCCGAGGAAAGCTTGCTTCCCGGCTGAAGTGTCCCTGCCATAATATCGTGTTTTATCTCACTGACAACACGTTCCACGAGGGACGATGTTTCGTTACCCATGATGCGATTCCTTGATTAATCAAATTGGTAAGTCCAAAATGCCAATTAATTTCAAAAAATGCAAGCATTTATTTAAATCATGTTGTAATTTTATATTAAATCAATTATAATTCACATATTGGTAATACCAGTTTTGGATGGATCATGGATAAGAGTACTGCATTAATCTTTGATATTCAGCGGTTTTGTCTCCATGATGGTCCGGGGATCAGGACAGCGGTGTTCTTTAAAGGATGTCCCCTGCGGTGCCGGTGGTGCCAGAATCCCGAGTCTCACAGGAAACATCCTGAACTCGCATTTTTCAGGGGGCGGTGCATGGGCTGTGGTGAGTGCGTATCCCTCTGCAGCCAAAACGCATTATCATGGACCGGAGAGATCAATATTGATTTTTCACGGTGCGATGCCTGCGGCAGGTGTGCAAAACAGTGCAGTTCCCGGGCACTTCGAATTATAGGGAAGGAGTGGAACGTTGAAGACCTCGTCATGGGAGCGCTGAGGGACCGTGAATATTTCGATGAATCAGGGGGCGGGGTGACCCTTTCGGGAGGCGAACCCCTGTTGTATAGTTCATTTCTTTATCCATTTGTAACCATGCTCAGGGAAGCGGGAGTAAATGTCATGATCGAGACCTGCGGATATTTCCGGTGGCATTTTGCACAACCCCTCGTGGACCTGATTGATGGCGTGTATTTTGATCTGAAGGTCATGAACGAAACACTGCATAAAGAGTATACTGGGAAGGGGAACACACTTATACTGGAGAATTTCACAAAGCTATCGGAGCGCGGGAACCATGTACAGGCGCGTATGCCGGTCATTCCGGGGATCAATGATTCGGCGGAAAATGTTGTCGCCACGGCGGGGTTCCTCAGAGAGCGGGGGCACCGGACAATCCATTGCCTTCCATTCCATCGTTTCGGGTTGTCGAAGGCCGGGACAATCCATTCAGACATTGCAAGTCTGGATGTTGCCGCCGCCGATGAAACAATAATGAAACGTGTGCAGCAGATTTTTTGCGGGGAGGGGATCGATGCAGTCATCTACAGTGTGTGAAAAAGTCGGAAGTAACAGAATCAATAATCTGAAACAGGCGGTACAGTCGGCTCAGCCCGGTATCTGCCCCGAGAGGGCATTGATCTGGACGCAATACCACAAAAAGAAAAGCAACAGAAAAAAGCCTGCGCACATTCAAATGGCCGAAGCGCTCTCGGAGTTTCTCCGGCAGAAAAGCATCAATATTTACCCCGATGAACTTATTGCGGGGAACTTTTCATCTCTGCGTGTCGGGGGGTCGATCTTCCCGGAACTGCACGGTGTGCCCGTGCTGCTGGACCTGCTGAAGTTCAGAAATCGGAAAACAAACCCGCTTCATATCAGTACGCGCGACGCGTGGAGGCTCGTGCGTATAGTGCCCTTCTGGATGTTCCGTTTTATGGCCTTTAAGGCCTATCGATCACCCGTTAAAAAACTGAGACTTATTGTTGATCAGCTTAAAGCCCATTACTACCTGATCAACGAGGCCGGAGGCATATCCCACTTTGCGCCTGATTATGAAAAGCTCCTTCGGATAGGAACAACAGGCTTTATGGAAGAGGCCCAATCCCTGCAGTGCCGGGTCGACAGAGGTTCCGACGCCTGGAACTTTTATGAGGGTATAAAAATAATTTCGGAGGGGCTTGCCCGGTTCGGTGAACGCTATGCGGAACATGCCGGCCGGATGGTCGCTGACGAAACAGACCCCGTCAGGAAACATGAACTTGAAGCGATTGCGGCCAACTGCCGGAGAGTCCCGCGTTTCGGAGCAACCACTTTTTATGAAGCAGTGCAGTCCGTTTTTCTGACACAGATTGCCCTGAACATGGAAAGCCTGGATAACTCGGTCTGCCCCGGACGGATGGACCAGTATCTCTATCCTTATTATGCACGGGATGTGGAAAAAGGGATTCTCTCCAGGGAGAAGGCCAAAGACATACTTGCCTGCTTTTCAATCAAAATGTCGGAAATTATTCCTGTGTTTTCATCGCATCTGACTAATTTTCACGGAGGGATGTTCAACGGCCAGGTAGTGACCGTGGGGGGCCTCACGAGAAACGGGGAAGACGGCACCAATGAGCTTTCCTATATCTTCCTTGAAATAATGGACGAACTGCGCATGCGCCAGCCGAACTACCACGCAAGGGTGCATAAAGGGGCGCCCGGGGAGTATATGGAAAAAATTACCGCTATACTTGCCAAAGGAAGCAACTCGCCCGCGCTTTACGGCGATGAGGCTATCATCGACACCATGGCGCAAAACGGCTATTCCCTTGAGGATGCCCGGGACTATACCGCTGTAGGGTGTGTCGAACCCGTTTCGCAGGGAAAGAGTTTTTCCTCGACGGACGCGGCAATATTCAATGTGCCTCTGAGCCTGGAAATGGCGCTGAACGGGGGAAGACGTTTCGGTCATATCTTCCGGTCGGGTGCGGCTACAAAGCCGTTCGGAGAAATGCGCGACATTGAGGAAGTGTACAACGCGTTCGCGCAACAGCTTTCCTTCAAGCTTGCACATCTGATAGCGGATCTCAGGGCCGTCGAAGAGGCGAACCGGCGGTATCATCCCACGCCTCTTACCAGCATGCTTATAGAGGGATGTCTTGAAAAAGGAAAATGCTCCACAGCGGGGGGCGCCAGATATAATTTCTCCGGCATCCAGTGTGTTGCCCCGGTTGACACGGGTGACGCGCTCTTTGCAGTGGAAAAACTTGTGTACAGGGACCGGAGGTTTGCTGCAGGAGAGCTTCTGGGGCACCTAAAGAAAAATCTTCCCGATGAGAAAATACGGAACAACCTGCGTCTGGCGGAGAAATACGGGAATGACTGTGAGGATGTGGACCGCCATGTCGCCCGCGTAATCGGCGTCTTTGCCGACGCTCTGAAGTCATTCGGGAAGAATACAAGGGGGGGGCGATATGTAATGGGACTCTATTCGGTAACCGCCCATGAATACTTTGGACGCATCACTGGAGCTCTTCCCAACGGACGGCGGAAGGGTGAGAGCTTCGCATCCGGTATTGCCCCGGAAAACGGCATGGACAGGCTTGGACCCACGGCCATGCTGAACTCCGTGCACAGGATTGAATGCTCGCGCGCGGCAAACGGCATTAACCTCAATGCAATGTTCGACCCCCATTCTCTGCGGGGCGATGAAGGACGCACCGCGCTGGGACACTTGCTGAAGGTGTATTTCGGACGCAAGGGAATGCAGATTCAGGTCAACGTGCTGGACCCGGAAGTTCTTCTGGCGGCGAAACGTAATCCGGAGCAGTACCCGAATCTCCTCGTCCGCGTTTCAGGATATTCCGCCTATTTCGGCGACCTTTCACCCCAAATGCAGGATGAGATAATCCGGAGAAGCATGCTACGGTGCTGATGCTTCAGACGGCCTTATTCCGGAATGACGGCAGATTCTAAAACCTCTATTTGCCTGAAGTTAGATTCGGAAGCGCGGCTTTATTGTGCAGCCTCTCCTGCAGCAAATGGTCAGTCTGCTTCATATGCGCTGGGGTTGGACACCATTAGACAGGGTTGAAGACTGGAGAGTACTCGACTTCGCTCAGCAGCCGGCCGGTCGCTTTTAAGTACGGGCTCCCTGGTTTCATTCACGGTCTTCAAATATTTATCATAAAAAAATGTTACATGGACTATGCTGGTGTCGACCTTAGTTTCAGTAGTGGGCATATGTGAGAATTAAGGATTACCTGTCCAATTGTGATATGAAACATTGTTAATGAGTCAATCAAAAAATTGCATCTTTAACCTGAATAATTCGTCTCATAAGTCATCCGTTATCCAATCATCGGATCGTATTCGGGCATCAGGTCAGAGCAACATAAACCAACAGATAATGAAATAACCATCCCAGAAACACGAACAGATGAAAGATTTCGTGAAAACCAAACCCTGACCGAAAAACCGGCTTTTTGATTGCATATAATATTGCCCCGACAGTAAAAGACAGCCCTCCGGCGAAAAGGTAAAACAGGGCAACCGAAGGCATGGTTGTTAAAAACTTTTGTATAGGCATAATACCCATCCATCCCATGAACAGATAGATGAAGGTGGAAAAATAGCGAGGCGCCTTAAGATAGAATAATTTTAGAAACAAACCGGCAATAACCAGTGCCCACTGAACAGTGATAATCGACCATCTCCAACACCCCGAAAGATATACATAGCATACTGGTGTATAGGTGCCTGCAATCATAAAAAATATAGCGATATGGTCAAGTTTCCGCCAAACAGATATTTCGTTCTCATTGTGTTTTAATGCATGATATGTAGCGCTGGCTAAAAAGAGCAGCGTTACCGAAAAACCATACACGATGGAGAGCGCCACATGAACTGGCGATGACCGTACAGAATAGATCAAATAAGTGGTACCCGCAATTGCCGCAATGACGCCGGCCAGATGTGAATAGAAATTAAAAGATTCCCGGGTTCTTATTGTCATGGTCTTTCCCTTTTTTATCCGGGATTACCGGTTTTCCACACAAGGGGAAATCAGTGACCCGCTCAAAATGCCATATTGAACTGCCTCAAACATTTTTATCATATGTTGAATCAGAGTTCAGCCATTTTTTGTTTATTACTGATTGAAATGTTGTATGAATTGGAAAAATAAGAAAACAAGATTTTCAGAAAGAAAAAAATAAAAATCCGAAAACGAATCGTCAGAATTATTTCTTGTACCTTAGTTTCAGTAATGGGCACTCTTCTGAATTGAGTCAACTATCATGAATTTCCCTGCGGACAAAAAGTTTTCCGTTGTGTCAACAGAGCATAAATGACGCGAAACAACTTATGAGCAGCAGCTGATACAGCCTTCTTGTATAGTAACGAATCCCGCCTGTCCAGTATACGCTTTGTTAGCCAGCTCATGAATTCTTGCACTGGATTGAATCAATTACGCTGTTAAATATCAATCATAAAGAAAAGCTACAACGCGAGTTGGCGCAGCAGAAGCATCCTTGAGGCGCAAGGGAAATGCTGCTACATCAAAGCCATGACTCGGCAACTGGTCCAATCCTCGCAGTTGCTCCATATGCCAATACGGCTTACGGCGACCAACCAGATGTCCTTGCCAGAATCTGGTATTGTCATTCTCAGCCTTGCTCTTTGCAATCTCGCTTTGAAAAGGGGGATCCCATCCCCATTGATCAATTCCCATGACCTTTACGCCATGATCGATCAACCATTCAGTTGCTTCACTACTCATACCTGTTCCTGACTTCCAATAGTTTCTGGTTCCCTGAAACCTGTCACGACCAGTATATATAAGCGCAATTGTTCCTGCTTCCAGGACGGCGCCGGTCTGGGCCAGGTTGCGCTCAAGGTCATCCACTGTAATACTTGAACCGTCGCTCTTATGCCGCATGTCAAAGATAACTCCGGGTCCGAAACACAGTTCCAAAGGCATTTCATGGATGGCCTGTAGTCTGCGGCCGTGATCATCAGTTGGTCCATAATGCCAGGGTGCATCTATATGGGTCGTGGCATGAACTCCCATCCGGGTTATGGTATCGTCAGCCCAACCTGCAAAATCCTTTGGAAACAGGCGAAACGGCAATCCAAGCAGGCGCACCAGCCAGCGCGCTTTGTTATGACGATGATGCTTGATGCGCACCATCATGAAAAATGGGTCTTGTCTGTTTTCAGTAATTTCTTTGGAAAGATCAACAATTCTCGACGGGCGGATCCTGCTCATTTCTACCTCCTTAAACAATGCTGTGCTGAATGTCGCCAATACCTTCAATGGACAAGTGAAGTTGGCAGCCCTTTTCAAGCCAGTGGCCATTTTCTAAACCGCTTCCCCCCGGCAATGTTCCAGTGCCAAAAAGCTCACCCGGATAAAGTTGTTCATTATTTGCCGCATGACACAGAACTTGTGCCAAAGAATATTGCATGCCAATAGTTGAGGTTTCGACGATTATCTTGCCATTTATTTCAACTCTTGCAGCCAAATTGTTTACCAGATCGGGAAGTATCTCTTCTGCTGTAATTGCAATTGATGACATCGAGCTTAAAAAGTGTTTAGACTTTTGAGGGCCAAAACCGCTTTCCATTTCGGTACGCTGAACATCTCTGGCGCTGAAGTCACACAGGACCACAAAAGCACCTATTGCTTGCAATGCTTCTTCAGGCGTCGGATTTAATAGTGGCTTAGCTAGAACAAAACCCAGCTCGAGTTCATAGTCTAAAGCACTCGAATAATCGGGAGTTTTCACCGGTGTGCCGTCGGCGACAAAGGTGAGATGGTTTCCAAAATAATAAACTGGCTGTCTATACCAGATGGTTTTGGGCTTGAAAGAAGGAAATGTCGCACCGGTCATTCGTTCGTAGAGTCTGGCTGTCTGATAAGCCACCGGCATGAATCGCTTGACGTAGCCTCTTGCAGAATCTATGGCATGGCGTTCATAGAGCATGAAGTCTCTGAAAGAGAGAGGTTGGAAAGGTAATAAATTTGCAGAAGACATGTTTTCCGATTTTATGTTGTTACCAGACGCAAAAGGCACAAAATCATTGAAATCCTGCCATTGGCTGCCGTTGAAGGTCTGATAAACAGGGGTCGGTGAATTAACCGGCCAAATTCGTCGAAGTTTCATTCTAAATCACCTGCGCATGGAACAATGGTAATTATTTTTTTTGATGTTCATAGTATTGTCCTTATGAATTGTTGGATTGTGCGTGCCTGAAAGCGGGCATAACAATGTTTATATGGATCAGTGCAATACTACAAACCCCAACGATTTCACATTGTAGCGTAGCATAAAATTACATGTTTGAAAACTGAGGACTAGAGGAAGTTATTCATGCGACGCGGACGCGAAAATATAACTATTAAAAACTTGCGAGTTTCAATTTATTTTCATTAATTTTGAAAAAGATGGTCCTTTCTATCCTGAATAGAAGGATATCACTTTTTCCGATATTCAACGAAACAAAGTCCCCGACAAAAGTACCATGTCCAAGACCAACATTCCGAAAACCATCAAGCCGGCCAGCGGGTCCAATAATGCTGCTAACCAGCCTATGTATTGTAGCCCGAAACCGGCGAGTATGCCCAACGCATAACCTGCGACAAGCCCCGCAGCGCTTATCAATAGACTCTGGAAAAATGGATAATGTTCAAGTGTACTGATAAAAATCCCGGCAGTCAGACCCGAGGTTAAAAAGAAGAAAAAAAAGCCCACAAGAAAATCGTTGATTGACGGAGATTCTCCCAAGCTCGATGCTATACTATGGATGATCATTGCCAAAATGCCTGCCGCGCCTATGCCGCCTGATATCCATCCGGCAACTGACCTGCTATAAACTGCAGGGGGAATGCCAACGGTTACAAGGACAACGCAGATTATCAGGGAAATATAAAGTTCAAGTGATGAGTTGAAACCAGATATTCTCCGCTCTTTAGAACGAAGACGGTTCCATAGGAATCCGGGAAAGAAACTGGTATGAAATTCAATGGATAGTAAATTGGGAAGTTTATTATCTAAAACGATTTTTTTCATTTCAGACTCCTGCCATCTCTTAGTTTCCGAAGCTTTATATGAGAACTTTGATTTTCCTGAAACTTTAATTATTCATAATAGCACATGTCTTCTTTTTCAAAAAGGGGAAAACATAGCCTCATTGATAACGGATTGAAAGGTTGCATGAATTTATAAAAAAAACTTCTAAGAGGAAGGAAGAAACAAAATTCCGATTTCTGAAACGTAAAAAATGTTTCTTTCACAAATTTCAGTCGTGGACAGTTATCAGAATTGAATGTTACCTGTAAAAAGGTGCAACGAAAAAATCATCTGCCCGTCATACGGTTTGACTACGGGAATTTGTTGGAGATAGGATTTCCCCATCTGCTTGCCAACGCTCCTAATGGTATAGTAATCGCATATAAAGGTAGTGCGAGAAACCAATACGACAAGGGCTTCTCCGTCGAGAGTATATTCAACGGCAAAGGTAATGCCCAAGAGAAAAAGACAATCATGCAAGCATGAAGAGTTGCATGTTCTTGTTGTATACGAAAGAAGCTTCTTAAGAACACGCAGAAGACTAGCAAAATGGCAATACCTTGAAGAATTGATAGCCAATCTGGAGAGCCAGGTGGCGCACCGTGGCGAAACCCTTCGATAATGGCAAAGACAAATTTAACACAGAACGACGCTACAAAAATGCGCAAGAAAAAGAGGAATATGAGTTTC
>JBEKMY010000030.1:0-54194 GCA_049523355.1 Smithella sp. | reverse complement strand
CTAGAAGCACCGGTACGCGTTTTGTATGGCGCCACCACGCCGATACCGGCAGTGCAATTGCTATCGAACGGCCGATACCACGTCATGATCACGGACGCGGGAGGTGGCTACAGTCGTTGGAAGGATATCGCGGTCACGCGCTGGCGCGAAGATAGCACGCGAGACAATTGGGGCACGTTCTGCTATCTGCGCGATGTGGCGAACGGTACGTTCTGGTCAACTACCTATCAACCGGCACTCAATCCATCCGCGGCATATCGAGCAAAGTTTTCGGAGGCGCGCGCGGTATTCCGGTGTTTTGAACAGGGCATGGATACCTACACGGAGATTGCCGTTTCTTCGGAGGATGACATCGAAGTACGGCGAATTGGCATCACCAACCGCTCAGGAGCACGCAAGGCAATCGACCTGACGAGTTATGCGGAAGTGGTTCTCGCATTGGCTGCTAGCGATGCTGCGCACCCCGCTTTCAGCAATCTTTTTGTCCAGACGGAGATCGTCCGTGAGCAGCAGGCAATCCTGTGTAATCGCCGGTCCGGCGCTGCCGGCCATGCGTCACTGTGGATGTTTTATCTGTTTGTTCCCAGTGAGTCGTTTCCGGGCGACATCTCGTATGAAACTGACAGGATGCGTTTCATCGGCCGAGGGAATACGCTTGTCAATCCGCGGGCGATGCTTAATGTCGCGGCGCTGTCGGGCAGCGAGGGTTCCGTACTTGATCCAATTGTCGCTATCCGATGCCGGATAACACTGGATCCGGAACAATCGGCAACAGTTGCTTTCATCACCGGCGTCGGTGAGACCCGTGACGCATGCTTGAAACTCATCGAAAAATACCAGGATACACATTTGACCGATCGCGTTTTTGATCTGGCATGTACGCAAAGCCAATCGATCAAGCGGCAGCTCAATGCGACCCAGGCCGACACTCAACTCTATGGCCGACTCGCCGACTCTATTATTTACGCCAATGCTTCATTGCGTGCCGATCCTGACATTATTATCAAGAACCACAAGGGGCAATCCGGTTTATGGGGCAATTCAATTTCCGGGGATTTACCGATCGTGCTGTTGCAGATCGGGGAACCTGCCAATATCGATTTGGTGCGCCAGTTATTACAGGCCCATGCTTACTGGCGTTTAAAGGGACTGACAGTCGATCTGGTTATCTGCAGCTCAGAAGGTGCCGGCAACCGGCAATCGCTCCACGACCAGATCGTGAAGCTGATCGCTACTGGCGCCGAAGCCGATCTTTGCGATAAGCCGGGCGGAATATTCGTGAGACTGGCGGGGCCATTGTCGAGCGAGGATATGATTCTGCTTCAGTCGGTTGCTCGCGTTGTGCTCGATGACAGAGGTGGCACGCTTGCGGAACAGATCAACAGGCGCAGCCTTGCTGACGCCATTGTTCCGCTTTTTATACCAACTCAAACCCTGCACACAGAACCAGTGGTGACCGTCGAGTCTTCTCGCGGCGATCTGATGTTTTACAATGGGTTTGGCGGATTCACACCTGATGGAAGCGAGTATGTCATTACGATCGCACCCGGCCAAATGACACCGGCGCCGTGGGTGAACGTACTGGCGAATCCATCATTCGGCACCATCGTTTCGGAAAGCGGCTGCGCCAACACATGGAGCGAAAACGCGCAGGAGTTTCTACTAACGCCCTGGTCGAACGACCCCGTAAGCGATTCCGGCGGCGAAGCCTTTTACCTGAGGGATGAAGAAAGTGGACGCTTCTGGTCGCCTACGCCCTGGCCCAGCCGTGGAGAGGGATATTATGTTTGCCGGCACGGATTCGGCTACAGCGTGTTCACCCATACAGAGGATGGTATTGACTCCGAACTGCGGGTTTATGTTGCGTTGGATGCACCGGTCAAGTTCGCGGTGTTGAAGGTGTGCAACAAATCAGGCCGGTTGCGCCGCCTCTCCGTCACCGGATACATTGAATGGGTGCTGGGAGACCTACGGCCAAAATCAATGATGCATGTGATCACCCAGATCGATCCCGACAGCGGCGCGTTCTTGGCGCGAAATGAATACAACGAGGAGTTTGGCGCACAGGTTGCGTTTTTCGATGTGGACGATACGACGCGAAGTTTCAGCAGCGACAGGACTGAATTCATTGGTCGGAACGGAACGCTACAGAATCCGACTGCGATGTCGTCATCGCGTCTTTCCGGCAGGGTAGGCGCGGCACTTGATCCCTGTGCCGTAATCCAGGTACCGTTCGAGCTGGTTGATGGGCAAGAACGCGAGATCACTTTCAGGCTTGGGGCGGCTCGAAACGGCGATGATGTGCGCCAGCTTGTGCAGCGTTTTCGAGGATCTGCTGCAGCGCGCAGCGCATTGGAAGTTGTCACGAACTACTGGAAGCACACCCTCGGCGCGGTATACGTGGAAACGCCCGATCCATCCATCAATATGCTGGCCAACGGCTGGCTGGTCTATCAAACCATGGCATGCCGACTGTGGGGACGGAGCGCGTTTTACCAATCATCGGGCGCTTTCGGTTTTCGCGATCAGTTACAGGACGTGATGGCGCTCGTTCACACCGAGCCGGGCCTTGTTCGTGCGCATTTGCTCCTCTGTGCATCCCGTCAGTTTAAGGAAGGTGATGTTCAGCATTGGTGGCATCCCCCGATAGGCAGGGGTGTTCGTACCCGTTGCTCGGATGATTTCCTATGGCTGCCATTGGCGACATGCCGCTATGTTTCGAGTACCGGTGATACCGGCGTACTGAATGAGTCCATCCATTTTCTGGAAGGCAGGCCGCTCAAGCCGGAGGAAGAATCGTATTATGAACTACCCGGCCGATCAGACGAAACAGCGACGTTATACGAGCATTGCGTGCGGGCAGTACAAAGAGGTCTTTGTTTTGGCGTACACGGCCTGCCGCTAATGGGTACCGGCGACTGGAACGACGGTATGAATAAAGTGGGCGTGCAAGGCAAAGGCGAAAGCATCTGGCTGGGGTTTTTCCTCCATGATGTACTCATACAATTCGCTGAAGTTGCAAAGCTGCATGGCGATTCGGTTTTCGTCGAACTTTGCCGGAAGGAAGCACAACAGCTTCGCCGGAATATCGAGCAGCATGGCTGGGATGGCGAATGGTACCGCCGCGCCTACTTCGATGACGGTACGCCGCTGGGATCGGCAAGTAACCCCGAATGCCGAATTGATTCGATTGCGCAAAGCTGGTCTGTTTTATCCGGGGCGGCAGATGCCGGGCGCTCGCGTATGGCCATGAACGCGCTCGACAAGCATCTTGTGCACCGTGACAATGCGGTGATCCAGTTACTGATGCCGCCATTCGACAAATCGACTCCGGACCCGGGCTATATAAAGGCATATGTTCCCGGCGTCAGAGAGAATGGCGCGCAATACACTCATGCGGCAGTCTGGGCAACGATGGCATTTGCCGCCATAGGTGACAACCGTCGCGCGTGGGAACTGTTGTCGATCATCAATCCAGTGAACCATGCATGGAGCGCCGAGTCGATTGCAATTTACAAGGTAGAGCCGTATGTCGTTGCATCTGATGTTTATGCGTTGTCGCCCCATACCGGCCGCGGTGGCTGGACCTGGTACTCGGGCTCGGCGGGCTGGATGTATCGGTTAATTGTGGAATCAATCCTGGGACTGCGGCTCAAGGCGGACAAGCTGTATATCGAACCTTGCATCCCGGCACACTGGGTGTCGCTCAAGATGAACTATCGGTATCGGGAGACGGTCTATTACATCACGGTAAGCCAAACGCAGGCAGCGGACGGAGTGACTCTGTTGACAGTCGACAACATCAAACGGCATGACCTTACAATTCCTTTAGTTGATGATCGGCAGAAACACAAAGTAGATCTGCGAATTTACATTGCACGTGCCTGATGCAGCACAGCAGTGATTCGATTTCGAATAGATGAGTGAAAAAAGGTATGGGAAAGGAGACGAGATGAAAGAAAAGACCGGGATTAAATTTTTGTTTGTGGATATTGGCGGCGTGTTGCTTTCTGACGGATGGGGTCACGCGTTCCGCACTCTGGCGGACAAGGAGTTCGACCTGAATCCGGAAGAGATGGAAACCCGGTATAACCAGATCCTCGATACTTACGAGTTAGGTAAACTCACCATTGAAGAATACCTCAGATGGGTGGTGTTCTACGAAGAGCGGTCATTTACTCCGGCTCAGTTTCGGGATTTCATGTTCGCCCAATCGAAGCCTTATCCCAAAATGATTGAGTTGGTCCGCCGCCTTAAAGCAAAGTATGGATTGAAGATTGTCGTGGTCAGCAACGAAGCACGGGAACTGAATGAGTATCGGATTCGAAAATTCGAACTGGACGGGTTTGTGGATTCTTTTATTTCTTCCTGCTTCGTCCACCTCCGCAAGCCCGACGCGGACATTTTTCGGCTTGCTCTGGATATCACTCAGGCGAAAGCCCCGCAGGTAGTCTATATCGAAAACACCCCAATGTTCATTCAGGTCGCAGAAGGTTTGGGGATTCGAGGCATTCTTCATACGGATTATGTGTCCACGTGCACGAAATTGGCTTCGTTCGGATTGCTAAATGACGAAGGAGTCATCTATGAAACCAGTTAACCCACGCATCCTGACAATCAATGGCGGCTCGTCGAGCATCAAGTTCGCGGTGTTCGAGACCGGTGATCCGCTCCGACGGATTCTCGAAGGTGGTATTGAGCGGATCGGACTGTCGGAGGCCACGTTTGTGGTGAAAGGCTTGATCCAGACGGATAGCTTTTCGCGGTTAGTGACGGCGCCGGATCACACGGTGGCGGTAGGCATTCTGATGGATTGGATCGAGGACCAAATACAGCGTGGGGAATTAACTGCGGTGGGGCACCGCGTGGTGCATGGTGGGCCGAAGTATAGCAAGCCGCAGCGAATCACTGCGGAAATGGTTGAGGAGCTGCGCCAGCTCAGTCCATTCGATCCCGAGCATATACCGGAAGAGATCCTGTTAACCGAGGCGTTTCATCGCAGATTTCCCGACCTGCCCCAGGTGGCGTGTTTCGACACGGCCTTTCACCACGATCTGCCGCGCGTGGCCCGGTTGTTGCCGATTCCGCGCCGTTATGAAGCGCAGGGAGTACGGCGGTATGGATTTCACGGGTTGTCATATGCGTTTCTCATGAGAGAACTGGCCCGCCTGGACGGAGCGGAAGCGGCAAAAGGCCGGGTCATCCTCGCTCACCTTGGCAATGGCGCGAGTCTGGCGGCGGTGCGTGACGGCAAATCCATAGACACAAGCATGAGTTTTACCCCGACAGCCGGGGTGCCCATGAGCACACGCTCCGGTGATCTCGATCCCGGACTGGTTTGGTATTTAGCGCGCACTGAAAAAATGAGCGATAAGCAATTCAATGAGATGGTCAATTTCCAGTCCGGGCTGCTCGGCGTGTCGGAGACCAGTTCCGACATGCATGACTTGCTTGACCATGAAACGCAGGACGTACGCGCGGCTGAAGCGATCGCGCTGTTTTGCTATCAGATAAAGAAATGGATCGGCGCATTCGCGGCGGCCTTGAGTGGACTCGATACGCTGGTGTTCGCAGGCGGCATCGGCGAGAAGGCACCCATAGTTCGATCCCGGATCTGCGAAGGGCTGGGATTCCTTGGAATCGAACTGGAAGAAAAGCGAAACGCGGCAAATGATGGCGTGATTTCTATAGACACCAGCCGGATTAAGGTCCGCGTCATTCACACAGATGAAGAACTTATGATAGCCGAGACGGTTTGCGACACTCTCGGTCTTGGCTAAAAAGATTAAAATAAGGAATTCCGGCCAAGCGGAGAAACCAATTTCTTAAACACGCTTTCAGCCAGGCGACAATAACGGACAAAAGCGAAACTCAAAAAATGAAAGGAGTGCTATTATGCTTACCAAAGCCAAAACATTAAAGGGATACAAATTGGACAGCCTCGACGGGGAAATAGGAAAAGTCGAAGAATTCTACTTCGATGACCACCACTGGACAATTCGTTATCTGGTTGCCGACACAGGAAGTTGGCTTATGGGCATACAGGTGTTGATCTCTCCGTATGCGCTGGCCGGTGTGAATAAAGAAGGACAATACATAACTATCGATTTGACCAAAAAACAGATTGAGAACAGTCCATCATTGAACAGTGACAGGCCCGTCTCGCGACAATTCGAGGAAACCTATTACGGGTATTATGGATGGCCGATGTATTGGAATGGCCCATACATGTGGGGGTATTATCCCGACATTATGCGTGACCGTGAAAAATGGAAAGAATCCAACCAGGGTCAGAAAGCTTGGGATCATCATCTACGCAGCACATCTGCCGTGAGCGGTTATCACATCCAAGCCGCAGACGGAGAGATTGGCCACGTCGAAGATTTTATAATCGATGACGAGACATGGGCAATTCGTTATCTAATCATCGATACACGGAACTGGTTGCCGGGAAAAAAGGTCCTGATTTCACCGCTATGGATCGAGAGCGTAAATTGGATCGAGTCGAAAGTCTTTGTCAATCTAACCCGCGAGACCATCAAACAGTCACCGGAATACACGGAGGAGATGCTGATAACTCGGGATTATGAAACCAGACTGCATCGGCATTACAATCACCAAGGATACTGGGTCGACAAAGTGGCTGCCAGGAAGCATTCGCGCTGAAGAAAGCGCGAGAAAGGGTGCTGCGAATTATGAAAACAAAAAAGGCGTTTGAAAGGAACATTGCTATGAAGGTAAAAAATGGAGTCAGGAAAAACATCGCCGTGGAAATGAAGAAGTCGAACAAAATAGATAAACCGTTGTCGCCCGATCTGCTGAGAAAAATGAACGCATATTGGCGCGCCGCGAACTACCTGTCGGTCGGCCAGATATATCTCTACGACAATCCGCTGCTTCGGAAGCCGCTGAAATTGTCGCACGTGAAGCCGCTGGTGGTCGGGCATTGGGGAACGACGCCGGGCCAGAACTTCATCTATGTGCATTTGAACCGGGTCATCAAGAAGTATGACCTGGATATGTTCTACATTGCCGGACCCGGTCACGGCGGCCCGGCGATTGTAGGCAACGTTTACCTCGAAGGAACTTGGAGTGACGTTTATCCGAACATTACACAGGACGAAGCCGGTCTGAAAAAGCTGTTTACGCAATTTTCGTTTCCCGGCGGGATTTCCAGCCATGTTGCTCCGACGACACCGGGGTCGATTCACGAAGGTGGCGAGCTTGGCTATTCGCTCAGCCATGCTTTCGGGGCCGCATTCGACAATCCCGGCCTGATCGTCGCTTGCGTCATCGGCGACGGCGAAGCGGAGACGGGTCCTTTGGCGACATCATGGCAATCCAATAAGTTTCTCAACCCGATTACCGACGGAGCAGTGCTACCGATCCTGCACCTCAATGGCTACAAGATTTCCAACCCAACCTTTTCTGCCCGTATCGAGCATGAGGAATTGGAGCAATTCTTGCAGGGCTGTGGCTGGACGCCTTATTTTGTGGAAGGCGATGACCCGGAAAAGATGCATCAACTCATGGCTGGTACTTTGGAAAAAGTCATTGAGGAGATTCAACAAATCCAAAAAAATGCACGGGAGACGAAAGACGACACTAGGCCGCGCTGGCCAATGATCGTCCTGCGGTCACCCAAGGGCTGGACGGGACCGAAAGTTGTTGACGGTCTGCAAATCGAAGGCACCTTCCGAGCTCATCAAGTGCCACTCCTCGTGGATTCCGAGCATCCTGATCATGTCAATCAACTTGAAAACTGGATGAAAAGCTACAAGGCAGAAGAACTGTTCGATGAGAATGGCCGGCTCATGCCGGAATTAGCTGAACTGGCGCCTAAGGGAGATCGGCGGATGGGCGCCAATCCCCACGCCAACGGCGGGCTTCTGCTGCGCGATCTGCACATGCCGGATTTCCGGGTTCACGCGGCGAATGTGCCTTCACCCGGAGCCGTTGACGAACAGGATACGCTCGTACTGGGCAAGTTCCTGCGTGACGTGGTCAAACTGAATCAGGATCAGCGAAATTTCCGGATATTTGGCCCCGATGAGACGCTTTCGAATCTTTTGGGTGCGGTTTTTGAAGTAACCAATCGTCAGTGGGATGCCCGAACAGTAAAGAATGATGAATTCCTCGCGCCCGCCGGACTCGTGCTGGATTCGATGCTAAGTGAACACCAGTGCGAGGGTTGGTTGGAGGGTTATTTGCTTACCGGACGGCACGGGCTGTTCAACAGCTATGAAGCCTTCATTCGCATCATCGATTCGATGTTCAGCCAGCATGCCAAGTGGCTGAAGGTAACGTTGGAACTACCCTGGCGCCGGAAGATCGCGTCGCTGAACTATCTGCTTGCCTCACACGTTTGGCAGCAGGATCACAACGGTTTCACGCACCAGGACCCCGGTTTTCTCGACCACGTCATCAACAAGAAGGCCGACATCGTGCGCGTATATCTTCCGCCCGACGCGAACTGCCTGTTGTCGGTCGTTGATCACTGCCTGCGCACTCGTCATTACGTCAACGTGGTGGTTGCGGGAAAACACGCACTGCCCCAATGGCTGACCATGGAAGAGGCGGTTGTGCACTGCACGGAAGGAATCGGCATCTGGCAATGGGCCAGCAATGATCAAGGCACCGAGCCGGACGTGGTGATGGCCTGTTGCGGAGACACGCCCACGCTGGAGATTTTGGCGGCCGTTTCCATCCTTCGCCAGCATCTGCCTGACCTGAAAATTCGGGTGATCAATGTCGTCGATCTGATGAGGCTGCAGCCGCAAACAGAACACCCGCACGGACTGAGTGATACCAATTACGATTCGCTTTTCACTAAGGATAAACATATCATCTTCGGCTTCCACGGCTATCCCTGGTTAGTCCACCGGCTGACCTACCGCCGGAACAACCGCAACCTGCATGTCCGGGGCTATGTGGAAGAGGGCACGATCACGACGGCTTTTGACATCAGGGTGCAGAACAAACTGGACAGGTTCCACCTGGTACAAGACGTGGTCGATCGCCTGCCGCAGTTAGGTTCCAAAGGGGCCTACCTGAAGAAGATGGTGCATGACAAGCTCATCGAGCACAATCAGTATATCGACAAACACGGCCAGGACCTGCCGGAAATCAGGGACTGGAAGTGGAGTCCGGAAGGAACATAGAAAAAGAAAGAGCTGACAATGGAGGAAAAATAATGCGCATTGGCATAGCTGCGGACCATGGCGGGTTTGAGTTGAAAGTGCAATTGATTGCTGATCTCAAGAATGTCGGTTATGAGGTGAAGGACTTCGGCGCCTATGAGCTGGTTACAGGAGATGACTACCCTGATTTTGTGGTGCCTCTTGCCAGAGCTGTGGCGAAAGGTGAAATTACCCGGGGACTGGCCATCTGCGGCAGCGGGGTAGGCGCTTGCGTTGCGGCCAACAAGGTGCCCGGCGTGCGTGCTGCGTTGATCACAGATTCCTTCTCCGCTCATCAGGGGGTAGAGGACGACGACATGAACGTTATGTGTCTGGGCGGTGGGGTCACCGGATATGCCCTGTCCTGGGATTTGGTCCAGGTATTCTTGAATGCCCATTTCAAGGGGGCCGAACGGTTCAAACGCCGTCTTGAAAAAGTGGCTGCTTTAGAAAAAGAGAGGAAGCTTTAATTGGAGGTTTCAGAGATGAGTTCACAAGAGCTTATAGCCATTGCTGGGGCGATGATTGCTGAGGACAAAGGTCTTCTGGCCATGGATGAAAGTAATCCAACCTGCAACAAACGATTTGCCAGATTGGGAATTCCCCAGACAGAGGGAGCCCGGCGCGCTTATCGGGAATTGATTTTGACCACTCCCTGTCTCGGCGAGTGCATTAATGGGGTGATCCTCTATGACGAGACCATCCGTCAACAAAAAAAAGATGGCACCCCCTTTGTTAAAGTTATCACCGACGCTGGCATCATTCCCGGTATCAAAGTCGACACCGGCGCAAAGGACATGGCCGGACATCCCGGAGAGAAGATAACCGAAGGTCTAGACGGATTGCGCGACCGATTGGCTGAATACTTTCAAATGGGCGCTCGTTTTGCTAAGTGGCGCGCGGTGATTACCATCTCCGATGGCATTCCCAGCCGGGGTTGTATTGAGGCCAATGCGCATGCGTTGGCTCGCTATGCTGCCTTGTGTCAGGAAGCAGGAATGGTCCCCGTCATAGAACCGGAAGTGCTCATGGACGGCGAGCATACGCTGGAATGGTGCAGCGTGGTGACCCAGGAAGTCCTGCGAACGGTTTTCGATCAGCTTTACACACAACGGGTTATACTGGAAGGCATGATCCTGAAGCCCAACATGGTGCTTCCGGGATTGACCTGTCCCAGGCAGGAAGCGGTGGAAGAGGTGGCCGACGCCACGGTGAGGTGTCTCTTGCGCGCCGTCCCCGCTGCTGTTCCTGGAATTGCGTTCTTGTCGGGCGGCCAATCCGGTGAACTGGCCTCAGCCCGTTTGAATGCCATGAATGTCAGATTCAAGTCGCGATTGCCTTGGGCGTTGGCGTTTTCGTTCGCCCGCGCCATCCAGCAACCAGCTTTGGAGATTTGGCAAGGCAAGGAGGCAAACGTGCCGGCGGCGCAGGAAGCTCTGTATCATCGAGCCAGATGTAACCGGGCTGCACGCCGTAGCAAATATAATGCCACAGTGGAAAGGACTCAAACATGACAACGAAGACCCCGCAACTTACAAAACGCGCGGCATGGCAGGCTCTGAAAGCCCATTACACAAAAATTCGGAATATGCATCTTCGGCAGCTCTTCGCGGACGACCCAAAGCGCGGGGAGCGTATGACAGTCGAGGCCGTCGGCATCTACTTTGACTATTCAAAGCATCGCATCACCGGCGAGACACTTAGGCTCCTTTTGCAATTGACGGACGAATCCGGCTTGCGGGACCGCATCGACGCCATGTTCCGTGGCGATAAGATCAACGTCACGGAAAAGCGGGCCGCCCTGCACACGGCTTTGCGCGCGCCGAAAGGGAAAACCATCGTCGTGGACGGCGAGGATGTCGTGCCTAAAGTTCACGCCGTGCTCGACAAGATGGCCGACTTCTCCAACCGGGTGCGCAGTGGGGAGTGGAAAGGCCACACCGGCAAACCGATTCGCAACGTCATCAATATCGGCATCGGCGGGTCTGACCTTGGGCCGGTCATGGCGTATGAAGCATTACGGCATTATAGCCAGCGCGACCTGACGTTGCGATTTGTCTCCAACATCGACGGCACTGACTTCGCCGAGGCTACCCGCGACCTCGCCGCGGAGGAGACTCTCTTCATTATCTCGTCGAAGACCTTTACGACCCTGGAGACAATGACCAACGCGCACACAGCCCGCGACTGGGCTCTGAAGACTTTGAAACATCCCGCTGCTGTTGCCAGGCATTTCGTCGCGATCTCAACCAACGTCGGGGAAGTGGCTAAATTCGGCATCGACACCGCAAATATGTTCGAGTTCTGGGATTGGGTTGGCGGGCGGTATTCAATGGACTCGGCAATCGGCCTCTCGACGATGATCGCCATTGGCCCTGAAAATTTCCGCACCATGCTCGACGGTTTCCACCAGATGGATGAGCATTTCCGCACTGCCCCTTTCGAGCGTAACCTGCCGGTACTCATGGGGCTCCTAGGCATTTGGTACAATAATTTCTTCGCCTCGCAGACCGTCGCGGTTCTTCCGTATGACCAGTACTTGAAGCGATTCCCGGCTTATCTCCAGCAATTGACGATGGAGAGCAATGGCAAGCACGTCACGCTTGACGGGACCGGGGTTGCTTACCAGACTGGGCCAATCTACTGGGGAGAGCCGGGTACTAATGGGCAGCATTCTTTTTACCAGATGATCCATCAGGGGACCAAACTCATTCCCTGCGACTTCATAGGATTTATTCAGCCTCTTAATCATCTGGGACGCCACCACGATTTGCTTTTGGCCAATATGTTTGCCCAGGCCGAGGCGCTGGCTTTCGGCAAAACGCCGCAGGAGGTCCAAGCCGATGGCACACCTGCATGGTTGGCGCCGCATAAAACTTTCGAAGGCAATCGTCCGTCCAGTACGATCCTTATGGAACGGCTGACTCCGGAGGCACTGGGGAAGATCGTCGCGTTGTATGAACACAGCGTTTTCACTCAAGGTGCCATTTGGCAAATTGATTCGTTTGATCAGTGGGGGGTCGAACTGGGGAAGGCCCTTGCCGCACGAATTATCCCCGAACTTGAGACCGGGACCGAGCACCAACTCAAGCACGATAGTTCAACCAACGCTCTGATCCAGTGCTTCAAGAGATATAAGAAATAGGCTGGTCACAGCGCAACGAAAGGAGTTTTTTTAATGAACAATATGATGAACTATACAAACGGATGGATGGATGGATGGGCGAAGGAATGTGGATTTGGACGGTGATCGGCATACTGGTCGTGGTCCTTCTGGCTGTCGTGATTATCAAACTGTCCAATAAAAAATAGCGAGTTCAGAACCCGCCTGAGAAGTGAACTGTTAGAACCATAGAAAAAAGAGTAGGAGACTCCCTATGAAGGAAAAGGAACATGTAACCGAAAATAAACCGGAATCGAAACCGGGGTCGAAGCCTGATGCAAAAGATGATCTCAAATCCCTGCCCATGTCTGAACTACAGGCAAAGTTGGGGTCATCGCCGGACGGTCTTACTCAAGCCGAAGCGCAGAAACGGCTGAGCCAATATGGGCCGAATGAGATAGCCGAGAAAAAGGTCAACCCCTTTTTGAAATTCCTCACCTATTTCTGGGGGCCGATTCCGTGGATGATCGAGATTGCGGTGATTCTGTCGGGCGTGGTCCGGCACTGGCCGGATTTCTTCATTATCCTGCTTCTGCTTCTGACCAACGCCGTAGTCGGATTCTGGGAAGAGCACACGGCGGGCAACGCCATCGAGGCCCTCAAAGCCAAGCTGGCAATCAATGCCCGGGTGAAACGTGACGGGAAGTGGATCAACCCGCCTGCGCGCGAATTGGTGCCCGGCGATGTCATCCGCATGCGCCTGGGCGACATTGTGCCCGCTGATGCGCGATTGCTGGAGGGAGATCCGGTAGAGGTTGATCAATCCGCACTGACGGGAGAGTCGTTGCCAGCCGAGCGTAAATCGGGCGAGGCGGTGTTTTCGGGTTCGATTATCCGTCAGGGCGAAATCGGCGCAATGGTCTATGCGACGGGCGCCAACACCTACTTCGGCAAAACGGCGCAATTGGTGCAGGAGGCGCATACCGTCAGCCACTTTCAAAAGGCCGTTTTGAAAATCGGCAATTACCTGATCATTCTGGCAGTAGCTCTGGTAGCGGTGATTATTGGTTTCGCAATCTATCGTGGCGACGCGATCCTCACCACGCTGCAGTTTGCCCTGGTGTTGACCGTGGCCGCGATTCCCGTGGCGATGCCGACGGTGTTGTCGGTGACGATGGCAGTCGGCGCGCGCCTGCTCGCCAGGAAGAAGGCAATCGTGAGCAAGTTGGTGGCCATCGAGGAATTGGCGGGCGTGGACGTGCTGTGCGCGGATAAGACAGGCACTCTGACCCAGAACAAGCTGACGCTGGGCGATCCTTTCGGTGTGAATGGCATTCCTGTCGATCAAGTCATTCTCAACGCCGCGCTGGCGTCGCGTGCGGACAATAACGACACTATTGACCTGGCCGTCCTGGGGGGACTAAAAGATAAAGAGGCCTTGAAAGGCTATCAGGCTGTCCATTTCCAGCCCTTCGATGCCGTGCATAAGCGTACCGAAGCCACCATCAAGGACAAGGATGGAAAGACGTTCAAAGTGACAAAAGGCGCGCCGCAGGTTATTTTGGCATTGTCGGCCAATGCCGGACAAGTGAAGTCCGCCATTGACAAGGCGGTCAACGAATTTGCGGCACGCGGTTTTCGCTCGTTGGGCGTGGCGCGGGCCGAGGGTGAAGGCCAATGGCAGTTTGTTGGCGTATTGCCCCTGTTTGACCCGCCGCGGGAAGATGCCAAGGCAACCATAGCGACCGCGCTGGCAATGGGCGTAAAGGTCAAGATGGTTACGGGCGATGCGCTGGCCATCGCCAGGGAAACCGCGAAAAAGTTAGACATGGGCACAAATATTCTCGATGCCGGGGGCTTAGGCGATTCGAAAAAGCAAGAGACTAAAGAGGTGTCCGAGTCCATTGAAAAGGCCGACGGTTTCGCTCAGGTATTCCCCGAACACAAGTTTCACATTGTAGATGTCCTGCAGAAACTCAAACACATCGTCGGCATGACGGGCGATGGAGTGAATGACGCCCCCGCGCTGAAGAAAGCCGACTGCGGTATCGCCGTTTCGGGTGCGACGGACGCGGCGCGCGCTGCTGCGGCTATCGTGCTGATGACGCCCGGATTGTCGGTGATCATTGACGCGATCAAGGAGAGCCGGAGAATCTTCCAGCGGATGAACAGCTACGCGATCTACCGCATCGCTGAGACGCTACGCGTACTGTTATTCATGACGCTGGCGATACTGATCTTTAACTTTTATCCATTGACGGCGGTGATGATCGTGATGCTGGCGTTGTTAAATGACGGAGCAATCCTGTCTATTGCCTATGACAACGTGCATTATAAGGATCAGCCAGAAGCCTGGAATATGCGTATGGTTCTGGGAGTTGCGACGGCGCTAGGAGTTATCGGGGTTGTTTCCGCTTTCGTCTTGTTTTATCTCGGTGAGCGTGTCTTTCATCTCGACCGCGCGCACATTCAGACGCTGATGTATTTGAAGCTGTCTGTGGCCGGACATCTGACGATCTTCCTGACGCGCACGCGCGGTCGGTTCTGGTCCATACGCCCCGCGAAGATTTTGTGGATAGCTGTGCTTGGCACGCAAATCGTTGCGACGTTAATCGCAGTTTACGGACTGTTCATGACGCCTCTCGGCTGGGGTTGGGCCGGGTTCGTATGGGGATATGCGCTGCTTTGGTTCCTCGTCAATGACAACGTGAAACTGCTCGCATATCGGATTTTTGATCCAGTCAAAGCTGCGGCAAAACCTAAAGCTAAAGCTGGTGAGCCTAAGCCTGAAGCGAAGGGCGATCCGAACACTCAATCCAAACCAGAATCAGAGGCGAAAGCCGATGCTAAGCCTGATGCAAAACCCGAAGTTAAGCCCGAAGCCAAAGCTGAACCAAAATCCGATTCAAAGGCCGAGCCAAAACCAGAAGCCAACGCTATAGCGGAGACCGAAACCAAAACAAAGCCTAATCCCGAAGTAAAAGCAGTTGAACCCAAGCCTGAAGTGAAATCATCAGAGCCTAAGCCCGATGCCAAAGCTGAGCCTAAATCTATAGCAAAAGCCGAACCTCAACCTGAAGCTGAAGCCAAATCCAAGACGCCGTCCGATTTGACACCGCAGCTCGTCAAGCGAGTCCATAAACTTTACGAGGAACTGGGGCGCGAGGACGTTAAGGCAGTTCAGGACTTGGAGAATGCGGAGCGGGAGACTCGGAAAGATGAACCCGATAAATAAACAGACGCAAACCATAAATGAATTTATTGCGAGAAAAACATGTTATACTTGCATTCTAATATGTTTGTTACTTTTATCTCTTATCCGCGCATTTTTTCTAAGGCTTATTTAACTCGGAGACTTAGTGGGAGAAATGACATTACTGTTTCCTTTCAAAGTACCCTCAACATACTGAGGTTCCACCGTATATTGAGGCCAAACGAATCATTTCGTACATCTCCATGGATCACTCTTATTAATCTAACCACCTGCTATTAAAGGATGAATTAAAACTTCTTATTATTTCCGGCTATTGGCCTACTACTTGCTATTACTCTTTTATAATAACGTAAATAAGGAGATTCCGAGTATGTACTACTATTGGGGAATGCATGGATATTGGTGGATTTTTTGGTTCGTTCTCTGGGTATTGTTTTTTTCCTTCATGATGCCTGTGAGGCGGACTTACTACCGGCAAATGCAGTCTCCTCTGCAGCTCCTGCAAAAGAGATATGCCGCTGGGGAGATCACGAGTGAGGAATACGAAGAACGGCGGACAAAACTCCAGCGGGATGTCAATATAAAATAGAGATAGGCGACGATAATAACCTCCTGCCATGGAAGTCACATCATGTCGTAACGGTTTCATATATAGAAGGCGTCGCCCTCAAAGTTGAAGTGACTGCGACGGCGGTGTATGAGACAGTGACGTAACGAGTTGTATTTTTATTTAGAACAGATTGGTTGGGAACAATACTTGAAAAATTTGACACCATAGTTACCAGATTAGCATTAGCGCCACCAAACGTTAAAGATTAAATTTATTTGGAAACTGATACATCTTTGTGTGCAAAGGATAACATTGATATTACATAAAAAAGATAAGGAGAAAAATTCATGGAAAAACTTAATTTGACTTCCCAAGAAAAAGACAAGCTGTTGATGGTCCTTGAAAGATACCTGCCGGACATCAGAAGTGAAATCGCGAACACGGATAGAAAAGAATTTCGCAAAGAACTGAAAGAGCGTGAAGTCTTCATGGCAGATCTCATTGGGCGCCTGAAACACTGAACGCTTTTTTTGAAGACATTACCGTTGCTACTGAAACCCCGAATACGCCGCCGGGCATCGGTATCTTTTCCCCATCAATTCCCATTGTCTGCTTTGGTGGTTGCGATGGCTTAAAAAAAAAGGATTTTTAGCTCTGAGCTAACCAGTTCGAAAAGCGATTAATAAAATGGAAGCGAAAGGAGATTTGATTTTATGAACATTAAAGTTTTTTATTATTCAAAATGGCAAAAGGATGGGAAGTTAAATAGACACTGGGAAAGAGAATTTGATTCAATTGAAAAAGCAAAAGAATCAGTTAAGACAGAAAAGCCTTATCAAGCGTGGTTTAAATTAGAAAACGAGTTGTATTTTTATTTAGAACAGATTGGTTGGGAACAATACTTGAAAAAATAAGAATATCATCCACAGGGACATAATAAAAAAAAATAAAAAACCTGGTCTGCTTTGGTGGGTGTGCTAACCCCGCCGGTTATAGTTCACTCAGCCCTCAAACTATTGAAGGCTTCGGGCAACGCGAAAAACAGCATCTATTCAGGTGCCTGGATTATGGAGGTAATCAAAATGAAAACGAGAAGCTCTTTTGCAGCATTGATTTTTGTCGTAATTCTTGTCATTGGTGGAGGATTAGCATTTGCCATTTATAGAGCAACTGCCGACATGCTAAGCACAAGAATTATTGGATTCATTACTATTGTTTTCGCCGTCGTTGTTTCTTCTGCAATTAAGGTTGCGGATCAGTGGGAAAGGGTGGTGATCTTGCGGTTAGGCAAGTTCCGCGCCCTCAAGGGACCTGGACTGTTTTTCATTATTCCGGTCTTCGATATGATTCCTTACTGGATCGATACCCGTGTCATCACGACTGGTTTCAAGGCAGAGAAAACCCTTACCAAAGACACGGTGCCAGTGGATGTGGATGCCGTGCTGTTTTGGAAAGTTGTGGACCCAAAGAAGGCGGCGCTGGATGTGGCCGACTTTCAAAGCGCTATAAGTTGGGCATCCCAAACAGCCCTGCGCGATGTGATTGGCAAGACTATGCTTTCGGATATGCTGGAAGGCAGGGACAAAATTAGCAACATGCTGCAGAAGATTATTGATGAACGCACCGAACCTTGGGGCATCAACGTCATCTCGGTAGAAGTGAAGGATGTTTTGATTCCATCTGGTCTGGAGGATGCCATGTCCATGCAGGCGCAAGCGGAAAGAGAGCGCCAGGCCCGGGTGATCCTGGGTGATGCCGAGAGGCAGATAGCGGAGAAATTTACCGAAGCTGGCAAGAGATATGAGGACAATCCCATTGCCTTTCATTTGCGGGCCATGAACATGCTTTATGAGGGTTTGAAGCAGAATGCAACGATAGTAATCGTTCCTAGTACAGCCGTGGAAAGCATGCAACTTGGAGGGCTTGCCGGGATGACAGCGCTGACCATGGGATTAGGTCAGGAGCGCGCAAACAAAGGCAAGGAAATCGAAACAGCGAATAATGCAAAATAGGGGAAATCATCAATGGAAGATATTAGAAGAATACTTGCTGTGAGTTGGATGACTCAATATTGTCAGAAGACAGTTCATTACGCGGTTTCATTGGCCGCAAAGTACGGCGCTGAACTTTCGGTGATTCATGTAATCGATACTTTATGGTCGCAAGGTTGGAATTTGCCCACAATGTCACAGGAGGAATCCAGAAAGAAGGAGATGGAAAGAATTCAGTCGGAACTGGATAATATTATAGGCAAAGAAAAAAAGGGGGACGTAAAGATCAAAAAGATTATTAAGGAAGGTGATCCCGTTGAAGAAATTATGAAGGTTATTGAGGAAGAAAAGATTGACCTGGTCATCTTGCGCGCACATGAAGAAGGTCGTATCGAACGTTTTCTGGTCGGCGGCAGTAACGATGCGATAATCCGGAAGATGCCCTGCTAAGGAATTTGCCTTTATAGGTGCTGTCAAGATTAAAAATCGTTTCTTTCCTATAGTAATTAATGGACTTAAGACAGAGGAAAGAGTGATTTATATTCTGCAATCTATGAAAAATGTAGGATTCCGCGCCACAAACCAACACATTTTCTAGTACATTACTCATCCCTCTTGGGTTTTTATCAATATGCACCATATCACCTCATGTTAAGACAGCGTTTTTCGCTATTATGTCTAACATGTTCAAATTTATCTTTTTGATTTATTTACAGTTTTTAAACTTTCTGCACATATTCTAAAAGATCACTTGAAGAAAAAGCAATTAAATACTATACTGCCGGTCATAAATGTTGCCTTCAAAAAGTTTGAAGGCGGCATCAGCAGTCCTTTGATCATTGGTATAAGTTTCTAAGGTATGAACTTCCTCGACATGAACTTTCTCGATATGAACTTCCAAAGCCTGCTGACGGGTATCATATTCCTGCTTGCGCGGGATAATCTATCAGATATTAATGCACTCACGTTTGCAATATCTGATTTTCATTAGAATTAAAGTTTAACAAAAAATAGCAGGAGGTTTTTTTATGTCGTTAAATCAATTAGTAGATTCGCGGGACGTCCGGTTTATTCTTTTTGAAATGCTGGAGTTGGAGAAATTAAACCGTTTTGAAAGATATAAGGATTTCGACCGGAGCGCGTATGAGGATACGCTGGAACTCGCGGAAAAAATTGCCCTTAATCAGTTTTATCCGTCCAACGTCGATGGCGATAAAAACGGATTACAATTCGATCCCAAGGCTCATGAGGTAAAGGTGCCCGATTCATTCCATAAGGGATTCAGGGCGCACATCGAAGCGGGTTTCCACACCCTGTCGTTTTCTCCTGAAGACGGAGGAGTTGGAATGCCCTCCAGTATCTCCATGGCGACAGCGGAATATTTTAACGCGGGCAACACGTCATTAACCATGTATTGCGGTTCTATCACCGGAGCGATACACATTATCGCGCATTTTGGTTCTGAAGAAGTAAAAAAGATGTTTCTTCCCAAAATGTTCGCGGGCGAGTGGGGCGGCACTATGTGCCTTACTGAACCGTCCGCCGGCTCCGATGTAGGAGCGCTGAAATCAAAAGCCGTCAAGCAGGCTGACGGTACTTATCTTATCACCGGCCAGAAAAATTTCATCAGCAACGGGGAAAACGATCTGGTTGCCAATATCATCCATCCGGTTCTGGCACGAATCGAGGGCGATCCCGAAGGGACCAAGGGAATCTCCATTTTCATCGTGCCGAAGTTTCTGATTAACAAAGACGGCTCTCTGGGCGAACGCAATGATATGATGTGTACGGGCATTGAACATAAGATGGGCCTCAAAGGCAACGCGACATCATCTCTGAGTTTCGGTGATAACGGCAAGTGCGTCGGCTATCTCCTGGGAAACGAACGCGAAGGCATGAAGATTATGTTTATGCTCATGAACGCGGCCCGTATCCATACAGGTGTTCAGGCCGAGGCTCTCTCCAGCGCGGCTTACATGCACGCCATTACTTATGCCAGAAACCGCATACAGGGACAAGCCGTGCCGAAAGGACCGAGCTCTCCCATTATCGAACACATTGACGTAAAACGCATGTTGCTTTACATGAAGAGCACTGTCGAGGCGATGCGGATGCTGACGCTGTTTTTGGCCTATCATGAGGATATCATGTATGCCTCTCCGAATGCCGAAGAGGTTAAAGAAGCGACTGCAATCGTCGAAATTCTTACCCCTATCGTCAAAGCCGGTATTTCGGATGCAGGATGGCTTGTAACGGCGGAAGCCATGCAGGTCTATGGAGGTTACGGCTATTGCCAGGAATATCCCGTTGAACAGTATGCCCGCGACTGCAAGGTCCTTTCGATTTATGAGGGCACCAACGGCATCCAGTCCCTGGATCTTCAGATGCGCAAAATCCTTATGAATCCCGGACAGTATAATTACGCCATTCTGAAAAAACGCATGTCTGAAACAATCAGCAAAGCAAAAGGAATAGTTGATGACAAATATATTGCCCCCGTGGAAAAAGGCCTAAAGACGCTTGATGAAATCATCACGATGATGAGCACCCAGCTTATGGAAGGCAAGATTGCCGCTCTGTTCGCTAATTCAACGCCGCTGCAGCAGGCTATGTTCCCGTTGATCTCGGCATGGCTGCACCTGTGGAGCATGACGATTACCGTTCCCAGGATGAAAGCCCTCGTCGGAGATCTCAAAGGCGCGGATCGTAGAAAGCTGCTTGCCGATAACGCCGAGGCCGCCTACTACTCCGGACGCGTATTGTCATCTCAGTTCTTTATTGCTTCGGAATTCCCTAAATTCTTTGGCAAGACCGAATGCATCATGAATAACGATGCAAGTGCGATTGTGGCTTCAGCTGATGTTTTCACAGGAGCGCTCAAAGAGTAGGACAAACAGGGATACCGCGAAGATTGATGAGATAACATACGTTAATAGATATAACATGATGATATGATTGTTGATATTAAGAAACAATATTCATCGGGAAAATAGGAGTACCGTTATGTATCAAATTGACAAACCGGATAATGTCGTTGAGATTTTGGAGCAGAGTGTCGCGAAATTTCCCAACAGACCGTTTTTAGGAACAAAGAATAAAAATAAACAATATGACTGGATAACTTATGAGGATTTCGGCAAACGTGTGGACAACGTAAGGAGCGGTCTGCAGCAACTGGGCATACAAAAAGACGATGCTGTTGGAATCATATGCAATAACAGCGTAGACTGGGCCGTATGTTTTTTTGCCACGTCAGGGCTTTCGGCGCGTTTTGTTCCGATGTATGAAGCCGAGCTGGTACAGGTTTGGAAATATATCATAGCCGACGCAAACGTTAAAGTGCTGTTTATCTCTAAAAAAGAAATATATAACAAAATAAAAGATTTTATTTCTTCAAGTCCAAACCTGAAGAAAACAATTTTAATGGAAGGAGAAGGTCCGGATACACTCGCAGAGCTTGAGAAAAAAGGAAATGCCCTGAAGGTGAAGAGTATCTACCCCGATCATAAGTCCATTTGCATCCTGATTTATACATCCGGAACTACAGGAGACCCGAAAGGGGTGCTGTTGTGTCAGAGCAATATCACTTCAAACGCTCACGGCACCAAGGCCGGTTACCCGGCTGTGAACGAAAACGACAGGTCTCTCTCCATCCTGCCGTGGGCGCATGTTTACGGTCTGGGCGAAATGGTTGTTTTCTGCCTTTTGGGCGCCTCAGTCGGCCTTGCGGAAAAAGCGGCAACGGTTGTTGAAGACATCATGCTGATCAAACCTACATTTCTAACCGCTGTTCCCACGGTTTTTAACAGGGTTTACGACGGTCTCTTGACAAAAATAAATGAAGAAGGCGGGCTTCCCAAAAAATTATTTTCAATGGGAGTGGATTCCGCCAAAAAGAAGCGTGAACTTGCCGCGCAGGGGAAATCCTCTTTCATGACAAACCTGAAATTTAAAATCGCGGACGCGATAATTTTCAGCAAGGTGCGGGAAAAGCTCGGCGGCAGACTCAATGGCTCCATGACAGGAAGCGCTGCCATGAACGTGGATATTTCCCATTTCTTCTGGGATATAGGAGTGCCGCTGTATGACGCATACGGATTGACTGAGACTTCTCCGGGCGTCACGATGAATGGACCGCTTAAATACAAACTCGGCAGCGTGGGACCTGTTATGAAAAATTACAAGGTCGTGATTGACAAATCCATGGTTGAGCCGGACGCCAAGGATGGTGAAGTTGTGGTTTACGGACCAAATGTAATGCAGGGATACCATAACAAGCCTGAGGCGACAAAGGCTGTCATGACTCCGGACGGCGGTTTCAGAACCGGCGACCGCGGAAGAATTGATGAAGACGGATTTTTATTTATAACGGGCAGGCTCAAAGAGCAGTTCAAGCTTGAAAACGGAAAATATGTATTTCCGGCAGCCATAGAGGAAGATATAAGACTCAATCACTTCATAGAAAACGCCATGATCTATGGAGAGGGCCGCGCATATAATGTATGCATTGTTGTCCCGGATTTCGTTGCGCTGGAAAAATGGGCGGTAAAAAATAATCTGCCTAAAGAACCGGCGGAATTAGTCAAGCGCGACGAACTAAAAAGCTTTCTTACGAATGAAATAACCAATTCTCTCAAAGGGAAATACGGCGGTTATGAAATCCCGAAGAAATTTATTTTCATGAGCGAAGCTTTTAGTGTTCAGAATGGAACTTTGACTCAGACCATGAAATTGAAACGGCGGGTTGTTTCCGAGAAACTTAAAAATCAGATTGACACTCTTTATGCTGAAAAATAAATTTAATTACTGAATTAGATTTATTTGATTTTATGGTTGTTGTCCCGGAATAAACAATAACTTATTGATGATTGAAGCTCTCTGCGGTAAGCCGCGGAGAGCTTTCAATCATTCTTATAAAAGTCATCTCCATTTTAATATCTTAGAACAAAGTTCGCTTCGTCTGCAAATGCCTACTCTTTGAAAGATTTCCTTCAAGTGATCTTTTACGGTATATTCAGTGATGAAGAACTTTCCGGCAATCTCCTTATTGGAATGTCCCATGGCGGCAAGAAGAGCGATTTCTTCCTGCCTTCGGGTCAGATTGTATTGCCTGAGTTCTTCTTTAACGCATACGGCATCCGGCAATAGTTCCAGCAGAATGATTTTCCTGGAAGAACCATGCTGAATTGATATTGTTTTGACATGGTAGCACCCTTTTTTAGTGGTGAAATATGTCGATTCATGTCCTTCTATGGCATCAAGTAAATCCGTTATCGGCCGTCTTCCTAAAGCCCGTCTTGCTTCCTCATTGATAAAGAATGAATAGGGTTGTTGCCGCCGATAACCACGTATCAGGATTACACCCGTTCCTTCAAGAGCGGCTAATGACTTAAATATAATATTATCCTGCCGAGCCTCGGCGGCCAGCCTGCGTTCGGAAATATCGGTTACAATCGTCAGCCATAAATCATCTTTTTCCGTCTTTATCAGATACGAATTAAATAATCCGCATTTGACCTCATTATTCTTTACTTTAACTTCCAGTTCAATGTTTTGAGCACATCCGCTTTTTTTTATTTCATTTAAAAGCACCAATCTCTGTTGGGCCGTAATATGTCCGATTCCGACGGATGTCTGTCCGATCACATCTTGCCTGCTCAATCCCATAGTTTTCTCTAAAGCTTCGTTTATTTCTATATATTTGCCATCCCTGGCCTGGCTGATAGCCATGGAATTCGGTGATTTCCAAAAGAATTCATTGATATAGTTTTGGGGAGAAGATGCAATTAAGCGGTCGTCCATAAATATGCCTTTTCATAACAAAATAATACTAATCGAATATTTACGCACAGCTTAAAAAAATTGTCATTTTGTAATCATTACAAACATATAGCATAATATATTGATAATGCAATAAAAAATATAAAAAAATCCCTCTTTCGAGGGATTGATAATTTTTCATTGTATTAGTACACGTTTTTTAAGTTACTCGGCATGAGCCGTTGGCATATCCCTATCATGGAGAGAACTTGACGAAAGCAGTCTCTATTGTGAGAGGGATTGTTATTGGGATGCATACAATATTTCATAGATACAACTTTTAATTATATTTCTTTGTCATATAAACGGAACTTCTTTATCAGTAATCCCGTATGGTCTGATGTTTGAACGCAAGCGGCATACATATAACGCTTAAACAAGCGGAAAGGATATAATATTGAAAGATCAGATTGATCATATAGTTTTTGAAGATATTTTTGAGACAGTCCGTGAACCGATTCTGGTGCTGAATTCGGACTTGATGGCTGTCTGGGCCAATAGTAATTTTTATCATACCTTCAATGTAACTCCAAATGAAACCATAGGCCGCATCATCTATGACCTCGGGAAACAACAATGGAATATACCCGGACTTCGGACATTGCTCGAAGAAATTCTTAAAAAAGAAAACTGTTTCGATGACTATGAAGTTGAACACGTGTTTCCGGATATCGGGCACAAAATCATGCTGCTCAATGCCCGCCGTATTACTCTTGAAGGAATCTGTTCCAGACTGATTCTCCTTGCTATAGAAGATGTCACACAAAGCAGGCGGCTGGAAAACATCGTAGAGGAGTCTGAAGATCGCTACAGACACATTTGCGAAACCGCCGGCGACGGGATATTACTTCTGGAAAAAAGCAAAGGAGCAATAACCCATGCCAATCTGGCCGTAAAGGCCATGCTGGGGTATTCCAGAAAGGAGTGCATCGGAAAAAAGCTGACCGATATCGGGTTTGCCGAGGGTAAGTGTGATATTCAGGAGATATTACGTACCCTGGAAAGGGAAGGCATTATTTATTACAATGATACTTCAATAAAAAACAAGGCCGGACAAGCCATTGATGTAGATGTGTTCATGATTAACAATTCAAGGTTTGTTCAATGCAATGTCCGCGACATCACCAGGCGCAAACAAACGGAAGACGATATTAAACAAAACTTTTTGCGAACACGCAAAGCATTAGAGGAGACTATTCATGCGATATCTTCTCTGGCTGAGCGACGGGATCCCTATGTGGCGGGTCACCAACACCGGGTGGCTGATTTGGCCCGTGCCATAGCCACAGAAATGGGTTTGACAACTGACCGGATTGAAAGCATCGGCCTGGCAGCCGCCATCCACGATATTGGAAAGATATGCATTCCGGCGGATATTCTCTGCAGGCCGGCGAAATTAACAGACACAGAGTTTAGTTTCATCAAAACCCATGCTAAATCCGGATTTGATATCCTCAAGGACATAGAATTCCCCTGGCCAATTGCAAGAATGATCATTGAACATCATGAGCGGCTCAATGGTTCGGGGTATCCAAAAGGTTTGTCGAAAGACAGCACGCTGCTGGAGTCACGAATTCTGGCGGTAGCCGATGTGGTGGAGGCCATGAATTCACGCCGTCCTTATCGTCCCTCTCTGGGAATCGATGCGGCATTAAATGAAATTACCGGGAACAAAAATATCCTCTACGACCCTGAAGTGGTGGACGCTTGTTTAAGGGTTTTTAAAATGAATAACTATAAGTTCTAAAGCCGATAGTGACGGTTTGAAAATTTGAAAATAAGTTAATATTTTTAAAACGAGCAGGCGCGCTTTTATTTAATTGAATATTTTATCTTTATATTTTTCCGCTCTCAATTTTCATATCCGTAATTTTATTGTTTGACATATCTTTTGTAATTGTTTAACACTTCCATCCGGCAGTAATATTAAAAATATTTCACAATTATAAAAAATAACTTCTTGAAAAGCCTGCCTGGACAATCAAAGCTTTAAAAGAAGAAAATAATTATTTAATAATATTAAGGAGATTGCAAAATGAAGGATGTAGTCATTGTTTCGGCGTGCAGGACAGCGATAGGAACATTCGGAGGAACATTAAAGGACATGATAGGAGCCCGCATTGCGGCGGTCGTCATGAAAGAGGCCATTGGGCGTGCCGGAATAGACCCGGCTATCATTGATGATGTCCGATTCGGTTGTTGCATTGAAAACTGCAATACCCTGAACACAGCCCGGGTAGCAGCTCTTTTGGCCGGTATTCCGGAAACGGTGACCGCTGTAACCGTTAATCGCGTATGCATTTCGGGTATGGAAGCCGTTCTCAGCGGCGCTGCCATGATCAAAGCCGGAATGGCTGATGTTATTCTGGCAGGCGGTGTAGAACATATGTCCGGCACACCTTATGTTAGTTTTGATGCCCGTTGGGGCTGCCGCCTTCAGGACACGGTTTTTATAGATGCAATGATCCGCGCGTTGCATTGCGGCTCCTATGTCATGCCGTTATCCGACGATGGACCTGTCAAATCAGGCCAGCCTTTCGAGAGTTTAAAGGGCAAACCCTATATCATGGGGCACACAACAGAACTGATCGCCCAGCTTTTGAACATCAGCCGCGAGGAAATGGATGAAGTTGCCCTGCGCAGCCATAACAACGTCGAACGCGCTACAAAGAATGGCGATTTCAAAGATGAGATTGTGCCGATTGAGCTCCCGCAGAAAAAAGGCAAACCGCCCATCATTTTCGACAAGGATGAACATTTCCGTCCCGGTTTGACGATGGAACAGTTGAAGGCCTTGCCGTCGGCTTTTATTCCTAAAGTCGGCAAGGTTACAGCAGGCAATTCCTCGGGGCTTAACGACGGCGCTTCCGCTATGATCATCATGTCGGCGGAAAAAGCCAAGGAATTAGGATTGAAACCAATCGCCAGAATACGTTCCTCGGCACGCGGCGGCTGTCATCCTTCCGTGATGGGCTTAAGCCCGGTTCCGGCCGTAAAAAATCTGCTCAAAAACGACCCGAGCCTCACCCTGGATGCATTTGAAATGCTTGAAGTCAACGAAGCGTTTGCCGGTCAGTATCTCGGTTGTGAAAAGGAGCTTGGTTTAAACCGTGAAATTACCAATGTCAACGGCAGCGGCATTGGATTGGGACATCCTGTGGGTTCTACAGGCTGCCGCATTATGGTTACATTAATTCATGCCATGCAAAAACGCGGCAAGACCCTTGGACTTGCAACCCTCTGCGGCGGCGGCGGTGTCTCGATGGCGGCCGCCATCGAAATTTTATAAAACCGATTCCCTTTTAGGGATGTGATTTATTTTCCGAGTTAAGGGGTTCAGGGCTTATGCTCTGTTCCCCTTGCGCGGGTTTTTCTTTTCCAGCAGTTTCGGGATTATTTTCATCTTTTTCGGAAATTACGTCATCATAATCAGGTATAACAATACCACGGCGCACCATGATCTGATAAATCCTTTCCGACCGGTTTTCCACGTATTTTGACGTACCGTCAGTTTTATATCTGCGCGGATTAGGAATAACTGCGGCCAGTTGAGCCGCTTCATAGGCGGTTAATCCGGATGCATTTTTCCCATAGTGTTTTCTGGCTGCCGCTTCAATGCCGAAAATGCCATCGCCCCATTCAACCACATTTAAATAAAGCTCCATAATTCTTCTTTTACTTAACTCTCTCTCCAGACGCCAGGTAAGTATCGCCTCCTTGATTTTCCTAACGGGATTTTTAGCAGGAGAAAGGTACAAATTTTTTGCCAGTTGCTGCGAAATTGTGCTGCCGCCAGCCTTAAATTTCTTTTTCTTGATATCTTTCTCCAATGCTTTCTGCATGGCTTCGAAGTCAAATCCTTCGTGAGACCAGAATTTATCATCTTCGGCGATAATTACGGCTTTCATTACATAAGGCGAAACTCTCGAAAGAGGAACCCAGGAACTTGTAATTTTTTTCTTTATCCCCTTTTCTTTCCAGATTTGTTCCCTGTATTCCATAAAAGCTGTCTTGCGGGGACAATTTTTCTTAAGATCGGCAACATTTGGATAGATAAAATAGCGGCCTATATCAACGATAAAATATGTGATGGTTAAAATCAGGGTAACAGAAATAATTTTCCAGAAAAATCGCATAATAATCCTTTTACAAATTTTGATGGTCTTAACCTCTTCCAGGCTAATGACAAACGCGACCGGCGGATCGTTTAAGACAGGCACTGGAATAACCGAAAATCCACATAAAATCCAATGATAATTTGCAGCGTTCAAAGAGGCCTCTTTTTACTAATTAATTAATATAAACATATGCTTATCATAAAAAAGCAGCCCCATATTGTAAAATAAGATTGACAGGTCGACCTTTTTTTAGTAAGGTTTTCGGAAATTGCGCGGTTGGTGGTACATTCTAAAAAGAATGTACGGTTTGTGTGTACAGTAACAAGATATTAGTTTTTCGGTTAAGAGTATGAAATTAAATCGAAATATGTACACCGTTAGTAGGATAATACCCCCCATTAATAAGGAGGCATTTCATTATGAAACGGCAGATTATCGCATTCTCAGGACTTTTCGTCCTTTTTTTGTTATTTAGTATCTTCAGTTCGAACGCTCTTGCTATACAATACAAAGTTCAAAATGGCGACACCCTTTACAGCATTTCAAAAAAATTTGGCGTTAGTCTTCATGAAATAAAGCAAGCCAACAATCTCCAAAAATCCAGAATTAAACCAAAGCAGATTTTAAATATTTCCTCGGAAGAAGCCTCCACGGGAAGTTCTTCAAAACACACTGTAAAGTCAAAATCTAAACCGGTTTACTATACCGTCAAAAAAGGTGATACTCTATCCAGAATCGCAAAAAAAACTCATCACCCCATGAAACAAATCGCTGCTCTTAACCATATCAACAATAAGGGTTTACACGTCGGTCAAAAAATTGTTCTGGCAAAATCAACTTATGTGGCGGCAAAATCAGAGCCTGTACCGGAAGATGATGATTTAACGGCGGAAGAAGATGATGCTGCACAGGACGCTGTAAACGAAAACGAGAAAAAAGAAACTACCGACACAAGCAATGATGAACCGGAAAAGAAGGGAGAACTTCTTGGAAAATGGAACAGTCCCGATGAAATGCAGTTATTTGTCAAAGTAGCAACCGGTTTCATCGGCGCGCCTTATAGATTTGGCGGCTCATCCTTGAAAGGAATTGATTGTTCATCCTTTGTCCAGAAGATTTATCGAATTTTTGATGTAACATTGCCTCGTAACGCGGCTGAGCAATCCAAGGTCGGCATCTGTATCTCCCGCGAACATCTTACTCAAGGCGATCTTGTTTTCTTCCATACAAAACGTTCATTAGGGCATGTGGGAATTTACATCGGCAACAATGAATTCGTGCACGCGTCCTCCAGAAAAAATGGCGTGCGTATCGACAGTCTGGATACGCCTTATTATCAAAAAAGATTTCAGCGTGCCGTGCGGATAAAGGGATTGGATAACAACACCGGCGCCTAAAAGCTTAACCGCTACGTTAAATCGAGCGTATAAATCAACAACGGGCTTTGTGAAATTATTCCAAAGCCCGTTAATTTTTATTTTATCCCTTGTTACGACATTTTTGTTAGTTGATTATCCAATGAGTTTATTATATAAGTTCGCGGCTATAAATGCTTTATCACTTTAATGATTCTGTTTAGGGAATAGAAAAATGGGAAACAATTTAGTTGAAAAAATTCTTTCGAAACATTTAATCTCCGGCGCTCTTGTGCCGGGTGAAGAAATCGGCATTCGTATTGATCAAACCCTGACTCAGGATGCCACAGGCACCATGGCCTATCTGCAATTTGAAGCCATGAATGTGCCATCAGTAAAAACGGAATTATCCGTCAGCTATATTGATCATAATACCATACAGATAGGTTTTGAAAACGCGGATGATCATCGCTATCTCCAAAGTGTGGCGCAAAAATACGGCATTGTTTTTTCCCGCGCCGGAAACGGCATCTGCCACCAGATTCATTTAGAAAGGTTCGGCAAACCGGGAAAAACACTGATCGGCTCGGACAGTCATACCCCCACCTGCGGAGCGTTATCCATGATTGCCATCGGCGCGGGCGGGCTTGATGTGGCTCTGGCCATGGCAGGAAAACCGTTTTATCTGATTTGTCCTGAAGTTATTAAAATCAATCTTACCGGCAAGCTCAATCCGTGGGTTTCCGCTAAAGACGTTATTCTCAAGGTGTTGGAAATTTTCACTACAAAAGGAAATGTCAACACGGTGTTCGAGTACGGTGGAGAAGGTGTTGCCTGCCTGACGGTTCCCGAACGCGCTACGATTACCAATATGGGCGCGGAATGCGGTGTAACAACTTCCATTTTCCCCAGCGATAAAATGACGCGCCTTTTTCTGCGCTCACAGCAAAGAGAAAGCGATTTTACGGAACTTAAAACCGATAAAGACGCCGGCTATGCTAAAGTTGTTCATATTGACTTATCCAAAATCGAACCATTGACGGCCAAACCCCACAGTCCTGACAATATCAGCACGGTTAGAAAAATGAAAAAAATCGCCGTTAATCAGGTGTGTCTGGGGAGTTGCACCAATTCTTCGTACAAAGATTTAGTCACCGTGGCTAAAATTTTGAAGGGCAAAACGGCTCATCCCGACTTAAGCTTTATTTTAGCGCCCGGATCCAGACAGGTGATGGAAGAACTCTCCAAAAGCGGTTATCTTACCGATTTGATCGCCTCAGGAGCGCGGCTTATGGAAAATGCCTGCGGCTTTTGCATTGGCAACAGCCAGAGTCCTCAGTCAGCAGCCGTATCACTGCGCACATCCAACCGTAATTTTCCGGGACGTTCCGGAACGATGGATGCCAATGTTTATCTTGTAAGCCCGGAAACAGCCGCTGCCGCGGTAATTACAGGACGCTTCACCGATCCCCGCGATCTGAAAATAAGCTATCCCAGAGTGGCGATGCCCAAGAAGTTTTCCATTGATGATTCGATGATAATATGGCCGGACAAGAAAAAGAAAGCTGTGGAGGTATGCCGCGGCCCCAACATCGGCGTTCTGCCCCGCAGCCCGGAGCTCTCCGACGCTATTTACGGCCAGGTAACCATCAAGGTCGGCGATAAAATCACTACCGATCACATCATCCCCGCGGGCGCGCGGATGAAATACCGTTCGAATATTCCTAAATATTCCGAGTTCGTTTTTGAAAATGTAGATTCCTCATTTGCCAAACGCGCTCAAACAATAAAAAAAGATGGAAAACAGAATATAATCGTGGCAGGCTTGTCCTATGGCCAGGGTTCTTCGCGTGAACACGCCGCTTTGTGTCCCATGTATCTGGGCGTCCGCGCGGTAATCGCCAAATCTTTTGAAAGAATTCACGCCGCCAATCTGATTAATTTCGGCATATTGCCTCTGATTTTTTGCGTCGGGAGCGACTATGACAAAATCGACCAGGGAGATGATCTGGAAATTGTTGAGGTAAGAAAAATAATTGCCGGAAACGGAAAGTTTCTCGTGAAGAACAAAACCAAAGGTTTTTCGTTTTACACAACCTGCATTTTATCCGCAAGGCAAAAACAAATTATCCTGGCGGGCGGCGCCCTCAACATCAGCAATTAAAAGCACACACCCGCAGCAGGCTGCGGGTTAATTCGACTAACCGGTTTCAACGCGCCATGCTTTCGAAATTGGAGTCTCATTGAAGGAGCAGTAATATTTTTATGGCAAAAAAGATAAAAGTAAAAACTACAGTCGTCGAAATGGACGGCGATGAAATGACCCGCGTCATGTGGCAGATGGTTAAGGATAAACTCATTTTCCCGTATCTCGATATGAACATAGATTATTATGATTTGCATGTAAAGCATCGTGACGATACTGACGATCAGGTAACCGTTGATTCCGCAAGAGCTATTATGAAATACGGTGTCGGCATCAAGTGCGCCACCATCACACCCAACGAAGACCGCGTAAAAGAATACAAATTGAAAAAAGCTTGGACAAGCCCCAACGGCACCATCCGCGCCATGCTCGACGGCACGGTTTTCAGAAAACCGATTTTAGTCAATAACATCAAACCGGCGGTTTCTTCCTGGAAAAAGCCCGTAACCATAGGGCGTCACGCTTACGGCGATGTTTATAATAATTTTGAAATGGCGATTCCTCAAGCGGGAAAACTGGAAGTTATTTTTACTCCGCAAAACGGCGGCAAGGCGGAAAAACGTTTAGTTAAAGATTTCCCGTCAGCGGGAATACTTCAGGTTAACCATAATTTAGATCAATCCATCCTGGATTTTGCCAAAGCCTGCTTTACTTACGCTTTGAGTGAAAAAATTGATTTATGGTTTTCAACCAAAGATACTATCTCCAAAATATACGATACCGGATTTCGCGAAATATTCAACCGCGAATTCGAGCTAAACTGGAAGGAAAAATTCGCAAAAGCCGGAATCGAATACTTTTTCACCCTCATTGATGACGCCGTGGCGCGCATTATGAAAAGCGAAGGCGGCATGCTCTGGGCTCTGAAAAATTACGACGGCGATGTGATGTCGGATATGATTGCTTCCGCCAGCGGTTCGCTGGCAATGATGACATCGGTGCTGGTTTCACCCAACGGCTGGTTTGAATACGAAGCCGCCCATGGAACGGTGCAAAAGCACTACTATAAACACTTAAAAGGTGAAGAAACTTCCAGCAACTCCATGGCTCTTATTTTCGCCTGGAGCGGCGGCCTGCGCAAACGCGGTGAAATGGACGGTTCGTCTGAAGTGGTAAAATTTGCCGATAAGCTGGAACAAGCGGCCATTGCGACCGTCGAAAACGGCACGATGACCGGTGATTTGCTGGCGCTTGCCGAAAAAAAATCTTCCAATAAAAAAGTCAACACGGAAGAATTTATCGATGCTATCGCCGCAACTCTTCAAAAAAAGCTCAATGACTGATCGCGCTGACAATCTGCTTCCCAATTTACTGGATCTCACTCTGGAGGAAATGCAGGATTTTATTTCCTCTCTGGGGAAGGAAAAATTCCGCGCGCCGCAGATAATGAAGTGGCTGTATCAATCCGGCAGCGTTTCTTTTGAAGACATGACGACCCTGTCTTGCGACTTCCGCGCAAAACTTTCTAAAATTGCCCGCATCAGCCGTCCGAAAATCGTCAAGATTCAGGAATCCAAAGATGGAACAAAAAAAGCTCTCCTGCGCCTGGAAGACGGTCTTTTTATCGAAAGCGTTTTGATTCCCGGAAAAAATAATTGGACGATCTGTGTATCCACTCAAGCCGGTTGCGCCATGGATTGTAAATTTTGTCTGACAGCCCGTAACGGTTTTAAAAGAAATTTGAACCCGTCGGAAATTACAGGCCAGCTTATAACTTTAAGGAATGAAACTCCTGAAGGCCCCGGCATTAAAAATCTCGTTATGATGGGCATGGGCGAACCGCTTGCAAATTATGATAATGTTTTAAAGGCGATAAAGAATCTTACCTGTGATTTCGGCATGGGATTTTCCAATCGTAAAATCACTGTTTCCACCTGCGGACTTGCCCCGCAAATCATAAAGCTTGGCAAAGATATTTGTATCAACCTCGCCGTATCACTAAATGCCCATGATAACGAAACACGAAACAAATTAATGCCAGTTAACAAAAAATATCCTTTGGAAGTCCTGCTTAATGCCTGCAGGCAATATCCCATGCCCGGACGAAGACTGCTGACCTTCGAATATATTTTAATTGACGGAATTAATTCCTCCGTGCAGGATGCCAGAAAACTGGCGGCTTTATTGAAAGGCCAGCGCTGCAAGCTGAATTTAATAGTCTTTAATGATTATCCCGAAACATCTTTCAAATCCCCGTCGAAAAAAACCGTGGAAGCCTTTCAACAGACACTGATTGATCATCATTACACAACGATGCTTCGCAAAAGCAAAGGAAGTGATATCCTTGCCGCCTGCGGACAACTGAGCGGGGCCGCAACTGCCCGATAATAATAAAAGCAGAGCCAATCATAATTTATTATCAGATTTCGCCGGAGGTTTGTTTGTCGGCTGCTTTGTATTTGAGGCTGCCGGCATAGAGTTCATATTCGAGAAGGCGGCATTCGATTTCGCCGTTATAGAAGATAACGCGCCGTTTTGTTCTCAAACCTATCTTTTTGATTAGTTCTAAATTGCCGGTAAATATATACCCGTTGTAGCCGCCGCCTGTTTTTTTGAAGAAATCGCCGATACCCTGATAAGCCGCTTCCAAGGCTTGAATCTCTCTTGCGTCTGTTTTGCTGCTTTTATCGCATCTGTCAGATGATTTGCGAAGGATAATTTTACGTCCCTGCGCTAACGCTTGTCTTTGGCTGCGAAAATCTTTTGACGGCTGTTTTGTGTTGACAGCGTTCATGCGTTCGCCATAAGGCGGATTTAAAATAATTATCCCGCCATCTTCAGGGATGGAAGTTTTTTCATACGGGCAGACATCAAATTCAATCAGATGATCAACTCCGGCGGTTTGCGCGTTATTTCTTGCCGCTGTTACCGCCGTTTTATCAATATCCGTGGCAATAATCTTTGCCGGTAATTTTTTCAGGATTTTCTCTCTGGCTTGTTTGCGCAGTTCCTGCCAATAATCTTCAGGGAATTCTTTAATAAACATAAATCCGTAATTATTCCGCAAAAATCCGGGAGCCCGATTTAAAGCGATAAACGCGGCCTCTATGGCCAGAGTTCCGCTGCCGCACATGGGGTTGATAAAGTTTTTCTCACCCTTCCAGCCGGTAGCCAGAATCACTGCCGCCGCTAATGTTTCCTGCATGGGCGCCCCGAGAGGAATCTTGCGGTATCCGCGCAATGCCAGCCGTTCACCGGACGTATCCAGATAAATATCAGCCTTATTGTTCTTCCAGTAAACATTCACAACGGCTTTGTCTTTATCCGGCCCTGAATCAGGCCGCCTGCCGCACTTGTCGCGCATTCGATCTACAATGGCATCTTTGACTCTGACATTGACAAAGCGGGAATCGGTAATCAGCGGGTTATCGGCAATCGAGGTCACACAAACATAACCCGCTTTGCCGGAATCATGAAGGAGAGTTTCCCATGGAATAGAGTTGATCTTTCTATAAAGGATTTCGGGTGTATCAACTATTAATGTCTCCAGTTCGTAAAGGACTCGCTGGGCGGTGCGCAGGTGCAGATTCAAAATCATCGTGTCCCGCAGAGTTCCCTGGGTTTGAATCGCCGTGTCCCACTCCACCATAACGGGAAAACCCAGCGCCGTTATCTCTTCCTTTAAATAAGGCGAAACGCCCTTCGGACAGGTCACAAGTATTTTACTTTTCTTTTTCCAGATTGACATGATACTCTTCTATCACAACACCATGCTTTTGATAAGCAATATCAGGCTATGTTCCAGAACGGAGACTGGCGACATCTGTCTCTTCATGTAATTTTAAATAAAGAGGAAACTTTGACCTGAAAACATAAATTATACAAAAGAGGAATTATGAAAAAAACCAAGATTGTTTGCACAATCGGGCCCGCCTCGGAAAAACCGGAAATACTGACGGCTATGATTCAAAACGGAATGAATGTGGCAAGGCTTAATCTTTCTCACGGCACGCACAGAGACCATCTGGAAAAGATTATTTTGATAAGAGAGTTATCAGCTAAGCTCAATAAACCGGTGGCGATTCTTCTTGATCTGGCCGGGCCGAAAATCAGAATCGGCGATATTCCCGAGCCGGGGATCCTGCTCCAACCGGGTCGCAAATTTATCCTGACTAACAGGCAGATTGAGGGAAGCGTCGATGCTGTTTCTCTTACTTATAAGAATTTACCCCGGGAAGTTAAGGCCAATGACAGATTGCTTTTGGCTGATGGACTCATGGAATTGCTGGTCGTGGAGACAAACGATTCCGATATTATCTGCAAGGTCGTAACCGGAGGCATACTCACCTCTCATAAAGGGATCAATTTGCCCTCAGGGACAATCAGTACACCGTCCATGACGGAAAAAGATAAGGAAGACCTTCTTTTCGGATTGGAAAATGATGTTGATTATATCGCTTTATCCTTTGTCAAAACAGCCGAAGATATCAGAACGGTTAAGGATATTATTACCGGGCAGGGCAAAGACACGCCTGTTATTGCCAAGATTGAAAAACATGAAGCTCTTGACAATATTGAGTCTATCATGGAAATATCGGACGGCATCATGGTTGCGCGGGGTGATTTGGGTGTGGAAATACCTCTGGAAGATGTACCGCTGATTCAGAAGAGCCTTATTCATCAAGCCAATATGCACGGTAAGCCTGTCATTACGGCAACCCAGATGCTGCGTTCCATGGTCAATTCTCCGCGTCCGACACGCGCCGAGGCCACCGATATCGCAAACGCAGTGCTTGATGGAACCGACGCCATAATGCTTTCTGAAGAAACGGCATGCGGCAGTTACCCAGTTGAGGCTGTCATGTATATGAATCGTCTGGCTACAGCCGCGGAAACAGGCTTCCCTTTTGAACAATTTCTTAGATTGATTCCTCGTAAGGATGTTTCCGAATCGGTCGCCCATGCTTCCTGCATTCTTGCTGATCATCTGGATGCCAAAGCAATTGTCGCACATACACTGACCGGCAGGACGGCGCGCTACATATCCCACTTCCGGCCCAGACAGCCGATTGTGGCTCTTTCGCCAAATATTAAGACATTGAGACGATTAGCGCTTTGCTGGGGATGTCAGCCCCGTTTGATCAATGATCCGCAGGATACTGACGATATGCTCGAAAAGGCAACCAGCTGTGCCCGCGATGCCGGCGATGTTTCCGTGGGAGACCTGATCGTTATTACCGTTGGCCATCCTTTCCGGGTATCAGGAACAACTAATATGCTGAGAGTAAAGAGGGTCACTTAGTTTAGCGCAAGAAAAATAAGGAATATTGTCATCAGGTGTAATCATAAACTGCTGAAACTGCCTCGGATTTACCGGCACGGGCAGTTTGGGTTGACCCCATTTACGTGCAAAGCATAAAACAACCGATTTTAATTTATTCGTTTGTCACCTGATTTTAATAGAACAATCTTTATGCTTGCATATTCATGCACCGTAGAATATATTTTATACGTAATTCATGCCATATAAGAATTCTCAGGAGGTCCCGATATGAACGTAAAAGGCACCGCTTACATTACCCGAAAAGATACCATCGTCAAGAATTTTGGAGAGGAACGCTGGAAATCCTTTAGCGCCAAGCTGGCAGAGAAGGACCCATATTTTAACCAGACGATTATGAACATCACCCTCATTCCGCTGGATAAATTCATTATATTTCTTGATGATGTTTTAAAGGAATTCTTCAACAACGATAAAATGCACTACTGGAAGCTTGGAGAGAAATCCGCCGAATTTTCCCTGCAGCCGGGAGGCCCGTACCACTCTTATCTTCTGACAAAGGATATAAAGCAGTTGGTAGAATCTGCCATGCCTAAGATATGGTCAACCTATTTTGACGGGGGTACATTTACGGCCCGGTTAGAAAACAACGTCGCTCATGTTACAATCACCGGACTTCCGACAAAACACATTTATTTCGAGTACCTTGTCATGGGTTATTTGCGGCAGTCTCTTGCTATCTTCGGTAAAAAAACTGTTGAACACCGGGTCAGAGGTTTTTCGCTGGGCAATAACGATATTTATTACCAGTTTGAACTATTGTAGTATCCGTAACTGCCGGGCGGCAGGAAACGATAATTTAACGAACGGCGTCTCACTTATAAAAGCTTCAACGTGGATTTGTCCCGGCAAACGCAAATGGGGGAATTTCATCGCATAGGGAGATTCCCTCATTCATCCTTTTACTTAAACAATATCCTGATCGTTATTCCGGCTATTTCTTTTATGGCCTTTGTGCCTGTTTTTCCTTGACTTCTGCATTGGGATGCTGTTACTTTTTCCCACCGGCAATAAAACATTAATGTGTTTGGCTGAAGGTTTGCTCAGAAAAATTAAACGCAAATCAGGCAAAAGCGCTTGCGATTACAGTATCAAATAATATCTTTTGATAGGTGTGTAGATTTTTCAAAAAGCCGTCAGAGGCAATATTAATATTGATGAAAAGGAGAACGGTTATGGATTTCGAACTTACAGAAGAGATGAAGATGTTGAGGGAAATGGCTTATAAATTTGCTGTATCAGAGGTAAAACCGGTTTCTCAGGAATGTGATGAAAATGAAAAATACACTCCGGAAATCAGAAAAAAAGCGGCGGAAAACGGCCTGGTAGGCGCGTGGATACCGGAGGAATACGGCGGCGCAGGAGCCGGCATATTAGGCAATGCCATTATAACGGAAGAAATATCCAAAGTGGATATGGGTATCAGCCTGAATATTGTCGCGTCAGGTTTCGGCTGCGAATCCATTCTCAACTACGGTACTGAAGAACAGAAAAAGACATATCTGCCTCCCGTATGCCAGGGCTTGCAAGTCAGCGCCGGCGCCTATACCGAGCCCAATGCGGGGACGGATGTTTCCGGCTATAAAACCCGCGCCGTCAAAGACGGCAAAGACTATGTGATTAACGGAAATAAAATGTTTATTACCAACGGCACGGTTTGCGATTTTATGGTGGCTCAGTGCATTACCAACCCCGAAGAAAAAAAGCATAACAGTTTCAGTCTGATTATTATTCCGGCGGACGCCAAAGGCGTGACGCGCAATAAAATCCACGGAAAAATGGGCATTCGCGCCAGTGATACCGCGGAGATCGCGCTGGAAGACGTCCGGGTGCCACAATCCAATCTTTTAGGAAAAGAAGGGCATGGCTTTCGCCAGCTCATGCACTTTTTTGATATCACCCGCGTGATGGTTTCCGGCCAGGCGCTGGGGATATCGGAAGCCTGCCTGGAAACCAGCATTAAATATGTAAAGGAAAGAACAGCCTTCGGCGCGCCATTGGGTTCTTATCAAATGACTCAGATGAAGCTCACCGAGATGGCTATTCGCATTGAAGCGCTGCGCGGTCTGGTTTACAAATCAGCATGGCTGATCGATCAGGGGAAACCTGATTATACACTGGCCGCGATGGCTAAATTCTATGGTGGACAGACCGCCGTATTTTGCGCCAATTACGCCGTGGAACTGCATGGCGGCTATGGTTACATCGAGGAATATCCCGTGCAGAAATGGTATCGGGACGCGAAAATCCTGGAGCTTTACGAAGGAACCAAGGAAGCCGAAATCATGACGATTGGCAGGGCCCTGCAAGCTAGATAAAAAGCAAGTTCATATCCAAAATAAGCCATCTCTCATCAAGAAAGGGAGATGGCTTTTTTTTAATCGTTCATGACTTCTCTGGCTATGACAATACGCTGAATTTCCGAAGTGCCTTCATAGATGGTTGTGGCGCGCGCGTCCCTGTATAGGCGCTCGACTTTGTAGTCCTTTATATATCCGTAACCGCCATGAACCTGAAGCGCCATGTAGGCGCTCGAATTGGCTGTTTCCGAGGCGAACAATTTTGCCATTGAGGCTTCCCTGGTAAACTTCAACCCTCTGTCCTTGCGGTCAGCCGCGGCAAGGGTCAGCCATGAGGCGGCTTCGATCTTTGTCGCGGCATCCGCGATCATAAACCGGATGGCTTCAAACGAGCTGATGGATTTCCCGAACTGCCGCCTTTGTTTGGTGTAAGAAATAGCTTCATCGAGGCACGCTTTGGCTATGCCTGTGGCCTGAGACGCAATACCGATTCTCCCGCTGTCCAGAGCGCGCATGGCAACCTTGAATCCTTCCCCGTGGTTTCCCAGCAGGTTTTTCGCGGGAATTTCACAATCTTCAAAAACAAGTTCAACGGTGTTGGAAGCCCGCAATCCCAGCTTTTCTTCTTTTGTCCCGATTTTAAAACCGGGTGTGCCTTTTTCCACGATAAAAGCGGAAAGCCCCTTTGTACCCTTGTCATTGCCGGTTCTGGCGATAAGATTAATGATGTCGGCATACTGGCCATGCGTGATAAAGACCTTCGTCCCGTTGATAATATATTTGTCTTTTTTAAGTTCCGCTGTGGTTGTCATCGAGCCCGGATCGGAGCCCGCGCCCGGTTCCGTCAGCGCGAAAGCGCCCAGAAGAGAACCTTCGGCAAGTCCGGTCAGCCATTTTTCTTTCTGCTCTTTGTTGCCGAATTTAAGAAGCGGCTCTGTGGAGAGATTGGCAACCGACATCGTAACCGCGGTGGATGCGCACGAGTAAGCTATCTCCTGCAGCGCCAGGGAATAAGCCACGGCGCCTGCGCCCGAACCTCCCAGCTCCGGCGGGACCATCATGCCCAAAAGGCCCAGCCCGCCCATTTTTTTTATGGCATCCATCGGAAACAAGCCCTGCTTGTCCCAATCGGCCGCCACCGGTTCCAGTTCTTTTTTGGCAAAGTCTCTTGCCATGAGCCTGATCATTTCCTGTTCGCTTGAAATTTCAAATGCCATCGCTACACTCTCAGGGGATATACAGAACAACGAGCAGTTCTGTTTTTTCGTTAGAAGGATTACTTAATTTGTGATGCAAAGCCGAATTAAAATGGATACAATCACCCCGTTCCAAAAGGTTTAAGTTGTTGCCCACCGAAATGGAAAGACTTCCTTTCAATACATAGATGAACTCTTCACCTTCATGGTGGTATTCAACGCCTTCATGAGCCGTATTCGGTTCTATGGTTACGCGGTACGCGCCAAGATGCTTATCGGAACCTGCTTTGGTGAGTTGCGTATAGGCATACGATCCCGCGCGCTTTTTCTGGCTTTTAACCCGTGATGAAGCTTTCTTGTTTTCTTTATCGCCAAGCGCTTCAACATCAACCTTCAGCGTGCGGCTCAACTGTAAAACAAGCGCAACAGGAGGAGTGATTTCATCTTTTTCAACCTTTTCCAAAAGGTCGGCAGGATATCCGGTTTCATGCGCCAGTTCTTTGATGCTTAAATTCCTGTCTTCACGATACGCCTTGATACTGTGGCCGAATGACTTTTTGGTATCTTTTGTTTTTGCCATGGTTATTTCCCTATAAATTAAATTTCTCCCCATATAAATAAATATTTACGTTCATAACCTTTCACTTTCGGAGGATATTGATACCCCATAATGATATGAAATAATACATCCGGGCACATGAAGTCAAGGCATATGTTTTCACCTGCTTCCTAAATTACCTCTTTGCAGGGATCCAACTATCTTCTTTATCCCTGCGACATAAATCCCTGAGGAAAGAATTGGTTATACGGATCATGTTCCTTTTTGAGATCATGAAAAAGCCCCAATTGGTTCGGGCCATAAAAGCGCCTGATATATTCCTGCTTGATAAGACCAATGCCATGCTCGGCAAAGGGTGAGCCCCTCCACGTGTAAACCTTATCATAAAGCTTCCGGAACTCATCTTCGCATTGGGCAGATTGGTCTTTTGAAGGCATATAATTAAAGTGCAAATGGGCATCTCCAAAATGACCGAAAAGGCCGTAGCGAACACCAATTTTTGAGAACTCCCGATAGAAATTCAGCAGGTCGATGAATTTATCCGCAGTGACCTGCACGTCGGTGCCGACTTTAACCACACCCATTTTAGAATTTTCTTCAAATATAGCCTGAGGGGCGCCGGCCCTTACGTGATGAAACTTATTTTCGGCGATTTTGAAGATATTGTCGTGTGATCTCAAACACAACCCGCAGAAAACATGACTGTAGATATCTTCGAAGGCTGAAGATTTCACTTCGAGGAAGATCACATCCTGATTGTTTCCCAGTCTTTCTTCCGGTTTGAAATAATTCATGCAGTTGGAATCCAGAATTTCACAGGACAAAATCGATTGGCGATGAGATTGTACCGCGTTGAAAATCTCCATGTGGGGCTCATAGTTTTCCTCCCAGCGGGGCAGAAGCATAAAGACGTAAGTGACATCTTCATTTTCCGCCGTCTCAATCTCGGCCTCTGTCACGATGCCAAGCTGTCCTTCGGTGCCTATCATCAGGTCGACAGCGCTGTCAAAACGCGGGTAAGGAGCATTTTTAAAGATTTCATAGTGTTTAAAATCAGCCTTGTAGGAATTTAAGTAAAAAGAATTGCTTTGAAATGGATTATTCCTGAAAAGTTCTTTTTCCTCACCGTTAAAATCGAGGTGCTTCAGGCGCACTATCTGCGATCTCAGCGTGCCAAAGCCAAAGCAGCGCTCACCTGTGCATGATGTTGCCACCCCGGCCGTAACAAGGGCAAGCTGCTCAGTCGGAGAAGTTTTGAGATTTCTGCCTTTTGACTTTAAAAACTTTTTGGCATCCTCCCAGGAAACCGCTCCGCGTATCACAAGGTTGCGCTCTGACGTCAGTTCCATATGACGGGGAAGTCCGGACAAGTCGCAAATATAGAAATTATCCGCTTTGTTCCAGTTTAAGAAAGATTCGATTTTATCATAAGGGATAACCGTCGACGTTTTTGATGAGTGGTAAAAACCCGGCGCGTGAGCCAGTAAATGGCCTTTGAGGTCATCGAAGGCATTGAATGTTTTATATTGGTAGGCCATAAATGCTATCTTGTCAGGTGTGTATTAATTTCTTTTTTTTGTACCTTTTTCGTATCCCCCACCGGCTTGGTTTGGGGGTGGAGGATTAATGTCGTAATTTATGCTGAGAATAGAGCCGCAACGCGGCCATTGTCAATAGTAAACATTTGTAACAATTTCTTCAGCGGACAACTTCCAGAACAACTTTGATCTCTTCCTTGGAAAGAATCGCCGGACTGTTTTTACTGTCCGCAAGAGCAATAATTTTTTCCATGTGAAGGGCCGTCATGCCGAAACGGGAAAGCTGTGGAATATTCAGCGTCCGTGTCCATTTATTCAGGACGCCTAAAAATTGTTTGCAGTAAAAGATATCATCACCACCACCCGCATCACCGGATAATATTTTCCCGATATCGGCAAAGCGCTTCTGAGCCGCAATATTCTTTTCATCAATAATTTTTTTTATAACAAAGGTCATGACCGGATATAAAAGCTTTCCGCAGGCCACGCCGTGAGGCACCGGGCATAATCCGCCCATGGGTCCGGCTATGCCGTGAACCGCGCCAAGCCCAAAACGGCTAAGCATTATCCCCGAAACCAGCGCCGCATAAGACATCTTCGCACGCAGAGAAATATCATTGCTCTGGCCCGAAGCAAGCGGAATCAGACTATCCGATACGCCGGAGAGCGCCTTTAAGGCCAGCGAATCGATAGAAACATCCGCCTTTGTTGAAGTATAGGATTCAATCAATTGCGATAAGGCATCAAGCCCGCAGGCAATGGTAATATGCGGGGGCAAAGTCAGCGTCAGCTCAGGATCAATCAGGGCTGCATCAGGCATATAGGCATCATGCCGGAGAGATTTTTTATAGCCCTCAATCCTGTCGCATACCACGGCATTTTTTGTCGCTTCACTTCCCGTGCCTGCTGTTGTCGCAACGGCAATAAACGGCAACTTTGCGCCGGAGGGTTTTTTCGTTCCGACATCTTCCAGATAATTTTTAACAGAACCATCCGAGGCCAGCATCGCGGAGACGGCTTTACCAAAATCGATGACACTGCCGCCGCCGATGGCTACAACAACATCAACCGGTGTCCTCCGGAATCCAGAGACAATGGCATCAATAACTTCTGTTGCCGGTTCGTCCCAAACAGATACGGCCCTATATTTTATTTGAGCCTGATTAAGCCTTGGGGTTAGCGCATTCCAGCGGCCGGACTTTTTAAACGATTCACCGCCGATGATAATCAGCGCATTGCGGCCAAGTGAGGAAATGATTTCAGGAAGTTCGGAAAATTTACCCGCGCCAAAATATATTTTTGGTAGACCCGTAATGTTCAAAGCATTTATCGATTCCATGCGGATAAATCCTTCGGCGCCAGAACATTATGGGCGAAACCTTCACGCGGCCTGGCCATCCAGGGTTCGACAGTCTCCCGCCATTTTAAATAATGAGCGGTTGTTCTATGCGCGGCAGCTTCCTCGTCGGAGGCATAGGCTTCATACAAAGTGAATGCCGAAGGATTATCCCTGTGCTGCAACACATCAAAACGGAGATTACCTTTTTCTTTGATCGAATTTTGATGATTCTCTATAGTCGCTTTAATAAACTGATCAATATTTTCCGGCTTCACAACAATATTTACAACAGTAACAATCATAAATTCCCCCATTCTTATTTGAAATTCCCGCGTTTGATGGTTTCTATAACAAATTAATGCCCGACGTCAAAACAAAAAGACTGCTGGATATTTAAAGCAAAGACCGGTGAAGATTTTTCACGCTTGCCATAATTCGCGCGTGATTTCTATGAGTCGCTGGCGCTGATCATCATTGAGGAATTTCTTCGGTGAGTTTTGGTTTGTCGTATCGCGGTTTTCCACAATCAGCACCGAGGCGTCATTGCTTAAGGTATGGCTGTGCCATACACCGCGCTTGACATTGTAAATCTTTTGCGGCTCCAGATCGATGCCGGTAATCGATGTGATAGTATCGTTCACCTCTCCTATAAACAGGATACAGCGGCCTTCCAGAAGAACAAAAACCTCATCTGTTTCGTTGTGCCGCTGCATGGTGATGATGCGCTTAGGCAACAGTTCGTCACTATAACGAAGGATCGCTACCCGCCATTTATCATAGTCGATCAGAGGCTTATAGCCTGTGCCCTCGTAGTTGTGAATTTCCAGCAGATGTTCATCGATATTTTTCAATTAAATTCTCCGTCAAAGAATGATTAAACTTATACCATAAGTTAAGTTATAGTTCAGCCGTTTTTTGATTAGACCGTTTTTTGATTAGAACAGACGAGTGTCAAGGAAAAACTTTTTAAATCAGGAATCTAAGAACAACGCTCTGTTTCATTCGTTCCTGCCCGTATAATCCGGATCGAAATTGGCTATGATCACCTGACGCGTTTTGTCGATAAGCTCCCCAACTGTATCGATGGTATAGCCGGTGACATCGATAGGCTCCCCGACCACAATCTGAATCTTTCCCGGCGTCATGACAAGGCTTTTCTTGGGAAGAATGCGCCTGCTTCCATTGACAGTAACCGGCAGTATGGGAATTTTACGCTGGATGGCTGTTACGAATCCTCCCTTTTTAAATTCATGAATTTGCCCGTCAGGCGATCTTGTTCCTTCGGCAAACACCATCACGCTCACGCCTTTGGGCAAACGATCAAATCCCCTGTTCATGCTCTCAATCGCGATTGCGGTATTGGAGCGGTCGATGAAGATGTTTCGTGAGGCATACAATCCGTATCCGAAAATAGGGACTTTGAGAAGTTCCTTTTTGATGATCCAGCGGAATTGAATCCCCAGCCTGGTAACCAGCGCGATGATGTCATAGTGCGACTGATGGTTGGAAATGATGATATACGATGTTCCCTTACGAATCCTGTCTTTGTTTTTTATTTCCGTGCGGACAAAGGATACGGCAAGCATTGTGTAAGCCCAGAGCTTTGAAAGAGAGAACGCCAGATTGCCGGTGCGGCTTAAAAGTCCCGCCGGTATTATGAAAAAGCACAGAATAACAGTTGCTATTCCCAGCCAGAAACCAAGCCATACGATGCAGATTAACTTGAGAAGTAATTTCATACCACAGTTTTCCTTTCGCAATCGCTTGTTTTGGAAAATTTGTCGATACAAAATATCAATCGCTTTTACTGTTGCTTAAAAAAACATTTTTCAAAGGATTATCTTTTCAAATTTCACTATTGATAATACTATTTTCAATAAGCATTGCAAGAAAAAAATCCGGAGGTAAGACCGAAAGGGCTAGATGTTGTCCAGCCACTTCATCATGGCATCCGCAATGACCTGATGGCCGTGCTCATTCGGATATCTGGAATCTTCCAGAGTCAAATCCATGCTGCATAGATTATATTCTTCCAGATAACCGGCCCAGCAACTGTCCACGGGAATCAAAGTACAGCCCAAATCCGTAGCCACAATTCTTAAAGATCTGTAAAAAATATAAACAGCATCCATATCATTAGGGTTATCGAACGTGTGGGAAGTCGCCAGGAAGATAACCGGATTAAAGCAAAAGCGCGTCAGCCTGACCATTTGTACGAGATTTTCCTGAAATTCGGAACGGTAGACACACCCGAATGCATCATCAACACCGAATTGGATAAGAAGTATATCCGGTTTGAAGTTGGCAATATCTTCGTTGAATGTGCCGATACCGTCAAAAGAAGTTTCTCTGTATCTTGACCGGTTAATAACTTCGATCCCTTTGGGGAGAAGGGATTCGGTGAGGATATCTACATAACTTTTGTTTACGCCAAAACCTGCGGCAATACTTCCGCCGCGAATAAGCAACTTCATAAATCCCCCCACCGATATGTTTATTAACTGTGTTTGCTAAGATATTTTATCATTAAATGAATAAATAAGAATCAAGAAAATATTTTAAAAGATAACCAGTGGATGGTGAAGAATATATGTAATTATGCGGGATAATAATTACGGCATCAAGCGCGATAGAAATAGTGGATAATAAAGAGTGACTTATTTTTTTATATTTAGAAGTTCGAGCATTTTTTGCGGATCATTCGTCGGCAACGCGCAGGTAAAATTTGTGCAAACATAAGCGGTCGCCTGCCCGTTAACAGCTAAATGCGATTGCACAAACGGCGCAATGGTTTCAATATCCGGCGCTGTTTCGTTTGCGGGCCGGAAGATGACGACTTTATTCGGCACAAAGCTTCTTCTTAAAGCCGCAAGCATGGCCCGCGTATCCGTTTGATTCATATTCCCGGCAATAATCACCTCGCTTGACGGGCCGATGGCAAAATCAAGGCCACACAGAAATTGCGTATAGGCCGTCGGCATGGCATCGGCATGCGCGCGAAAAGCTTTGTAAATTTCGCGCGCTCTTTCGTCCATATCGGGCTTGCCTGTTATCCGGGACAAACGAATAGCATTGATATACGCTACGGAATTTCCCGATGGGATGGCGCCGTCATAGAGTTCTTTCGGGCGCGTCAAAAGTTCTTCCGCGTCATCGGAGGTAAAAAAGAATCCGCCCTCCTTATCGTCCCGGAAGCAATCAAATAAGCGGGATTGATATTCCAGCGCTTTGGACAAATGCTGTGTTTGAAATGTTGCCTCATAGAGTTCCAGAAGCGCCCAGATAATAAAAGAATAATCATCGATATTCGCTTCGATTGCGGCATGACCGTCCCTGTAGCGGTGCAACAGCCGGCCTTCTTTGGTTTGCATGGATTGCATAATAAAATCCATCGCGCGAAGAGCGGCTTTAGCATAGGCCGGTTCATCAAAGACCTGCGCGCCGCGGGCCAGCGCCGCGATCATTAGACCGTTCCAATCGGTCAGAATCTTATCGTCTTTATGCGGGTGCACCCGTTTCTCCCGAATCGAGAAAAGCTTTTCCCGAATGTTCTCCATGACGGAGAGATCTCCGGTTTCATCCTGCCCAATATCCTCTGACGACGGCAGATGCGGGATAAAGTGACCGGCGGGTATTTCCTGCATGCCCTGCATCTCCATGTCATCGGGGTGCCGGTAGCCCGACATAAACAAATCCGCTTCATAGTCTGTAAGAATGCCGCAAATTTCGTCTTGAGACCACAGATAAAATTTCCCTTCAACGCCTTCACTGTCCGCGTCTTCGGCGCAGTAAAAACCTCCCTGTTCATCGGTCATATCGCGCAGTACATAGGTAAATATTTCACGGGCGGTGTTTTCGTATTCTTTTTTCCCTGTCGCCTGATAAAGCTCAATATAAGCCATCGCCATGAGCGCCTGATCGTAGAGCATCTTTTCAAAATGCGGCACGATCCAGCGGCCGTCCGTCGAATAGCGGTGAAAGCCGAAGCCGATCTGATCGTAAATCCCGCCGCGCCGCATGTTTTGCAAAGTTTGCTCGACCATGCGCAGGGCCTCCGCCTCGCCTGTCCGCCTCCAGTAGCGCAGCAGAAAAAAGAAATTGTGCGGTGCGGGAAATTTCGGCGCCCGGCCAAATCCGCCAAACGTCCTGTCAAAACTCAAGGAGAGGGACCGATATGCCCGACGCAGCGTTTCTTCGCCTAAATCCCGCGCCTTGCTTTTTGTCGATTCCTTCAGGGCCTTTATAATTTCCGCTGAGGAGGAAAGCACATCCGCACGTTTGTTTTCCCAGAGAAATTTTATTCGTGGAATGATCTCCAGCAGTCCGGCATGGCCGTATTTTGTTTCTGGGGGAATGTAGGTTGCGGCAAAGAAGGGTTTTTTATCAGGGGTCATGATAATCGTCAAAGGCCAGCCGCCGCTTTGCGTCATGAGTTGGCAAACTTTCATATAGACGGCGTCAATGTCGGGACGTTCTTCACGATCGACTTTAATGTTCACAAATGCGTCATTTAGCAGTCCGGCGACTTTTTCGTCTTCGAACGATTCCCGCTCCATGACATGGCACCAGTGACAGGTGGAATATCCTATAGAAAGAAAAACCGGTTTGTCTTTTTGTTTTGCCTTTTCAAACGCTTCGTCCCCCCAGGGATACCAGTCCACCGGATTCTGCGCGTGTTGCAGCAGATAAGGGCTCTTTTCATTAATCAAACGATTTGATTTCATTGTTTCAACGTAAATGATGTCTACGTTTCTTCCAGCGCCTTTGCGAAGGCTTTTTCAATCGCTTCTTTTGTGGGAACGCCCTCCATCATTTTCACATCGCCTGTATAGAATGTCGGAACGTAATAATAATCATATTGGTTGGCAATTTCCGGATTTTCATGCTCATTGATTACAGTGAATGGAACCCTGGCATACTCCGGATGGCAGGTAAAAATATCGGCTATCATTTCTTCGGCCCTTTTGCAGTGGGGACATCCGATAAACATAAACATCTTTACTTCTTTCATAACTCTTCACGCCTCCCTTTCACATCTGCCCGACACATCTGCCAAACATATCTACCGGACACATCTATTTGACAAGACATCGCTTTGCAGCATGCGAAATAACATTTGCCGGAATACCGATTAATCTTCAGCCCCTCTGTATATGCTCGCCCGCCGTTTTAATCGCGAGGTTTTTATCTTTTGTAAACATCCACCATTGTGGTTTAGTGGTGTGCTGGCCATTTTCTTTGTCACGGCCCCGGCAATAATACCAGTGACCGAATCGCTCGACGGTGGCAAAAGGATGGCTGCCGGTACAGAGAATTGTGCAGGGCCGAATCTCTTTAAAAAAGACCGTTTCATCCGGTGATTCGTCATTTGCCAGATCATCAGGCAATACGATATGAGAAACGTCAATGCCTTCGGCTTCCTTTTTATCCAACCATTCAGAAATATTCATTTTTACTTACCTCATCAAATAATCGGCTGGTGGGCCTTCCGGCCGTAAACACGTTCGTAGGCTTTGCAAAAGGGACAAAGTTTGCCTTCAATTTTTTGGACAAACCAGAACGCGGCTCCTTTTTGTTTTTTACGGGTATACCTGCAGAGTGTGCAGCTGACACAGAACTTGGCCATTTTACGATCCCTGTCTGTGATTTTACGTTTGCCGGGTTTCGCCTTTTCTTTCACTTTCACTTTCACTTTTTCTTTCACTTTCACGTTTGACATTTATTGCCTTCCTTAAGATTGCGCAGGCCGCGCTTTGATGAGATATCGTTTTTCACGGCGGATCTAGATTCGAATCTTTTCTTTCATCTCATCGAGTTTTGCCTGTGCCTTTGCATCTCCCTGTTCAACCGCCTTTCGATACCATTTTGCAGCTTCAACTTCGTCCTGCGGAACAAATATACCATCCAGATATAAATCGCCAAGCCAGTTCTGCGCATCCGCGTTTTCCTGCTCGGCCGCCCTGCGATACCACTTTAGAGCCTCACCCACGTCCTGCGGGACTCCTTCAGCGTAGAAGTACATCAAACCCAGATTTAATTGAGCATCCGCGTCTTCCTGCTCGGCCGCCCTGCGATACCACTTTATAGCCTCCTCGTAGTTCTGCGGAACGCCTTCACCATTATGATACATCAAACCCAGATTAAACTGGGCTTTTGCATCTTCCTGCCGGGCCGCCTCAAGAAACCATTTAGCGGCCTCCGCATTATTGGGCGGAACGCCTTCACCCTTTTGGTACATCACTCCCAGAGTATACTGAGCACTCGAAATCCCCTGCTCGGCCGCCTTAAGATACCACTTTGCAGCTTCGGCATCGTCCTGCGGAACGCCTCCTCGACCTTCCTGATACATCCAACCCAGATTTAACTGGGCCTTTGCGTCTTCCTGCTGGGCCGCTTCAAGAAACCAGTTCAGAGCTTCGGCATCATCCTGCGGCACGCCTTCACCCTTCTGGTACATCACCGCCAGATTATACTGGGCATTTGAAATCCCCTGCCCGGCCGCCTTAAGATACCACTTTGCAGCCTCGGCATCGTCCTGTGGAACACCCATACCATACTGATACATCACGCCAAGATTAAACTGAGCCCCTGCCTGTCCCTTTTCGGCCGCCTTAAGATACCACGATACAGCCTCGGCATCGTCCTGCGGAACGCCTAAACCTTCCTGATACATAATGCCAAGCCAGCTCTGGGCATCTGCTTGTCCCTGCTGTGCAGCCTTGAGAAACCATTTTGCAGCTTCGGCATCGTCCTGCGGAACGCCTTCGCCATTATGATATAAAAACCCCAGATTTAACTGGGCGACTGCATCTCCCTGGCGGGCCGCCTCGAGATACCACTTTGCAGATTCAGCATCGTCCTGTGGAACGCCTTTGCCCGCTTTGTACATCATACCCAATATAGTTTGGGCATTTTCATCTCCCTGTCCGGCTGCCCGGAGATACCACTTTACAGCCTCGGCATCGTCCTGCCTGACGCCTAAACCTTCCTGATACATCACACCCAGATTGAACTGGGCAGTTGCAATTCCCTGTTCGGCGGATTTTAAAAACCATTTCGCGGCCTCGGCATCGTCCTGCGGAACACCCAAGCCGTCCTGATATATCATCCCGAGATTTAACTGGGCATTTGCGTCATCCCGCTGGGCTGCCTTAAGAAACCATTTTACGGCTTCTGCATCGCTCTGTGGAACACCATTGCCTTCTTTATACATCATACCCAGTATGATCTGGGCATCCGTATCGCCCAGCTTGGCCGCCTGAAAATATGAATTCACAGTTACAGCATCATCCTGCGAAACATCTGATGCGTAAACATGAATCCCCCCCGTCTCAACCTGGACATCCGCATGTCCCTGCTCGATTGCCTTGCGACCCAATTTTACGGGCACTGCATCGCCCGACAAAACGCCTCTGCCTTCTTCACGAATCTTATCGGGGGCGATCCGGGCCTTGGTGTCCTGCGGCGCTGCCGCTTTCATATCCGGCCCTTCAGACCGGACGCCTTCCTCCGGAATATCTAATATGTCAAGCGTGGCCTGCGCGTCCGCGTGCCCCTGCCTTGCCGCCATACGGTACCACTTTGCGGCCTGCACTTCGTCCTGCGGAACGCCTTTGCCTTCTATGTACATCATGCCAAGTATGTTCTGGGCCTCTGCGTCTCCATTTTCAGCCGCCTCACGATACCATTTGGCGGCCTCTGCATCGTCCTTCGGAATAAATATACCGTCCCGGTATGTACCGGCAAGCCAAAGCTGGGCCTCCGTGTTTCCATTTTCAGCCGCTCTGGTATACCATTTTACAGCCTCATCAAAATCCTGCTCAACGCCTTCACCTTCCTGATACATCCAACCCAGATAGAACTGCGCATACACATTTCCCTGTTGCGCCGCCTTAAGATACCATCTTGCGGCTTCGACATCGCTCTGCGGTACGCCCCTGCCCTCCTGATACATCCCGGCCAGATTCAACTGGGCCTCCGCGTTTCCATTTTCAGCCGCCTTGGTATACCATTTCGCGGCCATCGCTTTATCCTGTGAAACGCCTGTGCCTTCTCTATACATCGTGCCCAGCATGGCCATGGCTTCCGCATTTTTCTTCTTGGCCGCCTTGCGATACCAGCTTAATGCCTCGGCATAGTCCTGTGGAACGCCCTGACCTTCCTGATACATAATACCAAGATTTAACATGGCATCCGCATCCCCTTCTTCGGCCGCTTCGCGAATGTGTGTCAAATTTTTTTCCATATGAATCATTCTCTTAAGAATGTTTTCCTTTCACAACAGTTCCCTGATTATCAGGACATTCTTTGAAATATTTACTTTTAATTGCAACGTCTTATGTGTTTAACAACTAATACATTATCTTTGCTTTTTTTGATAATTATTTATTATATAACACTATTCATTTTTTTGGAAAGAGTAAATATGCCGTTTCATTTTTTACGCTTTAAAAAGGTAAAAGCCGTGGCATTGTGAGAATTGTAAGAGCGGAAATTTCAGGAATCATTGCAGCCGAAGGAATTTTCAAGAAATTCTTTTAATTTTTTAAATTCGCGGGCAAGCAAATACGCTTAGCTGCTACCTTGAGTATGGGCAAGCAAACAACAAGAATGATTAATGTTTTCATTATCATACATGACTTATTTTTGTTTTTTAGTTGATAAATCAGTTACTGCCGGATTGCCTGTAATTTTCATTGCCTGATCTTATCAAGAAAATTTGTTGACATAAAAAAGCAATCGCATTATAAACACGTCGCCAAAAAGTTGGTTCCCTAAAAAGAACATTACCGGCGGCGCTTTTTACATTCCTTACTGGGGAATCGTTCAATGGTAGGACAACGGACTCTGACTCCGTTTATTAAGGTTCGAATCCTTATTCCCCAGCCAAATAATTTCAAGAGGTTACGAGTCTCAATATTGACTTATGGCCTCTATTTTTTTGTGATTGTGATAAATTCGTGATAACTCCATATTGAATCTTGTCCATCACTTCTATTCCGGCTCGTAGACTCTCCGTACAATGATGAGCATATCTCATAACCATTTTTACTTCTTTCCAACGTCCAAGCTTCTGAAGCGTGAGCAGATCCACTCCGTTTTGCACAAGTCTTGTCGCAAAGGTGTGACGCAAATCATGAAACCGAAGCCTTCTTATACCCGATTTTTTTACTGCCATCTGAAATGTTTTTATGAGATTGCTTGTCAAAATCCGGTTTTCGCATGTATTCCGGAAAACGTGGTCGTTTTCATTATGCGGATATTTAATCTTCTTAAGGAGGAGATTCACTACGGTCTGACTGAGCGGTAAGGTATCAACGCTTTTATTCTTCTGTTCATAGATAGTGATTGTGCGTCGGTTTAAATCTACCTGTCGCCATATCAAATCGAGAATCTCACTTTCCCTCAGTCCGGTGTGGATTGCAAAAATGATGATATCCTGGAGCCATTTTGGGGATGCCTCCTTCAATTTCTCTTCCTCTTCGAGAGTCAGCCAGCGTTCAATAAAATTATCCACTTTTTCTTTTTTAATTTTGCTAACCGGATTATCCTTCAACCACTCCCATTCACGTATTGCCAAATTAAATGCATGACCCATAAGAGTCAGTTCATAATTAACTGTGCGTGGTGATGCTCCCTCCATCCTGCGCTTGACCTTATACTCCGATATCTGCATTGGAGATATTTCTGTTAGAATCAAATCTCCAAATACCGGCTCAAGGTTCTTTCTTAATCCCTTATCTCTTTCATGGGACTTTGGTGCCTTGTTAAGCGCAGAATATTCCGTCATATACTTATCCATCAGGTCTTTGAAGGTATACCCATCACCAAGCGGCTTTTCAAACCATTTACTTTCCGCTATTTCACCTTTCAATTTGTCAAAGATCCTTATGGCCAGCTTCTTATCTTCAGTTTCCGTTGATCGCCTAATCTGCTTGCCATTATGAGTAAAACTCATCCACCAAACCGTATCGCGTTTATATAGAGCCATTTTTGACCTCCTTACTATGGCCCTCGATCCGGTCTGATTTCCCGTGATCAAGATTATAACCTTCCTGCTTGGTCTGGTCAATGGTTTTCCTAATTAACCTGTTAATGTCTTTATTCGCTGATTCGGTCAGTTTTCTTTTTCCTCTTTGCTGTATTTTAACATCACGATCATTTTCCCTTTTGCTTTCCAACCAGGCGTCTATTTCTTCTTTTTTGAAGCGTATCAGTTTGCCAATCCGATAATGAGGGATGTCGTAGATCATCGCATAGAGTGTCTTCACTTTGACCTTGAGATAATGAGACAAATCTAAAATGTCCCAATAGCTTTTATCGAATATCTGATTCACTGACATAACCTTACCGTCTTCTTTAGCCATCTAAAAATTTTTCACTTTCCAAACAATTCGCCACAATCTCATCCGTTAAAAAAGTATAGTTTCGATCACATTATTCCC
>JBEKMY010000029.1:0-37612 GCA_049523355.1 Smithella sp. | reverse complement strand
AATTCGATACAAAACCCTTTATGTTTGTCTGAATAATACGACCACATCAAAATATTGTCGTTATGATGACTTAAACAAAATACGCCTGTATTTTTTAGATCTTCCTCAACATCGTTTAAGAGCTTCGTATAAATTGTGTTGTAGATGCCTTCATTTTTGCCATTTGCTGTTATGCTTTTCAACTCGGTCATCTTTTCAGGATTATACCTGTTGCCGTATCCTTCAAATTCGATACGATCAACTTCATCCTTGAATTTATATCTGCAATCAAAAGGATCGTTAAATTCTGCCGGGTTTGACAGCCATATTTTTCTGTTTTTGAGAATAAAAAGGGAATTCTCATTGTAAGCGCAGTATTTATACAGATGTTTTATGTTTGGATATTGCAATTTTAATCTCCGCTGTAATCCTGCTTAAATAATCGTATACTTTTTGAATTTATTTTTGTTTTATACTCAAAGATTTATATAGTTTTTTTCCGGGTTTCGATTGTCTCTAAATTGCCCATGATCCTGATTGTTTATCGGGTATATTTTCATCTTCCCCTTTGCCTCAATATATTCAATCTCTGATAAATTGCAGTTACTGTCAACAAATTTCTTGAAGTTTAACTCTGACATGGCGTCTAAACATTCACGGGAATAATTTTCTTTCCAACTTTCACTTTTGTTCTGTGAAGATGAAACAAGAAAGAACATAGCAACTGATATTAGTAATGACGCGTTATCATTTACTTTAAGAATCGGAGATTCTTTGCGGCAAGCCGTGGGGAGCTTCGATTTGTAAATGGTCTTGACAAAGAAAAAATCGTAAATATATTTATATTGAAACAGGTTAAATTTGTAATAAATGCAATTACTTATGTGATTAATATTTTTTTGAAAGGAGGATAGGTCTATGGTCGATCCAGGTATATGGAGAATGAAAAAGTTTGCAGATAGTGTCCCGGGGGTTATTGATTTACAAATGGAAATCAATAAGCTCTTTTCAAACGTCTGGCAAAATACGACATTGGATTATCCGGCAATCAATGTCTGGGAAAAAGATAACAGCATAATCGTAACAACGGAATTGTCGGGTATGGATGCAGAAAACATTAACGTTTCTGTTGCCGGCAACATGTTAACGATTGCCGGAACGACGAAGGACGACCCCATTAAAGAAGGCGAAACTTATATACGTCAGGAAAGAAGACTCGGTAATTTTCAGAGAAATTTCAAACTGCCTTTTTCTGTGGATTCTGCAAAGGTGGCGGCAAAGTATGAAAAAGGGATTTTACAAATCACTTTACCCGGAATTAAAGAGGATTTACCGAAAAAGATTAAGATTAATTAATAAGAAAGGAGGTTAGTGATTTATGTCTGAGAAAGACCTGCAAAAAACTCAAAATACAGCGGTTACGGAAAAAATCCGTAATGTGAAAACTTTTGTGCCGCGTGTGGATATTTATGAAACAAGAGAAGCTCTTTTTCTAGTTGCCGATATGCCGGGAGTTGATGAGGAAACCGTTGATGTGGAACTGGAAAAAAATATTTTGACAATTGCCGGACGTGTGGAAGACGGCAAAGTAAAAGACTATAGTCTGGTGTTTTCAGAATATGAAACAGGCGATTATGGACGAGAGTTCACTTTGTCCGATGAGATAGACCGGGATAAAATTAAAGCAACGGTCAAACAGGGTGTTTTGCGCCTGGAATTGCCAAAGGCCGATAAGGTAAAACCCAAAAAAATTGCGATAAACGCGGCATAAAAAGTTTAAAATTTCATAATAGTTTTAAGGAAAGGAGGACTATGATTATGAAAGTTAAAAATCTATTACCGGATGTTGCCCGGAGAGTGAAAGCAGAGATTGATCATCCCTTCTATTCTTTGCAAAGGGATATGAACAGTTTGTTTGATAATTTCTTCCGCGGATTCAATGTGGCGCCGCGCGGGTTTTCCGGCGGCGAGATGGAAAGATTCACACCTTCCATTGATGTGAAAGAAAGTGAAAAAGAATTCATGATCAAAGCGGAATTGCCGGGAGTGGAAGAAAAGGATATTGAGGTTACCGTTACTGACGACTCCGTTACAATTAAAGGGGAGAAGAAAGAAGAAAAGGAAGATAAAAATAGAAATTACTATTATATGGAGAGATCTTACGGTTCTTTCAGCAGAGTAATTCCTTTGGAAACTGCAATAGAGTCGGGCAAGGCACAAGCAAGTTTCAAAAACGGCATTCTGGATGTTAAGATTCCCAAGAACCAGAGCGCCAAAGCAAAAGAAACAAAGATTCTCATAAAGACCGCTTAATGCAAAGCCCGCCTCTCCTGTTAAAATCAGGGAGGCGGGCTTCTTAAAACTAATTTATTAATAATCATCTATTTCTTTTCGCCAACTTTATCGCCCAGCAGATTCTCGATTTTCGGGATGTCGGCGCCGGAAACTACGTTGCCATCGATAATGAAATAAGGTGTGCTAGTGATGCCCATTTTTACGCCCTCAGACTGATGAAGCTTGATAAGGTTATCAACTTCAGCAGTCGCACAGGTCTCATACTTTTGATTATCGATTTTACCTTTCATTACTTCATCAAATGCTTTTGCCCTATCGTTTTGACAGAGTATATACCTCACCTTATTGGGAGAATCAGGATGCATCGGCAGAGGTGTGAAGAAGGTATATTTGGTTATATCTGTCCGCGATTCGAAGAACTTGGCCGCCTGGCGGCAGAAGGGGCAATCGGGATCGGTGAACTCTATCACAACGTGTTTCCCCTGGCCTGTCTTAACTGCCTTATCCAGAGGCAAACCCTTAGCCTTTACAGCTATATTTTCATTGAACTTAGCCATGACAACCTGCATCCGGTCGGCGGTTAAATCATGCTTCGTTTTATCGAACATCTCTCCCACGATGAGAATGCCTTCTTTAGGCGCAAAATAGTAGAGTCTATTTCCCCACACAACTTCATATATTCCTTTTACCGGTGATTGAGTTACAGAATCATAGATGAGATCGGGGAAATTAGCCTTCAATGATTTTTCAACATCAGTTCCCGCGATTGACGTGCCCGCGCAAAAGATAATAATGGCCCATACGATCACACTCAACATTATTTTTTTCATTATTGTTTTCTCCTATATTTTCTTAACTTAAAATTGTTCAATAGTTTATCCGGTTGAACTTTAAAAAAAACATATCACATGTTAAATTACAATTCTACTGCATTTAATTATTACTATCTGCAATTTGCATGACGGTATTTTGTTAAAAAAGGTAAGGAAACTTACCAGGCGAACCTTCAGGCGTGTCTGGCCGGGTCCAAAAAACTCGATCTGACATGTGCTTTCAGATTCTCGCTCTCAGATCAGATTGAGAACTGGCTTTGCGGGGACGACATTTGCTATGTTCCCTGCTTGGAAGTATTTCCTTCCGGTTTGCATGCGGCAATGCATTCGTTATATATTGCCTCGCATCGTCTCGGATCCGCGGTCATATTATAACAGACTTTCTCATTGCTGATGCAACTATCCATACATTCGCTTATACGTTTTTCTTCTTTTTCGTCCGCGATGGAAATGCCGGGAAACAGGAAGATTAAAAAAGAAAAGATCATAAAAAAACACGAAATAATAGAAAATGCTCTTAACTGCTTCATAATGTCACCACCTTCAATTTAAATAACCAACTGATTGTATTCTACTACCGGAAAGACCGGATGTCCACTCTAATTACTATTTTGTTTCTTGCCGGAAGCAGCCGGTTATCCGCTTTTACAGTAAACTAACACGACAGGCCGCCTGTAATATCTATTCTTTAAATAAAGAGTGAAGAGCGAAAAGTGAATCGTGAATTCTACAGCAAGAGCAATCCTGCAATATCCACATCCGTCACTGGCATGACACGACAACCTGCGGGGAATAATCAATGACTTTTTCCCTGGATGAAAGGGACGGGGTTCGGCCGGGTCTTTTGGACCCGGCCTTTCTTATATTTGAATCACATGCTGATCAAAACTGAGTAAACTGGAAAATGCGGTAATCGCAACTGTAGACATAAGGGGCGTTATTACCGATTGTTTGCCTGATTTGAAATACAAAGTTACCTGTTCCTCCGTTGAAATCGGGGGAATTAAGTGTTGCATTAGCGCCGCCAAGGCCGGCCCTGGTTACAAGATCGGCTGAAGCCACGCTCAAGTTATAGCCCAGCGCCCAATCGCCGCTGCCTGTTCCCGGCGCCTCAAAATAAACCGGCCCGGCAAGCAGATAGGAGATTGAACCGATAGATGTACTCGTAAGACTGAGGCCGCCGTAAAAGTTGCCTCCGGTCAGTGCGGTTGTTGTATCCTGATATAATACCAATTTGTTGCCGTTAGGATCACTGCTCAGGATTCCTATAGAAGCTTCAGGAGGGCCGCCATTGCTGCCGAAGACAAGATTGGATAACATCAACCTGCCGGCGAAAGCAGACGTCCCGGCTGTGACGTCAATGTGCCCATAGGTGTCGGATGTTGCGCTGGCCACTTCTAAGACTGTAATTTCATTAATAGATGGAACAGTTATATTGGCGTTATAATTATAGCCCGGGTCAGTTACAGTTACTGTGACACCGCTTATTGGATAGGTAAGATACGGGTAAGGGTTCGCCAAGGGATTGCTCTTTACAAATTCCCGGCCTGTTGTGCTTCCCTGGGCAAGGCTGGTAGCATCGACACCGGTTACCGAGACGACATCATAATCACCGGGTCCGCTTACGGTGATGGTAGCCACGCCGTTGGTATCGGTAACGCCGGTTAATACAGATCCATCAGGCGCCATAATAGAAACAGTCATCTGGTCAACCGGATAAGCAGTCGTACCATCCGTTGTCAATTGGATAACAACATCAGCTATAGCGTTGTTGTCGTTGCTGCTGCTGCAACCGGAGATTAGAAACAGGCTATTTAAAATAATAAATACAACTGCCAATTTAAACAAATGAAATTTTCTCATAGTAATACCGTGTCCCCCATTTTTGGTAAAATATTGCTTTCTTACCGGCAAAATATAGAGAAGTTGCGTTTATATGTCAATTGTTTTTAAGGACTTTGATATAATTTCCAAAAGACTTATCGGCACTGCGTACAAAGGCTTCACGGATGAGGAAAAAAAATTCTTGTGTGCGGATTGGAAAAGATGCGCGAGAATTTCTAAATATTATATCGTGTCTTAGATTATTAAATTATAGACTGATGTGGAGAGGGTTATCCTCTCTGGTTTTTTGCTAAAATTGTTCGGTAGCGAACTAGACTTGAATCTTAAGGAGGCGGATATGAAAATTATCGGATTTGTCGGAAGTCCCAGAAAAAAAGGAAACACAACAACTATCGTTAATGAAGTGCTGCGCGGAGCGCGTGAGGCCGGCGCCGAAACAAAAATCTTTGATCTCAACGCGCTTCACATCGGGGGGTTGTCAGGCCTGTTACAAGTGTCAGACTCCGGATGGAAAGTGTGTCCAGAAAGATGACATGGCACAGCTTTATGATGAAATATTCAGCGCCGATGCCGTTGTCCTGGGGACTCCTGTTTTTATGTTTCAGGTGACGGGTCAGACAAAAATCTTTGTTGATAGATTGTTTGCACTGGTGTATCTCAAAGACGCGCAAACGACAGACTTCGGTAACAAAATAAAAGCAAAAAAAGCTGTTACCGTATACAGCCAGGGACAGCCTGACGTAAACGCTTTTGCTTCATCATTTGATCTGCATGAGGGTGTGCTAAAATTTCTTGGTTTCGACGTTCGTCAGCGGATTGTTGGAGGGGGAATGAGGACGGAAGATGCCGCCGGGGGAAACAAGGCCGTCATGGAAAAGGCCTATGCCGCGGGCGCCGCTCTCTTGACGTAAACGCCGTTGATATTTACTTGCCGACAGGTCCAATCAACACAATATGCTTGGGACAGCGCCCTGTTATTTACATTAATCGGGCGCTATCTATTTTTCTCACGGTTCATTACACCATAAGTATTAAAGACGGTTGGCGTGGGCGTGTACAAGCCATCATCCGGTTTTTTCTCCGGCTTTAATGTGTCGGCGGGACATGTTGTGACGCAAAGGCCGCAGCCGATGCAGCGATCGGCATGAAACCTGATTTTTTCATCCTTTTTTCATAAACTATTACGATGAGAATATTGAATAGAGAATGGAGAAATAAGAGTTTAGGAAGGACTAATAAAACCGATTTGGATTAAATAATTACGGAATTGTTTACTTGACAAACAATGACTATTACAAAAGGGGATTGCTAAATGAGTAAAAAATATTTTTTAGCAATAATTTATCACGACCTATTCTTGACTTGAAAGACATTGTCCAATTAAATCTTATCCCGGTTATTTCTTTCACCTTGTATTTTCAGAGGAAAGAAATGAATAAGCTTTTGAATAAATATTCAATACTTCAAATAATAATTCTTTAGACTGATTATGGCGAAATTCAGATAAACTTGGATTGTTATTTCATGTTCTCAAATGAAACGCAACCGGCACCTGCACCCATTCCTCTATGGGGGAATTCCCCCGTTTCGCGGGAACAAAATGCCAGTTTCGCACTGCATCGGCAGCAGCTTTATCCAAAATTTCATGCCCTGAAGAATGGGCCACCTCAATTTTAAGAGAAATTCCCTGACAGCTTACAAGCACTTTCAACATCACCGTTCCTTCCATTCCCATTCGTCTGGCAAATGCAGGATAGACCGGTTTCGGGTTGTTTAGATAAGCAACTCCAAATTTTGGGGAGGTAACCGTCTCTCCTGCGCCTTGGAGCGATGGTTCGGGGCCGCTGCTTTTAACTCCGGATTCAGATCCTCCTTTCGCCGGGGTCGGATTTTCCACCTTTTGCACTGCAGCCAGAACCTGCTTTTCATTCACGTTGGATTCGTCGTGAGGATGCTTAACTTCCATGATTTCCGGTTTGCTGATGTTCTGCACCCGATCTGTCTTGGATCTGGCTATCGGTTTTGTTTCTTTTTTACTGATCGAAGGCAATGCTTCCCCTTGCGTAAGGTTGACATAAAAGGTTTCTTTATATGGATTTACATTCGTCGTTATCGTCAGTAACGAAACCAGAAAAATAACATGAATCGCTAAAGATAATGTAATCGCTAAACGCTGTTCATTCATATCAACTCTGCTTTAAACGGCAGGTCATCACACCGCTTAAAAATTATAGATAAGGCTTAGGCGAGCGTTAATCGGCTCTACCGGTTTAAAGTGTATATCATTGACACCCGCAAGGGACTCCCCGGGCAGCCTGGAGGTATAATAATACGCAATGTCATCGGCTCTGGCATTGAGCAGGTTAGACCCTTCCAGCACTATTGTCAATTGCCTGGAAAACTTGTACCCTATTTCTGCTGACAACAAGGTTGAAGATCCTTCATGTTGGCTGTCATCCTCTACCAGAGGGTACCCTCCAAGATAGCGCAACCTCAGGGATCCGAAATATGGGCCAAGATCGTGTATCGTTACACCCAGGGAACCCACGCCCTCAACTGCGCCTGGTATATAATTTCCGTACACGGTGAGATTTCCGTATGCTACAGGAACTTCCGGGCCCTGAGAACGTGCTATGGTATATGCATAATCCAAGTCTATCGTTAGCCAGGGGGTTGGGGTATAATAATTGGCAAATTCAAATCCCGTCCGCAGGCTGGGACGTCCCGGTGACGTTTCACCTTTATCTCCGTCCCACTCAAGTTCCGAGTCGAAATGCAACTGAAAAAATGTCAATGAACTCTGAAGACCTGGAATGATGGAAGTGCTCATGCCGACCTCATATCCCATGGAGCGCACCAGAGGCTCTACCGGCTGATTCGGTCCCGCCGATGGGTCGCTCAAAGGAACCGAGTGGTCGATAGTACTACGGGCGTCATTGCTGTGAAAGCCTTCGCCCATGTTGATATAGAACTCTGTTTTGGCCCAGGGACCGAATATCAGGTTTAACTTGGGACTCGCTATAGCATCAGATATGCTTCCTGAATTTGCGGTCTTGGCTTCGTCGTTTATCTGCAAAAAATCACCACGGATACCGGCTTCGGTGCGAAACTTTTCCAACCAGTGGAAAGTGTTTTGAACATATATTGCTTCGCTGGATTCACCTACACGGTCATCCCTCCAAACAGTCAAGAGTTGCCGATCTTCGGTGTGGTTCAGACCATTATGAATATTGTCATTTTGTAATTGTATCCCGACTTTATTTTCCACATCATGTCCGCCCCAGTTGCCAATCCAGGTATGGCTGACGTTGAGTGCGGTCGTTATTCTATCATCCCACTGCTCAAATTGATCCCCATGGACGGGGTCATCCAGAAAATAGGTGAAGTTTGAATATAAAACCATCATTTTATCGATTACATACATATCGGCTTTGGTAACGGAATCACCGCTTACGTGCTTCCATGCCCCGGAGAAGCTGTAGCGTTGGGTGGATGTGTAATCGCTCGGGTCAATCGTGCCCCAACGCGAGATTAAGTTCTCATCTACAGCGCGTTCGGGAATCTGATTAGTGGCCACTCCCCGGCTTGCATAGGCCATTCCGGTAAAGGTAAACTCACCTGTTGTGTAGCGCAATACCGCGTTCCCTTTTTGGAAATTCGCGGTATTGTCCCACGGACCATCGTTATGAAGGTATTCCAAAGCGCACAGAAGATTGCCTCCTCCCAATTTTACCAAGTCGGCGAGAAGTTCACGCTCATAACCATCAAATCCCACGGTTGTCTTGGCAATTCCCTGCTTCAGCGTATCCACATAATGAATGTCAATAGCGCCCACAGATGAAAAATCACCATACTCCGCATAGTAAGGCCCTTTTCGATATTGTATGTTGTCGATGAGTTCGGGTATCATAAAATTCAGATCGGAATATCCCTGACCGTGCGCATTCGTGCGTTCGTTGACATCCATGCCGTCAATTGTAATCCGCAAGTCTGTTCCGTGATCAAGATTAACGCCTCGGAGAAAATATTGGTTGGCCTTTCCTTCCCCGCTGTGCTGGGTGACGATCAACCCCGGTGTTACTTCCAATAATTCTCCGGGCCGATAGTAGGGCCGGGATTGTATATCCTCGCCCGTGATACTTCCTTGGGTTGCCGAATCTGCTGTACCGGTCTGTTTTTCGGTAGAGTCAGTCACCTCCACAACATCGAGTGTCTGGATATCTCCGGCATATATTTGCGGTGTAAACGATAAACTGCATAATAAAAAAAAAGATACTGCACTGTATCGTAAGGTTTTTCCAAAATCTTTACAACAATCAATACGCATAAAAAATAAAAAGAAAGCAGTTATATGACTATTAAAACGTGCTATTATTTTAGTGTTCGTAACACAAAGGGGATTCTTTAGTCAATTAAAATATGAGGCATGGATAGATCTTTGAAAAAATGCATAACCTTAATGGTTTTATGGTCCATACTGCATCAAATCAAAAACTCAGTCGTACACGCACGGAATATACCGAAACCGGACCACGATCATTGTTGTACCCGGGATTCTGAATAAACTGGTAATCCGGACTGATCTGAATATAAGAACCAAGCTGGATACGGTAGTAAAGTTCAAATACCTGCTCCCATCCATAATTTAAGCGTCCATCACCCAGCATAAAACCACTTCCGCCCGCTGCCAGATAATTCTGGTGTTGACTCGATAATCCATCGGCCAAATAGGCAATTCCCACATGGTCTTCTTTCCGTCCCCAGTGAATTCCGCTTACCTGCAGTCCTGCACTCAGATGTTGATCCGCTTCTGTATAGACAAAGGATTCATTATTCCCATCATTCCATCCAATCCGGGCAAAAAGGCCAGTCTCTCCCTCATCCGCTAAAGGTTGTTCCAGGTTGATACCGAACCCATACTTGGTGCGCCCTTCCTTATCATTTATCCTGATATCCGGCGTGGTGTCTGTGATTTGTCCCAAACTAACAGCTTCATTATAATTTCCCATCCGGCCGCGATTATAATATGTAAGAAAGCGCAATACCGTTTCCAACCCTTTTGGCTTTACAGTCAGTTCCAGATTATAGCCGCCTGCTTCGATAATGTTGCTGTCTAAATCATTGCCATTGGCCGTGGTCGGCATCTGATAATATCCGAAAGCCAGTTTCCATTGAGGCTCGACCAACGCAATAAGGGCGCCATTACTGTAGCCCCTGGTGTCTGCTGCATAATCCCAGGCGGTATTATTGATAAATCCCAAGTTGAGAAACTGGGTGCGTGTATTGTTGGCATAACGATTTACATCGAAATCATCCGAGACCGCAAGTTTCCCTGCTTTTATCTCGATACGGTTTGAGTATTCTAAATCTGGAAGTTGATCCATAGCCCTTTCCACTTTTTCCGTTTTCTCGGATAACGGAAAAACGTATCGAGCATAGAGGCGGGCAATATAAGGGCCATTTTCTAAGTCCGCCGAGCCTTGCCGCATCACATCACCATTGGTATAGGCTCCGAGACCAACAGCATTGCTGATCCCGTTTCCTTGCGCCATTTCGATATCAAGGTATACCTGAAGCGATGAGGTAATCTGGGAACCGAGATAGAGTCCATAAATCTGTGTCGATCCGTGCCCCTTGTTATTATCGGTTGTCAGACTGTTTGGCCCTTCGTAGGGACTGTGAAAGTCAGGCATGTTCTGGTAAATTTCATTGTATTGCATTCCCAGCACTTTAGGCATCCACTCAGGTATTTTGAAATCATCAGCATATGCTAGGCAGGCAAACACATTCAGTATCGCCGCAAGCAGGATTATCTGATAAAAATTTTGTCTTTTCATTATAAAACCTCAGTAATAGAAATTCTTTCCAATATGTTCAGATCAGATCATTTGTAAATTCCTGAATGTGTCTCTTTCATCACTTACAAAAGGAAATGGTTAATTCAGTGATTTATAAAAAAATCTTTATAAATTTCACAAGAACGAGCCCCAAAAGTAATATCATGTAGATTCTCAAAAATAACAGGGCAATTCTGGTCGTTTTAGTCATCTTGATGCGAGCCATGTTTCCTCCTTATATCTTTGCGCGTGTTACTATATTTTTCATGACGTCATTATAGAGAATGACACCCAGGATGTTATCCGCACTATCGACCACTGGAATCATCCGATAATGATATTTGGCAAACAACTCAGCCAAATCATCAGGATTATCATCTTGTTCTGCCGTAACCACGGGCGATATCATTATCTCAGCGAGCATTTTGTTTTGATCAGAGATTATCAGCTCGCGTAAATCGACGATTCCCAAGAGTTTATGACCATCGTCATCAACAACATAGAGATAAGAAATGTTATGGTATTCGAGGCCGGAATGCTGAACCCTGTTCAAGGCATCACTGACACGGACTTCTTTCTTCACGGCCAGGAACTCTGAGGAAGCCAACTTACTGGCAGTCGTTTCTCTCTCCGATAGAATGGAGCGGATCCGTTCAGCCTGTTCTTTATCCAATAAATTTATAAGCCGAGATACCTCATCGTAGGGAAGAACAGAAAAAAGAGCTGCTAACTGCGGTACCGACATTTCGCTGAAGATCATCCGGGCTCTTTCCTGTCGAATATTGGCGATTATCTGCCGCTGGGCGCGAGGTTCCGCTTCTGCGAGTGCCTCGGCGGCTTTTTCCGAATCAAGTCCTAAGAGGAGCGCCTGCTGTTCTTCCTCAGGAAGTTCTTCCAAAATATCGGCCAGATCCTCACCGGGAAGGTTGGTGAGCTGATTTTTTGTTACCGATAAACAAACCTTGTCTTTTGCAACCACATCTTCAACTGACAAGGGCTGAACAAATTTCCAGGAGATGAGATCTTCTTTTATCCATTTGAGTTTGCCCAATCCCCAACGTTTCAGGTGACCAGCAAAAGAAATATCGACATGCACCAGGAAAAACCGCTCCTTTGACATTAATAGATGAATATCGTTGACAACTTCGGTACGCCGATCGTCCATATCCACCACGGTCCGTCCTATTAAATGTTTATCCAGAAGAATCCAGCCAGCCTGATCGACGAATGACGGATAAGCTGAATTATCAGGAGGCCGGATGATAATGGCGTCCTCTCTCAGGCAGATGACCTTTTCCCATGGGATAAAGGTAGTCGGCTTTCCCCAGCCGTGCTCTATATATATGCCGACAGCTTCCGGGTAGGGCTCCGAGAGAGAAAGCACCAGATCGGTTAATTTTCCAATCTTGTTTTCGACTCTGTCTATGCAGATCGGCCGTTTGATTAGCTCTGACAGATAATAGAATTGATAGCCATTCTGCGGCTTGGATTCTTTCACACCATTCTCTTTTATTATCATTATGCGATCCTCCATCCTTACTTAAACAGTTCAGGAAAAAGAGTGCTGACGCCCAGTAGTGTCGACATTACAACGACAACGATGACAATCGACCAGTTCATAATATTTTCCCATCTTGTATTGACATGCTTGCCCATGAGCGGTTCGTCATTCAGGAGTAAAATCAAGAAGACCAGTGCTGCGGGAAGCAGCGTAACGGCAACGACCTGCACGAACATGGTGATCATGATTAATGGCGCTCCAGGGATCAGGACTACAGCGCCTGAAGTCAACAGCATGAAAAGATAAACGAAATAAAACCAGGGAGCGTCTTTGACTTTTTTGTTCAGGGTATGAGCCCAGCCGAAGACCTCTCCTACGGCCCAGGATGTGGACAGCGAAATACAGAGCGCTCCCAGGAACCCTGCATCGAAAAGGCCAATGGCAAAAAGTCTACGGGCCATTTCCCCTTGCCCATGCGACAGGAAAGGAACAATGGCTTCCGCCGTTTGCCGGGCGTCTTCTATTTCAATGGGAGGTTTATGATAAAAGAAAACTGCGGCTGTCGTAATGATGATAAACACGGCTACAACACAGGTGGAGACAGATCCTATGAAGGTCTCCAGTTTGCCGAACTTGATATCATGAATATCGAGTTTTTTATCGACTACGGCGCTTTGCTGGAAAAATAGCATCCATGGTGCGATGGTTGTTCCAATATTGGCCATAATAATGAAGATCAGATCAGTGGTCATGCCGCCCATTTTAAAAGTATAAAATCCCTTGAACGCTTCATTCCATGAGGGGGAAGATGGCATATCCATTGCCCAAAGAGCAGCCGGAATATAAACAAGGTTAAACAAACAGAAGAACAAAGTTAATTTTTCGAAGGTCCAGTATTTACCGGTGACAACGATTGCAAAGAGAATTGCCGTTACCGCAAGGAAAGTGATCCATGCGGGTACACCAAAAAGGCTCATTGCCGCGGTCATTCCTACATACTCTGTTACAAGTGTTAACCAATTCGTAATCGCAAGGTCTGTAAGCGAAAACCAGCCCCAGAAAGGACCGAAAGCGTCAAAGATGGCTTCTGCATGTCCCCGTTTGGTAACAGCGCCCAGACGAACTGTCATTTCCTGGACATAGTAAGCCATAAATACTAATAATATAAACATCCAAAGCAGGGAAAACCCGAATTTGGATCCGGTGACGGCATAGGTGGAAATGCCTCCGGCATCATTATCAGCCACCATCACGATTATTCCTGGTCCCAGCACGGACAGAAAAATAATGAGCTGCCTGCGGAAACGATTCAATTGGTGAATGCTCTTAGAGATCCAATACATTAGAAACCTCCTTTTACGTAGCCAATTCCAGGAAAAGACTTCCTTTCGTCTGGTGCTACTGGACAAATTTACAGGGAAAATTTTGAAGACTTAGATAATCCCTGCTACTGGTTGTTTTCCGCTCAACAGTTCAGAAAATCAGCCAAAGCAAGGAAAAAGATGAAGAAGCTTATAGCCGATTATCTCGGGAAGAGCGGGTAAATTATAAAATATCCGTCATGATTAATACTACTGCCATCGCCGTCCATGAACGAAACCACCACCTTTTTGATTCATAATTTGGGCACAAAAAAAGGCCATGGGGATACCATGGCCGATAAATGCAGAATGCCTCGAATCCCCTCTCGTTGATTTTCGGCAGTGCACAACGTAGGTCCTTTATGACCAGCTACTTTGGGTAAAGCCTTAATCCGACAATACCTGGTCTACCCATTGGCGTCTTTCGACATTTCCGGGCAGCAGCCTGTGTTTGTGCAAACGCCTCATGCTAACGAGGAATGAACGTCCCTTTACAGAAAGACTTTCGCCTTGTCAAGAAAAAAAGAAAAAACTATTAATAAATAGTTCATCTCATTTTTCAATACAAAACCACGAAAAATATAATTTTTTAATTTGATCTGATAGAGTTTGAGGATTAGCAGATGAAATGTTGCATCCCTATCATTGTTGAATAAATTGAGTATAATCAATTAAGGAATACAAATTGAAGGAAAGCATATCCATGAAAAATCCTAAATGCTCACTAGCAGGAAGCTATCAATAGTCTTAACATTCACTGTCAGATCAAATTAGATTTAGGTCAAATAATTGTTATATTATTGAGTAAATATATTTACAGGAAAGTAAATTCGCGAGCCAGCATTCCCCTTCGCGTGCTGCTTCAGTGCGCAAGCGTTTGCAGAATTGAGACAGCAAACGCATTCCTGTAGCGTGCTACAGAATAAGCAAGCGTTTATATAATTATAATATTCCTTAAGAATCGAAGCCTCCCCGCGGTTTGCCTTGGGAGAGCTTCAATTATGGCTTGTCAAGTAGACAATTCCGAATTATTAATTTATTGACATGCGCTTATTAATTGATTTAAAATAACAAGAAAGCCGCGGGACTCTATAAAATTAATATTTTCCGGATATTTTTCATTTGTAATCCTTTCAATATTATCTGATAGATAGTCCCCCAAAGAATGTTTTTTGTCTTGAGTCAACCATTTAATCAACCGTGTAACCGTTATTCCGTGAATCATTATTTTCCGCCAATAGATGGATGATTTACATGTAAGCGCCGTGAGGCGAAATTGCCGGGAATAATACCCTGTTCCATGAGCCTGAAGCAGTGGAGGCCCGTTTAGAAGTTTTTTAATAATAATTTCGTTAAAACAAGTATGAAAGGAGAATGACAATGGCAAACAAGTATGCAAAACTTTTTGAACCTACGAACATAGGAAAACTCCGGTTAAAGAACAAGATCTCCATGGCGCCCATGGGCCCAATAGGATATGCCGATTCTGAAGGGGCATTTACCCAGAGAGGCCAGGATTATTATGTGGAGCGGGCCAAAGGCGGCACAGGTCTTATCATCACGGGCATTTGCAGCGCGGATATAGGCATAGAGGATATGACCAGGCCTGTGATTCCCTGTCCAACGATAAATCCTTTCGCGTTTATCCATGCAGCCACGCAGATGAACGAACGTGTACACGCCTATGGGACGAAGATCATCGTGCAATTGGCGGCCGGCCTGGGCAGGGCCGCGATTCCCGGTTTCACGAATAAGCATATTGCGCCATCGGAACAGGAAAACAGATGGGATCCCTCCATCATACACAAGGCGATGACGATTGAAGAGATCCAAAACGTGATCAAAAAAATGGCCATGTCCGCAGCCATAGCCCAAAAGGCCGGTTTTGACGGTGTGGAGATTCATGCGGTGCACGAGGGTTATCTTTTGGACCAGTTTGCGATCGCATTCTATAACAAAAGGACGGATGACTACGGCGGCAGCCTTGAGAACCGCCTGCGTATTTCCACGGAAATTGTAAAAGCCATAAAAGACGCCTGCGGCGCGGATTTCCCCGTATCACTGCGCTATAGTTTAAAGAGTTTTATGAAGGGTTTACGGCAGGGGGCGTTGCCGGGCGAGTCTTTTACCGAAGCCGGAAAAGACACACAAGAGGGTATTGAAGCCACAAAGCTTCTGGTTGCAGCCGGGTACGATGCCTTGAATGTGGATGCGGGAACATATGATTCCTGGTATTGGAATCATCCGCCAATGTATTTCGGTGAGGGCGGCATGTATCGCGAATTCGGCAGGATATTGAAAAAGCATGTTAAGGTGCCTATCATACTGGCAGGCAGGATGGATGACCCGGTTATGGCTTGCGAAGCTATCGGCGATTCCTGCGATATTGTAAGTTACGGACGCCCGCTTTTGAGCGATCCATATTATCCGGAAAAAATAAGGCAAGGCCGCCTGGATGAAGTCCGTCCCTGTCTTTCCTGTCATGATGGCTGTATGGGCCACATCGGAGAAGGTCCTGTATGCTGTGCGGTCAACCCGGTATGTGGACGAGAAAATATCTACGGCATATCACCTGCCGTGACAATGAAAAACATACTCATCATCGGAGGCGGCCTCGCAGGTATGGAAGTGGCGCGTGTCTCGGCGGAACGCGGCTATAAAGTCACGCTATGCGAAAAATCCGATAAGCTTGGGGGACACCTCATTGCGGGCGGAATTCCATCGTTTAAGATAAACGACCGCAAACTCCTGGCATGGTATGTGCGGCAGTTGAAACTTTTGGGCGTGAAAGTCAAATTAAACACGGCGATGGATAAGGCGGCAATAGTAAAAAAAGGAGCGGATGTTGTCGTGGTCGCGACAGGCTCCAAACCCATCACCATTGATTTCGGAAAAGACAAGGAGATCATTACCGCGAGCGAAGCGCTGCTCGGTAAAAAGCGGGTAGGGCAGAAAGTCGTCATCATTGGCGGCGGGCTCGTCGGCTGCGAAACGGGACTTTGGCTGGCGCAGAAGGGCCGCGAAGTCGCCATAGTAGAAATGATGAGTGCTATTTGCGGCGGGCCGCATGCCATGCCTTTCATGAACTACGATATGTTGATAGATGAACTGGTTTTCCATAAAGTTAGGATTTTCAAGAGCAGCAAGATTAAAGCGGTAGGTAAAAAGGATGTTGCCGTTATAGCGCCGGAGGGCGAAATCACGCTTGCGGCTGATACGGTCATCATTGCGGTCGGCTATAAACCAAACGACAGTCTGTACCAGTCTGTCAAAGATGCGCTTAAAGTGCCCGTTTATAATATCGGCGATTCGAGAAACGTGCACAACATTATGTACGCCATTTGGGATGCCTATGAAATCGCGCGGGAGATGTAGGCTTATATAATAAAATCATGCATTAAAAAACGCCCGCTTAAAAGCGGGCGTTTTTTTAATTAATAATGCATATACAAATAGCGCTTAATCATATATTACAAAATATATTATAGTAATAATTGATTTTCTCTGGATCGCGTCTCCCCGATACTGGTTACGTAAATTGCCGGTTGACCGAGAATGGGGCACTTTGACTCACACAACCCGCAGCCAATACATAGTTCCAGATCAACGTGTGGTTGATTCAAGTTCAATTCGCTACCGTTTCTGTTTGCCACTTTTGCTTTTTCGAGCCAAATAGCTTTCTTCGGGGTAGGACAAACCTCCTGACAAACAATACACGGCGTAGAGTGGGCATAGGGCAGGCATCTCCCTTTATCAATCATAGCCAGACCTATTTTTATTTTTTCCTTTTCCTGCAAATCCAGTTTTTTTATCGCGCCGGTAGGGCAGACCTGACCACAGAGCGTGCAGCGATATTCACAGTAGCCAATGCGCGGTATAAGGACGGGTGACCAGATCCCCTCAATACCTGCCTCCAGAAATGTCGGTTGGAGACCATTGGTAATGCAGACCTTCATGCATTCGCCGCATTTTACGCAGCGGGTCAGAAATTGTTTTTCATCGAGAGAACCCGGCGGCCGGATTAGTTTAGGTTCGGACGCGCCCGCCTGTTTGTTAATTCCTGTAATCCTGACCAGCGGAACGGCAACAAGGCCGGACAATATTATCCCCAAAACCCTTCTTTTGCCGAGGTCAATGGAAGCAACAGGGGAAGCAGTGGATTGCGTCTTTTTTAAGAATCCAAACCGGACGGCATTATGGGGGCAGAGATCATCACAGTTCATGCAAACCAGGCACTCCGTATTATGCCAGTTTTCTTTTTTATCGGGAGAAGCATTTCCCTGGCAGTCAAAAGTACAGGCTCCGCATGAATTACAGCCTTCGCTGACCTGACGCGTTAAAAAGGAATAGCGGGAGAGCAGGCCCAGAAGAGCTCCCAGAGGGCAGAGATATTTGCACCAGAAACGTTTTTCAAGAAGGTTTAGTCCCAGAATGATGAAGAATAATAATCCCAGAAAGACGCTCTGAAGAAAAAACGGCTGCTGGAAAGGGAGCCAGAGTTTTTTAAAAAGTGTATAGATAGATTCGGAAATGCTGCCCACAACAGGAATGTTTAAATTGTAAAACATATCAAATACAGCCCGCGTTGCATAACTAATCGACGGGTAAACTGACAATGATAATGAACGAATCAAAAGTGAAATAGGATCGAATATTCCAGTGAATTGCAAGGAAAAGACGGACATGGTAATCAAAAAGATCAGAAGGCAGTATTTCAACCAGTGCCAGTTTCGGGGAACTTTTGCAGGACGCCTCTTTTCAAGAGCGCCAACCATGTTATTGAGCGTTCCCAGCGGGCATACCCAGCCGCAGAAAACCCTGCCCATGATCATAGTAACAGCGATCACCAAAATGGCCAGGAAAAAAGTATTATACCATGCGTAGCCAGAAAGGATAGTGGTGATGAAAATCAGCGGATCGGCATCCAGAAATATTTTAACAGGATAGCCGAGTTCATCGGCTCCCTTTGATTCCGTCTGCAGAAAGAGCCACAAAAATGTCAGCAAAAAAAGCCCCTGTGTTACTATGCGGATTTTTTTGATCATATAAAACCTCTACAGGCTGATAGATACGTTTGGCTGCATTTTTCGGCTGCAACCTTACAGGATGGGAGAATCAGCGCTTCATAAAAAAATTATCAAACATTTATTTTTTTGATTTTTAGTTTAGCAATGTCCATGGTGCCAAGTCCGGCTTTGTGTCCTGCAACGACATAGCCGAGGTCTGTTCCTTTCAAACCGAAGAGTGTTGCGCCGAAAGCGTCGACGGCCACCTGATCCCTTCCCGCGATGACTGTATTGAGCTGTCTGACATCGGCAAGGTCGCCTCCCTGCGGTCCGTTTGCAGTCAGTATGCGCACCGCGTCAAGAATAATCAGCGCGGGCTTGACGGCCATGGCCAGATCCACCAGAGAGCCGTTGATGCTCTGGTGTATCCTTCCTCGTGAGCTGCCCATAATTCCCATCAGGTTTTTCATTCCCAGAGTGAGAGTGGAAAGGCCGTGTGTTTTGGCGATAGGAATATTAATAAACTTGTCCGCCTCGATGGCTTCGGTATAAAGAGGCCATGATTTCAAGGCAACACCGGCTAATTTTACTTCACGGAATTTTCTATCATCTATATAGCTGACAATTCCGCCTACGGCAGCGGCTGCATCCGAAATGCCGCTTTGTTTATAGCAGCGCCGCGGATCGACAACACTGTGGTCGAAAACCTTAACCTGTTTTGCCCCTGCTTCGTAACACAAAGTGACCACTGCCGAGACTACTTCCGGATTGGTTGTTGCCGCATATGCCGGTAATCTGTCCCACCCGATATTCGGTTTAACGACAACAATATCTCCCCTGGAGATGAAAGATTTGATTCCGCCTAAACCATCAATGGCGGCTTTTGTTATTACGGCAGGTGAAAGTCCGTGAGCCGCAACGATGTCTGATTTTTCCGCGGCTTCCAGTGTTTTGATAAATAAACTTGAAGTTCCCGGTAGGGTAAAAGCTGTACCGGCAATAAAAGTAGTTTTAAGAAAATCCCTGCGATTCATAGTACACCCGAAATAAATTTTAAAATAATGTTCATTTCATAAAATCAAAGACGCTTATGTCAAGTGCCCGCGTCGGAACCGATTCGTTTATGCATCTGTTCGATAAACTGTCCGGCCAGAGAATTATTTTTGACCCTGACCGCACCGATGATGTAGCGTCCCGACTGCCGGGCCAGCACGCCGCCGTATAAAGGATCAACCGCAACCAGCAGCCGCTGATCCGCATTTCCGGTCAATTGAATGCTCTTGGTTTCAGACTTTAGATAAACATAGTATTGATCGAAAGTCTTGCGTGCATCAGCCTGTGTATCCTCGTGCACAGCAAATATCTGCATCTTTTCATCCTGCGCCACGGCATCGGCTATCATGCCTTTGCGAAAGAAGGCATATCCGAGCAGGCTTTGAGTAAGATACCGTTCGCTCTTCGGCACAAGCGCCGGAATATTCAGAATATCCAACTCTTTGGGCTGACCTGTCCCCGCCGGAAGGTTTTTGGAGATAGCTCGGGCGCATGCCAGTAATATATCCTCCGGGAGACTTGTTTCTCCGGAGACTTGCAGCCTTATAAAATATCTGTCCTGATAGAACATCAATTGGGAAGGCGACACAAATCCTTCGGTGCCGATGGCGACCCACATATTACTTGTCTTACGGTAGTTGGAGTAAATTCCAAAAGCATCAAGCAACGAGGCCATTCTATAGACATCGGCAACAATGGATAAATCCGGATTCTTCTTACTGATATAATTTGCCGAAGCCAGAACGTCAAACCCATAGGGTAAGTATAGCTCGGCTTCTCCATCAATATGATTAAACAGAGTGTCCCTGTCGTAAAATTCGACCGCTCCCCCGATGGCCCACTCTTTGGAAAAGCTTTGTCCGGAAAAAACATCTTTGATCGCGGGGTCAGAAGCCAAGGCCGGATCAGACATCATTATGATCAACAGGGTCAAGACAAATGCCGTCATTGCCGTGATGGCGCTTGATCGTTTCGAAAGCCGCTGACGAAATCGGAAAGGATAACCGGCCAAAGAAGGCCTGATATTAGAATGATCGTGCATATTTCTTTTATGCCAATAATTTTCTGGCTCGCGCCATCTTTGCCGGAATATCAAGGCCGTTGACACACTTTGCCGCACAAGTCTGACAGGTAAGACACGCGGAGGCTGAGACACGGGCAGGAATTTCGCGGTAAGTAGACCGGGAAAGTTCCATGTTTTTGTAAGCTTCCCCGTACATGACGCACCGGTTGATCGTGCTGATCTGTACACCCTTGGGGCATTCAGGTTCGCACTTTCCGCAAAAATGGCAGTAATAGGGTTTTACGGCCTCGCCATAACGTTTAAGGATAAGTTCGTCGAAGTAACTTAATTTCAGACCCATTACCCCTATGTCTTCTCTGAGTTGGGCCAGATTTCTCATGCCGGGAATTGCTGCCGTGACATTCGTATCCTGAAGCGCCCATTTGAGGGCTGCCCGGTGAGGACTGATCGGGCCGAGCTGATCCGTTTGATAACCACCGGCCTGGGTTTTCATCGCGATAATACCGACTTTGTTCAGGGCAGCCTTCGCGATAGCTTCCTTTAAATCGTTGCCGCTCTTGAAATTATAAGCCACCAGGGCCGTATCAAAAAATTTGTCTTTATCTTCCACCAGAGCGTTAAGCACCTGCACCTGGTTTGTATGCGTGGTCACCCCGAAGAAGCGCACCTTTCCCTGCTGTTTTAATTTTACCAGCGCTTCCCTGATTTCAGGAGAAAAAATCCTGACGTCATCGGTAAGATTGTGCAGTTGGATAACATCTATATAATCCGTTTCGAGGGATTTCAGGCTTGTTTCCACATCCTTGAAAATAGCCTCTTTTGTTATGGAATCGGGATGAATTTTTGTTGCGACATACACGCGATCGCGCCTTCCTTTTAAGGCCTTACCCACGATTTCCTCATTCTTTCCGCCCATATATTTGCGTGCCGTGTCGACATAGTTGACACCGTGATCAAAAGCGATTTCCAAAACTTCCGGTTCCGGCGTTAACATCGCCCCAAAACTTACAATTGTAATCTTCAGGCCTGTCCGGCCAAGCACTCTGAAAACAGGCGTGGGAAAGATGAAGGGCTCCGCTACTGTTTTTTCCAGAATTTGGGCAAAAGCGCTCGTCCCTATCAGAGTTGACGCTGTTACTATCACACCAGACTTTAAAAAATCTCTTCTCTTCATTTCTACGCTCCTTTCTTTTGTATAAGCATAAAATGATTGTGAAAACAGATAGTCCCGATTATAATTGAACCGTTGGCAGCACAGTATCAGCAGCAGCCCGAAAGATTATGACACAAAATAAATAGTGGCCTATCTATTGATTTGCTAAAATCCAACAAATATTGGTAACCCCAAAGAAAGCTATTTAGCATTACTGGTTAAATTATATGAAAAGAATGCTTACCCGTCAATAAAAATTCCTGCCGCAGGAAAATAAAAAAGGCAGAAATCTGACTTTAAATATGATACATACTGTTAAATAGATCAATTCGTTAAGATTTTGCCATTCGGGAAAGGGCAAGAACATGAAAATATTATATTATGACTGTTTTTCAGGCATCAGCGGAGATATGAATCTGGGCGCCATGGCCGACCTTGGAGTTCCCCTTGAATATCTTAGGGGCGAACTCAAGAAAGTTGATATAGGTTCCTATGATATATTAATGCAATCGGACAAACGTAAGGGAATCGCGGGCACCCGGATCGAAGTCGCAATCCCGCCGGACCATCCCTCACATCAGCATCGGACGTTTCATGACATTTCCAAATTGATTCAAAACAGTTCTCTGTCTGAAAATGTCAAAATGATAAGCCTGAAAATCTTTGAAAAGCTTGCCCGGGCAGAGGCGCACGTCCACAATCATGCCATAGAAGATGTCCGCTTCCACGAAGTTGGAGCTATCGATTCCATCGTGGATATCATTGGCGCCACCATTTGTTTTGATTATTTTAAGGTAGACCGGATTATGTCTTCTCCTGTGCAGGTTGGGGGAGGTTTTGTAAAATGCGCCCACGGTATTATGCCCGTTCCCGCACCGGCTACGGCAGAGATATTAAAAGGCATCCCGGTAAAATCGGGACTGGTTCCCTTTGAAACAACAACACCGACGGGGGCGGCCATCCTTGCGGCAACGGTGGACAACTTTACGGAGGACATAAATATTATCACCGGGAAAATCGGCTACGGCATCGGACAGAGGGATACGGAGGTACCGAATGTCCTGAGGGTTTATATTGGTGAAATGGATAATCCCGCCTTTGATGAAGACGTTGAGGTAAAGGAAGCCTGTCTGGTGGAATGCAATATCGACGATATGAATCCGGAGCTTTACAGTTGTGTCCTTGATGCCCTGTTCGAAAAAGGAGCATACGACGCTTATCTTGTCCCCATTATCATGAAGAAATCGCGTCCGGCTGTAAAGATAAGCATCCTCTGCAGCGAGACGCAGATTAAAGATATCGAGGAAATTCTCTGGCGGCAAACGACAACATTCGGTTTGCGTGTCGCCAAGGTCAGTAAAAAAATGCTGCGCAGGGATTTTTCAAAACAGTTCACGAAATACGGCGAGGTCTCCGTAAAGAACGCCTATTTCCGGGGAAAGAAAATCAAATCCAAGCCGGAATATGAAGACTGCCGGAAGCTGGCCGGTGAAAAAGGAGTCAGTATCAGAGATATTTACGACAGCCTGAATAAGTCTGAATAAGCCTGAAATAGGACGACTGATGGACCCCAATGAAAAGTACAAGAAGCTGCTTGACTATCTGGCCTCGCTGCAATCCGGCATTGTTGCCTTATCGGGCGGAACGGATAGTTTTTTCCTGCTTTCGGTTGCACGCGTTGCTCTGGGGGAAGGAGTGATGGCTGTTACGGTTTCCACACCCTACATATCGATGCGGGAAATCATGGACGCGGTCCGGATGGCCGGAAAAACAGGAGTTAAGCATAAGCTGCTCGAATTGCCGTTAATAGATGATATCAAGCTCAACCCCGAAGACCGGTGCTATCTTTGCAAACGTTACCTGTTTTCCGTTTTAAAAGAATACGCAAAGAAAGAGGGAATGCAATGTATCATGGACGGGACGAATGCCGACGACCTTCATGATTACCGGCCGGGGATCAGGGCTTTAAAAGAACTGGATATTGTAAGTCCCTTCCTGAATCAGCGATGGACTAAAAAAGACATACGGAACGAGGCAAAGAAGAGTGGTCTCGGCGATTGGAATAAGCAGCCCGGGGCATGTTTATTGTCCAGAATGCCTTATGGACACGAAATTACGCTTCATGAATTAGGAATGATCGAAGGGGCCGAACGGTATTTAACCCGCAGGGGTTTTGAATTTGCCAGGGTACGCAGTTATGGCAATCTGGCGCGGATTGAAGTTCTGCCTCGGGACAGAAACAGATTCTTCTCCGAAAATGTTCTGGATGAAATATCAGGCGCCCTCAAAGAGATAGGATATCTTTTCGTAACCATGGATCTTGAGGGCTACCGGATGGGCAGCATGAATCTTGAACTATCGGAAAAAAACAATTAAAGGTTCGTGATATGAATACAGATCAATTGCAAAAAATTCTGGAAAGAGTAAGAGACGGGCAAATCACCATAGAGGAAGGTACAGCTTTTCTCAAAGATTATTATTACGCGGATTTAGGATGCGTCAAGCTTGACACCCATCGTGAGATGCGCGTGGGTTACCCTGAGGTGATATACTGTCCCGGTAAAACCCTTGATCAGATAAAAACGGTGGCTTTGGCCATGTCGGAGAGGAACTCTAATATCCTCGCGACGCGGGCAGAGGAAAATGTGTTTCATGCGGTTCGAGAGGTCTGTCCCGACGCCGTTTATCATTCAATGGCAAAAATCATCACAATCAAAAAAAAGGAGACGGAGGTGCCGGAAAGTTACATCGCCGTCGTCACAGCCGGAACATCGGATATTCCGGTAGCCCAGGAGGCAGCCGTCACGGCGGAATTTTTCGGAAACCGTGTCGAAAGAATAGTGGATGTCGGTGTGGCGGGCATTCATCGCCTGTTCCACAATATAGACAAGATCAGAGGGGCGCGGGTGATTATTGTTGTTGCCGGAATGGAAGGCGCTCTTCCCAGCATTGTTGGCGGCCTGGTGGATAAACCGGTCATTGCCGTGCCGACCAGTGTGGGATACGGCGCCAGTTTTGGCGGTATCGCGGCTCTTTTGACAATGCTCAACAGTTGTGCCAGCGGTGTCTGTGTCGTTAATATCGATAACGGCTTTGGAGCGGGATATGTCGCCAGCATGATTAACCGTTTGAAATGATATGTCCCGGCTGATCCTTAATCCGGAATAACGAATTTCTTATTGCTCTTTCTATGCGGTATTTTCTATGATCTGTTTTCGCTCGCTTATCCCGCAGCAAGCGAAGGTTTTTTCGCTGCCGAATTCAACGATTCAGATTTGCATGTATTATTTTTGCGCCATCGAAACCATTAAATTTTGTCGAAGAGGCAATGCTGTATGCGCCGATATTTTCAGTAAACAGATAATCTCCGATTTCCAGATTTCCCGGAAGCGAAATGGATTGGGATATCTTATCAAAACTGTCGCAGGTTTGTCCAACGACGGCACACACTTCTTTTTCGCCATTCTTGAATGCGGTGAAATTGGGAAGCCAATGATCGAAGATCACACCGGAAAAGGTATGATAAACGCCATCATTGATATAATAGAAAATCTTTCCGTCTCTTCTGGATTTGCCGATGATTTCGGTGATCAGCGTTGCCGCGGTTGCCGCGATGAATCTTCCGGGTTCCGCTATAATCTCGACATCCGGAGGAAAGAGTCTTTGACATTCGGAATCAATGAGGCTCGCCAGCTTTTCAAATTCGGGAACCTGAGTATCATAGGGCACGGGAAAACCTCCGCCGATGTCGATGATCTTCAAACCATATCCTTTTCCATTGGCATTATTGAATATTTCGGATGTGATGGCAAGCGCTGCCGTATAATTGTCAAAATTTGTGCACTGGCTTCCCACATGAAAACTCAACCCTTCAACCATGAGACCGGCATCGTGTGCCTGACATATAAGTTTCTCGGCGTCTCCCGGCTCCGCTCCAAATTTCGAACTCATTTCAACTTGCGAACCTGAATCCGGCACTTTCAATCTTAGAATCAAGCCGGCTGTATTACAGCAGGCCTTAATTTTCTTCAATTCATCGCTATTGTCGAAGGTGACAAGGGGCCGGTATCTTTTTATCTTGCTCAGCGTTATTTTGTCTTTGATGGTATTGGAAAAAATAATCTTATCCCAGATGAAAAATTCCTTATCTTTTTCTTCGAAATGTTTGATGTATTCATAGATCTGCATGAATTCATTATAGGAAGCGACATCAAAACTGGATCCTTCCAGAAAGAGGGTCTTGATAATTTCCGGATGAGTATTGGCCTTTACCGCGTAATAGCATTGAACCCTTGGCAGATTTTTCTTGAAGGTTCGGTAATTGCGCCTCAGCTTTTTATGATCCAGAATAAACAGGGGAGTCCCATGCTGTTTAATAAGTTCGGCAATCTGTTTTTTTATTCTCATCTTTTTATTTCTTATCTCTGAAGTTTTTTCATCAGGCTTTTCAGCTGATCCACTTCTTTATTGTTTTTAAGGTAGGAGGCAACCAGTTTCTCCTGCAATTCCGCCCCCCGATGATACAGCCTTTTTTGTTTTTTGGGCTTTGTCGTATGCATGACATAGGCGACCATCAATGGCAGGGCCACCGTTACATCGAGATAGGCCGTAACGGTTTCATCAAGCTTTGTCGGATCGATCTTGCCCCAGCTTGCAGCTTCGCTGGGCGGAGCCCCCGATAATCCTCCCGTATCCGGTCTGGCGTCGGTGATATTGATGTCATAATCCTGTCCGGCTTCCGGGATCATGAGAACTTCCTGAATCTGCGGTTCTGTCTGGAGCATGAAGTTTTTCGGACTGCCGCCGCCAATAAGGATAACGCCCGTCTTCCCCTTTTCATATTCCTTGGCATTCAAGATGATGGCTGTAGAATCATTGACATCAATACTGGGATTGATTTTCAGTTTGAATTTGTCCTGCAATCCGGCGCTTTGGGCTAAAAGCTCCATACCGGCGATATTCATGCCGATGGTGGAATCACCGGGAGAAGATGTGAAAACAGGGATACCGTTTCTGTAGGCGGCCGCAAGAATACTTACTTCACCCAGCTTATTTTTCTGCTCATATTCATTCATTATCTTTCCCAGGTGGTAATAGAATTCACGGGTTCCCATTTCTTTCTGAAACTCCGGCAAAAGAAGTATTTTTCTAAACCGGCGATCCGTTTCCATCAGAACATCTTCATAATCGAACAGGATATCGTAGATCCTGGTCACTCCCTTATCCCGCAAATCAACATCATCGACAAGATGGGAGCCCCGATGCATCGGCAGGTTGAAGGCAAAATGCAGATCGTGATACATGTTTGCGCCGGTCGCGGTCAGCCAGTCCACAAAACCGTGATTCATCAGGGGGATGACAGCCGAAGGGCCCAGACCTGCCGGGGTTAGAGCCCCGGCCAGGCTCATACCCACGGTGACATCACTTGCGGAATATTTGTCTTTCAGCAAATGACAGGCAGCTCTTAATCTGCCGCCATTGTAAGCATCCATATTGTCAATTAATTGCACGATATCCGTTTTTGATGAGATGGGTTCAGGAAGAATCCTTTTGCCGGCAAGATATTTTAATCTGCCGGGGCATTGTGTTTTTCTCTTTTTCATCTTTTTCGCCTTTCGAAAACAAATTTGTGATTTACCTTGATCAGCGCATGATCGAGCGCGGATTAAGGTTTAAAATGATTATAGTAAGCATGGATAAGCTCATCTTGTTATTAGATGTAATTCTCTTCCAACGGATAGCAATCACTTTTATTTTTTCAGGATAATACTTCTTAATTATTTCATAGAAGATTACTTTTTTCGGCGTTATTCTATAGATTTCAACACCATTGTCAACATAAAAGACGGCCACGGCAGTCTTCTATGCTTGTGTAGTGGAAACAATAAGATCGAAGATTAAGGATTGAAAATTATAAAACAGAAATCAGTTATTTAATTCTTTCAGGATTTCTTCCGCCCGTTCTTTTATTAATGAACACAATTCGCTAAAATCCGCGGCACAATGTTGACTGGCATTGTCAGAAACTTTTTTAACATCTTCAGGATCAACAGATGCATCAATGTGTCGCAATACGAATTTTAAAAACTTTTTATCAGTTTCAGTAAACATCTTTAAATCTTTTAATGTATCCCAGTTGTTTGCCATTAAACCCGTAATTAAATCAGAATAACCTTCAGCAATTGCACCATCATCGCATTGCTGATATTTCCTGTAAGAATCATAAATGTTTTGCCAGCTTTTTAAAGCAGAAGATTCCTTCACTGCCGCAATAACTCTGGTTTCGGAACATTGATTTTGCGCACCAGGCATATCTGCGGCCGCTTTAGTAAATGCAGGATCCTCTGCCAAAGCCTCTGGTTGCGCTGCAAGGGTTTCTTTTGTTTCCGTCTTATGTGTTTTGTGATGTATTTTATGTTTCTTGACTTTTGCCACATGAGTCTTTTTAACAGATTTTTTAATTTTTACGGTCTGAGATGCCTTCGTCGAAGCTTTTGCCGGCGCCTCTGCGGGCGCTGTAAGGGTATTCTGAGCCGCTGCAATGGTGATGTTAAACGTAAAAACCAAGACAAGAACAAACAACAATAAACGCTTCATCTTAAAATCATCCTTTTGAATTTATTATATTAAGGAAACGCAACCTAAATGACCAGCTTCCGAAATTTGTGCCACATGTTATGTCAAAACCCTGTCATTTCGTATAATGTGTATTATACATATATCACTTATTCATTTCCAGTTGAAATATCGCATGGACTGGAAGGAATAGAAAAACAACAAAACAGCAAAATATATATTTCCTTTAGTAAATAATCTGTTATTTATAAAGAACAAGTAACGAAGTTAAATTCCGTAAACCTGCGCGTTAGACGATGGGATTATTTGAAAATAAATATGCTCAATGTATGCAGTATGAGATACTATTTTAAGGAATGATACCATTTAATATTCGCTCGCTTATTCCGCAGTTCGTTATAGGGAATACGCTTGTTTGCCGAATTGGCCGAATTCGGATAGGTCAGTACAAATTAGTCGATCATTGAAAATCCTGCCTTAGTGATCTGGTCTTCCAGCCTTTTGATCCAGGCCACTTTGGCTTTCATTTTTGGAAGAGAGGCGGATTCGCAAAAAACTTCCTGCCCTTGTTTGAAATTTACTTCGCCCACAAAAACGACACAGAATCCCTTGAAACTTTCATTCTGACCCAGACCCATGCGCTGTCCCGTCTTCTTATTACTCTCATCAAGATAATAAATATTGACAAGCTCGTCTTGCTCGGCAGGATACCGGATATAATTTCTTTTGTCGGAATCGCTCATAGAACCCTCCTGGTCTATTTCCGATCGAAAAGAACTTTCAATCGGATTTAATCTTCATAGGAAAAATTTTGATAAGAACCTAATATATCTGGATATGAGTTTATGGCAGCAGCGCTTGTATGTCAAGAAAATCCTAACCGCAAAATGCCGGGTTTCAACCCTGATTGCCGGTTGCAGATAGTGTATTACGGTTTAAAAAAGAGCAGTGTTAAAAAAATCAGTGACAGAACCCCTGTGCTTTAGCAGCGTCCAATCCATTACAATTTCCCAAATCACACGCTTTTTGCGCGTCGCGGCAGCCGGAGATATTATCGCCATGCCGTAGATAAGTAATAGCCCTGTTGTTGTAGGGATCGGCATCCTTCGGGTCTAAGTCAATGGCTTTGTTGTAATAAGCAATAGCATGACTATAGTTGCCAAGATTAGAATAGGCATTTCCACGACTACAATAAACCCCTGACTTTTTTGGGTTTAACGTAATGGCTTTGTTGTAATAAGCAATAGCATGACTATAGTTGCCAAGATTAGAATAGGCATTTCCACGACTACAATAAACCCCTGACTTTTTTGGGTTTAACGTAATGGCTTTGTTGTAATCAGCAATAGCCTGATTATAGTTGCCAAGATTACTATAGGCAAGCCCACGATTAAAATAAGCCTCGGTATAATTCGGGTTTAACAAGGTTGCTTTATCAAATGCAAAGATTGCAACATTCCAGCTTTTCTCAATAAAAGCCCGATGTCTTTTTTCAGACCACTTAACAGCATCGGAATCTTCTATAGTATTACTATGTGCGTAACCGGCTGTTATTAATAATGCTGCCAAAATGAGTAGTAATAAACCATAGCGAATTTTCATATGAGGATCTCCTTTTCCAATTTGCAAATTAGGGCGGACATTATTTTCAGATATGGAATAAATTATCACAACTGTTTTTTAATTAAAAGGTTTTTTTGATTTGTAATTGAAAGGTCGAATTCAGCAGTGTACACAAATATCTTAGCGTGCTTCGGGATAATCGGAAGCATACTGAATGATATTATTCTTAATGAATAGAAGGTTCTCCGCAGTTTGTTGTGGAGATAATCGATGGATTTATCCGAATATTATATGTATACTTAAACATATTGGGAAGCAAAGTGAAATCAGCTAACATCATATAACGTTCTTATCAAAGGAGAAAACTATGAAGAGAACAATTATATTACTAACGGTTTTGATTCTAGTGCTTGTATCTATTGGAGGATGTTGGCCCTGGCGGGATAAAGGAGACCCAGGGAAAGAACATCAAGAACAAAACAAAGTTGATTACCCTAACGGCCTGGATCAAAAAGGTCCCGGTGTCCCTGACGGCGGTGGACCTGGTGGAAGCGGAGGCGGACATTAATAACGTTGTCAGGCAAAATCAAGAGATTAGCTGATTATATGGAAGCGTGTTCAGATACATAACTTTCAGTAACAGTTAAATTAGCTGTATACAAATTATTGTTAAATTAAATTTGTTCTATGGCTGATAAAAAAAGAGACCCCCCGCGAAGCATTACTTATGGCGAGGGGTCGGGCGAGAACCGCTTGTGCCGTTTTGTCTTTTAACTGGAGTCCTTTATTTAACAGTTGGTCTATTTTGGGTGATAGTCACCACCAAGACCCTGTAATTTCATTGATGTTAACGTCCAGTAGAATAGACTCCCATCGTACACAGCAGTATCTCGACTTCTCAAGTTTACCTCTGGAAGAGAGTTGCAATGCTTCTTTATCCATAAGCTGAAGTCAGCTTGTTTAGAACTGCTATCCAGACAGTTCCTGATACCCAAATTCTCGAAAATGCTTTTTATGTTTACCTCCCATCGAAATGGTTAAACTTTCATGCACATCATTCGGGCATTGCAACACCCTTCATCTTTAATTTAATGATGCTGATTATTAATGTCAAGGTGAGTGTCAAATTCGCAAATAAAAAAAGTCACCGGAAGACTGAATAAAGACAAGTAATTATAACTACATAATATCATTTTCATTTTTTGGGATTACTTGTTTAACGATTCACCATATTTTTTAGGGATTTCACTTTTTACCTGTCGTTGTCCCGCACGAATCCGCCATTTTCACAAACTGGTTCTTATCTATCCCGTACCCATGTAATCCATCCAATCGTTTTACGATAATCCCGTTTTCGAAATAAATTACGGTTGGGAAAACATCTATGGAATATTTATCTTCACATTCTTCCATTTCGTCAGCCAGCACACGACAGCACTTATAATTCTTGTTATTGGCCGTTTTTTCAAATACCGGCAAAAATCTTTGCGAGAAGGGACACCATGAGGCATAGAAGAGCACTAATACTTTATTATTATCCTGCAACATTTTATCGAATTCTTCATGATTCTCTATTAATTTGCTCATTTTCATCTCCCGGGTCGCAACCCAACGATCATAAATATACTATTCCATGTCCATGATTTTAAAAGCAAACATGTGAAAAGTTTTGAGTTAAACATTCAGCGGACAGCAGATGGAAATTTCCAATTTCTGTTTAATCTTTTCCGCATTCATAAACTTCCCAACGCAGCCGGTCACCGTGGGTTGTCAGCCTTTTTCCTTCGCGAAAAAATTCGCAAAGTTCATTATGCCTGTCCCGGTATTTTTTATCGACTATCTCTATTAATTCTTGAATTTTATAAAAGCATTCTACGTAACAATTTGCCTGAGCATTAGACAGTTTTTCTTCCCACGCATATCTGATTATTTCTTTTGTGATATAAGCGAATTTGATAATTTCCTGATTGGTGAGTTTCACTCTTTTTTCGCTGGCTCTTAGTTCCTTGACTCCAAGTTCCGTGGTTTTCATCTTATTCTCCTTTTAAAGAAAACATCGGCTTTGTATCTTTCTGCATACTTTGTTGCGGAGCGTGTCACGCGCTAAATGGTTTTAGCCTTCAATACAACAGTAACTTTTTTTACTCTGGGCACTAACCCAATCCGCATCGATATCTTTTAAATCCGATGGAATATATTCCCTGTAAATCATGACCTGAAAACCATCCTTCTGTTCGGTATAGATTTCTTCCATTTCAAAAGCCAATGTTTTGGGATCAATAATGGCGCGAATATTCGATTCAAATGTTTTATTTTTGTCCTTATATATTAATAAAATATTCTTTGCCATTCAACACAATTTTTTTGTCAGTTCATATTTTTACCTCTGTAAATGAGACTGAAACATTCCACGGGTCATTAGAGTTTCCCATTGATAAGTTCCGGTATATTCTCTTGGCAGTTTATTAATCAGCGAATCCGCGTCTATTCCAAACCCCAAACCTGTTCCCGTAAAAATAGATACGCAGAATAAGAAAACAAGTAATTTCCTTAACATATTTCCTCCTATTGGCATATTTTTGTCAAGGCTGACGATTTGAGGATTACTGATCGAAAGAAAGGGCAGGGCAACGGGCTGTCACACTGCGACTTGATCAATGGATAGACGACTTCTGTCCATTTCCTGTTTTCATAAAGAAGACCAAGGGAATTATAGCAAGCATCATTATCATTAATAGGTAGTATGCGTCAACGAACGAAAGCATCGTAGCCTGCCGAATGAGTTCCGCATAAATGGTGCCTTCAGCATTTCCTGTATAGCCCTTCAAGTCAAGCAATGGTGTCACCCGCTCCAGCGTCAGACGATATCCCTTATCCAGTAGTGTCATATGATCCACGAGGTACTGTTGATGAATCTGTGCACCGCGGGAAATGAATGTCATGACGACAGCGATTCCTATACTCCCCCCGATATTTCTCAAAAGGTTCCACAGGCCAGTAGCATTGCCCATCTTCTCCTTGCTAATGCCTGTATAACAGAGTATTGACACGGGTACAAAAATAAGCCCCACACTGATGCCCAGAGAGCACATAGCTAGCACTACGGTCTGAAAATCGGTTGCCATATTGAATCTAGCCATTAAGCTTGCTGAATAGGCGAAAACAAACATTCCCATGACAAGAATTGCCTTTGGATTAATCTTTGAACACAACATTCCAGCCATACCCAGAGATAGCATCATGCATAAGCCTTGCGGCATCATAACCATTCCTGCAAGAGTAGCGGTATACCCTAAAAGATTCTGGACATACACTGGCGTGAGTACAAACAAAGACATCATCGAAAAAAAAGTTATGAAGGTAACAATTGTACCTGAACTGAAAGAGATGTTTTTAAAGACCCTCAAGTCAATGATGGGATTGTTGATAGATAGTTCCCGAATAACCAGAAGAACCAGCGACACAACACATATAATGCTCAAAATGAGTATAAAATCAGACGAGAACCAATCTTCTCGCTGTCCCTTGTCAAGGACAATCTGCAGAGCAGCCAGACCAATTACCAAGAGAGATATTCCCAGCATGTCTATTTTCTGTTTTGCAATTTTCATATAGTGTGGATCTTTTATATATGCAAGGATCAAGAGAATGGAAATAATGCCTATGGGCAGGTTAATGTAAAATATCCAGCGCCATGTCCAATTATCCGCAATCCATCCGCCGATCGGCAATCCTAAAGCTGGGGCAAGAGTTGTCCCAACACCAAATATCGCCATGGCCTTGCCTCTTTCCTCTTCAGAGAATGTTTCAAAGAGGATAGCCTGAGACAACGGAACCAATGCTCCTCCTCCCACTCCCTGTAAGACACGAAAGATTATTAACGAGTTCATGTTCCAGGACAGTCCACACAATACGGAGCTCGTAGTGAAAAGTGCGACGGAAAAAATCAGATACCGTTTGCGGCCAAACAAGCGACTCAGCCAGTCACTCATTGGCATAATTATGGCGTTTGATATTATATATGAAGTGATAGCCCATGTAGACTCATCGACCCCTGCCGACATGGTTCCACGGATATGATCAAGGGTGACATTGACGACTGATGTGTCCATGACCTCGATAAAAGCAGGAAGCATGACCGACAGGGTAATAAGCCATTTAATCACAACATTCTCCTTTATGATACCGGCTTACTCAATGATGATGGTCGGAACGACTGACATTCCAGCCCGTAATTGATGCTTTGAATCGGTCTTATTGCTTAAAACGATTTTTACCGGAATGCGTTGTACAACTTTGACAAAGCTGCCCGTCGCATTCTCCGGTGGGAACATGGAGAGGACAGAGCCCGTACCGGACATAATGCTGTCCACCCGGCCATCGTAGATGTATCCAGGATATGTATCCACTTTAATGCGGACTTTCTGACCCGGCTTTACCCTTGTCAGTTGCGTTTCCTTGTAATTTGCTATAATCCAGACATCCTGGAGGGGAACAACTGCCATAACAGGCTGGCCTGGCCTGAGTTGCTCGCCCGCCTCGACAGACTTTTTGGTGACATAACCATCCGCAGGAGAATAAATTTTTGTGTAACTCATGTTCAATTTTGCCTCCTGCAGCATAGCCTCTCTCTGGTTGACCATGGAAGACCTGGCAGAAAGGGACGACTTTGCTCTCTTTATTGACGCGCTTTGCACCTCAATGTTCGCGAGAGTCTGATTCAAACCTTCTTCAGCGGCTTTCGTTTTTGCACGGGCCATATCATAGGAAGTCTTTGCCTGATCATAATACTCCTGCGAAACGGCCTGCGCCTTCAGCAATTTCTCGGCACGCTTGAAATCAATTTCGGCCTTTTGTAAATTTGCTTTTTCAACTTCCATGGAGGCTGTTGCCGAGGCAACCTTGAACTTTGCCTCCGAATTCTGTTTCTGTGTCAACTCAATCGTGTTCTCCGCCTCACGCTGCATTGACTTTTCCGCCTCGAGAGTTGTATAGGCCTGCCGCACCCGGACATCATAGTCCTCTGTTTTAATTTCCAGCAGAAGATCTCCGGTTTTTACATATTGATTGTCATTCACATATACGGAAGCAACCGTGCCGCCTACCTTAGGGGCGATAGTATAAATACGTCCCGTGATACAGGCATCGTCGGTACTGATGTAAGTCCGCATATACCAGGAGTAAAAAAACCATGCTGCGGCACAGACCACGACAACGACAATAGAGCCGATGATCATTTTTTTTCTGTTGGATTTATTATTGACTGTTTCGCCCATCACTTACCGTCTCCCTGAATAATATTTCGAATAGAATTAATCTCAACGTTACCTTTTAATAGCATCCCAGAATGCTTCGATCGCCTGATTGATCTGGACATCTTCAAGTTCGACCAGCCCGAAAACGTGGTTTCGAGCCAGAATAACGACGGGACCAAAAGCTAACGCAAAATGCATAAAAACAGGTAAATCTTTTAAGACCTTTTCTTTAATTCCCTGTTCAATAAGTTGACGAAATATTTCGAACTCTTCATTTTTCCCCGAAATCCTTTCTTTGTGGCGCGCTTCCCCATAAGGAGAATAAAAGTATTGCTCAATGAAACGGAAATGGACAGGATTCGCTATAAAATAAGTGATAACGGTCTTGGAAAGGTGAAAAAATCTCTTTTTGATATCGTTATTGGAAGGAAAATCTTTTTCTACAACCATCAGAATATTCTTTTCCAGCATCCGGTTAATTTCGTTAATAAGATCATCCTTGCTCTTGAAATAAATGTATATTGTTCCCGAACCCACTCCGGCTTTTCGGGCGATAACGGACATAGGAGCTTCGTGAAATCCATGTTCCGCAATAAGCTCAAGGGCAGCCTGAAGTATGTCGTCGCGTTTGTTTGATTTTTCCATAATTCAATAACAGAATGAATAGTCATTCTGTGAATTTTTTAAACATAACATGCTGATTATGTCAATGATAAATTATTATTGTAAATGAAAAATTATACTATAAAACATTTCCATCTGAAATACACATAACAGCATTGCGTCACAAAAGGTGATGAGAATTGTAGTGTAAATATGAAGCGCAGACATTTCTGTCCGCTGTAAAAGCGGGTCTGAAGATAAACCCTTCGTCTCCAACGATATCATTAACTTAATGGGATATTTTCGGAGGAAAGGTATCAGCCTTTTATTGCATATCGGTTGATCTGTCCTCCGCAGGCTGCCGTCTCACCTAAGTAACGGAGGTGAATATTGCAGGGATTTCCTGCCATGGTAAACCGAAAGAGCGCGTTTGGGGAAACACGCCCTGCCTGAATATTATTCGGGCAACAGACCAAAAAAGACTCGGCCTAAACCGGGAGTATTTGTTTTTTAGCGGCTGTCTTTTTAGATGAAGGCTGTGAACTTTTTTTCGGCTTCGTTTTTGCTTTTGTTTTTTTTGGTGAAACGGCTTTTATTTTTTTGTCTCCTTCAATCTTGTGTAACTGCCATTCGAGTTTTTTGATCTTTAGAGATAATGCTTTTATCTTATTGTCATCATCCAGACTTTTATTGTCGCTGTGGACATTATAAACCCTGCCGCCCAATTCAGCCATCTGATCATGTATCTTTGATTTTATGTCAAATATCTTATACTGTCGTTTACCTTCTGCTTTAACTTCATTTATTTTCTCAGACACAATAATCGCACCTTCTTTTAAGGCAGAAAATCCTTCTTCGATTCCTTTCTTCAAATCCTTTTTAATTTTCTCAAACAGATCTTTCATAACTTACTCCTTGTGATTTTAATAAGAACACACTTTTGTTAAAAAAATTATAGGACAGGCACCATTGGCTGTCAATTATTATTAAAAAATGCAACGGTTGAACTAACCCGCGCCAATGAAGCATTGACAAAAAAGCGACACCGGCCGGGTTTCTCTGATGCAAAATTGGTCTGTTGCATTCCATGTATTCAGATGTTATAATAAATATTAATATTGCCCTAATAGTCTTAATTTGAGAATCAAAATCTAATAAAATATTTGGTAAGTATCCCCTCACGGCAAGTAAGAAATATCTTGACTCACTAAATAATAGTGATAATATATATTTATGCAAAACAAATCAACGATATATAGTATTACGTCAACAATTATATTTTTTGGCATATTTACTTGGTGGCGTTGTTCTAATTATATTCCAATTCAACCGTCAGGAATATATATTGACGCATTGGCTGTTGTGGGTGTTATTATGATTTTATTTCCACCACCGCTCGAAAATAAATGGATTAAACTAATGCTGATTGGAATATTTACACTTCTGTTTGTGCTAGAAACACAAAGCTTATACAAAGCCAGAGATGAAGCAAGAAATGCTGATGAAAAGGTTATGAAACATTTTGATGTTCTAATATCAAGATTAGATGTTATTCAGCAAAAATTTTCTGATTTAATAGGTAAGCAGAAAGATATTATCGATCATCTTGATAAACAAAAAATAACACAAGAAGAAACTTTAAAAAAAGTTAAAGAACGAGAAGGTGAGCTTATTCCCGATAATCTTCCAAATCCTGAAATAACAAACCCTAATTGTCATCGAGACAAA
>JBEKMY010000028.1:0-43895 GCA_049523355.1 Smithella sp. | reverse complement strand
TAGAATAAAATCCGGGGATAGGCAGGCCAGCCGATAAGCGGAAGCACCCCTTTCCGTTTCCCCGGCTAAACAAGGGGAGCTTGTGAGAGGGAAAGCAATGGTAAATATAAAAACAAAAAATATTACATCTGTTAAATGTTCGGGTTCATCCAAAAAAGATTCAAGGAGTTGGATTGAACGGGGATTAACACCGGCAGAGTGTATTGAAGAGGCGTTGGCACCGCAACCGATGCCAGCCAATCTTCAATATTTTGTGAAGGATAAAAAGGATGCGGCCATGAATTTCGTTATTTCCGTAAAGCATGGCGTTAACTTTCCAAGAAATATTGCTGATCTTGTCAGGAATGCCTTGCTTGAAGCTGATAAAGATAAGGTTGCAGAATATATTGAATGGCTTCTTGAGAGTAAGAGTTTTCCTGATGAATTTTTCCTTTCGGTATTTACCCCGGAAAATAGAAAACTTCTTGCTATGCTCCTCAGAGGTAAAATCAAGAAGCGCAGAGGACTCAAGCAGGAACGGGGCTTTGATGATTTTTTAATATTTTTTCACTATAAGGAATTACGAAGCAATGGGTATACAAGAGCAAAAGCAATTAGGCAGATATCTAAAGACTTGAGAGCATCTCATAAGTTGCCAAAGGCCGATTTATTTAGACGAGCTTCTGAAGGTCGATATTGGAAGGATGAAAATATCGAAGCGAACGTCGAAGAAATTATTTCCAAGTTGAATAAAATTGTCGAGATTACCCCCCCCTAAATCCCCATGAATTAGCCCCCTATTTTAAATAATATTGTTGTCTATATTAATACCCGTAAAGCATACAGCTTACGGGTTTTTATTCCCCGTAACTGTAAATAACTTTTACGGAGGGAAATAAAATGTCAGCAAGTGAACTATTAGAAAAGAGGTATTTGAATGAAAAGGAAGTGGCCGCGATAACAGGCCTCGCGATTTCAACGTTAAGGAATTCAAGATTTATGCGCAAGGGTTTACCTTATCTGAAAATTGGCGGTCGTTCAATCCGTTACAAAAGCGAAGATGTAATTGCATTCATGGAAGGCCGCCGCATCACGTTTGATGAGGTGACGGCATGATTGAACGAATTAAAAACATCCGGCGGCATGGTAAAACGGCAAGAGGTCAAAAAGAATTATTGAAACATTTATCCGGCCAGAAGCTAACTTTAAAACAGGCGGCCAATGCTCATTGCTACGATTGCGCCGGATATTACGCAGACGGTAAAGTTGCTTGCAATATGCCGCATTGTTCATTGTTTCCCTTTATGCCGTATAACGCGAACCGGGAAAAGCGAACTATTAAAAGAATCATGCCGAAAGATCACATGGAACGGATGAGGGCGGTGCGGCATTAAACATACCCTTATTTCGCTCTAGCACATTGTAAAAATGGGGTTCTAGCAACATAACACTTGAAGGTAATGCTTTGGGTAGGGGTAATGGAAAAACTAAAAATCAATAACGAAATACGAATTAAGGCAGACATATATTATTCAGACGCCTTTAATAGTTTATCACGTTCAGCAATCTTGACTTTAATGCGTTGTCTTCAGAAAAGAAAATGGGACTTTCAAAGGGTGCATGGGAAGAAGAAAAAACAAATGATTTACTTGGATGAAGATTTTATTTTCCCTTATGCTGAAGCTGCCTCTTTGGGAATAGGCACAACACAGCATTGGAAGAATATGAATAAGCTAATTGAAGTTGGTTTTCTTGATCTTGTTCATCAAGGCGGCTGGTATCAGAAACATGAACGTGAAAAGGACTATTCAGTTTATAAAAATTCTGAACGCTGGCGCAATTATGGAACTAATGAATTTGTGAAGATTGAAAAGGAAAAAGCATTGCGAAATGATTTTTATATCCGGGAAAATATTGCAAGGCAAAAATTAAAAACAACTTCACAAAAGCGAAGTGGACATCTTCACGAAAGTGAAGTTGATAGGCCAGAAACAGCAAATAACCGTCTTCACGAAAATGAAGTTGACAAAACAGATAATAAAATTCCGGAAAGCCTTGCTAATAGTGCATAAAAGCATGGTTTGCCTTATGAACGTGATAATAACTACACCGTCTTCATTAGAGTGAAGAATAAATATATATGCCATGTAAAGCGTTAGATTGCTTGCATAGAGTTATGAACAAAAGAAGATTATTTTATTAAAGAGAAGAGATGAAACAGATACATAACAATAACAATCAGAGGCTAACTGCAAAAGACAGGGCGCGGCTCAAAATAATGGAATATTTAAGCAATCCAGATAATGAGTTCTTGCCGTGGGTTAAGTTGTGTCATGATATTTGTGGCTATGCGAATCCTAGGCAATTGTTTGAACTATTCACAATTGAAGAACGCCGGGAAATTGAACAAAGTGCGCTTTTTGAACGCCGAAAAAATGGTGCGCGGCAAAGTGCTAAAGTTGATCAAGCTTTATTTAATAAAGCTGTTGCCGGTGATGTCGCGGCAATCAAACTCTGGTATCAACGGATTGAAGGATGGAGTGAAAAGAAACAACATGAATTTCCAGATATGAATTGCAAACCGCAAAATTTAGAACCACAGCAACTTGAAGTCGTTTTCGTAAAAGCTGAAAATGGAAGAACAGTAATTCCCCCAACGATTGACCTAAAAAATCTTTCAATTGATGAACTGAACATATTTGAAAAAATTATCAGTCAAGTTTCAGAATCTTCAAAGAATTAAAAGACAGCGATATGAAGAAATTCACGGCGGCATTACTTGAGGCTGTCATGAGTGGAGAAATAACTATCAATGAAGCGCAAGGGCTTATAGCAATTACAAATGCGCATGGGAAAAATCTTTATTATTTAGAACTTGACGGTTGGAACTAAGGCTTCATAAAATCTAAGATTCAAAAAACAGAACAAGGAAAAAGAAGCCAACAAAAGTCAACACATTCATAAAAGAGTTTTAGGACAAAATGCACGGGGGAAACCTTATTAAACCTCACATCCAAGAAAATTTATGTCATCCCTTTGTCATCCCTATGTCATCCCCTTTTTATAGTAACCAAAATATCCGCTCATTACGGCCTTTTTATTTATAACCTTTTGCATCCAGACAACTTTCTACACAATCATTTATTGCAGAGCTGTTCTTTTCAAGATTCCAGTAGTCGCATTTTTGGCGGCAATCAAAAATAATTTCTTTGGGAGCCGGATCACCCGCAGCATTATGATAAACATACGGAGCGCATCCCGATATTATAAGAACAGCAATTAATAATATCCTTTTCATAAAATATCCTTATTTATTTAAAATTAATGTACTACCTAATCCATTGCCGGACGTATTGGAAAATGAGATAACTTTTCCGCTTGGGCTTGTCGTTACCATGAGCATTTGCTGAATACCATCAGATTTGCAGTTACCCAGATCGCAAGTTGCTGTTGCGCTTATATAGGTATAAGAAAAGATAGTCTCACCTTTTTCATTTACGGTAACGGAAGAAGGCTCGCCAAACCATGCCAGAATATTCTCTTTGGTCGTTTCGCCTTTTTTAATTCTACTTACGTTTTCCTGGGGGATCGGTCGGCCTACTACATTTGTGGCCGTGGCGCATCCGCTTAAAAATATAATCATGGCAATAAGCGCGAATATCTTTTTCATAATACCCTCCATTTTTAACAAATTCATTGTGCCAATTCAAAAATATTAGAACATCGTAAACATATATATTTTTTACCATATTCTTCAGTTTTAGCCTTATTGCTTACAGCGATTCGGTGATAAACTTTAGATGCGCTCCAAAAGCTGGCAATTAATAATGCAATCATCAGTGCAAAATTAATCAAAGAGTCGGGGAATAAACCCATTACAATAATACTACCTATCATAAATATGCCAACCCAAACTCCCAAGGCACCCCAAAGCGGTGATGATATTTGGGGTGGTGCTACCATAGTGGATAGTAAGGTTTGATTAGATGCTAAGCCTACACCTAAACCAACTCCCCCACCCATTCCAGCACCTATGCCAACGCCTTTTGTTTTAGATGCCCCAGACATATAGGTTAATGATAATTTTTGAATGTTTTCGGATTTACACGATGGGCAGAAATGAATGTTTTGACGCGGTGTGATATTTTGGTTATCTTCCATGCTACCTCCATTTTATAATTTTGGTATCATATTGAAAACTTTTCCATTGATGTCAAAATCTACCCGCGAACTATTTTTATTTCAAGATATTTATTATGAAGCGAATCACAATTTATGAAGGTTTGCTTTTGTCAACATGTTTCAGAACAGTAATTCTTTCGAGAGGAAAAAGGACATTTAATAATCGACTATTTTAAGGTTATGGGGTGAAGAACTCAGTTAGGTGGTTAATGGAAGAGTACACGGGTTTTCTACGGGAGACCCTACGCAGAAAAATTCTGCTTAATGTTTACAAGCGGTACAAAAAACGATTATTAGTATCTGATATGATTAAATATTAAGCGTAAACAATTTGTTAACACAGTAAATAAAAAATATATCAATTTACTAATTAAAATATATACATACGATGTTTACAGGAAAAAGATGGTTTTGCAGCCGAATAAATGGTGATCCAAGAGCAAAAATTGATTAAATACATGATATTATTAAATATTAAGTTTTAATAATTGTTTAATAACCATTTAAACCAGCAGGCAAAAAATAGGATAATTAAGCAATATAAACATATGTTTAAAGTATTTAAACGTGAAAAGATCAATCGGCCAGACTTGATGTCCTGTCACTTGCCGCATTTTAACAATCTAAAAAACCCCTTTTTCTGGCCTGTATATAGGGGATAGCATAGGGGAAAGTTATTTTACGTATGATTAGAATATTGAAAATAATTTGTAACTTATTAATATTACTTGGAGCGGGCGACCGGGCTCGAACCGGCGACGTCCAGCTTGGGAAGCTGACATTCTACCACTGAATTACGCCCGCTCATGCAAGTTAATCAATTTGTGGTCACCGGGATACCAAGCCGACAAAGGTAGCCCTGCTAAACGCAATTTGGTTTGGAATCTTATTCATACAGCCCTTTTTGTCAAGGTGTTTTTGCTGATTCATTTGATGATGTACAAATTTCCAGGATTCTATCCACGTTAAAGATACGTTTTTGCCTGCGTGTAAGGCAATAGGCGCTAAGCCCGACAAAAGGATGTCCGCTATATTCCATTGCTCCAACAAATAGCGGACGGATCATCCGGCGTGATTTTTCATCTTTTGCTTTTAAATAGAGAATTTCTAAATTTTTCTTTTCTTTAATCGCAGAATTAATAATCTCCAGTTTATCTTCGTGGGAGCATTTTAGTTTCGCCTTATCTACATCTGTCCATGAGCAAAAGTGCCCCGCCCAACATCAATAACAGCTTTTTCAAAAGTTTTGCCCTGACTCTTGTGAATAGTCACGGCAAAGGCTAACCTGACCGGATACTGAGTAAACGAGCCGACACTTTCCGATGCCAGTTCGTCGTTTTTTAAAAAAAAGCGGTAAATTTCCCAGGTATATGGACTAATTTCAACTGTTTCGCCGTTATCCAGTTTGGCAGTGATTATTATGTCTCCTTCATCATCTTTCCCAAACCCCAATACTTTACCGATGGTGCCATTAATCCACCGCCCATAAGCATCATTATTTAAAAGCATTATCTGAGCGCCTTTTTTCAGTTTTAACTCTTCGGATGTCGGCATGGATTCTTTGCCGAAATCTCCTTCAACAATCCCCTGTGCTTTCCAAACTTTGCCTGGCAGTTGGGCAAGTCGCTGTTCATTGATCTGATTGGACATTTCGTTAGTGCTGGTAAGCGAAATATAAAAATCATCGGCAGACACTTCAAAAGACGGATCACAGCGTTTATTGAACAGCGCGATATCGTCATCCGTTATGGAGTTATTGCGAATAGCGTTGAGCAATCGGACAAAATCGTCATCCTTCTGCCGGTAAACTTTTTCCAGCTCGATAAATTCCATATCCAGTTGATCGATGATCTTCGCGCTGAAAAAATAAGGGCTGTCATAGAGAGATTTGAAAATTTCGCGCTCCGTTCCGGTGACAACAGGCGGCAATTGATAGAGGTCGCCAATGAAGATCATCTGCACACCGCCAAAGGGGCGTTTGGAATCAGGACCGTTCAGACGCAAAAATTTATCCACGCAATCCAGCAAATCAGCCCGCACCATGGAAATTTCATCAATGACGATGGTCGTCAACTTTTTATAAATAGATATCTTTTCTTTGCCGGTAGCCCTTTTTTTCTTGATGGCGGCAGGCGTTACACCCGGTTTAAAGTGAAAAAAAGAATGAATTGTCTGCCCGCCTACATTAACGGCGGCAACACCGGTCGGCGCCAGAATAACGACGTTTTTTTTCGTGTTGTTATGAAAATAACTCAGCAGAGTTGATTTACCGGTGCCAGCCCGGCCCGTGATGAAGATATTCTTATCCGTCTTTTCCATCATATCCAGCGCACACTGGAATTCGGAATTAAAATCAATCTCCATAGGTTTTTTTGTTTCAATCATGGTTTCCCCCGCTAAAGCATATCTAATTCATAGGCACAATTCGTCCTGGGATTCAATAATCTTTATTTTTGTTACAACGTAATAAATGTAATTGGAGGGATTTTTTCTTGATTTCAAGGAAATATTTTTCCATAGAAGCCCACAAATCGGTAACAAAAAGACTAAAGCTAACAAAAGCAATCCAGCTAATCGTGGCACTCCGGTTTATTTTCTCGTTAAGGTTTTTTCCCGACATACAGACAGGCTATGCCGAAAGTGCGGGGATATATTTTAACTTCGGATATACCGGTTTCCCGCATGAAAGCGGCAAATTCTTCAGGCGAAGGAAAGTTCATGATCGAATCGGCAAGATAGTGATACGCCGCAGCATTTTTAGAAAATATTTTTGCCAGCAGGGGAAGCAAATAATTCAGATAAATATAATAAAATAATTTGAAAAAACGGTTTTGAATAAAAGTCATCTCCAGAATCATTATCTGTCCTCCCGGCGCTGTGACACGCAGCATTTCTCTGAGCGCATCCGCTCTTTTGGGAATATTTCTAATCCCGAACGCCATTGCCGTAACATCAAAAGAATTCTCGCAAAGAGGCAGACTCAAGGCATTCCCCTGAATAAGATTTATCCTGTTCAAGAGGCTTTTTTTCTTTATCTTGTCATTTCCCGCCTTCACCATTGGATAAACAAAATCAACGGCGGCAACAGATATATTGCGGTGCTCAAGGCAGGCGTTGATTGATAAATCTCCCGTGCCGCAGGCAATATCAAGAAACCTGTTGGTTTTGAAGAAAACCATTTTTTTAATCGCGAAACGGCGCCAGGCAATATCGCGGCGCAGGCTCAACAGGTGGTTTAAAAAATCATACCTGCCGGTAATGGTCGAAAAGACTTCTTTCACCATGCCGACACGTTCTGCGTCACTAATGGTTTTTACCGAGGGATATTTCTTGACCGTTGATTTTTGCATTTACAAAAATTCCTTTACCGCCGAAGGAACAAAATAATTCAGGTTCAAATCCAATCTCTGATCAGTCCTTTTTCCTGAAATATTTGTATAACGGCGGCTGAGTTTTCGACGGTAAATCCAATATGCCACCATTTATCGCGAAGATATGCGAAAAAAATCTTATCGCGTTTGTACCTCTGAAAATCTCTGGAAAACCAGGTATGGAAATCTCCCGTTCCATGAAAGCGGAATTTACCATTCCAAATGGTAGGCTCTTTGACGATGATTTTTTCAATATAAGGGAAAAATACTAATTTATCGCGTTCAAAAATATCATAACGTTTGAATAATATGTTTTCACCGGTAATTGTAACCAGCGAATCAGAATAAATTGTTTCAGCAACCAATTGTTTTCACTCTACATAAAACAAATTTAATTATTTATCGCGCACAAGAACCGAATTGGCGTGAGCATCCAGACCTTCTATCTGAGCAAAGTGAGCCGTTTGCCTGCTCAACTTTTTAAAAGCCTTCTGTGAAAAGGAAAGAACGCTCATACGTTTATAGAAGTCATAAACGCCCAGCGGAGATGAAAAACGAGCTGTGCCTCCCGTGGGTAAAATATGATTTGTACCGGCCAGATAATCACCCAATGCTTCCGGCGTAAAAGAACCCAGAAAAACGGAACCGGCATTTCTGACTTTCCCCAAAATCTTTGCGGGATTCTCCACCATTAATTCTAAATGCTCGGGCGCGAAGAGATTGGCGATATCCAGAGCTTCATCAACGCTTTGGGTAATAATGATCGCACCGTATTTATTCAGTGATTTCTCTATTATTGTTGTCCGCGATAAAGTTTTTATTTGCTGATTAATTTCCCGCGATACCTCGCCGGCTAAATTCTCAGACGTTGTTAAAAGAATCGCCGCAGCCATTTCATCGTGTTCAAGTTGCGCCAACATATCAGCCGCCACAAAAGAAACCTTTGCTGTATCATCGGCAATGACCACTACTTCACTGGGGCCCGCAATCATATCTATATCCACCTGGCCGAAAACGAGCTTCTTAGCCGCGGCGACATAAGCATTTCCCGGCCCTACTATTTTATCCACCTGAGGAATCGTTTTTGTGCCGTAAGCCAGCGCCGCTATTGCCTGCGCGCCGCCAATTTTGAATATGCGTCTCACTCCGCTTGCCTCGGCCGCCGCGGCAATAAGAGGATTAATCCTTCCGTCGCTGACCGGACTAACCACAACAATTTCTTCCACTCCTGCAATACGCGCAGGAATTGCCGCCATAAGCAATGTCGAAGGATAGGAAGCCTTGCCTCCGGGAGCATAAATACCAACGCGCCGCAAAGGTAAAATACGTTGTCCCAATTCCACGCCTTCGTCTGCTTTAACAGACCATCCATGTGTTATTTGATTATTGTGATATCTTTCGATGCGCTGGGATGCCAATTTAATAACTTCCAAATCTTGCGGTTTTACTAAAGACAGCGCGGCTTTCATTTCCCCATGCGTGACTTCCGCCGTCTCCGCTGTTAATTCATGACCGTCAAATTTGGCTGTATATTCAAATAAGGCCTCGTCCCCTCTGGCAGCAACATCGCTTACAATCTTAGCCACAGATGACAAAAGTTCCGGCGAACAGGCGCCGCCCCTGAGACGCAATTCACAGAAAAAATCTTTAAACTCAGCAGCGTTGGATTTAATTATCTTCATTTATTTTACCCTTTTTATATCCGCTCCGAGGGCGGAAAATTTCTTTTCTATGGTCTCATAACCGCGATCAATATGATAAACGCGGGAAATCTCCGTCGTGCCTTCGGCAACCAGCGCCGCCAGAATCAGGGAAGCCGAAGCCCGCAAATCCGTAGCCATCGTTTGCGCGCCATGCAGCGTCGGAACTCCCCGGACAATCGCGTTGCCACCCTGAATGACAATATCAGCTCCCATGCGCAGCAATTCACTGACATGCATAAAACGGTTTTCAAAAACAGTTTCGGAAATTACGCTTAACCCGCTGCCAATGGCCATATAAGCCATTATCTGCGCCTGTAAATCAGTAGGGAATCCGGGATACGGCAGCGTTTTAATATCAACACTAGTAATCTTTTTCGCGGAAGATACTTTCAGTCCGTTTTCAGTAGTCATTATCTTCATACCCGTATCCCGCAATTTGTTTATCAATGATTCCAGATGATGGGAATTGCAACCGATTACATTTATTTCACCACACGTCATACCCGCGGCAATCATGAAGGTTCCGGCTTCGATGCGGTCGGGAATAATCGAAGCTTCCGTGGGTTTCAGAGCAGTAACGCCTGTTATCGTAATGACATCAGTTCCAGCGCCGCTGATTTTCGCCCCCATGCCTTTTAAAACTTCCGCCAGATTGACAACTTCCGGTTCGCGCGCGGCATTGTTAAGAACCGTGGTGCCATGGGCAAGAGTTGCCGCCATCATGATATTCTCAGTGCCGGTTACGGTCTGCATGTCAAAATAAATATCAGCTCCTTTTAATTTTTTGGCCTTCGCTTCAATATAGCCGCTGTTGAGTTCGACATGAGCGCCCATATCTTCCAGCGCCTTAAGGTGCAGATTGACCGGCCGTGCGCCGATAGCGCAACCTCCCGGCAGAGAAACACGCGCAACACCCATCCGGGCAACAAGCGGCCCCAGAACCAGTATGGACGCGCGCATGGTTTTTACTAAATCATAGGACGCGTCGCAACTGGTGATTTTATCGGCATTAATCTGACAGGTTTCGTTACCGTCAACTTGCGCCCCCATATTTTTTAAAAGCTTTTTTATTGTTTTAATATCCACGAGATCGGGAATATTATGAAATGTATTTGTTCCTTCGGTCAAAAGCGCCGATACCATAACCGGCAGCGCAGCATTTTTTGCCCCGCTGATCTGAACATCTCCATAAAGCGGTTTGCCGCCTTCAATAACGATTTTATCCACTTACTTTTCTCCTTGCCTTGATTACACGCGGCAGGCCTGCGTAATCACGCCGTATTTCAATATTATTATAAAAGCCGGATGTTTCCATGATCCGGCGAACATCTTTTTCCTGTCTAGCTCCAATTTCCAACAAAAGCCAACCATTTTTTTCTAAATAACCTTCTGCCTGATATATCAATTTTTCGTAAAACTCCAGACCGCTTTTACCGGCAAGAAGCGCTTCGCGTGGCTCGAAAGCCCTTACACCTTCCGGCAGTTCTTCGTATTCCTGGGCACCAATGTATGGCGGATTGGAAGCTATTATATCAAAAACACCTTTGACAGGTTCCAATAAATCGCCCTGCCTGAAATCAATTTGATTCTGAATCCCCAAACTGCAAGCGTTTCTGCGAGCCACATCAAGCGCGGTCAAGGAAATATCGGTAGCCATTACCGAGGCGTGAGGTATCTCGCAGGCCAAAGCAATCGCGATCGCGCCGCTTCCCGTGCCTATATCTAAAATTTTAATTCGGGTTGATACGGTTTTTTTCGCGATATTAAGAATTTCTTCGACAATGACTTCCGTATCAGGCCGCGGGATCAAAACATCTTTGTTAACTTCCAGGGAGAATGTCCAGAAATTCTTACGACCAATAATATAGGCTACCGGCTCCCATCGCAATCTTCTGTTGATTAGCTTTTTAAAAGCGGTCAGCTGCGTTTGATCTAGCTGAATTTCCGGATTCTTTAAAAATTCGAGGCGGTCGCAACCAAGACAAAAAGAAAGCAAAATTTCCGCGTCCAGCCTTGCGGAAGGTATATCTGCCGCTTCCAGAGTTTTTGCTGACTCATTGAGAATATCGTAAACTATCATGACGTTATTTCCTACAGGACTTCATGGAACCATATAACCATATAGAAGTGATTGAAAGTAAAATGTTGCAAAAAATGTCAATTGTTTATAAATCCAAATACCTAAAATTTTAACATATTTTCATAGTTTAAAATATTTTTCATGAACAATAAAATTTTGACTTGCTTTAGCCCGGACTTATCAACGGAATTGACTTGCAGGAATAGACAGAAACTTTAAAATAAGTTTTGGGCGACATATAATTATGAGGCCTCACATGGAACGATTCAATGGCTGGATTGATAATATTAAACAAGATATGGATTGGGCAAGCAGCATTCAATCTTCTCGGAAGCCAGACTATTTCAATAATTCCGCCTGGTGGTGAGATGATAACGCGTCAAGCATTGCACCGATATTACCGTTGATGAAACTATCGAGGTCGTAGCGGGTCAGATTGATACGATGATCGGTGATGCGTCCCTGCGGAAAGTTGTAGGTACGGATGCGCTCGGAGCGGTCGCCGCTGCCTACCTGGCTTTTGCGTGCCTGCGCCTGCTCGGCATTTTGTTTTTGCACCATGGCATCCAGAAGCCTTGCCCGCAATACTTTCATTGCCTTGACCTTGTTCTTAAGCTGGGATTTTTCGTCCTGACAGGTAACAACAAGTCCCGTCGGCAAATGAGTTATTCGCACAGCCGAATCTGTTGTGTTGACGCTCTGCCCACCATGACCGGTGGAACGATAAACATCAATACGTAATTCGTTGGGATCAATGTTCAATTCTACTTCCTCGGCCTCCGGCATAATGGCCACAGTAACCGCCGAGGTGTGAATACGTCCCTGCGCTTCGGTGACCGGAACGCGCTGAACGCGATGAACACCGCTTTCGTATTTCAGGCGGCTGTATGCCCCTTTTCCGTCAATTTGCGCGATAATTTCCTTAAAACCGCCGACACCTCCGGAAGGCGAACTACTGACCACTTCCACGCGCCAGCCTTGAGATTCCGCGTAACGTGCATACATTCGGAATAAATCGCCAACAAAAAGCCCGGCCTCATCGCCTCCTGTGCCCGCCCTGATTTCGAGAAAAACATTTTTGTCATCATTGGGATCTTTCGGCAGCAGCAAAATCCTGATTGTTTCTTCTAACTCTATCTTTTCCTGCTGCAATTGTGGCATTTCTTCCTTGATCATTGCTTGCAATTCTTCATCATTTTCCTGCAGCAAACCCGTATTTTCATCAATACGCGCTTTGATTTTTTCATATTTGCGGATGGTTTCGACCAATTGAGTCAAATCCGCATGTTCTTTGGCGAATTTCTGATACATGCCCTGCTTGGAAACAACCTGGGGATCGCTTAGTTGTCCTTCCAATTCCCGGTAACGTATTTCAATGTCGCGAAGTTTATCGAGTATAATATCCATGTTATTTCTTTAAAATAAATATTGTAGTTTTTAAGGCAGTTTAAAAAAAGACACTTTTATAAGTTCCTTCAAGTTTGGAAGGGAACCTACAAATAGTGATGCCGGGTGGCATTAAAAAAATTGTCTGACTGGGAAAGGTAAAGACAGCCTGAGATGTATGTTTTCAAATTCAAACAACAAGAATAAGCGGACGAATCCTCCCTGTCATAAAAAAGATGGAAATTTTTCGTCATAAGAACATATTCCAATATTTTGTTTTCCTTATAAGGAAATTTATTTAATTATTTTTTTGCTGCTTTTGCAACAATTTTTGTGTCTGTTGTCTTTTTGACCTGCGGCGTTACCGCTTTCGTTTCATACTTCCTCTTGAATTTCTCAACACGGCCGGCTGTATCTAAAACCCTTTGTTTACCTGTTATAAAAGGATGACAGTTGGAACAAATTTCTGTTTTGATATCTTTTTTGGTTGACTTTGTGTTAATCACATTACCGCAAACACAAGTGATTGTTGTTTCCTTATATTCCGGATGAATTCCTTCTTTCATATCTTTTAATTTTCCTCCCTTGCAGTTATCTGCAATTAATTATTAACATTTCTTACTTTATTTAATAAGCGTTTGAGGTGCCTTACAATATATGCGGTGAAAATTCAAGAAAAAACTCGAAAATCCGTTTTTCCTTGGTTACGCATTCATTGAATCCAAAAATTCCTGATTAGTTTCCGTTTTCTTGATTTTGTTGATGATAAATTCCATGGCATCAACCGGATTCATTTCCTGTAATAATCTGCGCAATATCCAGACCCGGTTTAAATTCGCTTTAGGAATCAGTAATTCTTCTTTTCTGGTTCCTGAACGTATTAAATCAAATGCAGGGAATATTCTGCGATCGGCGATACGGCGGTCCAAATGCAGTTCCATATTTCCTGTTCCCTTGAATTCTTCAAAAATAACTTCATCCATTCGGCTTCCGGTATCGATTAGAGCCGTTGAAATTATTGTCAAACTGCCGCCATTTTCAATATTTCTGGCTGCGCCGAAGAAACGTTTCGGTTTGTGCAAAGCATTGGAATCAACACCGCCGGAAAGAACTTTCCCGCTGGGCGGAACAACGGTGTTATACGCTCGCGCCAGACGGGTGATGCTGTCTAATAAAATGACTACATCCTTTTTATGTTCAACAAGACGCTTAGCTTTTTCAATAACCATTTCCGCCACTTGAACGTGACAGGAAGCCGGTTCATCGAATGTGGAAGCAATTACTTCACCGGAAACACTGCGTTGCATATCAGTCACTTCTTCCGGCCGTTCGTCAATTAAAAGCACCATCAAAACCACTTCTTTATGATTTGCGGCAATGCTGTGGGCAATATCCTGCAGAAGGACTGTTTTACCGGCACGCGGCGGAGAAACAATCAATCCGCGTTGTCCTTTGCCGATAGGCGCGAATAAATCCAAAGTTCTGGTGGAGTAATTTTTAGGATCAAATTCCAGATTTAATTTTTCCAAAGGATAAAGAGGAGTCAAATTATCAAAAAGGATTTTGTCGCGGGCTTGTTCGGGGCTTTCAAAATTTACGGTATCAACTTTTAAAAGGGCAAAATATTTTTCCCCTTCTTTCGGGGGACGAACTTCACCGGAAATGGTGTCTCCGGTTTTTAGATTAAATCTTCTGATCTGCGAGGGCGAAATGTAAATATCATCAGGACTGGGCAGGTAGTTATAATCCACGGCTCGTAAAAAACCAAACCCATCGGGTAAAATTTCCAATACTCCTGAGCCGGAAATCACGCCATTTTGTTCCGCTTGTGTCTGCAAAATAGCAAAAATCAACTCCTGACGTCGCATCGCGTTGGCGCCGGGAACCTTTAACTTTTTACCCAGGTCATTGAGTTCGCTAATAGGCAATCGTTTAATATCTTCAATGTTCATAAGTACTTCCTTACTTTAAATTATAATCGGACAACACTAGAGTCATCCCGATACTACATATTTGCCTTCGCTTTTACTGCATGATTTTAAAAGAAACACTATAAAGATAATTAAGATATTTTAGTAGTTACGGATTAATTCTCGGCTTGTTATTTGAATACTTGAAACGCTCCAAAGGGTAGGGCTTAAATAGCCTTTATTAAGTGCCAAAAACTGTATATTAATATGGAGTAGCTGTCAAGAGATTTTATTGGTTTCGTTAAAAACACTTCATCTGCCGAATTTATCCGTCATTCCAGGCTGATGATTAATCTACGCACACTATGAAATCTTCTTCGCCTCTTCGACCAGCATTATGGGAATGTCGTCCTTTATTTCGTAGAGCAATTTACATTGATCGCAGACGATGCCATTTAGCTTTTCATCAAGGCGAACTCTGCCATGGCATTGTGGACAGATTAAGATTTCAAAAAGTTGTTTATTTAAATCCATTTCATACTCCTTTGTGAATTTTTTCCACAGCAGCAAAAACTTGCTCAACGGAAATATCTTCCATGCATTTTTTTGTCGAACATTTTTTTAAATAACAGGGGCTGCAGGGCAGTACTGCTCTGATTACTGTATGGCCGGAACCGTAAGGGCCTGTTCTTGCCGGATCGGTTGGTCCAAAAAGAGCAACAACCGGAGTTCCCACAGCAGCGGCAAGGTGCATGGGACCGGAATCGGTTGATATCACCATTTTTGCTTTTTTGTAAAGGCAGGCAAGTTCAGGCAACGATGTTTGCCCTCCTAAATTTATACTTTCAGTAGTCATTAATGAAGTGATTCCCTCAATGGGTCCCTCTTCGCTTCCGGTAAAGACCACTTTTATCTTTAGCTTATCATTAATTAAATCAACCAAGTAAGCAAACTTTTCATTATTCCAAAGTTTTGTTTCCCATAAAGCTACAGAGTTAATTGCAATAAATTTTTTATCTTCAAGATTATATTTACGCAACAGATTTTGCACCTTTACTTGAGCTTCATTATTAGGGGGCAGAACAAACTGCATTCTATTTATTTTGGCTCCCAGATAACGCGGGAAATCCAGATAGCGATCAATCGCGTGTTTGTTCATGTCTTCGGTAATTTTTTCATTAAGAAACAAACCGCTTAATTCCTGCATTGAATTATAGCCCAGTTTTCTTTTTCCCCGGCTGAGAAACACAATAATTGAACTTTTAAACAGACCATGAAAATCAATCACAAGATCATAATGACGCTGCCGCAAAGCCTTTATAAAAGAACGTATCTGTTCCAGCGGTTGTCTGAATCGGCCGCGACAGACATCTTTACTCCAGCTTTTGCGCCGTGAAACTAAAACAGCATCAAGATAAGGATGATTTTTAATTAAATCGGCCGCGGCTTCTTCCACAACCCAGGTTATGTGCGCGTCCGGATAAAGCTGGCGCAGTGCACCAAGAGATGGCAGAGTATGAATAACATCGCCTATCGCGCTGAGTTTTATAATGAGTATATTCACTTTTTGTCCTTCAATTCCGAGTTGCATCCAACGGATAACGAGGAGGCAAGGATAATGCCCTGCAGGCGTATTCCTCATACATTGAGGAAGCCGACAACGCAACCAACAAAGCTAGTCAAAGGATGCGACTTGGGATAGTATCCATTTTACAGCTCCCAGAATATCCGCAACAATGAAATCCGGTTTGTTCTGAGGCGTTGCTTTATCAGGACCATCATCCTGTAATAAGCCTTGACCGAATCCGGTTTTTACTAAAATCCCTTTGGCTCCCACACTTTTCGCCGCTTCCATGTCGTTAAATCTATCTCCCACCAGATAAGATTTTGTTAAATCGATATTTAAATCCTGGGCAGCCTGAAGCAACATGCCCGGAGCCGGTTTACGGCAGTTGCAGACTTGCCGGTAAGGCTCGGTCCCTTCAGTGGGATGATGAGGACAGTAATAAAAATTATCTATGTGAGCCCCATTTTGACGCAAAGCGGCTTGAAGATGCTCATTGATTATTTTTACAAAGTCTTCTGTAAATAATCCTTTGGCAACACCGGCTTGATTGGAAATGACCACAGCTTTCATTCCGCTTCCATTAATCAATCTGATCGCTTCATAAGCGCAGGGGATTATCTTGAATTTATCTAAACTATCCAGATAACCGACTTCTTCATTAATTGTTCCGTCTCTGTCCAGAAAAACAGCCGTATTTTTCTTCATTGATTATTATCCTGAATTATTTTGAAGTAAATTCTCGGCAACCCGTGAAACATCTTCCACAGAAATCATCCTCATGCAACGAAAATCTGTCGGGCATGTTTTTTTCAGGCAAGGGCTGCAGGATACTTCCTGACGAACGATGACAGATCTGTTTCCGACGGGCGCAGTGTTGACAGGGTTCGTTGAACCAAAAATAGCAATAGTCGGAATATTCAACGCACCAGCTATATGCATTAAACCTGAATCATTGCTGATAAACAAACGGCATTGGGAAATCAAATAAATTGCTTCCAGCAGAGTTGTTTTACCGGCAAGACTAATTAATTTCGCACGCGCCAGTTTTTGGATTTCCTGCGCTGTTTCTTCATCGGCCTTGCCTCCCATGATAATTACCTGTGCAGAGAATTTTTCATCAAGCCTATCCACAGTTGCGGCAAATCTATCGGGAAACCATTTTTTAGCAGGGCCGTAAGTGGCTCCCGGAGCGATGCCGATTATAGTCTTCTTTGTTTCTGGTATAAATTTTCGCAAAACATTCCGGGCTTCCAGAATGTTTATTTTTGTTTCCAGGTACATTTCGCGATCAACGGGAACACAACCCAGAGCCTTGACCATTTCCATATAATAATCAATCTGATGAATCTTTTTTATTTCTTCTGTGCGCCGCACACGATGTGTCAGCAAAAGGCCGCGGGCATCGGAGTCGTAACCGGCACGTATGGGAATCCCTGCCGAAAGGGCGATGATCGCGGCCTCTATGGCGTTCTGTAATAGGATTGCCGCGTCAAATTTTTTCTCTTTGAGCGTTTGGGCAAGCCGGAATACCCCGGCCGGATTATCAAATTTATTTTCATAGATGATTATTTCATTAAGGTCAGAAAAAAGCCTGTAAATATCGGCCACCCAAGGTTTTACCAGCATGGCAATATGAGCCCCCGGGTAAGTGGCGCGAATAGATGCCACCGCCGGCAACGTTAAGATAGCATCGCCGATCCAGTTAGTGCCACGAATTAGAATTTTATCTATACCTTCCCGCGGCAATTTTTTGATTTTGTTAGAATTCAATTTATTATCCTTTTTGTTTTGCCTGAGATAATTTTGTTTTCCAGCGTTGATGCACCCAAAACCATTGTTCCGGATATTTACGAATTTGATCTTCAATGATTTTAGTAAAATTCTGCGTATTGATCAGCACATCAGCATCACGATTCCCGCAACTGACAATATCAACCTTCCTGCCAATTTCCAGTAAATATCTGCCATCGGGCAGGCGGCGGGTAAATGCAGGCAGTACCGGAGCTTTTGTATGCAAAGCCAGTAAAGCCAGCCCTGATGTTGTACAAGCGTCCCGTCCAAAAAAATCAATAAACACGCCATCATACCAGGCGACATTTTGATCAATGAGGAGATTAATCGTTGAACCTTTTTTCAATAAGCGAATCATCGGCCGCATGGCATTATCTTTCGAAAGTGAAATGTTACCGTAAGAAGCGCGAACACCGGTAATGGCCCTTTCTAAAAGAGGGCTGTTAAAAATGCGGTAAATAAAATTAAAGGGATGCGTCATTATCGCCAAAGCCGCATTCCCTATTTCCCAATTGCCAAAATGAGCGCCAAAAAGCAGTACACCCCTCCCTTCCTTATCAGCATCCCTATAGTTGTCCAGACCTTCAATACTAACCCATTGATGTAAATTATCCTTGTTTAAATACGGAATGTCAAAAAAATCGGCAACAACAATAGCAGCGCTTGCATATGACTCTTTCGCCAGCCTGATAATTTCTTCTTGAGACTTATCGGGAAAGGCGCGTGTCAAATTATGAATAGCGATAAGCCGGTGCTTTAGAGAAAGACGGAAAAAAAGCCTGGTTATAAAAACAGCAAAACTCCTCCTTAAGCTCACAGGAATATGTCTTAATGCATTTATTATTAATCTTTCTTTCACACCGGAATCCTTGCAGTCAGATTATTTTTTCGCCGCCGCGAGCCGTGCCAATATAAATTTTTTGAATGGTTCAAAGGATGGAATAATCTCCAACCCGATACTCAACATGTCAATTATTTTTAAAAATTCGGGGAAATTCTGCAGACGCACACCGTCTTTTTGAGTAGAAATAAGAAAATCAGCGCGGCAATCAATAAATCTGGCCTCGATTTTTCCCAATTCGCTTTTACTGTAGCGGTGGTGATCCGGGAAAATATCAAATGATAAAACCCGCGCTCCCGCAGCCAATAAAGCCTTTTTAAACGAATCAGGATTAGCTATTCCACAAAAGGCGCAAACTTTTTTCCCCGCAAGAATGGAAATCGGCTCTTGCGCGCCATAATCTCCTCTGATAATATTTTTTGGTTTATGAATACTTCTAAATACGGTAATGTTTTCAGTCCGAATCATTTCTTCGATTTTATTGTTTGTTTGTTGCGCTTCATTGGCACGCGTGAACAAAACGGCGCTGGCCCGGCTGATTTCTTTTAGCGGTTCCCGCAATCTTCCCAACGGAAGGACATGATTGCTTCCTTTCAAATTCTGGCTATCTAATAAAACCAAATTAATATCTCTGAAGATTTGCCTGTGTTGCATCGCATCGTCACAAATGAGCACATTTACCCCGAATTGATCTATAGCCGCTTGTCCGGCAACTATCCTTTTAGTTCCGGTAATCACCGGAATACCTTTTAGAACATGAGCAATTAAGGAAGGTTCGTCTCCGGAAATTTCACTATCGAGCAGAATTTTATGACCGTCAGATACGATATTAGCGGGATTGATATTCCTTCCGCCATAACCACGGCTGATAACCGCCGGTTTAAAACCGTTTTCTTGAAGCATTTGAGCCAGCATAATTACACAGGGAGTTTTACCAGTGCCACCGACAGTTATATTGCCAACACTAATAACCGGACAAGGAAGGGTTGCCTCTTTAAGTATCTTGTAATCGTAAAGCCGATTGCGAAAATTGATAATAAAAAGATAAAAAAAAGACAGGATAGATGCGATTATTCTGACAGGGCTATAACAGCTTGTATTTCCGTCATCATCCCATATCCTTTGCCAATTGATCATTTTTCTCATCACTTCCTTCATCTTTGAACTGCAAATTATACAGACGGAAATATTCACCTTTTTTCTTAAGCAACGTTTCGTGGTCCCCTTCTTCAATGATTACCCCGTTAACTAGCGCAATAATTCTGTCGGCATTTCTGATTGTTGAGAGCCTGTGCGCTATAACTAAAGTGGTGCGGCCTTTCATGAGATTATCCAAAGCTTCCTGCACTTCAATTTCCGCTTCCGTATCCAGCGATGAAGTAGCCTCGTCAAGGATTAAAATAGGGGCGTTTTTCAAAAGCGCCCTGGCAATGGATATTCGCTGTTTCTCACCTCCGGAGAGTTTAGTGCCGAGTTCTCCGATATTGCTGTCGTATCCTTTCGGCAGGTGGACAATAAAATCATGAGCGTTCGCCGCTTTGGCGGCATTGATGATGTCTTGTTCCGTTCTTTGAATATCGCCGTAAGCGATATTATTTCTAACCGTATCATTAAAAAGAATTGTCTGCTGAGTTACTATGGCAATCTGTTTGCGTAGCGATTGCTGGGAAACGTCTCTGACATCATATCCGTCAATCGCCACGCGGCCTTTGTTGACATCGTAGAATCTCGGTATCAGATTAACCAGTGATGTCTTCCCTCCGCCGCTCATACCTACAAACGCGACCACTTCGCCCGCTTTAATGGAAAGGTTGATGTTTTTCAGAACCGGTTTCTCTTCATAGCAAAATGTCACATTTTCAATATCAATACCGTTTTTAACCGGTGGTAGTTCAACGGCATTCGGTTTGTCTTCAATATCCGGCACCCGGTCTATGATGCTGAAAATACGGTCGGCACCTGCAATGCCCTGATTAATCGTGTTATTGAGATTGGTTAGCCGTTTAAGCGGTTCATAAAGCATCATGAGCGCGGCAATAAAAGAGAAGAAAGTGCCCGGAGTGGAATAACCCTTTATGACATTATATCCGCCGTAATAGACGACAGCGGCAATACCCAATCCACCAAGAAAATCCATGAGCGGACTGGACATGGCGTTTATGGAAATGGCTTTCAGGTTATATTTGAACAACTTTTCATTTTCAGCGGCAAATCTTTTACTTTCATACTTTTCCATGCCGAATGCCTTGACAATACGTGTTCCGGATATGGTTTCCTGCAAGAGGGAATTCAAGGTCCCCATAGTGATTTGCGAGGAAGTTGCCAGTTTGCGTATTTTTCTGCCAAACCTCGAAATGGGATAAATGGTCAGGGGAAAGACGAACATCGCGATGAACGCCAGTTTCCAGTCCCTGTAGAAAACAACGCCTATCAGTGATATCAGCATAAAGCTGTCCTTCACCAGCGCGGATATTGCCTCTGCGGAAGCAGTCTGAACAAACTGAACATCATTGGTTATTCGCGACATCAGCAATCCTGTGGAGTTCTCGGTAAAAAAAGACAGGGATTGCTTTTGAATCTGTTCGTAGAGCTTATTGCGTAAATTTGTAATAATACGCAGACCTATGGAACTCATGATGACGGTTTGTCCATAATTGGCCAAATCTTTAAACAGGAATATGGCAATGACCGTAATCGGAATCCATGTCAGAGAAGTAATATCTTTGTTGACGAATATTTCATCAATGACCGGCTTGGCCATAAAAGGCAGAGCGGCTTGCAAACCTCCTGCAATGATCATGCAAATAGAGGCAAGGGTGAAACGCAGATAATACTGTTTTGCCATTAATAGCAATCTTTTGAAAGTTTCCATTGTTATTCCTATATCATATCGTGGGCGATTTGCGCAGCCCTTCTTGCGGCGCCGGGTTCGCCAAGTCTGGCGCGGATTGCTTCCAGTTCTTTTATCATTTTCTGTCTTCTTTCTCCATTTTTTAATATAGACAGGGACTCTGCGGCTATGCGCATACCGCTGGCATCGCCTTGAATCAGTTCCGGCACAATTGTCTTGCCGGCAATAATATTAACAAGACCGATATTTTTCACGTGAACAAACAATCTGCCAATGAAATAGGAAAGCAGAGAAATTTTATAGACTATAATCATGGGAACTCCAAGAAGAGCGGTTTCGAGCGTCGCTGTCCCGGATGCAACCAACGCTAAATCAGCGCAGGATATAACATCATATGTATGACCGGAAACTACCTTTACGTCTACATTAAATCCGGAAATAATTTTAGTCACGCTTGTTTCTTCCAGCGTGTCTGCCAGCGGCAGAATAAATTGCAAATCCGGCATTTCCCGCTTTAATATTTGTGCCGCCCGCAGCAATTCCGGCATTAGTATCCTGACTTCCGAGGTCCGGCTGCCGGGCAAAATTCCTATCGTGATTTTATCTTCGGAAAGACCGAATTTTTTTCTTGATTCTTGTTTGGAATAATTTAGTTTTACCATGTCCAGTAAAGGGTGGCCTACATAATTTACCCCAAAACCCTTCTGGTAGTACATTTCGACTTCAAAAGGAAGAATAACCGCCATTTTGCTGACCGTTTTTTTAATTTGTCCGATTCTACTTTTGCGCCAGGCCCAAACCTGCGGGCTGATATAGTAAAATACTTTTATTCCTCTTTTCTTGGCGGCTTTAGCTAAAGGTATATTAAAATCCGGATAGTCAATCAAAATGACAATATCCGGCCGGCGTTCATCCAGCGACCTTTTCATCATTCCCATAATTTTTAAAATACTTCCTAATTTGGAAACAACCTCGGTCAAACCGACGACAGCCATATCCGAAGCATTGGCCAGAAGTTCTACTCCTTCTTCCCTCAATCTGTTTCCGCCGATACCGTAAAAATTCAACGCCGGATCTAAATTTAACATTTCCCGGACAAGATTGGCGCCATGCATGTCACCGGAAGCCTCACCGGCAACAATCATAATTGTTTTATTTTTTTTGTTCAGAGCTTTTATTGTCTTGACTGGAATTTTTTCTTCAAGAGACATGGTTAATAACATTGGCAATAAGCTGGATTTCTTCCTGGGTCAATTCCGGGAACATCGGCAGAGAAAGGACTTCCTGCGCGCATTTTTCGCATTCGGGCAATTTTACTGATGCATTATATAACTTCAGAAAAACTTCCTGTTGGTGCAGAGGCACCGGATAATAAATAGCCGAGGAGATATCTTTTTTTTGAAGAGCATCAGCCAGAATATCGCGATTTTTCGCACGAATTGTAAACTGATGATAAACATGTTCATAGCCGGCAGCAACAACTGGCAAATTAATATTCTTATTATTGATGGCCGCGCAATAAGCAGCCGCATTTTGACGGCGCGCCGCGTTAAATTGATCTATTTTTTTGAGTTTAACACGAATTATAGCGGCCTGAATCTCATCAAGACGGCTATTGTGACCGATTTCCTGATGATAGTACCGCTTCGAACTGCCATGATTGCGCAACATTTTTACTTTTCCGGCTATTTCTTCGTTTTTCGTGATGACCATACCGCCGTCGCCGTAACCAGCCAGATTTTTACTGGGAAAGAAACTAAAACAGCCGACATCGCCGATAGCGCCAACTTTCATGTTATTGTATTTTGCTCCGAAGGCTTGCGCGCAATCTTCAATCACTTTGAGATTGTGCTTTCGGGCTATTTCCATAATGGGCGTCATATCTGCAGGATGGCCGAATAAATGCACCGGAATAATTGCTTTCGTTTTCGTGGTTATTTTATCGGCAATCTGATTGCAATCCAGGTTATATGTATCGGGACAAATATCCACAAAAACAGGTCTGGCTTTTAAAAAAGCCACTACTTCCGCTGTAGCAATAAAAGTAAAAGGAGTAGTAATTACCTCATCGCCTTCGTTAATACCACATGCCCGCAACGCCAGAAGCAAAGCATCCGTGCCATTGGCGACTCCGATCGCATAAGGTAGATCATGATAGGCGGCAATTTCTTCTTCCAGAGCGCTGACATTAGGTCCAAGAATAAAACGTGTTTGTTCTAAAACGTCGCTGATTGCGGCATCAATTTCTTTTTTTAGATTGTGGTACTGTCTTTTTAAATCCACCATCGGAATCATTTTATATGACCTCGGCGACTTTCATTTTTTTTATTATATCAATGGCCAACACCAGAGATTTACGAGCGTCTTCGCCGGAAATAAGCGGTTGGGAACGGTTGGTCACAGCGTTGACGAAGGAACGAATTTCTTCTTCCAGGGGATCATGACTGCCAACTTCGATATTATTTTGTAATATTTGTAATTGTCCGTCCTCGTTTTTCCCTTTGCCTAAAGATAAGATTTCCCGTTTCTGACAATCCACCGAGTGATATCCTTCTGCTCCAAAGAAACGGATCTTTTGCATGGTCTTGACGCTTATACGGCTGGCCGTTATATTGGCGATACAGCCCGTATTAAATGAAATTCTCACATTGGAAATATCGATCTTATCGGAAAGAATCGAAACTCCAACGGCTTCGACGCTGGCTACTGGAGAATCTACAAATTTCAGAATTATGTCCAAATCGTGAATCATCAAATCCAGGATGACATCAACATCAGTGCCACGCTCAAAAAACGGATGCAATCGGTGTGCTTCAATAAACATAGGCTTGGTAATAACTTTTTCCAAGGCCATAATCGCAGGATTGAATCTTTCGACAAAACCAACTTGCAAAACCAATTTTTTTTTCTTTGCAAGTCCTATTAATTCATCTGCTTCTTCCAAAGTAGCGCATATAGGTTTTTCTATCAAAACATCGACGCCGGCGGCCAGAAAATCTCTGGCGACCTTATAGTGCTCTCCTGTAGGCACAGCAATGCTCACGACATCAACTTTGTCCAACATGGCTCGATAATCAGAGCAGGCAATGCATTTATAAATATCGGCTGCTTTTTGCGCTCTTTCCACGAGGGGATCGGCTACGGCAACAATTTCACAATTTTCCAGTTTCTGGTACTTTTGCAGATGATAATTTCCCAGATGCCCGATGCCGACAACGCCTACCTTAAGCTTCTTTTTTTTCATGATGATATTCTTTAGCGGCAAACGCCTCTTTCCGATTCTTTAATGAATTTTATAAAATGATTTACTTCCGGTAGATTTTCCACTTCAGCTTCCGCTTTTTTTATCGCGTCTTCCAGCAGCAGTTTGGATCTGAAAATGATACGATAAGCCTCACTGATCGCTTTAATGGTTTTTTCAGAAAAATTTCGTCTTTTTAAGCCAATCAAATTCAAACCAAAAAGTTTGGCATGGTTACCCTGAGCAATAACGTATGGAGGGATGTCTTTAACAACGGCGGATGCTCCGCCAATCATGCAGTGTTCGCCAATACGGCAGAATTGATGGATTCCGGTAAGACCGCTGATAATTGCATAATCTTCAATGTGAATGTGTCCTGCTAAAGTTGCAGCATTGGACATGATGATGTTATTATCTAACTTACAGTTGTGGGCAACATGGGTATAAGCCATCAGCAGGTTGTGGTCACCAATGATCGTTGTACCGATATCGGCGGTTGTGGAACGATGAATTGTTACAAATTCCCGGATGGTGTTGAAGTTCCCGATAATTACCCGGGTTTTTTCCCCGCCGAATTTCAAATCCTGCGGCGGTGCGCCGATAGAGCAAAACTGAAAAATGTTATTACTTTCGCCTATATGCGTATAATCATCGATGACGGTATGCGGCCCGATCAATGTGTTTTTACCGATCTTGACGTCACTGCCGATGATGCTGTAGGGACCTATTTCCACACCTTCTTCCAGATGGGCGTCGGGCGAGATAATTGCCGTGGGGTGAATTTTCATTTATTTAACCTTCTTATAAAATATTTATTTTTTCGGCTGGAGTTCATCGACTTTTTTCACAAGATCTTTCAGCGTTGCTCTCATTTCGGGAAGTTTTCTCCGGCAAGCTTCGACCTGCAGCCACTCTTTAAAAGGCATTTGTGGCGCTCCGCCTACAATTTCACCTGATTTAATATCTTTGTGAATTTTTGAGTTAGCTGCAATCATCACATTATCGCCGATATTAATGTGTCCGACCATGCCTGTTTGTCCGCCGACAATAACACTTTTACCCAGCTTGGTGCTCCCGGAAATTCCAACCTGGGCGGCAATAGCTGAGTTTTCACCGATAACAACATTATGGGCAATCTGGACAAGATTATCAATTTTAACATTACGCTGAATCCAGGTTTTCTCCAGAGCGGCGCGATCAATAGTAGTATTGGCTCCTATTTCCACATCATCATCGATTTGCACAAAACCGACTTGAGGAACTTTAGTGTTGTTTACGCCCGGGGACGCGAAACTGAATCCATCAGCGCCGATCACAACGCCGGAATGCAAAATTACCCTTTTACCAATAATACAAGAGTGATAAACAGTGACATTGGCGTATAGGGTTGAATTTTCGCCAATAGAAGAATTTCTTCCTATAAAAACACCGGGGTAAATGACAGTTCCTTTATCTATCCTTGCTCCCTTACTGATAAAAACACGGGGAAATATTGTTGCCTCAGAAGATACGATGGCGCCATCTTCAATATAAGCGTCTGGACTTACACCACTGCGGCCATGTTCCAATGGATAAAAAAGTGTTAATAATTTCCCCAAAGCGGCGTAAGGGTCAGTCACGATAATTAAATTTTTGCCGTCAGCCGCGCTTTGCGCAGAAACAAGAATAGCTGATGCCTTTGTCAGCTTCAGTTTCTTTAGATACTTCTTGTTGGCAATGAAGGTAAGGTCACCTTCATTTGCTTCTTCAATGGACCGGATATCGCTGATAATTGTATCATCCGCTCCAATGACAGTGCCGCCAAGAAACAAGGCTATCTCCGCAATCGTCATTTTCATTTAAGTGAAGATTGTCCTGTTATTTCGTCTTATTGAATTCTTCAATAACCTTCTTGCTAAAGTCATTTTCCTTAGCATAGTAAGGTATCGGCATGGTTGCTACATCCATAACCAAAGTGTATTTTTCTTTTTCAGCTATAGAGCGGACAATTTTAATTATCCCGGGCATCAGCTTTTGAGTCATCTCCTGATCGCGTTTTTTAAGCTCTTCATTTGTATCATTGACCAGTAATTGATAATCCCGTAATTTCTTTTGATATGCAGCTTCCTTTTCGGTTCGTGAGTTCTGAGTCATGATTGAACTTTGTTTTTCCAGATCTTCCTTCATTTTTTTTAATTCTTTTTCTGATGATTTAATTTCCTGGGTTTCCTTTTCGTAAAACTTTTTAAAATCTTCCGAAGCCTTTTTACCGGCGTTGGAATTTTGCATTATTTCCTGCAAGTTGATAAAACCAATTTTATCCGCGGCCAAAGAACTGGTGCTCCAGACAAAAACCAACAAGGTAATTATTGTCATCAGGTAAATACTTCTTTTCATATAGACTCTCCTCTCTAATTATTTGTGGTTTGAAAAAATTCTTTTGTTCACTCTGTTTTTGTTTACATGGGCGCTCCGATCGTAAATTCGAAGCGTCCAGGTGAATTATCATCTATTCCTCCACGGTTAACTATGTAACCATATTCAAGCCTTAAAGGACCAATCGGTGAATACCAACGAATACCTAGTCCCACGGACTGCCGTAAATCATTAATGTAATAATTATCATTCCAAGCGTTACCCGCATCATAAAAAGCAACCAGTTTCATTCCAGAATCTTTAATGAAAGGGAATACCAGTTCAAAATTAAAGCATAACATAGTTGAGCCGCCAATTACATCCTCCGTTCCCGGATTAGTAGGACCAATGTAACGAAAACCACGCAAAGTATTAATTCCACCTAAAACATATCTGTCGAAAATAGGAATTGCTGTCCCATCATGGGCCTGAATATAGCCGATTCTTCCTTTAGCTCCAAAAACTACATCTAAAGGCAGAGGGAAATACGCAAATAAGTTTGCTCCATATTGTGTATAATTGGCATCGCCTTGTAATATACCTCCTGCTTCCGTAACTGAAATACCAGCCTTTGTTCCTCTGGTGGGGAAAATACTATCATCAGTCGAGTCGCGATTTAAAGATAATGTCACAGCACTGGTTATTGTCTGACCTTCCTGATCTATAATCTGAATGGGAGCCAAAGCTGAAACGTTATCAATATCATCAGCGCTAAGTTTATAACCTATGGAGCCCATAATCTTTTCCAAAATGGGGTACCCTAAAGTAAGTCCCACGCCGCGCGAATCCAGAGAATAATAATCATAATCCTTTTTGTATTTCCAGATATCCGCTTTAGACCAAATCGGCAGATCAAAAAGCCATGGCTCTATAAAAGACAAATCAATATCATTGGTCGTGGAGCCTAAAGATGCTTTTAGACTCAAAGTCTGACCATAGCCCAGAAAATTTTGTTGGGTAATCTGCGCCATAATAACAGCTTGATCAGCGGCACTATAACCGGCACCCACCATAAACGTACCTGTACTCTTTTCCTTAACCCGGATATTGATATCCTCTTTACTTTTATCAGGTCCTTTTTCTGTTTGAAAATCAACTTCTTCAAAATACCTGAGTCTGTTTAAATTACTATAACTTTTTTTCAAATTGATGCCGGAATAAAGATCACCTTCAACCACTTCTAACTGACGCCGGATAACTTTGTCACGTGTAATGTTATTGCCGGAAATATTAATATGATTAATATAAACCGGTTCGCCTTTAGTTATTTGATAGTCCACATCAACCAGTTGCTCATTTTCTCTGGTGTTGATTTTGGGATTAATATCCGCGTTAGCATAACCTTCATCATTGCAGGCTTGAGTTAAGAAATCTATATCTTTCATAATTGCTTCGCGGCTATAATTATCACCTTTTTTTGTTTTCAGGGACTTAAATAGCTCCGTTTTGGGTTTTTGCAGTAAATCACCGGAAATTTCTACTTTATCTACTTTAAATCTTTTACCCTCTTTAATTTTAATTAGAATGTATATTCCTTTTTTATCGGTAGTTATTTCCGGTTCGGCGACTTGAGCATTAACAAAACCATTATTGAAATAATAAGCGGATAATTTACCAATGTCCTGTTTAAGTTGATCACGCTTGATTAAACCGGCATCGGTGATAAAGTGCAAAATGCTGTACTCGGAAGTAGTCATCATGTTTTTTAATTCTTTTGAGCTAAAGGCTTCGTTTCCTTCAAAAGTAATTGACCTGATGTAGAGTTTGTCATTTTCTTTGATATCTAAAATTAGGCGGAAATCTTTCTCTCCGTCCCGTTCGACTCTATCTTTTATTTCGGCATTGTAATAAGCTTTACTATCATAAAGGGCTTTTATTTTTTCTATATCAGCTTTAATTTGCTCCTGATTCAGGTTTTGCTTGGTTTTAGTTGTCATAGCTTCCTGAATATCATCTTTACTTAAGGCTTTATTGCCATTAATGCGAATTTCTGAAATAAGTCCTTTTTCCTGCACAATGAAAGTGACGACTTTCCCTTCCGGTATGGACGTTTCTTCTGCAATGACATCTAAGAAAAAACCCATTTTAAATATTGATTTAATATCTGCCGCAATATTTGCCTCGGAATAATTATCCCCCACCTTACTTTTAATTCTTGCAATTATAGCTGTGGAATTTATCTTCCTGTTCCCCTGAATTTCAATCTTAGCTATTCTCTGAACTAACCCGACGCGTACAAGAATTTCCATTTTTAATTGTGCAACGATAGCGCCGATGTTGGCCAAACCTTTACCTTGAGCAGAAGCTGTAGACAAAATATTACCCTGGGCGACATCAATTATTCTCGTATCAATGCTCAAAGATTCACCTAATTGGGTCAAACTGCCTATAATCACAAAATCAGCACCCACGGATTTTCCATGACTAATGGCCTTTTTTTCATCAATATTTATATAGTTTTGAAGAAAATTATCCGCCGGGATTATCTGAATAGATTTTTCTTTTTTAAATTCCTCCGACAAATTTTTATAAAGAGATTCCCTGATAGCCGATTTATCGTAATTGCTGTAAATCTCGAAAGGTATTATCATTATTTTTTTTAATTCCATACAATGCGCCTGCGGAGCAAAAAGAATAATGAAAAACAAAAAGGTTAACAATGTTTGACGCATTATTTTATTTATATTCATAAATTTTCCCATCGTGCAGAACAATCCTGTTCGACATTCTTTCTGCCAGTAATTTGTTATGAGTTACAGTAACAAGAGTGATTCCTTTTGCCGTATTTAAATTTACCAGAATATCTTCTATCTTTTTTCCTGTTTCCGTGTCAAGATTTCCTGTCGGTTCATCAACCAGCAATATTTCCGGTTCCATAATAAGAGCACGGGCAATAGCCACCCGCTGTTGTTCGCCGCCTGATAGTTCTCCAGGCTTGTGCTTGATTCTATGCTCTAATCCAACTTCCTTCAGCAATTTGCAAGCTTTTTCTCCCGCTTGTTTCTTTGGAATCCTTCCTATTAAGGCCGGCATCATGGTGTTTTCCAAAGCATTGAATTCCGGAAGCAAATTATTAAATTGAAAAACAAAACCTATAGTCGAGTTGCGGAAAGATGATCTTTTCTTTTCTTCCCATTCAAAAACGTTCATGCCATCAATGGAAAGACAACCTCCTGTGGGGTGATCCAGCATCCCCATAATATGAATGAGAGTGCTTTTACCGGCGCCGGAAATACCGAGAACTGCCAGAGATTCCCCTCTATTAATTTTAAGGTTCAACCCACGTAAAACATTAATGTTAATACCATCTTTTAGAAATGTCTTCGACAAATTTTCCAATACAATCATAAATTATTCATTAGCCGTCTTAATTTTATTCATATCTCAAGGCTTCAGCGGGATCTGTCCTGGAAGCCCGTAAAGAGGGATAAATAGTCGATAAAAAACAAATAAACAAAGTACCGACAACAATAATAACGATATCTCCATAGTTAACCTTGGAAGGAAGTTCACTTAAATAATAAACGTCCCCGGGTAAAATTTTAAAGCGAAATATTTTCTCAACTATAATCGATACCTTTTGTAAATTTAAGGCTACAGCCAAACCGGTCACACACCCCAGAGCCGTGCCGATAACACCGATAATCAGACCTTGAAAAATGAATATCTTCATAATGCTTCGGGAAGTTGCCCCCATTGATTTCAGAATAGCAATATCTTTATTTTTTTCCATTACAATCATTATCAGTGCGCTGATTATATTAAACGCGGCGACAAGGACAATTAAACTTAGAATAATAAACATGACGTGTTTTTCCAACTTTAAAGCAGAAAATAAATTTTTATTCATCTGCATCCAGTTTTGCGTCCAAAAAGGAAACCCTAGTTTACTTTGAATTTTTCGGGCAATGCCGTCTGCCTTATAAATATCATCAACTTTGATGTCAATTCCCGTAACAGTATTACCCATTTGTAAAAAGTCCTGACAGCTTTGTAAAGACAAATAGGCCAATGTCGAATCGTATTCGTAGAATCCGGATTCAAATATACCGACAACGACAAATTTTTTCATGCGTGGCACCATTCCCATGGGAGTGGAAATACTCACCGGCGAAATAATGGTTATAGTATCATAAAGAAAAACCCCTAGAGTTCTGGCCATTTCTTTGCCGATAACAATCCCATCCGGCGACACGCCATTACTTTTATAATTCAGAGAAATTTCATGAGGAATTTTATTGAGATATTCAATGTTACCCTCTTTAACTTTTCCCAAATTGATTACTTTAAAAGCGCTTTGAGTATCCAGAGCGCGGATGATCACACCCGTAACACCATTATTGCTGCGTATCATCGCCTGGCTGTAAATAAACGGCGTGGAAGCAACAACTCCTTCTACATCAGCAATTTTTTCGCGAACTTTTTGATAATCTTTCATGGGACCGGTCAAATCGGTTGTCAGTTCAATGTGGGATTTAATTCCCAAAATTTTTGTCCGCAAATCCTCTTCAAATCCGTTCATCACTGCCAGCACAATAATTAAAGCCGCCACACCCAGAAAAATACCAAAGATAGATATAAACGTAATGACCGAAACAAATACTTGTTTTCGTTTTGCGCTTAAATAACGTTTGCTTATAAAAAGTTCATAGGGCATAAGAATATTATATCCTGTAGTTTGAGACAAATTCTATTTTTTTAGAAAATAATATTTATTCATCATTTTATTCCTGTTTAGTTTTTAACAGCGGAAATAAAATGACATCCCTGATAGAAGCTGAATCTGTAAAAAGCATTACAAGTCGATCAATACCGATGCCTTCACCGGCGGTAGGCGGCATGGCGTATTCCAATGCCCTGATGTAATCTTCATCCATTTCGTGAGCTTCTTCGTCACCAGCTTCTCTTTCCTGTAATTGCTGCAGGAATCTTCCCCTCTGATCGACCGGATCGTTTAACTCTGAAAACGCGTTGGCAATCTCTCTGCCGTAAATATACAATTCAAAACGATCTGTCAGATCCGCATCATTTTTAGATCTTCTGGACAGGGGAGATATGACTACCGGATAATGAGTTACAAATGTGGGTTGAATAAGCTTCTTTTCCACAATTTCATCAAAAATGGCCATTAAAATTTTTCCTAAATGATCGGTATCTTTTACCTTGCATCCTTTTTTTTGGGCAAAGGCTAAAGCTTTGGTTTGATCTTCCAAACCAGCCGGCTCCATGCCGGCTATTTGCACAAGGGCTTCTTTCACGGAAATGCGCCTCCATGGAGGGGTCAAATCTATTTCTGTGTTTTGATAATTAAATTTCAGCCCGCCAAATATATCCATGGCAATGAAGGCAAATAAATCTTCCGTGAAAGACATTAAATTTTCATAAGTGCTATATGCCTGGTAAAATTCCATCATGGTAAATTCGGGATTATGAAAAGTGGAAATTCCCTCATTGCGAAAGTTTCTGTTAATTTCGTAGACTTTTTCCAATCCACCGGTAACGAGACGTTTTAAATAAAGTTCGGGGGCAATTCGCAGGTAAAAATCCAGATTCAGAGCATTATGATGAGTTTTAAAAGGACGAGCTATAGCGCCGCCCGCATGGGGCTGCATCATCGGCGTTTCCACTTCCAGAAAATCATGCTGGTCCATAAATTGCCTGATAAGTTTGATAATACGGCTGCGCCGATAAAAAATCTCTTTAACCTTGGGGTTAGCAATTAAATCAAGATATCTCTGGCGGTATCTTGTTTCGATATCAGTAAGGCCATGCCATTTTTCCGGCAGGGGGCGAATGGATTTTGAAAGAAGAATCAAATCCTGTGCTTCAATGGTCAATTCACCTGTTTTAGTGCGAAACAACTTTCCGGATATATAAATGATATCACCTATATCCAGTTTTTTAAAAACAAAATAAGCCTCCGCGCTGAGAATATTTTTGGCTGCATAACCTTGAATTTGGCCTTTGTAATCTTGAATTTTGATAAACGCAGCTTTACCGAAATTACGTACGGCCATTAAACGTCCGGCGATAGAAAAACTATATGTTAACTTCGCCAGAGCTTCGCCATCGGAATTGCCAAACTCAGCCAATATTTCTGCCGTTGTATTCCGAGGCTTGATATCGTTGGGATATAAATCAATCCCGGCTGCTTTTAAATCCGATATTTTTTCCAAACGGATATTTAAAAGTTCATTATCTTCCATAATTTCTCCACTTTTGCAAAGTTTGTTTAATTATATTTTTTTTGCCAAATAGTCAAGTATGATCATTATTGCTTAGTTTTATATGGTAAATATTATTTAAAATATTTTTCTGCACAAAATTAGTTTGCCACGAGCAGAAATGTTATGTATATAAGTAGCGATTTATCAACAGGAGGTGGGCGAAATGGTAAACAAGGTAATATTGATTGGAAGACTTGGTAAAGATCCGGATGTTCGTTACACGCCCGATGGCACGATGGTCACAAATTTTAATTTAGCCACGGATGAGCAATGGAAAGATAAAAATGGAGAAAAAGTTCAAAAAACCGAATGGCATAGGATAGTTACGTGGGGGAAACTTGCTGAAATATGCGGCAATTACCTCGTTAAAGGCAAGCTGGTTTTCATAGAGGGGCGTATTCAGACACGTTCATGGGAAGATAAGGAAGGGGTCAAACGTTTCACTACTGAAATCATAGCTTCTAATATGCAAATGCTCGATTCCAAAGGACAAAACAAAGCAGAGGACCCATCTTTCGATGCCGCTTCTACAGGCGCTAATGGTGGCAACTCGCCTTTAGATGACGTTCCTTTTTAATCGTCCGCGTATACTGAGCTTTTAATCTTAACCGCATTTTAAATAAAGTTGTTCAGAACAATTCTTTAAATGTATGTTAAAATATAAGAGGTATGGCTTCGCGCAATAATTATAAATCATTGATTCGTTTTTATTGCACGGTAGTAGTTATTCTTTTTTGTTTTCCTTTTTTAATGGCGGATTGTTAATTTTGTTATTTTCGTAAACTGATTTTTAAGGTATTTAATCCCTTTATCCAAAGCTTAAACCCGTTTCCGGCAATTTCCCTGCGCAAAAAATAATCAAAACAATTACTGATATTACAAGCAATTCCTTGATGTTTATTTCAAACATAATATTGCCTCTTTATTTTATTCTTTTAAATTAAGGTAATCGCAAATGGACTACTTCTCCTGTCTTCCCCAAGTCTTCCATGTCTTTACCTTTAAATTGTATTTTAATCCCCCCTGCATTGCCGATATAAATATCAAAGTTCACCGCTTTGCGTTCAAATTTTTCTCCAGGTTTCAACAAGACCTGGAACGATGGATTTTGATCGGCCTTTACACGCATCCATGTTTCTTCAATCGCTTTAATAACCAAAAGATTGGCTTCTCCACGATCAGATGCAGTCTGTATATTTTCAACCGGAGGCGAAATTTGTTTTATAGAAGGTTTTACGCTGCTATTTTCACTATTGCCGGAAGTTGTTTGCTTCTCAACCGGCAATTGTTTATTAATTTCGTTTAGCGCAGGCGGATGATCAGCTTTTGTCTGCTGGGCTACCGGAACAGTCGCATTAAACGAAGATTTTACATTTTGCTCCTGATTCTGCCGAATAGCATTGGTGATTCTGTTGGTTGAGTTAATTATATCCGAGGATGATTCGTATTGTTTATAAATTATCCAGGATACAACAATAATAGCCATTAAAACAAAAGCGATCACCCAATAAGTTTTATGACCGGTGATTCTCGCAGAAAGAAGTTCTTTCCCGGATATATTTTCCGTCGGTAGTGTTTGTGCTTCTTTTAGGGAGTTAAGATAATTTTCATAATCTTTAATTATCGGTTCACTGTCAATTCCTAAAACACGAGCGTAAATTTTTATGAAATTCTTTGTGTAAACGGGAACCGGCAGCAAATGAAACTCTTTATTTTCTATAGCTTGCAGATAAACAACTCTGACGCGTGTTTGATTAAATACATCTTCAAGAGAAAGACCCAAGGCTTCTCTTGTTGCTTTTAATTCTTGCGAATTATTACCTGGCGTTTTTTCTATAAACATATAAAATCACAAATAACGACATTTATTGGGATTTATTTAACATTAATTTTATTGCAACACAACTCTTTAAAATAGAACTAATTTTTACATTATCGCTTTAATTATTTTAAATTTTATTGTTAACATCATTTTATATCATTTCGCGTTCAAGGGATAACGCGGCGGCAAGGAGGAGGTTTTGCGGGCATATTTTTAACAGGTTGAAGAAGCCCGACGACGAGGCCAACAAAGTTAGCTGAAGACCGGATGCGCAACCCACAGGGGGAGCGAAATAAATCAAACCTTCACTTTACCGGTAATTATTGCCTGCAAGGGAATAATCACAAGCGAATAGTATGAAATAATTATGGCAGGAGTATTTCTATATGTTGCAATACAAGTCATTTGCAGTTGATCTGGCGCAAAAATCCGGCGCGTTATTAAAAGAAATGTTTAACAAAACGCATAATATTCATTACAAGGGCGAAATTAATCTGGTTACTGAAGCCGATAAGCTCTCTGAAGATTTGATTATTGAGGCAATTAGCCGGAATTTCCCCGATCATGGGATCTTATCGGAAGAGTCGCCGGCAATTACAGGCACAGGAGAGATACGGTGGATAATTGATCCCCTGGATGGGACAACAAATTATGCTCACGGGTATCCTGTTTTTTGTGTTTCCATTGCCATGGAAAATAAAGGTAAAGTCATTCTGGGTGTAGTTTATGATCCAATGCGGGAAGAAATGTTTGTCGCTGTGCAGGGCGAAGGCGCTTATTTAAATGGTAAAAAAATATCTGTTTCTGATTGCAGTAATCTTTCCAAAAGTCTTCTGGCTACCGGGTTCCCTTATGATATCAGGGAAAGCAAAGAAAATAACCTTGATTATTTTAATTCGATGGCCATAAGTGTTCAGGCTATCCGACGTGCCGGCGCCGCGGCTTTAGATCTCGCTTACCTTGCAGCCGGACGGTTTGACGGTTTCTGGGAACTAAAACTCAAACCCTGGGATACAGCCGCAGGAAGTCTTTTGGTTACAGAAGCTGGCGGCGGCGTTTCCGATATTGCAGGGGAAAAGTGGAATTTACAATCGCCTGGTCTTCTGGCAAGTAACGGTTTGATTCATGAACAGATGATAAAAGTATTAAGCATTAAGATTTAAATTTTAAGTAGAAACATTGGTCGCACTAAACGTTGCCGCCTTAAACCTTAATTACTTAAAACGTAATATTCTTATCTATTTCGTACTGATAAATTTTATGATCACTTTGCGTGTGCGGGGGCCGTCGAATTCGCAAAAAAAGATTGATTGCCAGGTTCCTAAAATCAGACGGCCGTTTTCAATGATGACCAATTCAGACGCACCCACCAAAGAAGATTTAATATGCGCCGCGGAATTTCCTTCCGTATGCCTATAATTGGCTCTTAAGGGAACAGCTCTCTCGAGGGCCTCTAGAATATCGCGAGGCACGTCGGGATCGGCATTTTCATTGATCGTTACCGCGGCGGTGGTATGGGGCGTGTAAACAAAGCATACGTTCTTTATTGTTATCACTAACTCTTACGATCTTACGTACATCTTTTCTTATCTCCTCAGGGTAATCTGAAATATATATCTCATTATCAGGATAAGAATAAGATTCCTTAGATTCAATACAGCCCTTAATATTTCCTAATCTACCATATGCCATAAACTCATATCTTTTATGCTTACCGTTGATGTCTCTTAGATATATACCATACTTTTTCCCTAGTTCGTCTTGACCTCCGAATATTAGTTTAATAAGTTTCTGTTTTTCAATAAACGGTAAATCATGAAAAATATTTCCACTTCTTGCGTAACTCATTTTATGATCTTCAATTATTCCTTTTTCAATTTCCAATAAGTCTTTTGCAGCTTGTTTCAAACGATCTGAAATTTCTTGTTTAGTGGGAATCATCAACAATTGGTTTTCAATTGTTTGAATTTTGAATTTCAAATTCGCTATTCCTTCATCCAAATATTTGAGTTTTGTTTTAAGGGCATTGAAAGATGAACTTGTGTCATCATGTTTATAATCTTCGATAGCATTAATTATATTTGTCTGCTTGTTTTCAAAAGACTTAAGTTCTTTTTCATAAATATTCTTTTCATTATTTAAAATTTCTGTATTTTCGATCGCTGGAAACTCTTCAAACATAGTGTCAGATAAACTTTTATTCCAGCCCAAAGCCTCAAAAAAAGAGTTTAAAACAGCTCTTTCCAATATATCAGCATTAATACTATATCTTTTACCATTGCAGCGATATGGTCGGTAATATCTTTTGCCTGCCGTATTTGCAGTCCCCGTAAGGGCATATCCTGTATCTTTGTCAAATATAATCCGACTAAAAAGGTATTGGTATTTCTGGAAACCATGTTGCCACGTTTTTCTTGCTTTACATTTCTCCTTTATTCGCTGTATTGTTGATTCAGGTAATAATTCAGGAACCTCCAATTCTACCGGTATAATTTTCCGCAAGGCTTTTTCATTAAATTTTATAGACCATTTTGTTCCGCACCTTTCTGTCAGTGTTTTATGAATATTTGAGGGATTCATTCCATACAATTTCCCCAATTCTCTAAAGGAGACATCTTCCTCGAGATATAATCTTGACCATTCCAAAACCATCCTTTTTTTAGGTTCATCAACATCCCATTTCCCTGTTTCCTTGGTGAATGTACGACCAAACAGCTTCCCGCCACCATTTGAAGGTTGATTTTTTTGAGCTCTTGCAATTTTACTATGAGTTGCCGCGATGTTAATTTCTTGTGCATTTAATTGATTAATTGCAACATCCAATGTCAGCAAAAAATCTTCTCTGGCATTATAAAGGTCTTTTTCAGAAGTCAAAACAAAAAATCTAATGCCATTATCACGAATGAGTTTTATATATTCCGCATGTCTAAGATTATCTCTCATCCACCTGCTTGTACTGTAAACCATGATCGCATCGAAATTTTCTTTAGGTTTTTCTTTTACCTCCCTCATCAATTCATCAAGGAGTTTCCGCTCATAATCAGGTGTGGCGTGTTCATGTCCTGTAAACCATTTATAAATTGTGCCACCACTATATTTTACTGCATCCTCTATATGTTTTTTCTGAACATTAAGACTTTCGCCCCTCTTAGCCTGTCTTTCTGTACTGACTCTTACAATGGCTGCAAATCGTAATCCTTGCTTATCCATTTTTTAATCCTCTCTTCATTTTTAAATTTTAAAATTATTTATGCCTATATTTATATTATATTATGAAAACTGAGAATGTGACCGTGTTTTTGAAAATTATTTTTAGTATCTTATTAATATCAATACCTTACGAACGGTCTTTTTTTTGATAATTTTTTGGTTTCATTAGAAAAGTTAGTCATAACAATCACTTAAGACTTAAAAATCGAAAAAAATAGATCGGAGGATTTTTCTATTTTTATAATGAGATTGTTCGCTCGATTTAAGCTGCTTTTTTATTTTCCTTTTCTTGTTTTTTAGTTGTTGTAATTTTCTCATAAAATCCCAATTCACCGGCACGCTTGAACATGTGAAATACCGTGAACGTTGTCCATTCATCCGCTCTCTTCGGTTTATAGTTATATCCAGATAAATATTTTGTGTTCAGATCAATTGCTATTTGTCGAAAACTTTTGGGTGGTCTTTTTCTACTGCCAATAAGATATTTCTTTTCATGATTAAGGCGGGCATCGACTATATATTTCAATACTTCTTTTTCATTTTCAAGCTCACCATATGCCGGAGCGCCTTCACATTTACCTGTTGCTGCTTTCTTTTTCTCACGAGCATCTTTTAATTTTTTAACTAAGCGACTTTTCTCAAGCTCTGAAAATATCCCTTGCATCTGAATGAGAGCTTTCTTGACAGGGTCTTTCTGAATTTCCTGAGTTATGTTTTCTTCTGAATCTGCCGATATGAGGTCTATTTCTTTTGAGGCGAGATAAAATAATATTTGTTCCTGAATCCTATACTCCCTTGCAAGCCTATCAAGTGATTCTACAACAATGGTTCGCGTTCCATTGGAGAGAAGGCCATTGATCATTGATGTAAATTCTGGCCTGTCACTTTCTCCCTTTGTTCCGGAAACCTGTTCTTTATAAATTTGCTCAAGGGTAATTTTGTTTCTTTTGCAATAACGTTTTATTTTTTCTTCCTGTCTATCGAAGCCAAATTTTTCAATCTGATTTTTTCCGCTTACTCGGCAATACCCTACTGCGTGCATTTTTGGTCTCCTTTAAACAGACTTGGGACTGTTTTTATGTGCATTAAGGGGAGTTTTACTCCCCTCCCTCTGCATTTAGGGTTCTTCATTTTTTTCTCTACAGCTCTCTTCAGCGCTTTCTTTTACGGAAGCAATCTCGGCGGGAACTTTTGAAGCATTATTACTTTTTTTAGGCTGAACGTTTTTCTTTGATGATGCAGCAATAAGAACTTCTATCTTATGCCCTTTCTTTAGAAGCCTTTTCACCATCCCAAGAATCATTGATATGGCTTTTGGTTCTTCTTTATTAAGCTTCTTCGCAATTTTCTTTGCGGCATCTTGTAACTTTATGCCTCCATCCAGAAACATGTCGCTGATGATGGCTCTATTCGACCCTTCTTTAAAACCAAAAGAATTCTTCTTAACGACTTTTTTCTCTTTTTCTGCCTTTTTCATGTTACTTTTCCTCCTTTTTCCTGTTTTTAGTTGATTGATTTTATTCATAAAACGGCCTAATTTAAAGTTTTATTAATAAAATTAAATACTTAATATGCTTTTTTAAACATATTTAAAGTTTTGTTTAAAAAATAATACCTGTATTTTCGGCAATACGAAAGAGAATATCTCTATAATTTCAATAATTTAATCAAAAAATGCTCTATATGACGAGTTTTAGTAATTGAGGACAAAATAACGGAGGTTTTTACGGGTTTTTAAAAAAAATGACGCATGGGACGTTCTAGGGCTTAAAAAAGGTCATTTAAGGACTTAGTTGGAAGGGGAAATATAAAGAAATGAAAAAAGGGCGAGTATATCTATTCATTATAGATGGATGCGGATTTTATTACTCACAAGTTATTCAAATCCTGTGAAAATAAACTAATTATTAAAAAAGTTAACATTTAATGAAATTCTAAATGTTACACTTACAACTTTTTAATGGGAGACAGTTTTTAAAACTGAAGATTACCATTCATATTGAATTGCTTTAACTTCAAACATTGGTGAAAGCAAACATGCAAAATGAACGGCAGTTAAGTCTGGGTTGGCTGGTCCATAAAAAGCCTTTCCCTGCACTACAACATCGTATTTTTCTACTTTTTTGCCGGCAATGAAATTATGTTTAGTTTTACCTTTGCCTTTTCTTTTATTTTTAGGAACAAAGACTTCATCAAAACTTCCTACTGAAATAATATCCATAAAACTATGGTCATACTCCATGTTTTCGTTTTCAAATTTATGACGATAAGCGTCTTTGCAAAGATACCATGCAATGTCACGCCCCTCTGATGTTTCTATACTAGGTTCGTGTTGTTTCGGCTTAGGCGGCTCGATTCTATGCCAACTCCAACCTTCAACATTAGTAATAGAAGCTATATCAAACTTTCCAGTGCCATCCATAAGCATACAATCGTAAAGACTGCCATGAACCACGACAAAGGTTTGTTCTGGATGGTGTCCCCTCATCATCTCAATTGCATGAGAGTCCATTTCAAATGGCTCTGCCTTAGCTTTCTTTGATATCTCTTTCGATATCAGTGATAGACAAAGTTTTTCTTTTGCAGGGTCATTAATGGAATCACTTGAAATCCATTCAGCATTTGCAATACTTGAAATCAACAATAGGATACTAATAACTATTATTTTTTTCATTGATCATTCTCCTTTGGAATGTGTTTTACACTGGCAACTATCCATGTTGATTATTCTAATCATTCAAAAACTCTTTAGTGGTTCCATCGGAAAAAAGAATTTTACGAGTTTTGAAATAGACTTTTAGATTTTCAAAATCCTCGTTTTTAAGGCGCTGGTGAGAATCAATATATCGGTTACAGTCTATACCTCCCGACCATTCAAGTGTTGCATTAGCAGCGATACGTTTATTTATTGCGACTGGTGCTGAATAAATTTCGTTGTCCAATAGGTCGGTAAATCCGAGAACACCGTCAAAAGCTCTAATGTCTTTACCTGTCAAGTTTGTCAACGCTATAGTGATCTTAATTGCATCTAAAATTCTATTCTCATAGTCCGCTGGAATAAATTTTTTCTCTAGTAGTACAACCATGAACGCCGATGGTTCAGAGACTTTTTGGGACGAAGTAGTTTGTTCTTCCGTTGATTGACTATTTGCAGAAACTGATTTGTCGCCTTCAAACACATTTGAGGGAACTTGAATGTTGCTTAGTTTCCATGATAGGCCATTTCGTGTAAAAACAAAACGAATCTCCTCATCTTTATCACCTTTTACCCAAGCAGAGAATTTGCTGAAACCGTCATACGTGTAACGTGCGTCTTTAAATGGTTCTGGTTTGTTGCTATTCTCTTTAGTTGTCTCTTCTATACCTTTAGGTTGCTCCGATTTTTTCCCTTCCATAAGATTTGCGAGGTTAGTTGGTGTTACATACGCATCAACCATACCGTCAATGAGCTTGGAGGCAAAGGCCATGCCCAAGGCGGCAAATGAGTTATCCTTAAGATCAGATGCAGTCTTTTTCACTAAAAGAGCATTAAACTGTTCCTTAAGGTTCGTGCGCAGAGCTGAATAATCAACTTGTGCAGAGATCTTTTCTGCATCTCGATTCTTAATCCCTGACTTGATTTTATATATGGTGATGAAGGGACCCGCTGCAAAATAGCCTGTAATAACCACCGCAAGAATAACAATCAGAGCTAAAATTTTTTTCATAACCCCCCGAAACATTTAATACAAGAACTTCGCTTTTGCTGATGAATTGAGGCATTAAATTAATCTGTTTTTATCAGCCAAATTATTGACACGAAAAACTTCTTCTATCTCTTCGCGCGAATATTCCGTTGGCAATGGAGAGTATGTCGGATTATGAAGAGAGATGCCGCCTTTCTCATCCGGTAATACAGAATAGTCTCCGTGGACAGCCAATATTTTACCTACCGTTATATCCGAGAGAATAATGAGTTCGTCTTCAAGACGCTCAGGCGTGAAGTCAATCGTTAGTTTGAAGACAAATCCACAACCATCTAAAGCAAGACAATCCACTGAAATCTGTTTGGAGTTGTCCGGATGTAAATATGATTCAACATTTAGTATTTTAATAAATGTATTCAGTTCAAAACCGCCTCTAAATAAATAAAATGGGGCAATTTCATGAGTTTCTCCTGTATCTAAATCCTTTATCTGGCCTGTAACTATCTTGTCTTTCATGTTGTCACCCTTCTTTAGATGCACTTTTAAATTTCAATTTCAGCAGTTCACTTAAAGAACTCTAACTTTTATTTTATACATTCTTTTTTTGCTTCGCGGATTTTTTCTTGGAAATAATTTTTATATTATCCCCATTCATCTTTTTCCAAGTCTCTTTGGAGATCATGTCTTTTACTTTTTTTCTCAGTTCTTCTTTGTCAATTTTTATGCCAGAGGATTTTTTCAAATTCAGGCAGATTAAATGTAATATTTTTTCATGAAAGATGGCTTGAAGAATATTTTCAGGAGAGAGTGTTTCTTGTCTATTAAAGTAGGCATCGAGCATACCTTTTGTTATATTCTTTTTATGAAGCATTGATAATTTTGAAATAGAGTCTTTGATTTTATCGTCTTCTAAAATATCAACATCCCAGACTAATTTATGTTGAATTCCTTTTCTTGCACCAAAACTTAAATGATACATTTTCCAGTTCTTACCATTAGTCAGCAATACCCAATGAATACCCTCATTCGCGGCATAACTACTGGCCTGTTCAACATGATTTTCCTTAAGTGCCAAACTCGTTCGTTTTACTTCTATGAAGAACTGAACTTTCTTGTCCAGCACGATTGCGTAGTCTACATACTTGTGCTTAACACGATATTCGAGAGATATTTCTCGCAAAAATTCATATCCAAGGACGTCTTCACAAAACTTGCTGACCAGCCCTGAGGTCTCGTGCTCATTTTTTATGCCTCGATTATCTGATCGCCGGAAATCAGAGATATATTTCTTAAAGTCTTTTGTGATATCGATTACCATAGATCCCCTCCAAGAAGTTTTATGTTTTTAAAACTGTCCCATTAAAAAGATTCAGAAATTAATTACCTGTATAGAGATTTATTATATGTATCCGCATTTAAAATGAATTAAGCATTTATAATACTTTTATATATAAAATAAAAGCTAAATTAATACACATCGTCTATAGACCAATATCCTCCTTAAAACTATAAAGTCTTGCAGGAGGAATTGTGGAAGACATCAAATCATTGCTTGGAAAACGGATTAGAAATTTAAGGAAACAAAAAGGTCTTTCTCAAGAAGAACTTGGTTGGAAATCGGAATTGCATTTTACATATATCGGCGCAGTTGAAA